>CAZVHC010000001.1:0-6614 GCA_964627005.1 uncultured Desulfurococcaceae archaeon
ATGTATTTTTCACCACGAGTATTTGGTAGAACAATCGATGGTATACCTAGTTCAACCCATATACTCCGGGCAAGTTCATAAGCTGAACCACCACGTGCATTCTCTACAACTACTAGCCGTGGCTTAGCCTCCCGGACATAGCCTATAAGATCATCATAGTCAGAGTGATCACTAAAGGCTATAAGCCATGTATTAGAGTCAATCCTACGTCGTGGCTCCCGGAACTCCCATCCAGACAATATAATGTTCAACCCCTTCCTCAGATTCCTGTGTCCAGCTCTACTCATGTGGAGGAATAATATGTATCTACTAGTGTCTCTCAATAACCTCCTACCCTCCGGAGAAAACATGTTATAATACTCCCCAATTCTACCACCATACTTTTCAACAATCTTTGTGACACGATAGATCTTTGGAGGCATGAGGAATGGATCATAGATTTTATTGTCACGTAGTATCTTCATAACCTCCTGAAGCTTACCATAATAACCATATATAACAACAGGCCCTCCTGACTCAAGACCATCAATAACAGTATCAACAAGTAATTGTTCAACTTCTTTCTTAAAAGGCCTCCTATGTTCTGGACTACCATAGGTTGACTCAATAACTAATACATCAAGATCCCTCATGACGGGAGTGCCTTCGAGTTTAAAGTCTCCAGTATAGCCAACCCTATAACCATTTGTTTCCACAAGTACCTGTGCAGAACCTATTATATGATTTGCCCTGACAAGCTTGATCATTTCACCATTAAACTCTATCCACTGATCATATTCTAGGGGTATGGATTTCCTACGGAGCAGAGACTTATATGTAGACTTAAGGTTCACTAGCTCATAGATTAGTTCTAGAGTTGCTGGTGTAGCAATTACAGCACTACAATGCTCAATACTATCCCTAAGCCCCTTCAAATGATCACTGTGTGCATGGGTTATAACACGTACAAGCCTGTCCCAGTGTCCATCTACTGTATAGTTTCTACCAAGGAGTACAGCACCACTATCTTTAACATCAACAATCCAGCCAATAAGATCCTTGATCCTCTTCTCTAGAACCAAGGCTCTATTCACACTCCCTACTAAGAACTGGTATCTGCCAATAAGATATTTACTTAACCCACATGATCTATTTTCTCCGGATAAATGGGAGTATGAACAGTGTCTTTAGGCAATAGTATGAGTGTATAAGCAACCCTATAAATGGAGCAGGTATATATCTTAGCCTAGGCTCTAGGATATATCTTCTGGATAAAACATATATTGCTATGGAGGAAAGCACTGGTAGCGATAGTATAGCTAATCCTATAACTGGATAAAACGGGGTAAGTAGAACCCCGGTGACTACTAGGGCTAGGAATAAAACCCATAATAGACAGTCAAGGGGGAAAACACCTATATCCCTACAAACCTCAGCAACCCCACGTGCACGATAGTTCTGCCACTTGATAATCCCACCTAGCCTCCTAGGTAATGAAACATATACAAGGCTATCACGAGATATACAGTGCCTAAGCCTAATACCCTTCTTCATAAGGAGTAATGAATAACCATAATCCTCAGCCCTACGGCTAACCGGATATAATGCCTTATGGTAGACACTTGTCTTCTCACCACGATTATTACCTGGTATATGCCTCCTCCCAACCCATGGGATAACAAGGTGTATCGAATGATACCATGCATAAGCATGTGCCCAGAATCCATCCTCTACAATAGGTACTCCACCAACAACATCACATCCGTCATTAAACTTCTCTATGAATCCCTCAATATACCTCTTATCATATACATTCTCTGAATCACCCCATATAACAACGTCATATCCTTGCTCAAGAGCATAGAGTGAAGCCTCAAGACGAGCATAACCAGTACCACCAAGTGTCTTTTGAACCCTAAACATTATACATGGATATTTCCGTGAAAACTCCATAGTAACTTCTCTCGAATGATCCTTTGAACCACCATCCATGACAAGTACATCAAAAACCTCACAAATAGGGAGTGATTGTTTAATGAGTGAATCAAGTGTTTTCCTTAATCCCTCAGCATTATCCTTATTAAGAATTACAACCAGAACCTTCAAAGCCTATACACCATATAGTTTTTCATAGAAACTATTAGCTAATTCAATAGATTCCCTCCAAACATGATCCATATTAAGGTATCTCCATGACCCGAAACGACCATGTATGTATATGCCTTGTTCAGTCAAGTATCTGTATATTTTGGTAAGCCTATCCCTATACATATGATCATATACTATATACGCATATCTCCATCTCCATAGACTAGATACTTCTACATGATCTCTATTAATAAAGCCTAGATCATGCAATTGATCAATAACCTCATCAATAATGGATCTATCACTCCTCCTAAATAATGGATCACCCGGTCTACATGAGATTTCAGCTATGATACTATAGGAGTTCTCTGGAGCCATATATGGGCTATAGTTACTGAGAAAAGCTATCCTATGGAAAATAATATCTCTCTGTGGAAAGTAGATCCAGTGGATATTCCTAGATTCTTTACCACCACTAATTCCAAGTCCAACAATAATTAACGAGTTATAATCAAGGTTATTGGCTGCCTCCACAATTTCCTTAGGAGGACTATTTAATGCTCGTATAAGATTATCTAGGGGGATTGTGGAGAATACATAGTTGGCTTCAAAAACACTCTTACCACTATAAATATAGTATCTGGAATCCTCAACACTAATCTTCTCAACAGACTTACCAGTATATACATGAGCATTCAATCTACTCAGTTCATCCAATAGCCTATGAATAAAGAACTCAATACCGCCTCTCAATGGATAGTAGAAGTTTATCTGATGCTTATAACCCTCGGTAGGTATACCTACGGCCGACTTTATAATATCATCAATTGGTGGATTAGGTACTCTTCCACCAACCCATTCCAGAGATATACTCCTAAGATCCCTCTTCCAGATCTTCTCATTATATGGTATGAGATACCTTCTAGAAAGCTCTTTACCGAAAACATATAGTAGCCATTCAAGGAAATTACGTGGTTTCTCAAGTAATCCCTTCTCCCTCTTCAGATAAGTCTCAATAACATCTTTTAGAATAATATAACGCTCCATGGGGGGCAACATATAGATACCATTTTCAAATGGGTACTTTACAAGCTTGCCATTATAATAGATGAAAGTATTCCGGTAATGCTGTATAAGATTCTCCCTACCAATAAACCCGATCATATCCTCGAGTAACCCTTTATCCCTAGAGAAGATTATATGTGAACCACCAGTATCAAATACATAGCCCTCAAGTACAGAGGATCTAAGTAAACCACCAGGTTTATCCATAGCCTCTAGGACAAATACTTGGAATCCCTTCCTAGCCAAGTGATAAGCAAGAGATAGGCCTGCAAGACCCCCACCAAGTACTGCTACTCTGGATCCATTCAATCCCTGATCACCTTGTACTAATCCACTATACTATTAGCATAATTGTTAAGATTTGTTTAAGCAAAAATACTTACTAGATCAATTCCTTGGATACAGGTTTCCATCTCCTACTTGTAGAATCATAGTATATAAGTCCACTCTCCTTAAGCTTTGTAAATAGTTTATACTCAGCCTTACTCAATACAATCTTTATCTGCTCCTCATTACTAGTACTAATCTCCTCAAACAACTTCCTTACAAACTTACTCCAGAAATCCGGGTCAACAGCAATCCTCTCATCCTTAGCCTCAATAATCTTAGCACCCTCCCTCTCAAGATAGGCAAAGAACCTATCCTTGTTACGTAGCCACCTAAGTTCACTTTCAAAAATAACACCCTCCTCCCGGAGTCTCTCAATACCAGTCTTCCTATGTGGTGTTTCCCTCCTCTCCCTAGATACCTCACTTAATCTAGTAACCTTCTTCTCAAGATCCCCTATCCTCCCCTCAATATCCTCAAGCTTCTCAATAACTTCAGCCAATCGGTTAGACAACTTTGATAGCTCTGCTGATACAGGATTGACTAGATCCTGTGTTTTCCGGAGTATCCGGGACTCCAGCCTAGAGTAATCAAGAGCTGCTAACTCCTTAATCCTCTTCTCAAGCTGATCTAGGCGTGCCTCAATCCTATCTATCCTTGAAGGATATGTCTCTAGACCTAGTTCCTTCATAATAATAGACCTTATATAGTCAGATACAAGCCTATATCCTTCAACACGGCTTCTCTCAATAAGTCTTAGGTAAACCTCATATGGAAGCTTGATAATAACCGTCTTTTCCTTTCTCTGCCTACTAGCCATGGGGGCTACACCATACCTATAGTATAATCTTGGCTATACACGTAAATAATGGTATCCACTACATGGATTCCCTTATTACCTAGTATATACTGTATAACCTCTTAGATGATGAGGGCTGTACTCCCGGATTGGTGAAGAAGCCTTTAAGTACTGATCACTTGGGGTGTATGGTGTATTGAAGATCCTCTATAGCGATGCACACTGTCACTCCAATCCTATATCAGGACTTGGTGCATCCCGGATTGCCCATAGGTTTCGGGAGGCTGGTGGATGGTTTATAGCACTTGTTGGTCTACCACCCTATCACTATGGGATAGAGGATCTTGGGGTTGAAGCTCATCTTAAGACCTATAGGGTTGTTATAGAGGAGGCTAGGAGGATTAGGGAGAATGGTTTAAGGACCTGTGTACTAGTTGGTTTTCACCCAGCTGAAATAGATCATTATTTTAGGGCTGGATGGGGTCTAGAGGATATAGTCTCTCTTGGCAGGAAACTTATTGATGAAATAGCTAGGCTACACGATCAAGGTCTTATTGATGGCATTGGTGAGGTTGGGAGACAACACTATAGTACAGCTCCACAGAGACTTGTAGCATCAGAGATCATAATGTGGTACGCACTTGAGATAGCAAAGGATCATGATATGATTGTGCATCTACACTTGGAACAAGGTGGGTACTCCACAGTTGAATCCATAAGGATAATAGTTGATAAAATAGGTATTCCCAGAAATAAGATATTCCTCCACCACTCAACATATAATGAGGCTCTATGGGCTGAGAAATACGGGTTCTGGTATACAGTACCTGCTAAGAAGAGAGTCTATGATAGAGTATTCCCTAACAAACCATCATATGTACTTACAGAATCAGATTTCATAGACGATCCACGTAGGCCAGGTGTATCAGCTTACCCATGGGATATTGTATCAGGGCTTAAGGAGTTATTGGTGAAAGGAGTTATTGATGAAGAATATGTTTATCGTGTTGAGGTAGATAATATTGTTAAAGCCTATGGTGTTGAACCTCCATGATCTTCTGTAATGAGCTTCCTAAAGACCTCTATAATCCCATCTCCTCTCCTCTCAAGTAAATGTATGTAGATCCTATTGCTTCTACATATTAGTTCATTAAGTTCTCTAGCATACGCTTCTGCATCTCCTAAGTCTGGGAATTCAATAACTACATCTATGCAATGTGGTATCTTGATACGGTATAGCAAAGTATTTCACCCATCAATAACATCCATAACCCACGGTATATGGAGGATGACACGCTGTAGTATATGTGGTGTTGAGGAGGCACAGTATAGGTGTAGAGTCTGTGGTAGACCAGTGTGTAGCCATGACTATATAGTCTCTAGAGGTATATGTCTTATATGCCGGGATACAATGTGTGAGATATGTGGTAAATACCCATCTATAGGATACTGTATGGTGTGTGGGCGTATTGGCTGTGAAGACTGTCTAGTCCAAGTATCAACTGTATCATATGTATGTAGAGAATGTATTGAGAGGGGGAGGTATAGGCTTGAGACTAAAGGAGGGAAAGCCTCCAAGGAAAGTATTTGAGGATATAATCTTCAAGTACAGAGGATCTTTTGATCCAGATGTTGTGCAGGGACCGGGTATTGGTGAAGATGCAGGGATTATTAGGGTTGGTGATGGTTTTCTAGTAGCTCATAGCGATCCTATAACTGCTGCTGAAGAGTATATTGGGTGGTTAGCAGTACATGTTGCAGCCAACGATGTTGCTGTACGTGGGGTGTGGCCTAGATGGATACTTTTAACAGTACTCTTACCCCCGGATTCATCAACCGTTCTTCTTGAGGATATTCTACGAGATGCTGATGAAGCCGCTAGATCAATTAATGCGTCAATCATTGGTGGACATACAGAGGTTACACCTGGTTTTCCAAGACCTATTGTTATCGCTTCAGCCTTTGGATATACTCGTGGAAGAGTTGTTAGGACATGTGATGCCCGTCCGGGTGATAAGGTCTTTATTATTGGTCGTGTTGGTGGCGAGGGTGTTGGTGTTATTGCCCATGACTTCCATGATCTACTTGTTGAGAAGGGTGTTTCGGAAAATACTATCCATGAGGCTAGACGGTTCATTAGAGATATTAGCGTTGTTGATAAGGCACTAGCCATTCGGGACTATGTATCAGCTATGCATGACCCTACTGAGGGAGGGGTTCTAGGGGCTCTCTATGAAGTTGCTGTTGCTAGTGGTAATACCGTGTATGTTGATCTAGATAGGATCAGTTTAGACCCAATTGTTAAAGAAATCACTAGTGCATTAGAAATAGATCCTTATAAGCTCCTAAGCAGTGG
>CAZVHC010000001.1:6714-142669 GCA_964627005.1 uncultured Desulfurococcaceae archaeon
CTGAAACCACAGATCGTTAGTATTGCACAGAAACTAGTTGATATATCAAACATGTTGTCCAGAGTATTTGAGTTAGCCTCAAAACATGTTTCAGAAACTGATCCCGGGTCAGTTGTAGTTCCTAGTCCATGGTGGTCAATATCTATCTATAGCGACCGTATAGTGATCACTAGACATAAGCCCATGGTGACCAGTATAGCCTATATCAAGGATGAAGGAAAGATAGTTTATCGATCGAAGGATAAGAAGTTGGAGATACAGACTGGACTAGTGAAAATGGGTAAGAGAGTACTAGCTATAGAACTAGATCCGGGTGATCCGGAGGATATTGCTGGAAAGCTATCGGAGATAAAGTATGTACTTAGGGATATAGCAGGTGATCTAGAGCTACTATCCTATATGGCTGAGAAAAGACTTATGTAGTTTTTAATTGATGTAAAAAACTACAGAGACGAATATTTTTAAAATACTATATAAAAATTCCTAGAGATGTTATGGAGACTGTGATACAGTATTAGCCTCACTAGATGATGATATAAGACTTGGTAGTTCTGGGAACTTCTCCTTCATCCTCTGTTCAGCAACGATCTTAGCCTCCTCAAATATCCTCTTAGCCTCACTACTCATAGTTATACTAGCTTCGCCACCTAGATCAATTCCTGTTGCACTCATAACCATGCTTAGATCATTCACAGCCATATTCAGATCGATCCATACATCTGGTGCAATACCACGTAGTATGTTGGCTGCCTCCCTGATCACACCTACTACTGGTATTACAGCTGTAAATGCCTCACCAATCATTACGAAGGTCTCAAGCCTTAGACTTGCCTGCTCAAGTACATACTCTACAGTTAATAGCTGTCTAGCAACCTTCCTTATCTCAGCTACCTCATTAGCATAGATCTTAGCGTGTATCTCATCCTTCCTCATTAGTGACTCTACAGCTCTCTCAAAAAGCTCACGATCCCTGTCATTAAGCCTATCAATGTATGCCCTAACCCTACTGAGTGCAGACTTTATCCTATAATGTGCCATAACAGCCTTTCTAGCTAGTGGTTCGTTCTCATTCTTAAACAGGTTCCTAAGCTTATCAGCTATTGTAGGCTCGTTAGAACCATACCATTTTCTAACGAATGATTTTGAGCTCATACAGTCCTCCTCCATGGACTACATCTTCTACATGGTATCTAGGATTATGATTGGGATTTAAAACTGAGGGCCTAAGGAATCCTAGGATTTATTAGCTTGTTGTCCTATATAGAGATACGTCTATTAATCATTGGAGTGATTAGGTGGTGTATATGGGTTCTCCAAGGAAAGTGGTTATAATTGGAGCTGGTGGCCGGGATTTCCATAACTTCAATGTCTATTTCCGTGATAACCCAGAATACCGTGTAATAGCCTTCCTGGCAACCCAGATCCCCGGGATCACTGGTAAGCGTTATCCACCGAGTCTAGCCGGTAAACTATATAGTGATGGAATACCTATACTCTCCATAAATGCTCTAGAGGATATTATTAAGACATATGGTGTTGATGAAGTCGTACTAAGCTTCAGCGATCTAACATACGAGGATCTAGGGCATTACCTAAGCCAAGCACTAGCCTCTGGAGCATCATTCCGTATACTAGGGCCTAAGGAGACAATGCTTGAGACCGTAAAGCCCGTTATAGCGGTTGTTGGTGTAAGGACGGGTGTTGGTAAGAGTAGTGTCTCACGTGAAGTAGCCCGGATACTTGTTGAGAAAGGCTATAGGGTTGGCGTGATCAGGCATCCAATGGCCTATGGTGATCTAGAGCTTATGGCTGTTGAGAAGTTCTCTTCATACGAGGATCTAGATAAGTATAAGGCAACCATTGAGGAACGTGAAGAGTATGAACACTATATCAAAATGGGTCTTACAGTATACGCTGGTGTAGACTATGCAAGGCTTCTCAGGATTGTTGAGGCAGAGAACGACATTATATTATGGGATGGAGGGAATAATGACTGGCCATTCTATAGGCCTGACTACATGATAACCGTAGCTGATGCTATGAGGCCTGGGCAGGAGATAGCTAGTTACCCGGGTGAAGTTAATACTAGGCTTGCAGATGCGATCATCATAAATAAGGTTGATCAGGCTAGTCGTGAGGATGTAGATAAGATCATAAGTAATATTAGGAGGGTTAATCCAAGGGCAGCAATAAGTCTTGCAGAGAGTGAGGTGATCGTGGATAAGCCTGAGGCTATTGAGGGTAAACGTGTTGTTGTAGTAGAGGATGCACCAACAGTCACCCATGGTGGACTACCATATGCTGCAGGCTATGTTGCTGCAAAGAGGTATGGTGCAGTTGAAATAGTTGATCCAAGACCATATGCTGTAGGCATCATAGCTGAATCCTATAAGAAGTACCCACATATGAAGGAGGTTGTACCTAGTCTAGGCTATAGTCGGGAGCAATTAAGGGATCTTGAGGAGACACTCCAGAGGATCCCTGCTGATACAGTAGTACTTGGTACACCAAGTGATATACTGAGGCTTATAAGGGTTGATAAGGAGGTTGTCCATGTATCATTTAGGGTCAGGATCGTTGAGGGCCCAGGTATTGAGGAGCTTGTTGAGGAGTTTCTAAGGAGGGCTGGTAAGAGGCTTCTATAATAAAGCTTATTTTCCTAAATACGGTATTCTATCCATAAATAGCTATAGGGGATATGGGATTAAAGGTGGTGTCTAGTGGTTACTGCTAAGGCTAGATTTATATCTCGGTTGCTTAGGGAGAAGTATGGTGTTGTAGGAGTTGTTGCGGGACGCTATATTGGGGCTGGTTATGGTGTTAAGTTCAACATTAGATCTGGTGATGTATTGTTCGATATAGTGGCTTTAAAGGGTGGTGAGAAGCTAGCTGTAAAGGTATTTAATGGAAATATTGTTCTAAAGACAGAGGATGTAGAAAGGGTCATTGGTGCAGCTAGATCAATGGGTGCTAAACCAGTGATTATACTATATGGTAGAGGGCCAAGAATATCTAGTGATCTTCTGGAGAAACTAGATGATCTTGAGGTGGTTGTTAGGAGGATTAGACCCTAGACCTTATTCTAGATAATCTTTTATAGCTAGACCACAATATTTGTATGAGCATATATCTAATGGGGTATACGGCTTGACCCAAGCAAGTATATCAAGGTATATAACCTGTAGAATTGATTGCCCACTCAGATATCTTGAAGCTCTTGCGATGAATGGTTTTGTAAAGAGTTTTGAGGTAATCGACTGTGATCGTAGGAGGTTTAAGAAGATAAGGGTAAAACTACTAGATGATACAGTTGTTGAGAGTAGATGTTGTTTTGATGAAGAGGTAAGTGTTAGTGTACGTATAATAGCATCATATATAGGACTCTATAGGAATAGAAGGATTATGGAGGAACTCCGGATAGATAAGGAGGCTAAGCAAGAGGAGTAGATAGTTCTAGGCAGTGATGAATGGTATTACCGATGACCCATCAGGGGATGAAAAGGCCCCATTACTGAGCATATGGGAATAGTTTCACCTACCCCCCACTACTTTATTAAATTTCCTTTCTATAAATGGGTGTAGGTAATGTCCTCTAAGGACTATGTAATTGTGACAATATATCTACATAGACTTGGTAGGAAACTTGTGAATTCAGGAAAACTCTTTATTAGAGTACATGAGCTATCGTATGAACTTGGTATATCACTTAATGCAGCTGGTAGGATATTGTCAAAACTAGAGAAGATGGGGTATTTGATTAAGTGGAGCAGGGGGCTATATATTGTTAAGAGGAACCTAGCAATAGAGTAGTAGAGGAGCTGTGAAAAAATAGTTAGGGATTTATTTAAAACAATTACTTCTTCCTAACGAAGCCAAAGATAGCGGCTGCTAATGCTATTACTGCAAGTCCTAGTCCAGCACCACCAACATTGGTTGCTGTTGATGCTGATGACTTTGCATCTTCAACCTTCTGTTCAACTGATGGTATCTTCTCCTCCTCTATACTCTTTACCTTACTGCTTAACTGTCCAACACTACTGCTTAGCTGGTCGAGCTTACTAATTATTGTACTATGTTCACCCGATAGATCGCTCTTTACCTTCTCAATTAGTGATGTTAGGTTCTCATAGATCTCAGTAATCTTTGCATCTAGATCATCGATCTTTGCCCCTAGATCATCTACCTTGGTATTTAGTGTATCTAGGTTGTTTAGCACTGTTGATATATTATCAGATACTGATAGGCCTAACTCTTCTAGATCATCTAGTTTAGCTGTTATGGTACCTACACTTGTATTGACTAATGCATATACCTTACCAGTCTCTGTAATGATTAGCCCTACCAGTGTAGCGTTTAGATCATTGATCTTTGTGGCTATTGTCCCTAGCTCTGTCTTAATGTATGCTACATCACCCGATACAGTATCTAATGATCCTGTGACGCTGTCTAGGAGGGATGATATACTGTCAAGCTTTCCTGATACGGTATCTACATCAACTATTAACTGATCGATCTTTCCATCAACTCCATAGAGTGTCTCATTAAGACCTGATAGATCAACTATTATCAGATCTAGTTTAGCATCAATACTATTTAGTTTCTCAAGTACCTCATTAAGCCTTGTACCACCAGCCGTTAGGTTATCGAATACGCTGTACACCATAATCTCTGTAGTGTGGAGTATTTCTCCAGTAACGGGATCAGCTAGTGATACTGTATGTGTACCGGTAATCACCATAGGCACGTTGATTATAGCCTCAAATGCACCAGACTCGTTAGCAGCTATTAATGTTAGGTAGTTGGCGTCAAAGTATACGTATGCCTTCTGTAGTGCAGGTAGACCAGTAGCTACGACATATATTTGTCCAGGTGATGTTGTCTCTGTTGGTGATACAACTATCTTTGCTAGTACATAGAGCTTGGTCATACCATAGTATAGCTCATCAGCTGATATAACCTCTACTAGATGCTCTCCACCAGGTATCAAGGGTACAGTGAAGGTTGCAGTAGCATTGCCCTCCTCATCACTTACTACAGTTGCTACAAGTGCTCCATCAAGTAGTACATGGAGTACAGTATCTGCTGGAGCACCACTAATGTGTACAACAGCCTCATCACCTACATGTAGGTATGGGTTTTCAAGCCATACATTCAATGGCTTCTGCACAATCCAGTGTATAGCGTTAGCGAATATGACTAGAGCATCGGTTGACCAGTAGCTCATATCCTGATACTCCTCTGGAGCAAAGCTAGCCATCAGTAGTATCTTTGATCCTGTCTCCAGCATCTTCCATGCAATAAGGTCTCCGTACACCTCATCCTCGATCACTAGCTTGGCTATAGTCTCACCACTAAATCCGCTGAAGTATGCATAGTCAGTACCCCAGTATCCTGGGTTGAAGGCTAGATCAAGTACTTGTCCAACCTCGTAGCCACGGAATATCGGGTGCATCTCTGTAATGACTAGCTGTGTCCCTACACCATAGTCTGTATCACCAGTAGATCTACTAACTGGATCGCCTAGGTACTCGTTCAGACACCTTATACCATAGCCGAAGATATCTGGGTACCATGGGCTACTCCATTGGTCTAGGAATATAGCGTTTATACCGTATTCTACAATGGTGTTGTAGAACTCTAGGAACTCTGTCCTACTAGGCATTGGTGCATAGTAGTATCCAGCATGTATTACAGCGTCATAGAATCCTGTTGTCAGATCCTCTGTTAACTCAGTTATATTACCATAGTCCTTAGCATACCAGCCAAACACGTTCTCAATGAATGCCTTGATCTCTCCAGCATAGTCATAGAGTATGGCTATACGTGGTACTCTCTGTAGCACAATAGTATCTAGATCGGTTGTCTCGTTAACGTTAACGGTCACCTCAATAATAGCGTCAGCATATCCGGGCTTACTGATTACGATGGTATAGTTGCCTGCTGGTAGCCAGAAGTGGAAGTCTCCATTCTCATCAGTCTCCATAGTCACTGGTGTACCAAGTACCTCTATTGTAGCACCAGCTAGTATAAGGCCATCACTACCCTCAACATGGCCCTTAACCCATCCATAAGGTAGCCTCTCTAGATAAACCTCTACATATGTATAGACATCTGTCTCAACCTCCCTGGCTACCTCAAATCCTCTCCTATGAGCTAGTAGGCTAGCCAATAACCTAGCCTTATCAAGTGATAATGTACTGGTTGGTGCTGATCCATAGCCTAATGCTACAGCATTCACGAGCACGGTTAATGTATTGTTGCTATATACACCATCTGAACCCGGCTCTAGATACTGCATCCATTCACTCTCAGCCCAACTACCAAGGTAGAACCATGGTACACCAGTAGTTGTTGTCCACTCGGCAACACCGATGCCTCCATAGACATCATTGTCGGTATCGTTGATATAGGCTAGCTCTACAAGACCAGCATCATCCTCGAAGTAATAGGTCTTGTAGTCTGCCCAATCGCTGTTCTCTAGGTCTGCTAGGTAGAACCAGTTGTCTTCATCGGGTACTACGCCATTGAATATCGGGTGATCTGGTTGTAGCATGTAGACAAGAACATACTCTGGACTTGGATAGTGATACTCATAATCATCTGGTGCTGGATAGCCTAGAGGCTCTACATAGTCTCCATACATGTATAGTACATCCATTGCTGTCTTTCCAGAGTATGATGTACCTAGCCATACGAGTGATGTACCTGAGGCATCTGCTAGTAGTAGGAATGCTACAAATGTGTCATTGTCTGGATAATCATATTCATCAGGCTCTGTATGATCCAGTACTATCACCTTAGGATTGATCAGTCCAGCAGCCCAGTCATCAAGTAGTTCCTCCATACTATCATATTCTACAACTGGGTATCCGGCTGAAGCTATTATTGTGGCTAGGTGTGGCTGTGTATCATAGTCTACATTAGCCAATACAACTACAACTGGTGGTACTGGTGTTAGTGAGAAGTTAACTACAACTATCCCTCCAGGTACTACTGTAACGTTCTGTGCCTCTGCAGACTCATACCCTGGTGCAAATACGTATACTGTATAAATACCCGATGGCACGTTTAGCTCATAGTATCCAGTGGCATCAGTATAGTTAGCTACAGGTACATCATCTACATAGACCCAGACAACAGCACCCTCAATAGGCTCTCCCGTCTCAGCATCGGTGACATAGCCAATAATAGTACCATTACCTATTGGGGGCAACGTGAATGTGACTATCACAGTCTCATTCTCACCAACATCAACAACCTGTGTCTCACTCTCATAGCCTTCAGCAGATGCCGTCACAGTATAAGTGCCTGGTGGAACCGTTATACTGAATCCACCATCAGCTCCAGTATATACTGTCAGATTGAGTTCTTCAACAGTAACAGCAGCACCCTCAATAGGTGTACCATAAACCTCATCGATTACCCAACCAGCTATTGTACCATTGAGAGCTATTACTTCAACCTCGAGTGTCTGTGGCTCATAACCCCATGCCTCAAATATCAAGTGGTAGGTACCGGGGTCTAGTGGTATCCTGAAGTAGCCACTACCGTTAACCTTGACAGTCTTGCCAGTCTCGTTAACGGTCACGGTAGCCCATACAACCGGTTCATTGCTAACAGCATCATATACATAGCCCTCAACACCAGTTGTCTTAGCATACTGTAGAGCCTTCTGGACAGCCTCATAGGCATCAATACGTCCCCAGCCATACCTAGTATCCTGACCAGGATCGCCGAAGTCTACAGCTGTAGCATTAAGTATGAGGTAGACCATCTCAGGAGTATCGGGTACATCAAAGTCAGTCCATCCAGCAGCCTGCAGGATCAATGCTACAGTACCACTAACGTGTGGTGTAGCCATACTAGTACCACTCCAAGCCTCATAGCCACCGCCAGGTACTGAACTAACAATGTTTACACCAGGTGCTGAGAAGTCAGGCTTTATATAGGTGCTTGGGTACGTGTCGAAGAATGGCCACTCCTCCGGCGGATCAGGCCAGTTAACCACTTCACCACTGCTGAAGTAGGCTACATTATCGCTCTCATCAGTTGCACCAACACCAAATACACCCCAGATATTACCTGGATTACTTGATGCACCCTCTCCCTCATTACCAATAGCTGCTACTGGTACGATGTTAGCTAAGAGCATGTTGCTAAAGGCTGGTAGGAACTCGTTCCCATAATAGCCTGCTGCACCCCAGCTCATTGATACAACATGTGCTGGTAGACCCGTATAGACATAGTTACCCTCATCATCAATATAGTATGGCTCAACAGCCCACTCTATACCAGCTAGACAAGCCTCAAATGTTGCGGAGGGGCCGTGGAACACCATTGCATGCATTAGTGTAGCACCGGGTGCTACACCGATCAATATGTTCTCTGTATCACCACCTAATGCTGTACCACTAGTGTGTGTACCATGCCCATATGAGTCCCATGGGTCAGAGAATATCGGGTTACCATAGTCATCAAACTCCATCCATCCACCCTCGTACTTGGGGGTCTCTGGGACCACGTCAAGCATCTTACCCTGTAGAGCTGGGTGTGAGATATCAACACCAGTATCTATAAGAGCTATTCTTACACCCTCACCAGTATATCCGGCAGCCCATGCCTCATTAGCCCTAATCTTGAAGATACCCCAGCTTGAAGCCTCCTGATCGAGTGCTAAGGGTTTCTTCTCAACTGGCTCAAGTATATGTACCTTGAAGTTCTCAAAGATCTCTACAACATCCGGTAGCATAGCAATCTTCTTTAGAAGTCCAACCTTAACCCTTACAGCTATAACGTTATCAATCCAGAACCTCCTTAATACAATACCTCCATTATCAGTTATGAACTTGACAACTGGTGCCTGTGTGATCTTAGCCCACCACTTCAGTGTATCAACAGCTAGTCTATAGTGCCCCTTAACATTCATAGCCATGTCCTTGGGGAGGGGCTTAAGCCTTATGATGGCCTCTACATACTCATCATCATCCATATCCATGATCTTCTTTAGGAATACTGGATGTATCTTCCTAGTCCACAGATCATCTTCAGCCTTCGGCGTTGCCGCCGCTGTGAGTAGTGGAGATATTATGGAGAGTATTAACAATAGGGATAGAGTTATGGATAGAAGCTTATCCAACCCGATCCACCTTAGTCAACATTCGCTCCGGATTACAATATTTGAGAGGCGGTAATATATAAATCTATCCTACGGTGCACACAGTAGTTTATTGTATAAATGATCCATAAGTGCGTCCATAGAGGAGCATATTTTTAGGATCAAGACATATATATACTAGGGGGTAGTAGTGGATGCAGGTGTCAAAACCCCCTAGATACACACTAGTAATATTACTACTATTATTAGTCATAGCATCGGCTCATATACCCGCATACACTGGAGGGCATCTAGAGATAAAGGTTCTCTATAGAAATGGAAAGCCTGCCCAAGGATTAGAAGTAGTACTAAGTGAACCTATACCCATGTTTAAATGTGGAAGGGAACCTAAGAATGTATACACATATACGATAACCAATAAGGAGGGCCTAGCACTATTTAATCTATCCTATTCAGTTAATAAGGTATGTATATTCATTAAATATAATGGGAGATATATTGACCTCGACCCCGGCAATGCCTATAATAATGGGAAATTAATTGATCTTATACCTAATAACTATACAGTAGAGCAATCAATAGTATTGGACATGCAGCCTCCAACTATAACCGACTATAACTTAACCATAATAATCCATAGGATAAGATCAAGGCCTGTAAAAGAGATATTTTCATTCTGGATCTTGATCGAGGATAATAATCCAAGTGATCTACAACTCAATGCCTATCTATACTCTACCATAAAGAATGCTTCAACACGTCTAGTCTTAAAAAGTAAGACTATTAGCTCCAACAATCCAATGATACTAAATGCATCATTCGGGCTAAATAGGATGTCCATATATGAAGATTTTATTGGAAATAATCTAGATAAAGGATCATTACCATATATAATCGTAGAGATCCGGGATGCCGAAGGATTTATGGACACTCTAAGAATAAATGTCACAAAGTATATGATAACCATTATAGACATTAAAAGTAATGAGACAAACGTAATTAGGAAATTAAGTAATGAAACAGAGTATATCAACGTATCCCCTGGAAATTCTGCATCAATGCCTCCGGAAGAGAGGTATATTCCACAGAACATATCCCGTGAAGATACAGTAGTTGAAAAAGATGATCTTACGCTAATGGGTTTAAATAATATATTTATTCCAGTAATAGGGATTGCAACAGTTATCCTTGAGATATGGAGGCGTCGTAGTATTCAATAAATCTCCTACTCCTATCCCTTCTGATCTCATCAAGTGCTCTAGTAGCTAACTCCATAGCCTTCCTAGGTTTAATGGATACACCAACACCAACCTTTACATAATCTGGTAGGGATTCTATAAAGCTTCTATAGCTATCGATCGGTAGTACAGCAATAATATTATCTCCACCCAGATATCCCGCTAAACCACCGTATCTAAATGCTATGGTTGCAACCTCTGTAAAGAACTTCATTGTCAAGGTATATGTCTCATAAATACTTGTCTCATAGGTTAAACGAGTAATATTATCAACATCAATATGCAGTATAACAGTAGGATCCTCCTCACCATCAAGGTATATAAAGTTCTTTGTTGAAGAAGCCAGGTAGTATGTAGCTAGAAGTTGAGCTGTCGAGGGGTACCTATGGGCTAGAGACACCATCCTGATCGGGACGGGTGTTGAGGTTGATACAGCTGTATAGATCTCCTCATGCCTCTCCCTAGAAATAGTATTGGCTAGTCCAAGATAATAGTCATAGCGTAAGGGGATAAGTAGACCATCGTTCCTGGAGAAGAGCTTCTGTAATGTAGAGTATAGCTCTGCCTGACTAGACTGTATAATCCACTCCCTATCAAAACCTAGTTTCTCCGTCCAATACCTATACTGGTAAAGCTCAATCACTGTTATACGGGGCAAACCAGGCTAAACCCCATATGGAACTACTCAATAAACAATGTCTCACCAGAATACCTTGCAGAACCAAGTAGTCTCAGCCTACGAGCCATCTTAACAGCTGCCTCAACAGCCCTACGAGCATAATCATCAACACGCTCCAGTGCCTGCATACGTGATGCACCAGGGCCTATGATACCAAGTGATACGGGCTTACCGTACTCAACCATTAAATCCATGATCTTCCTTCCAGCCTGACTAGCTACTAACTCATCATGTCTTGTCTCACCCTGGATAACAGCACCTAGTGCAACAACACCATCAACATCATCCTTCTCCAATAGCTTCCGAGCAGCCACTGGTATCTCAAAGGCACCTGGTACTTTAACAACATACCTTACCTCAGCACCAAGGAACCGTGCATGATTCAAAGCCCTCTGTAGCATAAGGTATGTAATATCATAGTTGAACTCAGATACAACTATCCCAAGCCTAACCCGATCCTCCAACCCAGTTCATCCTCCTACCCTTTAATAGGGCCTACGTCATGATATCCCTGACGTAGACCTTTACCAGCATATCTTGTAAGTGCTTCTCCACCATATTTTATGAGTTTTACTAGATTTAAAGCATGCTTCCTAGCCCGATCAATCGCTATTTCATAGAGTTTATCAGGGTCATCAGCCTCATCCTCATGTACTGTCACATCTATAATGTGTTTACCAACAAGGATCTGTAGTATTATCAAGCCAATACTCATAGCCAAGTAACTGTATTTATCAACTGGTTTAGCACCTACCCAGCCAAATGTTATAACGGCTTCACAGCCCATATCAAATAGTTTCTTAGCAGCTACTGGTATATCCTTTATACCCGGCACCGTATACCTTAGGATAACGGCGTCGGGCAGATGATCCCTTATAACCTCTATAGCATATCGGGCCATGTCTACACGGGAGAATGTTGTATCCACAACACCGATCTTAATCATTAAGGACTCCTCTCTTCTCAGCCTCAACAATAATGTCGAAACCATCTATGTAGTGTAGCCCATGCCTACGAGCATACCTCATAGCGTCCTCTCTAGCCATTGAGGTACCTTCACTAAGCATTTCAGCAATAACCATGCTTGGAGTTAAACCAGTGATTACAGCTAGTGCAGTAACTAGTTCAGTGTGCCCCCTACGGCTACCTAGACCCCTACTAGTGAGAACTGGTACATGCCCGGGTGCATAGAATTCACGATAGAATATTGTCTGTGCCTCCTCCATAAACCCCTTATAGATGTTTTCTGCAACCTCATGTAGTCTACGGATAGTCAATGCCTTATCATGATCACTTATCCCAGTATATGTGTCAACATGGTTAACCCATATATTGAAGGCAGGTGGATCACCATACCTAGGTTTTTTATCAACAAGTCTACCATAGACTGGATGCCTGGATAGAGCCTCATTAAGAAATGGTAGCTCTAGAGCTTCTCGGAAAAGCCTACCAGACACGTAACAGATTAGTCCACCAGCATCTCTCCTAAGCCTAGCGATCCTATCATAGCTTATAACACCAGCATAATAGACCATATCAGTCTCAGCTTCACGAGACATGGAATCAAATATGAGTACTGGTTCACCAGATAATAATGCACTACGTACACCAATCCAGTCCACAGCCAATATACAGCACCCATTCCCCATAGATGCCTACTCTCTACATATAGGGTATGTGAGGATATAATATGTTTCCTACAATAATGCCTACCTATTAGAACCCGTGTGTCCCCCAAATATTCTATTCTCTATATCATTTAATGTAATAACCGCCTCATTATCCTCAAGGATGCTCTGGTCAAGATATTTTACATTACGGCATACAACAACATAGTAGACTTTATCACGGTATATACCCGTCCTCATAGCTTTCTCCCTTAGTTTACTAAGTATTCTTCTAACATCCTTCATGGTGAGAGTAGTCCATTTAACCTCTATGTAGCTAACACTAATATCATCGTATGTGACCAAGTCTATCTCATAGCTCTTATACCACCACCTACCTATATTCAATGGGTTCACCTCTTTACTTATGTTTGTTATGTTTTTATATGAATTGTCATTGGCTCATCTTTGGGGAGCCCACCCTTCGGTCTGGTTTCATTGGTCATTGGGTGGGTGCCCCACGACCCATGGCGTGGGGCTATGTGATTGAGTGCTTTAAGGTATATGTTCATTGCTCCAACTGTCTCTGTCAGCCATTAATCCGCATTTCCTACATATTGCTAGTCTATAGTTGTGGGATAATTTACTTCCACATCTGGGGCACATTGTTGAAGTGTTCCTTGGATCAATAAATATTATCGGTACATTATACTCTATAGCCTTAGATATTATCGCTAATTCTAGCTTACGGTAAGCGAAACGAGATAATTTGTCAGCTAAACTAGAAGACTTTCTAGAGGCATTAAACCATAGTTTATCAAGATCCTCTAATACTATAGCACTTCTAGTTCTCCTAGCCTTCAAGACAATGTATTTAGCAAACTTACGGCACCAATCAACCACAATGTTTCTTGAGCGTCTATGTAGTGCTCTGATAATCTCTAGCCATTTCTCATTACGTCTCCATGTATAACTATGTCTCTTCTGAACATCCTCAGCTAGATGCTTGAGGTATAGTGCCTCAGTAAACCTAGTATCTATTCTCCTGGTACTCTCTCCATTATAGACAACCATCTTCTTAAGGTTTATATCAATAGAAATAAATCTTCTAGGCTTATATGGGTTATACATCCATCTAAGCGGTATATACACCCATATTCTTCCCTGTTTATCAATACTTATTATTACCTCGTACCATTTCCTCCCCACGAACTTTTTAATGTATTCTCTACAATGCAGTAGTTTTAGCTTAAAGACTATACCTCTAAGCTTTACAATAATTAAGTGATTCTCGAAATCCACACTAGCATCGTATTTGTCTAGTCGCGCCGTTAGCTTCTTTAGTACTGGTTTCTTTCCATTGTTCTTCCTAGCTGATCTAACAATGGATAAAGCATACTTATATATCTGCTTTGCCTGATGTGCACGGAATCCTTGTCCACGAAGTATCCTATAGAACATCTGGTGGCACTGGTTTATTGTCGGTATCTTATCTAGCTCCCATAGAGCATCTACTATGTACTGTATAGCTCTATGTATATGGTAGAGCTCTTCTCTTAGCTCTTCAAGAGAACCTTTTATGAGAATTCCACGTGCCTTTAGGGTTAGTATCTTTTCTCCTCGGGGAACCACCCGGGCCAATTGGGTGGTGCTCCCCCTCATCGGAGCTTCTCACCCATTTATATCTTATATGGAGTCAGTTTTATAAGCTTTATCGCTATACTTATAGCTTGGTGGGAGTATGAGCCTGGTCTACGTGTTTGAGGCCAAGATAATAAGCTATGGACGAGGAAGATACATCATATACCCACCCAAACAATACCAGGAAAAACTCAAACAATTTCATGGAAGAAAAATAAAAATCATAGCAATAATCGAAGAAGAACAACCATAAAGAACATATAAAATAACATGCTTTTATATTAAATCTGTGTCGGCTTGTCTTTACAGAATTCTTTTAATAACCTTGTCTTACCTACACGACGTCTACCATAAAGTATGATTGATACAAAGCCTTTCTTCCTCCAATACTTCTCTAATGTCCTCAACTCCTTATCTCTATCAATAAATACCGTAGCATGAGATGACATATCTCGTTACCACGTAACTACCTACGAATAGGTCTCTATAGTATTTCTTAAAACCGTAGGTTAATATAAAATACCTTAGAGGCTATGAGGACTCTTAGTCCAGCTGACCCATGTGGGGTGAAGAAGGGATCTCCGGCTCTGAGCCCATTATATTGAATCTTGGATACCTTGTCTATGGGAGAGACTATGATGTTCTAGAGAGGATCCATGTTGTTATAGAGGATGGTATTGTTAAAGAGGTTTCCCATGGATGGGTTGATGGAGGAATTGATTTTAGGGATGCAGTAGCTTTACCTGGTATTCTTAACTCTCATATTCATTTTCTAGACTCAATAGTCCTAGAGGCTTGTGTAGGCTATGATCTACCGGGTTATGTTGGGAGTAGGGGGCTTAAGCATCCGCTCATAAGGCTCTATAGTAGAGATCTTGATTTCTACAAAGACTATATACGGACTAATCTACTGTACTACAGTGGTGTTGGTGATTTCCTTGAACTAAATAGTTTGTGTAGAGTATTGAAGGAGATATTTAATGGATATGGTATAGAGTATATAGCTTTATCTAGGCCGCATAGATTAGATGATGAACTTGAATACATTAGTGTTGCTAGAGAATGTGGTGGATTAGGCATTAGCAATCCTTTAAGGATACCGCCATGGATACTTGATACATTGTCTAAGCTTTCACGTGAGACTGTGGTTGCAGCACATATTGGTGAAACTAGGAGGATGTGTAGATGTGGTGCTTTAGAGTATCTTTTATCAGCTGGTATTAGGCTTAAGCATGTGGTTCACGGTGTTTATATGGATCCTTGGGAATACGAT
This sequence comes from uncultured Desulfurococcaceae archaeon, assembly GCA_964627005.1. GTDB lineage: Archaea > Thermoproteota > Thermoprotei_A > Sulfolobales > Desulfurococcaceae > CAZHDB01. The sequence continues at coordinate 22,268 of CAZVHC010000001.1, forward strand.
CTATTGGTTGATCATGATGTTGTACTTGTATCATGTCCATCGAGTAACCTATGGTTCCTAGGTAGATTACCCGATCTATATACTGCGTGGAGGAGGGGTGTTGAGATAACAATTGGAACTGATAATACTGGTTGTTTTAAGCCGGATATATGGAGGGAGATCAATATAGTCTATAGTCTACTAGCTTCTAGGGAACCAAGTATAGGTTCTAGGGATATACTATCAATGATAACTAGATCATCTATCAAGGCACTTGGGATAAAAGATCTCCTATGGTATATTGAGGAGGGTGTTAAAGCCAATATCTATATACTGGATGCAGTAGCTATAGGTCTTAACAGGAGCTGGGATAAGATTGCATCTATTATGAAGAGAACCTGTATAGAGAACCAGATAGCTAGAGTAACTGGTGATAAAATAGCGTATCTACGTAGAACCATGGATACATAGTTTATGGTAAAGTTTTAAACAAGATATAATATATTAGTTAAAAGATATCATAGCCGGAAAAAGGATGATCGGGTATGTCGGTAATACTTGATCCATGGGGTCATTTCGCTATTGAGGAGTATGAGAAACTATTTAGTCAATTCGGTATTGAGCCAATAGATAATGTACTTGATAAACTACCAAGACTACATAGGTTCTTTAAGAGAAGAATAGTATTTGGACACCGTGACTTCGATAAATGGCTTAAAGCATTAAAGGATGGTGGGAAAGTAGCTATATTAACAGGCTTTATGCCAAGTGGACATGTGCATCTAGGACACTATGCTGTACTGGAGGAGCTTAAGTATTACCAGGACCTAGGTGTTGATGTAACTATTGTGATAGCTGATGCAGAAGCATATGCTGTCCGTAGACTATCGAGGAAAGAGATCATGGAGTATGCCCGGGAGTATATAACGTATGCTTTCGCCATAGGACTCGATCCACGGAGGACAAGGATATACTTCCAGACAAACTATAGACCAACATACTATCGACTAATACAGTTGTTCTCACGTAAAGTCACTCTAGCGGAAATGGAGGCTATATACGGAAAGCTGGAGCCTTCAAAGATCATAGCAGCACTTACACAGGCAGCAGATATACTCCATCTACAGCTCAAGGAATTCGGAGGTTATGAGTGGATACTGGTACCAGTAGGTGCCGATCAAGATCCACACTTAAGGCTTTCAAGGGATATAGCTGATCGTTTTAAGAACGAGCTTGGGCTAAGGAGACCAGCATCAACATACCATAAGTTTATCCGAGGACTTGATGGTAATAAGATGAGTAGTTCTAAGCCAGACTATGCCATATTCCTTAGCGATCCACTGGATAAGGTTAAGTCAAAGGTGATGAGAGCACTTACTGGTGGCCGTGCTACTGCAGAGGAGCAGAGAAGGCTTGGCGGTGAACCAGAGAAGTGCACCGTATATGATCTATATGTGTACTACCTCTCCCCGGACGACGATGATCTTAGGAGGGTGTATAGTGAGTGTATAGGTGGGCAGATCTTATGTGGGTATTGTAAGAGGAGAGCTTTTGAGAGACTTGAGAAAATACTTGTGGATCTTAGGGAGAGGTATAGGAAGGTGGGTGATTCAGGGATTGTTGAGGAAGTTGTTGATTTCCCGGACTTCTAGATTGTGGATAAAACTATTGCTCCTACAACCACCAGTGTACCAATTACATGTTTTAACCGTATCTCCTCCTTCAATAATAGTTTTGCAGTAAATACTGCTGTTAATGGTGTTAAGGCAGTTGTTATTATGGCTGGTGAGAATTCAAGTACTGAGAGTGCTAGGTAGAAGAATGTACCACCTACCCCAAAGCCCAGTATACCCGATAGGTTAGTGTATCTAAGCCTATATAGTGCTGGTAGACTATTCCTAGAACCATATAGTATCAATGACACTATAAACAAAACAGCACTTGTAACAAGTAGTCTCAGGAAATTCAATACTATAGGATCCATTACAGATACAGCATAATTCACTAGATGAACAAAAACACCCCACGAGAAACTAGCTACAACAGAGTACACTAGCCCCTTCAATGAACTAGATGTCTTCCTAGAACCACTATAGGCTATATACACACCCAGTACAGCTACTAACGAAGCAACTATATCCATATAATCAATACTGGTACCGATAAAAACCCCTATGATCTGTGCAACAAATACATACGTATATGATACAGGTATAACTAGACCCGGACTACTACAGCGTAAAGCAGCCACATACGCTGTATCCCCAACTACAGCACCAGTTATCCCAACCAGTACTGCCATCAATAGATCGTTTGCTGAAGGAACATAGCCTATGAGGATAAGGTATGGTAGCATAAATAGTGCTGCATAAAGGGATCTTGATGCATTTGCAGCAATACTATTATATCTACCTCTATCAAGAGCTATTAGTGATGGCGATATAGACCATGCAATTACAGATACGGCTATATAGATCCATCCGATACCCTGCAACATTATCCAGTCCGTCACCTGGATAAGTATAGTTCCTCCCTAGATCTATAGAACCCCCATCTCCTCAAGGATACTCCTTGAAACACTTAATGGATCCCTTGATCCCGTTATTGCTGAACCAACGATCACTATATCAACACCAATATCTATGAACCTGGCTATAGAACCTGGCCTAAGTCCTCCAGCAACAGCTATGTAGGTCCTTCTCCCCATTCCCTTGATCTTTTTGATTAAGTGGTTGACTTCATTAATAAGATCGGCTGCTGTAACCCCTCTTTTCCTCTGAACATCTACTCCTACATGATAGATTATGATGTCTACTCCGTATTCTATAGCTTTAATAGCTGTACTAATGGGTTCTGGGTTATTGATTAAGTCTAGGGCAGCTAGTTTCCCATGCCTATGGGTTTCCTCTACGAGCTCTATAATAGTGTCGTTACTAGCTACACCTAATACACTAACAATATCGGCTCCATTATCGATCATTAGCTTTGCCTCAAGCGATCCAGTATCCATGGTCTTTGTATCAGCAAATACTGGTGCACCAGTAGCTTTCTTCAGTAGCCTTGGAGCTATAGCTCCCCAGGACTTGATCAATGGTGTACCGGCCTCGATTATGAGGTGTTCTCGTGGTAGATTGTATGTGGTAGATGTAGCAATCTCCAGTGCTCTCCCTAGATCAACTAGATCAAGTGCTATCTGTAGAGCTGGTCTCTTAAACACCATTTTATAGCACCATGTGTACTAGATAATTACCTAGGAGTATTTTAAGTAGTACCGCTAGACCATAGCCTTGGGAGGCTGGGGTTAATGGATAGTGTAGAGGTTAAGAAGAGGATTAGAGAGACTATATGGAGGATCATGGAGGAGAGGAACATAGCTCGTTTCCCAAGACCAGTATATGGTAGAATACCTAATTTCATAGGGGCTGAGAAAGCAGCTGATCGATTATGTAGAACGAGTATGTGGAGGAGAGCAGAGGTCATAAAGGTTAATCCGGATAGTCCACAACAACCAGTCCGATACCGAGCACTACTTGATGGTAAAAAGCTTGTTATGGCTACGCCAAGGCTTCGGAAAGGCTTCATACTACTAGATCCGTCTAAGATACCCCATCACAGGTACATGTCTGCATCAACAATACGTGGTGCATTTAGGTATGGGAGGCTCATAAGGCTCAACGAGATCCCATCGGTAGACCTAATAGTTACCGGGTGTGTAGCTGTAGATCGTTATGGAGGGAGGGTTGGGAAGGGTGGAGGATATGCTGAACTAGAATATGCTATTCTACGAGAACTAGGAGTTATTGATGATAATGTGATCGTGGCTACTACAGTCCATGATGTACAAGTGATCAATGAGAGAATACCTATTGAGAAACACGATCTAACTGTAGACGCTATCTTCACGCCAACCCAGACAATATATGTTAATCCAAGGCCGGGGAAGCCCAAGGGTATATACTGGGATCTACTTGGTGAAAAAGCTAGTCTAGAGGTCTTCATAGAACTTAAGAAAATAATTAATGGAAAGAGGATAGGTGGATAAGAAATACCTTAGAGACCACCCACTTGCTCCTGCTCCTCTAGAGCCTCTAGTGCAGCCATCCTCTTCCAGTATGCCCGATACAGCTTCCTAAACCTTATAGAGTCGATCACTCCATAGCCATAGATAATTATTGATGGTGCTGCTAGTATCAGTAGCAATAGTGGATCAGGTAATGGTATTGGCCTTGGCAATGTAAACCTATTGATATTCCATATGATCAATGATACCATGAGCCATGATGTGGCGAAATTCATACCAGTATAGATGTTAGGTCCAAGCATAAGCCCTGGTATACGCTCCTTAGTCAATGGTGGGAAGAGATTACTACCCATAAACCCAAGCTGATCCTCTATAACATGCATCCAATAACCAAGCATAGCCGCTATAGCTAGTTGTAGATAGTGTGGATACCCGATGAGCCATAGTATGGGTAACAGTATTAGTGCAGCTATAGCACCAGCTGTAAAGCTATGGCTAAACCCACGATGCCATGGTATAAACTTCTCCTCAACAACCTCCCTTCCATCGGGCAAAACGATCTTGTGATAACCGATCTCTGGGCCATTGAATGCATCAATAATTGTTGGCCTTGGATAAGTCTTTACAAATGGGTATCGTGTCCGGGCCTCACCAACTCTCCGGTACTCCGGTACATCAGTACCCTTGATCGGTAGTCCACCAGTAGTGACAAGTGGGCCCATATAGACCTTTATAGTTCTCGTTGGAGAATCGTAGTGTATTAGGAATCTACGGTATACATCAGCAGCCATCCTAATATTATAGACCTTGACAGTGACTAGCTTCCCAGTCTCATACGCTTCATCAATAGCCCTAGCAATGGTGCTGGCTATAAGCTGTGGATGAGGTGCATCAGCAACAACCCACTTAATCCCTCCATCACCAGTATCTATGTATCCTGGTAGCCTAACTTTTAGACCAGGCTTTATCTCCCCATAGATCCTCTTAAGCCTCTCATAATCCTCCTTAATAGCCTCTACGATCGCCTCACCAGTACCATCATTAACCCTAAACCTTATATAGTCATTACCCTCCTCAATAACCGATACAACTGTACCCTCAATATAGTATAACTGCCACCGTTTATCAAGATCGAAGTCCTTAATATTGATCTTCATTGGTGCAAGCTTCCTCTTAGGATCCCATGGTGCAGGATCTATTTCATAGTCTCTCTTCCATAGGAATCTACGGAACTTAAAGTCTATGAAATCCGGTAGATACGCAAATACACCTGTTATGACTGGTAACAGTATACCCATCCGTAGATCCGCTAGTAGCTCTGGGAAGAAGCTAGCCATTGCAATACCTGATAGGAAGTGTGTCCAGCCTCTCATCCCCCTATCACCCCATGCCTAAATGCATAAGCTCCAGCAATACTCCTACATTACCGGTCATAGACATGACTACTGGGAAGATCAAGCCTCCTAGGCAGTAGCTTCTCCTAGTATTGAATGCTACAGCAGCCAATCCTATTAGTGTTGCTACAGCCAGGACAACGAGTCCAGGTAAACCAGCAAGTAGATATGATATGATCGCTAGCCCGACAGCTACAGCATATGATACCCATATATAGTTTAGTGCAGATAGTAGGTAGGCAAGGATCTTTGACATATAGATAACCATCACAAACGATACAGCTGCAGCAACCAGTATAGCGAAAGCAGCATAGTAGAACTCTGTCCACGAATTAGGTGTATAGAGACTCGATACAAGCCATGCACCAGTACCACGAGTCAACCGGGAAGTCGGTATGAACAGTAGGAAGAAAGCACCCAGATAATACAGCAGCCTATTACTACCCTGACTAACAATAAACACATCATCACCCCTACTACTAGCCATATGCCCAGCAACAAGAGCACCCATACCACCTGTCACAATCGGGAAGAAAGCCGCAATATAGCCACCGAATGCACCGGATAATGTGCCGTTTATTACTCCCCATGTGCTAGCCTCTATTTTATCCGTTAGATCCTGGTGGGGTACGTGTCTCTTGGATATTATGTTTTGTAGTACCCATGGCATTCCGAAGAATCCTATGAACATAGGGGTTAGCCTGACATAGGCAAACCTGGCTGGTACAAGCCCTGTGTACATTATTATGAAGCCTAGTAGGCCTGCTGTGAAGAATACGAATAGTCCTCCCAGCGTCTGTCTCCATGCAATTAATAGTCTCCTAAGAGGTGTTTTCTCACGATCACCTGCTTTAGGCCATTCACTCATAAACATGAACACTATTATCAATACTATGATCCATACAATGTATGCACTAAAGATCTGGTAGACAAACGGTATTATGTATGGTAGGAATGTTAGTCCGGACAGTACTATAATGATAGTACCTCCTAGTGCACCCAGTAACGACAACCATACAGCCATGTGCCCCTTACCAAGCATTAGGTAACGTTGTGTTGGGAATAACATGAGCACTAGTGACTCATCAGCAACACTAAGATATACTGTAGGGAGTATACTGAGGTATACAAACGATACTATAGCACCGATTGTGAAATAGGGGAATGCCTCAGGGATCGATAGGAATAGTGGTGAGACAACCATTACTAGTGCCAATAGGTTGTAGATGTGGAAACCGGGTATCCATGACAATAACACACCAAATCCTGAACCCGCTAATGTCCATATGAGAACCTCTGTAGGCGTGATCATCTCCCACCACCTAACCAACGATCTTTAAACCATTAGGTGTATATATGACAAATTCTGGTTCACCTCTATACTCACTAAGATAGCCAGCAATATCGACTCTAGAGCCTATAGAAGGCATAGATCCTATGGCTTCCTTCACGCTTGCTGGTATGAATACATCAATGGATTTAGAACCATCACTTACCGTTAACAACCAGTTACTCCCAATAGCTTTGGACTCTATAACTTCAGCATTTCTAATGATAATTATTGTGCCAAGTTCCATTCCTAGGGCTTCTGAAACCGATACCTCTGGTGGACTTTGTGCCTCTACAACCTCGATACTTGATGCTGTCATTGATGATGCACTATCAACCGATCCTGTTATCTTAAGTAGGCTACTAATACCTACTGTCCATGGATCAATAATGGATCTCACTATTTCAGAGCTTGCATACACTGTACATGACCCGGTATCATCATGTACCTTTAGAACATACATATTGAGATCACTATCGTAGTCTATAGAGTCTAGATAGGCATTTATCGTCACAGTACTACCTACATAGTTAGATAAATCACCTATAGATACAGTTGTAGCTGTTGGAGGAGTCATTTCGCCAAGGGCTGGTAACTCATAGCCTTCTCCTGGCACTATAAATGTTGGATACTGTATTCCCACTGGGTTATAGACTACAATCTCTAGTTCACCACGATAGATCTCTACATAGCCTGCAAGTACTAGCTCACGACCCTCACTAATGAGGTCTCTACGGGCAGGATCGAGTTGACTATAGACACTACCCGGCATAAACACTTTGATCGAGCCCGTGCCATCATCTATTGTAAATACGACAACACCTGTTATCATAGGTTTACCGACAACAATACCCTTAACAGCAACTGTATAGCCTTCAATATCCTCTGTAACATCGCTTATCGGGAGTAGTGGTGATGGATAACCCTCCACTATCTCAACATCATAGATGTCAATGAGATCGGTGTCGAGGACTTTACCTACAAAATATGCTTTAGAACCAACACCCTGGTAGAACGGGTCTAGTGATGTGAATGCATAGCTTGAGATATATGCTTGAACACTATAGCCATCACTATATAGATTTACTACGTAGCTCCGTGTAGCACTACTATACTCTATAACTTCACCAAGTACTGCCTGGAACCTTACTGTATCACCTACATAATCTGGTATCTCTGGAAGAGTGATCTCTGGTATAGGCTCCACCTTAATATCGTATTTTGTCCGAGGCACGATCTCTGGAGAATAACCTCTATAGTAGTAGACTACACCACTAATAGTCACTTTAGCACCAACACTAAGGCTGGTCTTTATATCTAGGTACTCTGTATCATTAGTATATACGTAATCTAGCACCTTAGGTATAAGTACGGTAATAGTATCATTACCTGTATCAACATCTAATAGGATACCTGAACTAACATACCTAAGCTCCCTAATAACACCCTTAGCACGTACATACTCATTCTCAGGTACATTAGCTAATGTGTATACATCCTTTGGCTCAACCTCCTCTCTATGGATATATAGGAACTCTTCGTCATTGAGAATACCATAAGTAAAGTCCTCACGTACACGTATCTGGACAAGAACCTTCACATGATCTCCTGGGAACGGTATGATGCCTTTCTTAAGCATTCGTGATGCAACAGGATCATATACGAATATACTGAATGTATCATTCACTGATTCATCAGTAATATAGAATACTACACGGAGTCTACCGCCAGGATACTCATTGACACGAGTAATACCAGCAACGTTACCCTCTAGGTATACTGTAGCATAATTCATTAGATAATTACCCTGTACATCCCTGATCTTGACGGTAGGTACTGGGGCAGTTGATGCAAGAAAGTAGACACCCGCTAGGCCAAGTAGAACAAATACTACCGCTAATAACTGTAGCTTTGATACATCAAATATCTTTGGAGGCCTCACACTTGGATAGTATAGTTGTCTCTCAAGATCGAAGAATGGGTGTTTCTCAAGAGCTTCATTCTCCTTTTCAGACACCTCATAGATCACCCTAATGCTATGGTTTAAACCCGGCTATAGTGTTTAGTATGTACTAGTTTATCTATTCTAGATATTGAGGATATAATTATTTCCACTATAGGCATTTATATTTCTGCCCCTAATAACATGACGTGGACACGAATTGGGGGTGATGATAGATACTCAGAGAGTTCATTAATGAATATAAGGCTGTTGTTGAGAAAAGACTTAGACAATACTTTGAAGAATACTCTGGGGAGTCAATAAATATACATAGTATGGTAAATGAACTAGTTCAAGCAGCTTCCGATTTCACCTTAAGAGGTGGTAAGAGACTACGTGCACTACTTGTTCTACTTGGATACTGGAGCCGTGAATGGGGTAGGGATCTGGAGAAGATCCTCCCGGTAATGGCTGGTATAGAGTTTCTACAAAGCTATCTCCTAGTACATGATGATATAATGGATCAGGATACACTACGTAGAGGAGGACCCACGTTACACGTATGGTTTGAGAGACAATGTAGAGAGAGAAACCTATTAGGGGACTGTAGACACTATGGGGTATCACAGGCTATAACAGCTGGAGACTATCTGGAAGCACTAGCGATAGCCTCAATCACATCAGCACCACTACCACCGGAAACAATAAGGGTCCTAGTAGAACGCTATAGCCGTGGCTTGAGAATGGTTGCCTACGGGCAATTCCTAGACGTTCACCTATCATATAAACCCCTTGATCAAGTTAGTGAGGATGATGTTCTAAGAGTCCATGAGCTAAAGACGGCCTCATATACTGTAGAGTTACCTCTACACCTAGGTGTCATAGCCTCTAACCCTCGTGATCACGAATTATCCAACATATATACAAGGTATTCTAGACCAGCAGGCATAGCTTTCCAGCTTAGAGACGACATTATAGGGTTATACGGCGATCCAAGAGTCACTGGGAAGCCTATGGGAAGTGATGTCCGGGAGAAGAAGAAGACACTGCTTATTATAAAAGCCTATGAGCTGGCCGGAGAAGATGATAGGAGGTTTCTCCGGGAAATATATGATGTTAGGAGGAGGGAGGAGATCACGGAGGATGATATTAAGAGGGTACAGGATATTGTCCGGGAAACTGGTAGCCTAGGATATAATGAGGAGCTAATCAATAAACTATATAGTGAGGCAATAGAGGTTATGGAATCAGCAGAGGATCTAATTAATGAGACTGCACTCAAGCTGTTAAAGGATATAACAGACAAACTCGTACATAGAAAATACTAAAACACGAGGTTAAAGAGTAGAAAAGCATTTGGGATTACCTACTTTTCTCCACTACCCTTCTTTCTTCTCCTCCTCCCCTTTTTCAAGCTCCTTCTTAATCCTCTCCTCTTCCTCCTTCAACATCTTCTCAAGCTCCTCTGGAGGTACTGGTGGTGGTGTTGTCGCTAGTGTATAGCCTATATAGCCTACGACACCAAGTGCGAGTGCTACAGCTATGAAAGCCGTTATCTCAAGTACCAGTAGGACAATCCATTCACCAAACGTCTGTGGGGCTATGAAGAGTAGCCAGAAATAGACAATGATCCCTATGACGGCTGCTGCTATGAGCACACCACCGATTGCTCTATCACTAGCCATAAGCGATATACACCTCATAACCCTATTATCATACACTAGATATAAGAGTATATCTAGACTATAAGGATTACTAATCCACTAGATAGGGTGTATAGGTATATTGGGGCGTAGGAGAGGAGAGATTGAGGAGTGGCTCAAGAGGATCATGTGGGGCGGGGGTAGGGAGAACTACGTAGTATACATTAGGCATCGATCTATGGATGGTATTGAGGATCTTAAGCCCATCTATGGTGAGGAAATAAGTGATATTAGGCATGGATACATTGTTGTTGGAGAAGATTATATACCATTCCATAGAGTAGTTGAAATAAGAGATAAAAAGGGTAATATTGTTTACAGAAGGAAAAGTTCTCTCTAGATCCATCCACGGAGCTTCATAGCACGTACAACACGATCAATAGCTATGACATAGGCTGCAGCCCTCATTGGATATTCACTATACTTCCTCTGCCACTCATCAAATACACGGTGGAAATTCCTTGTCATAATATTGTCTAGACGGTTTAGTGCCTCCTCCTCTGTCAAGTAGCAACCCATCCTGTTATGGCACCACTCAATCCAGCTCATGGTCACTCCACCAGCATTTGCTAGGATATCAGGTATTACTACTACACCCTTCTCATGCAGTATACGGTCAGCCTCTGGTGTTGTTGGTCCGTTAGCACCCTCACTAATCACCTTAGCCTTGATCCTTGGAGCATTCTCCCCAGTTATAACGTTCTCGATAGCAGCTGGTATGAGAATATCTACATCAAGCTCTAGTAGCTCCTCATTACTAATCCTCTTAGCATCCCTATAATTGATTACCGCCTTAGTCTCATTCTTAACCCTCATAACCTCCTCAATATCTAGTCCATCGGGGTTGTAGATACCGCCCTTACTATCACTTACAGCAACAACCTTAGCACCCCACTCGGCAAGATATTTAGCAGCATACCGGCCAACATTACCAAAGCCCTGTACAGCAACGGTTTTACCCTCAATACCGCCAATCCACTTCTTAGCTGCTTCACGAGCAGCCAGGGCTACACCATAGCCAGTACTTATAACACGAACCTGTAGACCGCCGAGGTCAACAGGCTTAGCTGTCACAACACCCCATGCATTATATCCTACTATCCTACTATACTCGTCAAAGAACCAAGCCATAGTCTGTGGGTTAGTGTATACGTCGGGGGCTGGTATGTCGATATCGGGTCCGACAATACGTGATATAGCTGCAAAGTATTTACGTGAAAGCTCCTCTAGCTCACGTGGGCTAAGCTTATGTGGATCTACACGGACACCTCCCTTACCACCACCATATGGTATTCCTGCAAGACTATTCTTCCAGGTCATCCACATGGATAACGCTACTACTTCACCAGGTGTTACGTTGGGGTGGTAGCGTACACCACCCTTGTACGGTCCTAGTGCACTATTGTGTTGGCTTCTCCATCCAAGGAATACGACTACCCTACCACTATCTAGTTTAACGGGTATCTTGACCTGTAATAGTCTCTCAGGATGCCTTAGTACCTCTACAACATCATCTGGTAATCCGAGAATTGCAGCTGCTTCCTTAAGCTGTTTAACAGCCATTTTATAGGTTGGGTCATTTTCATATATTAAGGGTGATTCAGACATATTCTTATACACCCGTCTCCAGAATAACTACTCTAGATAATCTATATGCATGTGTATAGTATATATACGTATTGTGTAAATAATATATATGATGTTTGAAAGGGTGGGTGTAGCGTGGGTGTATACAGAGGTGTAAAGGTAATTACTTATTCACTTATCCTGTTAATAATACTGCAGGTCACACTAGCAGTTTCTGTCCATGCATCATATAAACTGGATGAATCTATTGAAGTATATCTAATGCCTAATGATGCCTCTAAGGCAATTAATAGGATCGTGGAGCTCATAGATGGTGCTAATACCTATGTATATGTAGCAGCATATATGATTGAATCAAGTGACATAGCACAGGCACTAGTGAGGGCCCATGGGAGAGGGGTTGATGTAAAGATAGTTAGTGATCTTGAGAATGTAGAGGGTTCACAGATAAACTATCTTAGAAGTAAAGGTATAGCTATACACTTAGATAATAGACCCGAGGATTACATGCATAATAAGTTTATAGTTATAGATGATAGAATAGTTATAACGGGATCAGCTAATTTTAATGATCGTAGTTTTAGGAGTTACAATAATGATCTAGTTATAATCCATAGTAGTGGTATTGCTAAGAAATATAGAGAGGAATTCCTTGAACTATACAATGGGCTCTTTGGGGGAGGGGAGCCCACAACAGAACATATCATAGATGTTAATGGGGTTAAGGTGGAAGTATATTTCTCACCAGATGATCGTGTTGTCAATAGGATCGTGGAGCTCATAAATAGTGCTAATAAATCAATATATTTTGCATTCTTTGTATTTACCCATGAGGATATAGCTAATGCATTAATAAGAGCTACTAGACGTGGTGTTATAGTACTTGGTGTTATTGAGGAACAGAGTATTCAGGGGATTTCTGATACACGTAAAATATATGATCAATTGCTTGCTAACGATGTTGGTGTTAAGCCTGATATAAACCCTGATCTTATGCATTGTAAATTGTTGATAATAGATAATAAGACTGTAGTAACAGGTAGTTTTAACCCAACATATCATGCAGAACGTAAGAATGATGAAAACCTAATTATAATTCATAATAGCGAGATAGCTAAACATTATGCAGAATGGTTTCTGAAAACAATATATCCGGGAACTATACATCTATACATAAAGGTTGTCGATGTCTCCGGTAAACCTGTAGAAGATGCCTTAGTTACTATAACAAATATCGATAGAGACGTATCAATATCTGGTTCAACAAATGCTGAGGGTGTTTGGGAAAAACTATTTCCTACATGGAAACCGGGTGAAAGAGTGAGGATATTCGTATCCTATGGATTCCCATCACCATCTACTAATACTACTGAGATGAGGCTGAGGAATGGTCTGAACAAGATCGTTATTATAGTTAGTCCTAGCTATCAGCACATAGTGATCCTAATAGCTATAGTAGTGGTGGCAATAACAGTACCAATAGTAGTAAAACTATTTAAGAAAAAACAAAGGACGACCTAGATACTTATAAATTCAACCCTAAGCTTTTCAAGATCGATTATTGCTATTGAAGCTTCTCCATAAAGGGATCCATAGACTTCTCCTGGATTAACCACTAATGTATCGTTAATAGATATTTGATCCTTTTGGTGGGTATGTCCATAGAGTACAAGGTCTATGTCTTTCTCCCTAGCAATACTATAGGCGATCTTTTTCGTAAACTCGATACCGTTATAGCCATGCATTAGAAAAATCCTTCTACCACTGATCTCTTCTATCCTAGGCCCATAATCTATTTTCCATCCGGCTTTCTCAAAGATTTTTCTCAACAAGATCTTATCGCCATCATTATTTCCATAGACGGCACTAACATATAGATTACCCCATTTAAGCTCAACCATTTTTCGAGCAATAAACGGAGATACTATATCGCCAAGATGCACGATATAGTTAACGCCACGTTCACGGAATATATTGAGAGCCTTTACAACGTTCTCCATATTATCATGGCTATCGCTCATAACACCTAAAAGCATATGGGTCACCCATGTATGTGGGGTATTGACAGAGTTTTATCTAATCAACTTTTATTTCATAACCCTTCTCTTCCTCTTCAACCTTAGCCTTCTTCAACCGGACCTCTAAAACACCATTCTTATAACTAGCTTTAGCACTTCCTGGTTCAACTGGTACTGGTAGTTCAACCTCTTTATAGTACTTATGATACTCATTGCTAGCCTTAATGTAGAGTTTCTTGCGATCCTCGCTAACCCTACACTTGATCTTCTCCTTATTAACACCTGGAAGCTCAGCAATAACAACAACCTCATCACCCTCCTCAAAAACATCTACCAGAGGCTCTCTTTCCTCACTAATAACTGGTCTACCCCTAATCTTCCTGACATTACCGAATTCCTCAATATGGGGCTTACCGTCTGGTCCAATAGTTATCCTGAAACCATATACGTAGGGACCGAAAACCCTATACTCCCTCCTATACTCACTGGGTTTCTCCTCTTCATACTCTTTGGCAAAGAACTCTAGATCCCTCATAAACCTATACAGCATCTCATCAAGTTCTCTAAACAATTCATCAAAGGGATCATATATTCTCCTTCTCCTACGCCACCAACTCATACATTATCCACCCCTATATCCTCAAGTCTTAAATAGAATATAGGGATTAATTAATGTATTATCTAAGGGCTTAGGTAGTGTGAGAACCTATTATGGAGGCATGGTATATGGGTAGACCCTATGTGATCATTTATGTCACCATGAGTATTGATGGAAGGATAGGAGTAAGTGGTAGGAGGGTCTTATTGAGCCGTAAATGTGATCTTGAGAGACTTCATAGGCTTAGATCAGTTGTGGATGCAGTACTTGTTGGAGCCAATACTGTTATAAACGATAACCCAAGGCTTACAGTCCGGCTTAAAGACTATAGTGGTAGACAGCCCTATAGGGTAGTAGTGGATTCAAAGCTTAGATCACCAGTTGATGCTGAGGTATTCAATACAAGTATTGCTCCAACAATACTATTTACATCCCGTACCTCAAGTAGCTATAAGAAGGATATTCTTAGGGGGAAGGGTGTAGAGATAGTAGAGCTTGATGGTGAATGGTTTAGCTTTAACGATATACTAGGGATCTTGTATAGGAAATACGGTATTAAGAAGATCCTTGTTGAAGGAGGTGGTAGGGTTATATCAGCATTACTTATGGAGGGTGTATATGATGAGTTCATAGTTGTAGTATCACCAACTATACTGGGGAGATCAATTGATCTCTTCCAATACAAACTAGAGAAACCGCTTAAACTAAGACTAGAAGGTATATCGTTGTGTAGATGTGGTGAAGAGGTTATACTGAGGTATAAAAACATAGGTTAAGATTCTACTGCAACCTATATATTGTAGTACAACACTCCATACACATGGAGAACATAGATGGGGGTAAGGAGAGCATTGAAGATCTATTTTGAAGAAATAACCTTATCCACTACAAAGAAATTCCAGCTCATAGATATAACGAGGGATGTAGAAGAGATCGTGCGTAGGAGCGGGATTAGAAATGGGTTATGCCTAGTATTTGCACCACACGCTACAGCAGCTATAGTAGCTAATGAGCATGAGTCGGGTCTTATGGAGGACATACTTACTAAGATAAAGGAGCTAGTACAGCCTGAAAGGGGCTGGAGACACAATATAATAGATGATAATGCCCATGCACATATTGGTTCAGCACTAATAGGTGCTGATAGGATATTCCCTGTAAGGGATGGAAGGCTGATCAGGGGTACATGGCAGAATATATTCCTTGTAGAAATGGATGGTCCTAGGAGCCGTAGATATGTTGTTGTAGAAGTTATTGGTGAGTAGCCATAGCCTAGGGCAGTGTCACCATCTTGGGATATAGTCCTCCGGATGCAGTATGTATTTTTACATCAACCATTTGCCCATGTGAGAATAAGTCCATTGAAAGGTCTATATATATGGTCTTCTCCTCACCTGGTTCTAGTGTTAATGGTAGTTGTACATTGGAGATATTAATATTGTTACCATAGGTATTTATGGGCTTATCATTAACAAATATATTATCTATTGTAATGTTGGTTGAGCCTCTATTACATACTTCAAGGACTATAACAAATACTGGAGGCTGATTAGGATAATACTTATTAGCAACAACGACATAGCCAGAGACAATATCAAGTCTTTCCAAATTACTATATCCACCTAGAATCCCAGTCAAATACAGTGCAAGAGCTATAGACAATACCAGTGTAATACCAATTATTATCACAGCAGCAACAACCTTAGATACACTCTTCAATCCACTACCACCCACATATTAGGATTAATAATTACTGCTGAAGTACAATACATTGTATAGATAGATCTGGATAATTAAGATAAGGATATAAGATAATGGAGCAACCCTAGATCAGTATAAAATGGGTATAGTCTTTATTATAAAGATGTACAGGTCAATTAGTGGATAAATAAACATATGTTCTAAATTAAATTAGCCAAAAGTATATTAGCATAGTCTAACATATATCCTATAAAGCCACTGGTGGAATTACAGAGTTCCTAATTATAAGTACTGGGTGAATATAATGAATGTGCCCAGATCAGTAATAGTTCTTAACATGTATTGTTAATAGTTAATCTAGCTATTAACACCTACCTATTATGGGAAAAGAATAGATCATAAGGCAGAAATAACAAGTGGAGAAACAAGTGATTCAACCTATAATAAAATAAATTATTCCGAAGATAAGATCCATCACTGAATCCAGGAAATGAGATGCTCAAACTAATACCTCCACCAGACTATGTTATCAAGGGACCAGTAATCACTAACAATAACACTTATCCTATACCACCTCTAAACACTTCAAATATATTTATAGTAGTGTATTATGATGCAGGTCAAGAGATCATTTTATCTCAAGCATCAGGATTACAAGGGGCTTGTAGTAAATAAATGGGGTGGTTCATATTTTGATGCAATCTACATATTCCATAACCCTAGCAATATTCCTTCAGAGCGAAGTCAAGCGTATCAATATAGCTAAAACAATGGTTTTATGGTTTCTCATTTAGTGGAGAAACTTAATACTAGCGGATACGCTATATTCACTCTAAAACTCAATAATACTGGAAACTATACGTTATATGCAGTATTTCCAGAACAAGCAATATATAGCAGATCAAGATCCACTAATGTATCTATAGAAGTTATATATCCAGTAAATCCAATGGGCAGTACACCAATAGTGTCGAGAGAACACTACATAGTAATTCTCATGCTATTCCTAACCACTATTACTCTACTAGCTTTAATAGCTAAGAGGAAAGGTGTCTCGCTCTACTTATTTTTCATTACTTTTTTATTCTTCACCCTCTATATTCATACCCAAGAGTATAGGGCAATATAGTTCCTATATGGTGGATGATCTATGGTATTTTATATAGCTTCTGAAAAGGATATACTTAAGGGGATCGTTACAGACATATATTTTGTAAGGACAAAAAAGATCCTGGATAAATATGGGATTAGAAAACGGGTTAGAATGGAGGTTCACGTTTATAATCTTCCAAAGGGTTATGAATGGGCTGTATATGCTGGATTGGAGGAGGCCCTATACCTGCTAAAGGATAAACCCGTTACAGTCTATAGCCTTCCAGAGGGCACATTATTCAAGGCTAAAGAGCCACTAATGGTCCTTGAGGGCTACTACAACGATATAGCTGTCTATGAGACAGCATTACTAGGTATACTGAGACACTATACTAGTATAGCGTCTAAGGCCGCCAGGATCAAGAGGCTAGCAATGGATAAGACAATACTATTCTTTGGCTTAAGAGCATTACATCCAGCACTAGCTCCGATGGCTGATCGTGCAGCCTATATTGGTGGTGTTGATGCAGTATCTGGTGTTGCTAGTGAGAAGTATCTTGGACTCAAACCAGTTGGTACAATGCCCCATGCACTAATAATAGTGTTTGGAGATCAGGTTAGGGCTTGGAAGGCATTTGATGAGGTTGTGGAGGAGGATGTACCCCGTATAATGCTTGTTGATACATTCTATGATGAGAGGATAGAGGCTCTAATGGCTGTAGAGGCTCTTGGGAAACGGGTTTATGGGGTAAGGCTTGATACTCCAAGTAGTCGTCGTGGTAATATGAGGGCTATTGTTGAAGAGGTTAGGTGGACACTCGATCTACATGGCTACCGTGATGTAAAGATCGTTGTTAGCGGCGGTATTGATGAGAAGGAGATTGTTGAACTACGTGATCTAGTTGATGCATTTGGTGTTGGTACAAGCATAGCTTTCCCAAAGAGTATTGATATAAGTATGGATATTGTCGAGGTAGAAGAGAATGGAGAGTGGAAACCAGTTGCTAAACGTGGTAAGCTACCGGGTGCTAAGAAACTGTATAGGCGTAGACCGGGGTTAAATGATATAATGTTACCATGGGATTCAGAGCCTCCGGAAGGCTATGAACAACTCATGATCAAGTATATGGAGGATGGTAGGATAATTAGGGATCTACCATCCCTTAGGGAGATTAGAGATTATGTGGTGAAACAGCTAATGGAGGTACCGGAGCCCAGCCGATCTAATGGGATGGATCTTGGAGTGTAGCGTGATAATATCTGGTAAGGACTGTAAATACACTATCAGGTATACGATAGATAGTATAGTCTATGCTCTAAAACACTCTGGATTGATAAAGGGATCTGAAGTTATAGTTGTTGCAGGTGACAATGGTACTTACGGTTCCTCAATTGAGACACTAAAGACATATAGTGGCCTGGAGTATAGGGTATATAGGGATCTGGGTAGATCGCTTTCGTACTCAAGACTTATAGGTTATAGAGTCTCACGTGGCAAGTACATATTCTTTCTAGATGGAGATATGATGGTTTCGCCAAAATACTTCATTAGATCTCTAGAGGCTCTTAGAGAATGCGATCTCGTAGCTCCTCTAACAAAGACTATATACTTGGATAAAAGCTCGAAGCTCCATTCAAGACTAGAAACCATAGTATCAACACTATACAGTGGATCTGGAGTAGTAGAATTTAGTTCACCAGCCCGGATCTATAGGAGAGAGGTTCTAGAAAAACTAGGGGGTTATCCGATACATTCCCGGTACTTCTGTGAAGATAGGTTAACTACAGTACTAGCCGTTAGGAAAGGCTATAAGTATTGTTTTAGACACGATATAGTTATCTATAAGATCGAGGCTGGCGGGCTTAGATCGATCATTAGTAAGTATAGGAGATATGGATATGGGATAGTCTGTGACCTAGATAGCATTGGTAGAGAAGCTCTTAAAAAGTATATTCTAGCCCGTAGACTAACATACATAAACATATTCTATCCAATACAAAGCATACTTTATACAGTATACTCACTAGCCTATACTGGAGAGGGGATAGATATACTGCCATGGAAATGGTTCCTAGACCTAAACATGCTGATTGGGGAAATAAAGGGTTTAACTAGTAGGTGTAAAAGATAATCACCTTAAGACAGGGGGTCTCTTCTCCCTAACTTTCTCCCTAACACTTTCTAATAGATCATTAATTTTCTCTAGAAAGTCTTGTGGAAGCTTCGGAAACACTGGTCTAGGCTTATTAATCCTATGCCCAGGCTTTAACGGATACTCCTTAATACTCCATATCCTACCGGGTTTCCATAAAGGCTCATCGATATTCAGTAGATTCCATAGCTCCTCAGCTTTACGTGGAGTTATTGGTGCTAGGAGAACAGTTAATGCATACACTGTGTTCACACCAACCCACATGGTTGTAGCTGCATCACTTGGATCACTCCTTATCTTCTCCCATGGAGCCTTCTGGTTAAGGTACTGGTTACCAGTCCATGCAAGACTAAGTATCTTCTCAACTGCTAGACGTAGGCGTGTCTTCTCAAAAAGCTCATCAACACTATCAACAACTTCATTAATCTTTGAAAGCATAGCCTTATCAAGATCGCCTAATTCACCAGGCTCAGGCACTACGCCATTAAACCGCTTATATATAAACGATAGTATCCTATGGATATAGTTACCAATATCATCGCATAGCTCACGATTAACGATCCTGTAGAACTCCCTCCAGCTAAAATTAGCATCACGTTGTTCAGGCCTAAGTCTGATAAGAGCGAATCTCCAGTAGTCCGGAGGCATGATCTCTAGTGCTTCATCGATCCATACACCAATACCACGGCTCTTACTAAACTTCTCACCCTCAAACAATAGGTATTCGGTAGCAGCTATAGTCCAGGGTAGCGTATATCCTTCCCCACTAGCAATAACCATTGCAGGGAAGATCACGCTATGGAATGGTATGTTATCCTTACCAATAAAGAATATAACACGTGTCCCGGGATCCTTCCAGAAACTAATCCATTTATTCTCCTCTCCCTTCTTCAGGAAATACTCCTTTGTAGCAGATATGTAGCCCATCAATGCATCAAACCATACATACACAGTCTTATCCTCAGCACCTGGGAAGGGGGCTGGAATACCCCATTTATTATCCCTTGTGAGACTACGTGGTTTAAGCCCTTCACTAATCCATGACAGTGTAAAGTTACGGACGTTATCAGGTAGATTCTCATTATCTCTAACCCATTTAAGGATATGATCCTGTAGCTTGGGTAGATCGAAGAACCAGTGCTTAGTCCTCTTAAATATAGGCCTAGAACCACATATCACACAATATGGATCGATCAATTCGGTTGGATGAAGTAATCTACCACAATTATCACACTGATCACCACGTGCCCTCGGATAACCACAATATGGACACTTTCCCTCAATAAACCTGTCTGGCAGGAATATCTTGTCATGTGGGCAATAGGGTACAATATCATCCTGTACAAAAATATAGCCGTTATCATAGATTTTCAACAGTATTTCACGTACAAACTCTTTATGCACGTCACTCTCAGTTCTAGTATAGTTATCAAAACTAATACCCCACTCCCTAAACAACTTAGATACATACTCGTGAGCCTGATCAGTGTATTTCCTAGGCTCAATACCTTTCTTAACAGCCTCAACCTCAATAGGTGTGCCATGCTCATCACTACCACTAACAAATACAACCTCATCACCACGAAGCCTCATATAACGTGCAAATACATCGGCTGAAAGTACAGAGCCTATCAATGTACCAAGATGAGGTACTGCATTAACATATGGCCATGCAGCACCAATAACCCACTTCACCACCCTAATAACACCCCCTCAAAAACCTCTTTGCCTAAAATACTCTATATCAACCTACTTAAATACCTAGCCTACCCTATCTAGTTTAACTATATGGCGTAACCCATTATTGTCAACAACAAGTCCCGTATAAACCCTACGTGGATTAATAGACTCTAAAGCCCTACCTAAGCACTCCCTATCCCTGGCAAAAACTGTTACTGAACCCCTCCAACTAGGTATCAACACGTATCCATCACCACATTCAAAGCCATAGTCTCTAGAGATTCTCTCCAGTAAATCATAGTCTCCACTCCTAAGACAATAGCCTAGAAGAATCCAGAACCCAATATCAGCTACTGATAACTTGTTCTCCATACCAAGTTCAGCTACAGCAATCCTTAGCCCAGGCTTCACATACTCAAGATCAACTAAATCGATCCCATGGTGTCTCATAACAGATACTACGTAGCCTCCATAGAACCAGTTAAGAAGAATCTGTCCTTTAAAATCATTTTCTCTACATAGCAATGACAATATATTATTACTTAAAAGATCCTTGCATAAGCTCTTAATAAGATCTGAGCCGAAAACATACTCAACGCTATTGTAAACCCTTAAATCCTTATCCCTAACAACTATATATCTATAGTTAAGAATAGCTAGTGAAACGTAGCCATAGATATTCTCACCAGCAACATACTTCCCAAGGACAACTACTCCCGGGCAACTAACTATCTCTGTAAACCCTCATCACCCCCATAAGGGATCATGTATGGCCGACAATTTATCCCTACTGTTCCACCGTTCCACATATGGTGTCTGAAACAATCTCTTGTAGATGATGATGTAAGCCCTTTTAAAAACTGGTACTATAAGAGGATTGTAGAGGCAATGGAATGGGGGGTTGGATAGGAATGGGCTTCAATCTAAAAATACTCTCCCTAACTATAATAGCTTTACTCCTAGCATCAATGGCTCTACCAGCTACAATAGTATATGCTGAAGATACAGCATCTGATCATCCTATGGGACAGCCTGTGGTTGAGAGAACTAGATTTCTAGACAATATAACCTTCGAAGAACTACTTGATCTAGCGTATATGGTTAGGAATGAGACATACCCACTACTAGAATGGGCTATAGGCTATAACTCAACAGTTGCTACAAGGATTAAGAGTAGGGGAGACTGGTTCTTTGAGAAGGCTATGGAGTATAGGGATGTTGATGAGAGACTAGCTAAGGTAGCCTTGGTTATCGCTATAATAACATACTCCCATGCACCCATATCAGCATACCAGGTACTAATAACTACTGTACGGAATAACCTTGGCGAGAACAATACTATCACTAATGAGACCGTGTACGCAGTCCAGGATATAGCTGGTGAGCTTAGAGAACTAGTTGTAAATGCCCGTGAATATGCTCTAGAACACAATGTATCTCTACCATATCTCGTAGAGGCATTGATACTACGTGGAGACTATAGGCTCCAGAAATCACAGGAGATGCTAGGCCTAAACAAGACTAAAATAGCACTTGCACTAGCTATTGGAGGCTATATAGACTATGCTAAGGCCTATGGAATAATCGTTAGATCAACTATAGTTGACTTCGTAAGAGAGCATGGAACTGATATACGTAGGCTAAAGTATGTAGTTGGATTAACATCTATGGAGGAGATTAAGAGGAGGATCGAGCTTCTAAAGCCAAAGCTTCCATCATGGATAAACATCACGGTTGCTAAGGAGGGCATTAAATTCGTTATACTACCTATCAATAAGGATCTAATGATCGATAGACTAACGAACTATATAATGTACCATATAATAAGGATCGCCAATAAGAGGCCAATGATAAGGGCATGGCTGGTGAGTAAATACGGCTTTAACTGGAGACACGATATTAGAGAGATCATTAGGAATAAACTAATGGAGAAAATAGGAGAAGGGGGTTCACTAAGGGATCTTATAAAGGAGGTTATAATGGAGATCTTTGGATACCAGTATCAAATAGAGTTACCACATAGCATTATAGTCATTAAGAGGCACTAAATAATATCCAATAATATTTTTTAACAATAAAACAATATTTTCCCTTCTTTAACACAGCCCTTAGGCGTTGTCTTTATTATCCAAATTATTGATACATAGAGTATGGCATTAAGGGGAATGAGGTATGAGGGCAATAGCATTACTGGTTACCATAGTATCCATGCTCATAATAATACAATTAAATATATATGCACTAACTACACCATATACACAAGGATCAGTAGAAATATCTAGAGTTGAAGTAACAGTAGTCGTGTACCCAGAAGCTGATCTATCATATGTTAGTGAGAAGATCTATCTAAGTAGATACATAGGGAACTTAACAGTACTATACATCCCATTAATAAGTAGTGATATAACAAACATTAGCTCGCCAATAAGAGCCTATGGTGAAAATGGTAGGAATCTATCAGCCCAATATATCCCAATTAATAAAACTATTGAAGTACTGGCAATAAATACATCATATATAGAGCTACAATATGTCCCATTAAACCTGATCACACCCATAGGTATAGGAACCTATGAGCTGGATATAAGCCTTGGATATGAGGGTGTAGGGCAGGTATCAGGGAGGATCATTGTGCCGAGGGATTACGAGGTATTCGTGGTAGGTGTTGGAGACTATTCTGTTGAAAGAAACGATCTAGTAACTATAACTCTGCATGAACCAGAAAACTATACCATAATATTGATGAAGAACTTTACACCAGTAATTACAACTCCTACAGTACCATCAGAAACAACCCCTACAACACCATACACACAAACTGGAGAAACACCACAAACACAATCCACACCTACAACAACCCAGCCCGGACAACCAGAAACAACTATGGGTAACTGGTTACCAGCGATAATAGCTATTATCGTAGCCATAGCCATTATTGCTGTAGTACTGTACCTTATGAGAGGACGTAGGGAGGAAATAGTTATTGAAACAGTTTCCCCAACAGACATACTATCGGACGACGTTATAAGGGATATACTCCTGGTTGTTGGAGATGCTGGTGAAAAGGGTATAGCACAGAATAGGCTCGTATCAATCATTGGTAAGCCTAAATCAACAATATCAAGGAAGATCAGGAGACTTAGTGAAGCTGGATATGTTGATGTGGAGAGAGCTGGACGCAGCAATATTATCCGCTTAACTGGTAAGGGATGGGAGGTTTATAGGAAGCTTAAATCTGGGGAGATTAAGTGAGAGAGCCTAAACCGATCTATGCACAAGGCTTCTTCCATCTTAGGGGAAATGGGCTAGTTGATCAGACAATCATATTTGACTATTATGACCCGGATAACTACTACCATAGATTACTGCGTCAAAGACTGAGGCTTAGGCAAGAACTTGAGATACTTAAGAACAATATGCAGTACTACCTAGATCAGGAGAGGGTATTGATAAATGGTGTTGATGCATCTCCTAAGGTAGTCCATGTAGAGATTGGTGTAAGGGGTAAACCTGATCTAGCCTATATAGTGTTTCTAATAAAGTTCAAGGGAGAACTAGTAAGGGGGCTTAATACCTATGAAAACATCTATGAGGAAGAGATTGTAGACTACGACTACACAGTATACTGGATCTTCCCAGAGAATACGAGGGTTATAGAGGCAGAACTAGGTGTACCATATAACGTCTACAGTGATAGGATACTCTTCTTTAAAGTACCAAGGGGTACAAGGGTAGGTGGTTATGAGAAAATAGTCTTTGAAGTATAGGGTGTTGAGCGGTTTCCAGAGTGGGTTTTTATGGGTTTGTGTAGGTCTTTTAATGTTGGTATATATAGTTTTGGTGTTCTTTTTGCTATAATATATGTTTGGAACATCTATATATTTTACTAGAGTAATAGATACCTGGTGACCTCCGCTGGGGGCTAAGAAGCCTCTGGTGGAGAGAAACCGTGATGAACCATCCTACCAAGACCCACAATGACCTAGGACGGGAAACGGTGAACAGTAACGGTGGAGATGGAGACTATTAGAGAACGTATAAAGAGACTATTGCTAGAGAACCTTGGCAAGTTCTATACAGCTAATGATATCATAGCAATACTAGGCCTAGACATAAGGCCTAATGAAGTCTATAAACACATAGAACACATAGCCAAGACAGTTAATAGACAATACGATGGGAAAATAGAGATCGTTATGCAGCCTCCAAGATGCCGTAGATGTGGCTATGTATTCAAGGATCTGAGGAAGCCTCGTAAACCAAGTAGGTGTCCGAGATGCAGGAGTGAATGGATTGAACCCCCTTCCTTTGCAGCAATTATGGATTAAAACCACATATTAATAAACAACCTCTACCATAATATGTACATGACCAAGTGATGAATGGGGACCTCCCACTAGCTGGGAGGAATTCTGAGCCATGATGTGGGGCCAAAGCGCTGAATAAGTGATCCGATGAAGAATACGCCATCGGGTGATCCGTGAACGGTAGTCCGCTTCGGAGGATCCCTTCTCCTCTTTAAAAAGCCACTCTAAGGGAATGGGTAGTCTGGATGGGTGTCTGGGTTAGTATGTTACGTGCAATCTATATTGATCTGAGGAAGTATCCCTTCCTTGGTAGATTGGATGACGTATTGGCTAGGCTATGGCCCGGCCTCAACATCGCTGATCTGATCTCATCTAGAACGGGGCTTATATATGAAAAAGCATTATCTAGTCTTAGACATATATTGGAGACTGGACGAGCACCAAGACCATGTTCTACATCCGAGGATGAAGTGCTAGTATTTTATTCGGTACTCTTCCTAGCCTCACTATCATCTAGTAGGTGGGTTATTGATCGTGTGGCACTAGCGTATTCTAAGAGGGCATCTGAGTATCTTGTACAAGATAGTCCGGAGTCTATTGTCGAGGTTGCTCGTAGACTAGGTATTGAGGCTAAATACATTATTGATGGAGCACCACGTATTCCCGTGGGGATTAGGAGATCATCTATAGTATATCGTATCCTACCCTATGCAATGTCCTTAAAGGATTATGTGAGGTATAGCCGTAGACTCTCTGGTGACCCAAAGTATGCTCTATCAAACCAAATACTTGATCGTGGATGGGTGTATATGGATAAAAAGGTTTTCACGAGAATACTTGAGGAAGCTATTGCAAACCATATAAGGTCTATGGTGAAGCCACTTGGAGAAATACCATCTCAACTAAAGGAACTTGCTGATGAACTAAAGGGTATGATGAAAGAGTACATGGGATCAGGTAAGAGTCGATCCGAGGTACAGTCTGCATCTGTGGAGAGATCGTTTGAGGAAATAAAGGGTGTTATAGACTATGAAGCATTCCCACAATGTATAAAAACATTGATAGACGATCTAAAGAGAGGTGAGAACCTTAGCCACCACGCTAGATTCACATTAGCAGCCTTCCTTTCACGTATAGGTATGGATGTAGAGGATATACTGGAGCTCTTCAAAAATACTCCAGACTTCAATGAGAGGATTGCACGGTACCAGATAGAACATATTGCTGGGCTTAGGGGTTCTAGGAAACAGTATATGCCCTATAGTTGTCAGACAATGAAAAGCCTAGGATTATGCCCACTAACTGATGGAGACTGTGGTGTAAAGAACCCACTTGTTCTCTACTATAGGAACCTACGTAGGAAATACCGTGGGAAGAATAGATCTGGTAAAAGAGCTGAAAAGTGAAATAAATATATAGTTAATACTATAATCTAAACTCTAGTTCATAGAGGTGTGTACAACGATATGGATACAGGTAAAGCACTAATACTATTTGCTAGTGAGGGGAGGGTTCTATCTAGAAGAATCGTAGAAGGAGAACTGGTGAGAATTGTTAAGGAGATTGCATTAGAAGCTCTTGAGAAATGGGATCCCCTTAACTCAAACTTTGACATAATTAGGTATGATTATAGGATTGAGAAAAAATTACCATTAAAACCAGAGGAACTTGATATGATCTTGAAATTCAACCCAGTAAGGCTTAAGGGTAGTGTATTGTTTACACTACCAATATACATTATAAGCTATAAGAACTACCCAACAGATCAAGGTACTGTTGATGAGGAAGTATATGTTGTAGCACCATATCTTGGTGACGACTATACTAGTTATGTTGAAGAAGTAGCTATTATGACAACCTCCTCTGACGAGTCCACGGAGGAATATGATCAGGGGATTTAGTAGGTAATGGTGGATAATACAATATTTTTCTACATAGGGGAGTTGCTATCAATAGTTTTTGTAGCACCATTCATATCACTATACATATTGCTAGTACTTTATATGAACTCTCTAGTAGAGTTAAACGATCTTCTTATTAGCTGTATCTTCCTTACAGTAATACCATTGATAATATCCATAGGCTTCTCCATATACTATGGGATTGAATGGAATTATAGAGATAGAGAGAAGAGACTTGTACCTCTAGCACTAATAAATATATCCTACTTAATATTACTTATATACGGATCGGTTCTGATTGTTTCCCAAGAATATTTCTAGCATTATCATATTTAGTGAATGGAGTCCTAGCATTCACTATAACAAGATGGTATAAGATAAGTATCCACGTAATAGGTATTGTAGGGTCCATCAACATATCTCCTATTAATAGGCTTACTTGAATACGCCATACTCTTCTACATACTAGGTGTTATAGTTGGTATTGTTAGAGTTAAGCTAAAAAGACATAGTATAGATCAGATAGTATCTGGATACATAGTATCTATACCATCAACAATGCTTAGCTACATGATCTTAATGGCGATCACCAATGTCTAAATCCGTGATAATACTATTACTCATAATACTCACAGTATACATAGTACCTATCACTACGTCCACTCCAATCATCTACTATAAAGTCACATACTCTATTAAAGAGAATGACGTAGCTATTGATAGGGAATATATTGTAAAACTATATCCACTTAACCATTCTTTCTCAATAAATGGAATAGTCTACGAGGGTACAGTACTGGAGATTAAAGACTATGGATTATCCATTGAATTAATCAATAGAGAACCCTATGGAGTAGTTATGAAGCATGACATACAAATTGGTGAACAACTTGAATCATATAGTGTTAGGTACTTCAATAGAACAATTGGAGATTACTATATAGAGTTCTACTATGAAGCGTATTCAGGGATACTTATAGAAGCTGATATATACAGTATTTCTGAAGGTGGTACACTACTTGGAAATATAATTATATACAATTATACAGTACCTCCAAATAAAATATACAGTCCAGAGACAAACACAACCCCCAATACAAGTATGTTTCAACAATCAACAAGTTCAACTACTAGTAATAAAGAGGTTAAAGAAGAACATGACTGGGCCCCAGAAATAATTACAATAATATTCTCTCTAACACTTATAATAACCCTAATAACCATAATAACACTAGCTAGGAGAAAATAATCCCCCTCTACAAAACACGGTGGCTAAATTGATTGTTATAGAGAATCTATGGAAAATATATGATGGGAAACCAGCTTTAAAGGGTATAACGACAAGGATTGAGCCTGGCCACGTGACTGTACTCCTAGGACCAAATGGTAGTGGTAAAACAACACTACTAAAGCTCATACTTGGGCTAATAAAACCTGATAAAGGCATTATTAGGGTCTATGGAATGGATCCTTATGAAAAACCTCTAGATGTTAAGAGAATAATTGGTTTCGTGCCGGAAGAGGATCTATTATATAGGAGTCTAAGAGTTATTGAATACCTATACTTCGTAGGTAAAGCCTATGATTTACCTAAAGACGAGTTGGAGAAGAGTGTTGAGAGGGTTATAAAGGCTTTTATGCTTGATGGGAAGAGAGATGAACTGATAGGTGCTCTTAGCCATGGGCTTAAGAGGAGAGTTCTACTTGCGGCAGCCTTTATACATAGGCCGAAAATACTATTACTTGATGAGCCATTCATGGGTCTTGACCCAATAATTGTTAAGGCGTTAAAGACCTTCCTTTACGAGGAAGCACGTTCTGGAAAGATAGTTGTTGTCACAACTCATGTACTAGAGATTGCTGAGGCTATTGCTGACAAGGTTATATTATTGTTTAAGGGTGAAATAGTTATTGAGGGGAGTGTAGAATATGTTCTAAGGAAGTCTAGGTCAAGAGGGTTCGAGGATGCTATTCTAAGGCTTCTACGTGCTGATGTTGAGGTTCTTGAGCTGGTAAAGGCTTTGAGGATGTAGACTATGTATAGAGACTGGATCTGGTTATCAATACTATTTGTCCGAGAGTCTCTCTATCGTAGTCTATTGGTAAGACGTGGTGGTTTTAGGAGGTTTTTAGGAAAACTATTGTTTCCATCAATAAATGATACTGCTTTAACATATAATATTAAGTGGTTCTTAACAGGGCTTGTTGGAGGATTACTCATGGGTTTCTGGCTTCCGCTTATAGCGTGGTCTCTAGAATATCTTGGTTCCGGAGGACAGGCTATAGTGTCTCTTGTTCATTCATACCTGATCCTTATGTTCCTAGTATCTATTGTCTTGATCATGGATTTTATGCATCAGGTACTCTCAACTGTTAGAGAACTAAGTATTGTTGAACCATTAAGGCTTTTACCAATTGATATTGAGAGTCTACGTAAGGCTCTAGCCTATAGTATAGTCTTTGGTGGTGCTTTATCATTTCTCATAGGTGTATCGTTTGCCTCCTCTATAATAGTCTATATTATTATGGGAATACCTTATCCACTAGTATTCGTACCCATTGGTATGATCTCAGTATTCCTCATAGTATATCCACTTGTATTCTACATGTACTATAGAGCATATGGTAAGGTGCATGGAATCATAGGTGTTCTATCGTATGTACTGGTAATAGCTGGGCTCATGACAATCTATATATCCGCTATAAATATTACTGATAATAACAACTTTATCTACTGTCTGACAAATCTTGCACCAATTATACCGATAAACTATGTTCTCCTATCTATGGGGTACATGGGCTTAGACGCTATACTCCCCATGGTTATCTATATATTTTTAGGAATAACAATGATACTGGTTATTCCTGCTAGAATAGGTGTTGAAGCAATTATTAGTGAAACAAGTGGTGAGAAACCAGTACTCAGGGTGAGTCTTAATAGGGCTAAGTATATCTCGTTAGGTCTTAAAGATCTAGTGTTGCTTGTACGTGATAGTTTTAGGCTAAAACAATTTTATGGACAATCAGTCACTATCATCATACCCACGATACTATTGCTACTTACAAGTGACACGATCGAGTTTATGGAGAGAATTGATATAGTCACACAGCTATTCCTCCTATCCCTCTATGGCCTCATAGCATATGTCATGGCCTCCATAGTGTCTGTTATAATATTATTTGTTGAGGGTGAACATAGTATTGTAAACTATATACTACCATTATCTAAAAACGATATTGTACTGGGTAAGGTTATTGGTGGATACCTTGCTATACAGCCACTATTTATCATAGTATTCCTTATAGCCCTGGCAAGGTTTTCATTAATACATGGCTTAATGGTTCTATATGTTTTTAATACCTACTGGCTCCTATCCTCATATATTAATGTGTCGTTAGCTATAGACTATCTCTACAGTGAGCCTAGGGCATGGACAGAATTCAGTATTGGTGCCTTAAGGAGACTATTTATAACATTGATATCCATACTGCCATTAACAGGTATTATTACATTAATAATACCAGTATACCTAATCAATAGCTTATATGCTCTACTACTAATGATACTGATCCCAGTACCAGTAACTGCCTATATGTTATATAAGTGTATAAGAGGTCATAGGCATGCCTAGGTTCTGTATTTACTGTGGAAAGGAGGGAACACAGGATAACCCGGTTATAAATGGGGTATGCCTTAAGTGTAGACTTAAAAGGGGAGAACTGATCAAGTTTAAAAAGGATCATGTAAGGATTGATATATGTAGGATCTGTTATTCAATAAAGATTGGGTTTAAATGGATCGAGACAAAGGGTTTTGAAGATGCATTAGCAAAAATAGTTGATGAAGTAATGCCTAAGATTATTGAACCCGGAGTAGGTGTTAACGGATACTATATTGATAGATTTGAACTAGTTACAAAGGCTTCATGGAAAACCATTGTTAGAATATATGTCAAAGTACTATATGGTAACGTTATAACGGAGACACCAATGGATATAACTGTATACTTAAACCCTGTTAAATGCCCAAGATGTAAAATGTATGATAGTAGAGAGTTTGAAGCTGTTGTACAGATAAGAGGGTATTCATTACACTATATCTCTAGAGCTCTAGAGAAGATATTCTTAACAGATCATAGGCTATCAAAAGATCTTATAGAGGCCGTAAGATCGCATAGTGGTATAGATGTATACTTCTATAGTCATGGAGCAGCCCGTAAATTAGCCCGTAGACTAGCTCATATGCTTAATGCACATATAGTTGAAACATATGAAGAAGCTGGTATGAGAAGTGGGAGACAAAGAGCTAGGCTATATATTAGTTTAAAGCCTAAAACCTAACAAGCCCACCTACAACAGCTCTCTTAATAAAATTTTATAGGATAAGTGGGAATAAATTTTTGATAGGTGATATATTATTGAATGAACAAGGGTCAAAGGATCTACTACTTATAAGGGAGCTTGTAAGAGATGGTAGAGTAAGTTTTAAGAAGTTATCAGAGGTTACTGGTTTATCCTATACAGCTATTAGGGAAAGAATCAATAGACTTAGGAAAAACATGTTATTGGATATAAAGCCTCTTGTAAGCCCTAAGCTATATGGGTCAGTTGGGGCAGTAGTGAAGATCAAGACTAGGAGACCCGATGAACTTGCATATACGCTTTCAAAATGTAATCGTGTCTTATCAATACTTATTAGGAATAATGGTTTAGTGATTACATTGATTGCTGGATCAAAGGTTGAACTATTATTTACAATTGAACGTTTAATAGCCCATAATAGGTATGTTGAGGAGTTCACTATAGAATATGGTAAAATACCAGATACACTACTAATACCTTTAAGAAACCATGATCCACTATGTAGTCCATGTATTGCTAAGGAGAAATATGGATGTATGGGATGCTTTCCAATGCCAAGGTTAAAGGCTGCAAGGAAGTAACTACTAGAACTAGATCTTTACTATAAACTCTACGGTTGTCCAGTAGATAAGAATTGCTAAAACAACTATTTCCAACAATACTATATGTAGTAGGATCATGCTATAGGTATTAGGAGTATTGGCAACAAATACTCCATACCTATCAATTATGTTGTATACGAAATTCTTTAAACCAGCAGCTAAAGACTCTCTTAACTCATTAGTATCTACTTTAAGATTACTATATACACTCCATTGGCTTAGAAAAGTTATCTTAAGATAATAGCTACTAATTATATTACCATACCTAGCCGGGATACTGATGAACGTGTAAGCCATAACTCCTCTTAGGAAGCTCTTTTCAAACAATATATAGTAGATCTTGATCTCGACGGTGCCGTGTCTAGTAGATAGCGTACTAAGTGTAAACCATGTCCTCAGAACACGATATCTCTGACTAATAAGGCATACAGGCCATCCATGGAAAAGAGTCCTTGATGGAGCACCCTCCACGTATATAAACATTGTAGTCCTATTATAGTAGCCCTTGGCAAGAAATATTGTTGGTACACCCGTTCTTAGCTCCCAATCTGTCATTCTAGCTATTGTCACTAGAGAGTACATTGACCTAATGTATTTTGTAAAGTATGCATCATATTTATTGCTTAAATAACTTATATCTGCAATGTTATCAGTATTATTCCTATTTATTGGGGTAAGTGCTAGCTTCATAGGAAATACTGCCAAGAGTATAACTAGTAGCATGTTTAAAGCTATTAGTCTTCTATCATAGAATTTCTTACCAAGTACTGATAATACCTCATGCTCCTTTCTAATAGGGTTGGGGAAAGGATCTAGTGAGCCGCCTATCCTCCTATATACTATGAATAATAATGAATAAGCTATGCCGGTAATAATGATCGATGGTGTGGAGTGAAATACTCCTAACGCTATCTTCTCACCCCAATTAACAGCACTAACTAGTACAAGTATTATCCTCAATACATTGCCGAAGAACATGGTTAGTACGAGGAATAGTGACATAAAGACTCCCCAGAGAAACTTTTTAGGCAGAGGCTTCTTAAGACTTAGAGCAAGATCTATTACTAGGGGTATAGCCATAATAGCTGTTGACAAACTAACAACACCACTACATCCAGCAACAATACTGAACCTAATGGTTTCACCATGAGGGCCCGAGACACTCAATAGTACTCCATAGGGCTCATATGATATCTGAGCACCAGCTATTCTACCAGCAATTTCCCCAACAATTACCGATAAATTCCTAGCTATATAGTCTAATAGCTCCCGGGGTAGGGGTACTAATGGAAGAAGTGATAAGAAGAAGGCTTTTAACCTAGTAAAATTCTTTAGACCAAGGCCTAATATGCTGAACCCGTATATAACAAGGATCATTGAGAGTGCCTTCAACTGTAAAGCATAATCTTGTACATAGAATGAAGTACAATATGTAAGTCTAGCTAGAAGAACCAGTAATAACCAAAATAATGCGTTAAAGACTAGATCGCTGAATTCAAGCTTTATCAAAGTAATTCTTCTGACAAGTATAAATGCAGCCACAAAAGGCACTAGTATAAGGTAACTGTATTCTTCAGTCGCTATAAGGCTTGAATACTCTAGTAATAAATCGCCATAGCTGTAGTATAAAAAGTAGATAACCCAGCATAGAATAGTGATTGTGTATAGTAACCCAATACTATCTCTTAAGCTAACTTCTTCAATCTTTATCTTCACTAGACTCCTCCCCCAAAACCTTTTCAACAAGATCCTCTATCTCCTCAATAGGTTTAGGTAATGGTGTTCTAGCAAGTACTATTAATGTATATGATAGGAATACGCATACTATGGATACTAGGATTGTGACAGCGATCTTTACTGCAAGTATATCGTATTCCGTGGCAAAGACAAGATATATGAAGAGACCCAATATGATCAGCGATATTACTGAAAGGAAATATAGTATTAAGCTTCTACTCATATGCTCCTCCCGTGACATATCCTATAGCTTATCCTTACACTCAACAACCACTATATAATTTATAATTTTTAATAAATTCTTAAGATCGGATCCTTTGTTCTCCATAATCCTATAGTTGTATATCCTTGCTAGAACCCTATAGATAGCCCTTAGATAAATTATCTCCTCAGTAGTATACTCAATATCATGTCTTCTACTAATAATGTCATTTACTGATGAGTCAAGTAGATAGCCTACTCCATAGTCATTGATCCATTTATGTAGCATTCTACCTAGAAAACTATTGTAGTACCACATAATATTTCCTAGCTTGTATGTTATCGAAACTACTGTATCAATAAATGATCTTTCGAAAATAACTACTTTATGGGAAAACCTGTTGATAAGGCTCTCAAATATAACATACAGTAGTCCCAGGAACTCCAGTATAAGCCATAGACTTCCTAGTCTCCTATAGCAGTTCCTGTTTGTCCTATAAACCCTGATTCCATGAGGATTTATAACATAGGTTGTACATGATCTTGAGTGTCTAAAGATATATTCAACAATATAGGCTATTCCATGGCTAGACTTTACCCACATAATATTGGGGTTTATACCGTATAGTTTACTTAATAGGTAACGCAGGGATCTTGATGTCAACGTTTTACCAGTGCCATCAAATCCTGCTAGAATAATCCTCAAAACAACTCCCTATATATACTCACTAGCCTATCAACTATAGTGTTCCAACTAAATAGTTTTAATGCTAACTCCCTAGCTCTAACCCTCATACCATGATCTCTATTGTATAGAGCCTCCAGAATAGCATCTGTAATTCTATCATCAATGTAGCAATAGCCAACACTATAGGCTTTAATAAATAGACCTGCATCACCCCTACATGGAGCTATTATCGGTGTACCACTAGCTAGCGACTCAATAGCTGAGAGACTTAGTGGTTCATAGAATCTAAAAGGCTGTATAAGATAGTCTAGCCTAGGATATAGATAACTTATTGTCTCACGATCAAGTTCACCAGTAAACAGTACATTATCTAAACCATGTCTACGTACATAATCAAGTAGAGCTAAATGATAGGCTGAATAACCCGAGGCACCATAGCCTTTACTAGGCCCCACGATCACAAGACCTATTCTCTTAGAAAGACCTGGTACTTTATTAACTTCTCTGAAGGATTTAATTAATATATCAACGCCTTTCTCACGGATTATAGGTCCAACATAACCTATTAAGTACTCGTACTTCTCTATAAAGCCCTTCAATAACTTATCAAATGACGAGTTTGAGTAATTCTTCTTATCTGGTGTAAAGAAGCCTGTATCAACACCATTATGTACAACCCTAAATTTTGATCCAAGGCTTGGATAGAGCCTTTTAAAGTAGTTGCATAAACTGTAGTGTGTAAATATGATCCTATGAGCTCTATGAATGATTTTCCTATCAGCTACACTACATATTTTAAACCCATAGCTTTGGAAACTACTTAGATATAATGCGTTATGTAGTGTATACACGATCCTATATCCACGTCCCACTAGATAGTTTAGAAGAAATGATGAAGCAACAGGATCATGTAGATGGATAATGGTGTCTTTAGAGAAACTTATCCGTTTAAAGAGCCTCTTAGAATTAATGGAGAATACTATTTGATCCACTATTTGGAGTAGACGTGATACTCGAGCACTCCTTACAAAATTCATCTGCTCTCTAAAACATGTTCTGGGAACGGATACTATGTTATATGGGCACTTGCCCCCATTAAATCCTTTTATGGAATCAATAATAGTGACACTATAGCCTCTCATAGATAAGTGGTGAGCCATGCTATACACTACACTCTCTATACCACCAGATAATGGTCTGCAATTACGTAGTCTGGCCAGTCCTGTAGATACTATGATAATCTCCATTTCTTAAACACCCATATGCCACCATTATCATAGATCTTTACTGTACACCTATATTCCCTGTATTCACACAGAACACATCCATACAATTGTTCCTTATCCCTATCATCAATGATTTTCTTAGTCTTCCACCATACATAGGGCAATTCATCAATATTTGAGAACAACACTATATAGCATCCGCCATGGATTCTATCTATGATAGACAGTGGATGATCTATTCCAAGACTTATATTGCCAATACCATAGTAGCTCGTTATAAAGGTATTCTTTAACCCACAAACACAGATCCTAGTTTTCCCATGTCTTGATATAATCCATTGAGAAGCGTAATAGTTATTCAATGGATAATTTATAGCCTCTTGAGACATTATCGGATAGTTCCGTACAAATAGGTATGTATGTAATCCTGTTGCAGCACCAGTATAGCCTATAACAACTATTATGAATAAAACGTATTTTGATATATGAGGGAGATTTCTCAGTAGATCATATAGCCCCCGGACAACAAATGGTGCTAGGAAAAAGTATCCATAGTAGATAAATCTTATGGAGTAATCAGTATAGATTTTCCTCCATCCAATACCCAGTGTATAACCTATTAAACCAGCTATTACTAATACCATAGGTATATAGCTCCTGAGGGGATCATTTCTAGATACTATAGACTTTAGGAACCCCAGTACACCTAGTAATCCAACTAGTGCTATTGACAAGAATGTTATGTACTTAAACCAGTAGAAAGGATCATATATTGATACTGTGACGGGTACTGATACTTCTCCAAAGTAAGATATTATATTCTGAAGTAACTTAACGGCTCTTGTCATATCTAGTTTGCTTAGATAAACCATCCACCCGATATTAATTATTACAGCCACCATAACGAGGTTATTTACAGCTCCCTTGAAACGGCCATGTACAGCATATATTATGAGTGGAGCTGTGATAATAAATAGGAATGATGGTATGAAATGACTTGATGCAACACCTATACCCAATAATGTATAGAATGGTATGAGATACTTTAGATTTCCTACTCTAATATTCTTTGCCATTAGAAGAAGTACTCCAAGGCTAAGAGCTAATAGCGTAGCCCCAATTCTATCATAGGATAGGAAATATCCATTATAAAATAGTACACACGAGTTTAGAACAACTGTTGATAAAACAGCATAATCAGTCCTCCCGACAAGGTATTTAACGAATAGGTATATTCCTGAAATACCAAAAAACGATCCAATAATAGGTCCTGCTAAAGCATATATGTAGGACAATGGTGCATTAGTATATGCCTCCATAATAATGAGATTAACAGGAAATAATGGGTGCTGAAGATAATGATCAAATAGGTATTGCACATTTCCCCTAATAAAGGAGCCCCTGGCTAGTGAATCACGTATAATGTTAAAGGTTAGAATACTTTGTGGTATGAGGTTTAAACCACTCCATGTAAGCCCAGCTGTATATATAAGCTTTAGCTCGACTGAAGCTATTAGGCTTGATATTAGAGAATATAGATATTGTTTCTTTGTATAATAGTATGTGAATATGGCTCCATAGGTAATACCCATTATGGATAGCATGACAATACCTATGTAGGCAACGGTA
Organism: uncultured Desulfurococcaceae archaeon; assembly: GCA_964627005.1. Taxonomy (GTDB): domain Archaea; phylum Thermoproteota; class Thermoprotei_A; order Sulfolobales; family Desulfurococcaceae; genus CAZHDB01. The sequence continues at coordinate 60,119 of CAZVHC010000001.1, forward strand.
TGTTCATCCAATAAGTACTTAAAATTAGGCCATGGAACAACCAGTAAAGCCAGTAATATCTGTATATAGAGTGGGTAGGTTTTATTCACCTCATCCACCCTAAATGGATAATCCCCTCCCTAATGAACTGCACTAGGTTCCGCCTCGATCTAGTTAATGAAACCACCTGTATTATAAAAGATTCTCTTGCATAACCTGACTCCTTTAATAAACAAGTTAATGCATGTAGAAACAAGGATTTACTTAATCTATACGGCATTGCATTTACATCTAGAGGTGTATATCCACCAGTCATCTCGAGTATATGGAGTAGTCCATTGATTACCTTAGGATCAACATATTTACTATACCTACTAATAAGCCCATACACTATAGATGCATAGATATTAACAGATCTCCTTAACCCAGCACATCTAATCTTCTCAATAAATCTACCAAGATCAAAGCCTTTCCCTAAAGCACTACTGAGAGTAAATACTTCAAGTAAATCGATACGATGCTCCTTAATAATAGCGTGCCCTATAGTAATGCCTAGATCGTCTTCCAGACTTGGTGTTGGAAGTTCATAGCTGTATCCATCAACACCAATACTCCGTCTAGTAATGGTATCTATTAAATGCCTTGGATAATACACTATATGGTTTAAACCAGGTTCATGGTAGACATCAATCCATGCATTAACTCCTTTTAACTTAAAACTAGCACTCCTACCACCAACCTTGTATGTCTTATGTCTAACAATCCGTGCAACAATCTCTACAGCCTCAGCATACCTACCGGGATCTAATATCAGTAGATCAGCATCCTCAGTAATATTCTCAATAGATCTAAAAGTCTTAATATATACATGCTCTATACCACGACTATATAGCTCCTCAGTAATATCTCTCAAGTAGTCCAGTAATAATCTATAACGTATACTAAGAACCTTCTTTCTCCTATATAGATCATGATCTAGTAAACCATGCTCTTCAAGACATGTAAGGAGTGGATATATAACTTTATTATCTTCCGCATACCTAATGCATTCAACTATATTCTCTACCTCAAGATCAGTGGGTGTGGTTAACCCCAAGTACATCCTCATAATGAGATCCATACAGTCCACGCTACACACCCAGTTCCTCCACTATCTCACTAAATATCTTCCTAACACTATCTGGGGAGAAATACCTTAATACAATACTCCGGTTCCACTCCCTAACACTAGTATAGCTACCTAGATCCTCTACAATATCTAGTATAGTCCCTAAAGGATCCCTGCCGCTACTGAGATAAAAGATCCTTGCACCAAGTTCGGAGACTTCATCAGTAACACTAGCCCTAGTAGAAACAACCAGTCCATTATAATAGAGAGCCTCAAGTAGTGTCAGAGGAGGAGATGTATATCCATAATATTTAGTAAAGGGTAGAATAACTATGTCTGAGGAAATATAGGCTTTAACAACATTATCAACATATACAATTCGTGCTCCCTCCCTAGATAATTTATCAAGTAAAACCTTATTCTCCATAGTAAACCCTGTGGGTGTAGGGAAAACAGTTAATTCAATACCATGTTTCCTCAAAGGCTTAACTAGTTTAAGAAGTAATGGTAAACCCCTATACGGATCTATATGACCCATATAACCAATAACTATGGAATCCACATCTAACCCTAGCTCCATCCTAACACCACGTTTATTAAACATAGAGTCTATGGGGGGGATGACAGGTGGGATCCAATATGTGCGTAGACCAAGTTTATTAAGATACCTAGAGAGCTCCCTTGATGTTGAGAAACCTATGCCTATAAATCTGGAGAATAACCTCCAATAAAGAGGTCTGATCCTATAATCTACCAGGGGCGGCGGATACCTAAATATTACTGGAGAGTTAAAGAAGTAGGGTGCAACGGTTCCTCTACACATGATCTTTATCGGTAAAGCTAACTCCTTAGGAATACTACCAATTATCACCATACTGGCTTCTTCTCTTGAAATTATCTTGGAGATCAAGGATACTGTTTTTAGATAGTTGCCTATACCATAGTATCCATATACATGCTTCAATACTGGTAATACATATACACATTTATTAGCTGGATTATACCTATTAGGTAAACTACTTTCTTCAAAAGATACAATAACATATTCTAGCCCTAAATCCTTAAGTACATAATCTATAAATCTATTGGATATAATTATATGTCCATCTATAATTGGCTCAATATAGTTCCTAGTTACAAATGCTATCTTAGAGACCATTACATCCCTACCAATGCCTAGTAGTGTATACGGTTAAATTAATACCTATTGAGCCTTCTATAAATATTTAGATCATATAATATGATTGTTGCTAATGATACTACTAATACCATATCCACTAGATACATCGGCAGGCCGTGGAGACTCCTATGTAGGAGTACTAGTAATTCGTCAGTCTTACTCATCATTATATGATATTGATCTAGATATACTTCTCCCTTGATCAAATACTTCAATAACATTCGATTACTATTAAAGGTTAGGGCATCATTAATAATTATGTCTGGATCACTTATTATAATTAGCTCTCCACCATAAACATTGATCTTTAGGCCTACAATCATAGAACCATATGGTTCACCAGGATCGAGTGTACCACTATTATCAATATCTATGTATGATGAAGCATATGTTTCGATAAGAATACTATAGTTTCCCTCATATAATGAAGTGTTTATTGGAGTAGCTATGTTAAGTACTATTTTACTTAAATTGTATAATGTTGATCTTGCATATATTATGTTTGGATCCCCAAGGTTATTTATAGGATCAACTATTGGGTACATGTATTCAATCCATAGATTAAGATCTAGTGCTCTAAGGACATCATTTACATATGATGATATATCAGATAAGAATATTATCCTAGCTCCTTTACTCAGTAATTTCTTAATACACCTAACTTCATCCATACTATATGGTTTGTAGAATAATAGTATTATAGTCACATTATCTTGGTCAGATCCCATTTTTTCCTCAAAATAGTCTAATGAATTAACTATTATTTTGGCGTCATACTCTCTAAATACTCTCAAATATCCATTCCATTCATTATTATATATGAAGAAATCTGTCTTGCTATTTATGTTAAGAATTAATACTGTGAACATAGATATAGAGATAAGGATTGATAATATAATATTTATTAGTAAATATCTTATCACCATAATTTAATCCTCCTCATAACAGTTCTTCCAATTAAGGGATATACTATTAGAAATATAATCGTTACAACATTTATTCTATAAACTATAAACTCAGCGGTTACTGGTGAATAAGTAGTATTACCTGGTATTAACGTTATATTAACTTTATCAACTTCTAATAAAAAGAATAGGCCAAGATCTATTGTTTCCACGTAACGTTCTGTATTAACTGATCTGATGAATTTTCGATCTCCAGCAACTATGATCAGAGTATTTGGCTTACTATATCTAGTTAGATTAGTTGTTTCACATGTAATACTTATTCTAGTAAATGGGTACAGCTCTATATCGGATATATATATGTTATACTCATACGGTATATATGTGACTATAATGTTTGATGAGTATGTAGCTGGCGAATACTCCTTATATGGTTCAATGTATATCTCTAGTAGATGATAGCCTATGGATACATTATATTTTATATTTAAGGTGTACTCATATGGTGTTCCACGTAGTATTATTGTATCTATTACTTTGCCATCAAGTAATATACGTGCTTTCCTAGAGATATTTTCTGGTGAATAATAGATCTTTACTATTGATCCTATACCCTTATAAACGATCCTTGGCACAATCATGTATGTAGCTGTTAGTTTATATGATGTGTTAAATGATATTGTCTTAATTTGGTAGTTATTCCTTGATATAAGGATCAGAAATATATTTATATACTTAAACTCCTTCCCTCTAGACTCTATATAGAAGTCCATCGGTATTTGAAACGTGGTTCTAATAAATTCCTCAGATTTTATAATAGGGTGGGTAAGTATTTCTCTAAACAATCTATTCTCCTTATTCAAAGCAATTAATACGGCTGTTAATGGATATGTATAGTTTCTTAGTTTAATACTAATGTTTAGCTCAGCTATAGAGCTAGGATACAGAATTCCATTACTAATATTGGTATCTATTTCTATATCAGCTATTTTACTATACAATTTATTTTCATAAGCTAAATATATACTTTCTAGGATAGAGTATTTTACCATACGCTCAATAAAACGTATATATTTATACCCAAGATCCTCCATACTCTTAAGCTTAGTATGATATTCTACTGGAGTATATCTGCGGAGAGCACCAGTTAATGAAAACCATGATCGCTCTAGCTCATCTAGGGATTTCAAGAGATCGGGAATTCTATTAATTGGATATATTCTAGAGAAATTAGTTGTAGTCTTATTAAGTTCTCTAATATGGTAACAAATTCTTAGAAGCACATTATCAACATGATCCCTTAAAACACTTATATCCTCAGGTAATATAAGTTCATCTATGGAGTGTATATTTGAAATGGCTGATTCATAATCTCCACTATTTATGAGATCCAATGTATTGATGTACATATTTAATATGGGGAAGACATCAAGTCTTTGAGCTCTTCTAGGCAATGGCCTATGGGGTTCAGTAGTATGTACGATTACGTGTAAACTTATTGATACAATTACCATGGTTATTAAAGCTATACTGGATATAGTAAATTTCATTATCTCATCGCCTCACCCATAATACTCGCTATGTACATAGTAATCGATATAATGAACACTATTAATGTCAGTACCTTAGCTCTCGCTAATATTATTTCCTCAACATAGTTCCTAGCAGTAATCATATATAGTAGGACATTTAGTATGAAGATATTCAATGAAAAATAGAGTATGGGGTCATTTAGTGATATGTTATATGCAAGTATATTAGTAACTATTACTGATAATGCTGATAAAACCAAAATCTTCTTTAATACATTCATTTCCTACCAACCCTAAACCTACCTATACAAAGCTCCTCCTTACATTCAATAGAACCTATTACGGGATACTGTCTAAAATATTTGGACAATACAGTACCTGTTATAAGCATATATGGTGAAAGTATCTTAGGCATATCCTCCATTCTACTAAATAGGCTTTCATCCCTAAATTTTATCTCAATGGTACCATGTTCCTCATCATAAGTTATACCTAGTATATTATGAAGGCCCATTTCATCTACTAGCACATTATATAGAATGTTTTCAACTTTATCATCTCTATTAAATATTATATCGGGTAGTCTATACCCGTGATCATTTTCTCCAATGAATAGTTTATTATCTAGAAATAATAGTTTAATATCATTATTTAAGCCACTAGCACAAATGTTCATATAGAAAGCCTTGCTGAAATACTCTAGATAAGATGGTATACTGAGTACTGTTAATCCAGTTATAGTAAATACTATACCTGGTATAGCTATACTAATTCCTATGAACACTAGATCAGTTGTTTCAAAGAATAATAGGTCTACTATGATAAACGATAAACCTATTATAACCATATCGATACCTATGATCGCTAAGATAGTGTTCCTCATAACATTATCGCCACTATTAAGCCCAATAACCGTATTGTATAATCTAGATACATTCCCCTAATAAGTCCAAGTGTTAACTTAAGTGTATTCCCAATTAACGCTATTACTATGAAATACATGTTATAGATAGGTATGAGAGAGCAAAGCACAGGAATAAATAGTAAATCAGTTACAGCTAGTCTACTCCAGTCGATCATATGGTACAGAAGGTATCCCTCGACAAAGGGTCCTAGGATGAAGTAAAAGACATAGTTTGTATCTAGTTGTCTACGGTATAAGAATATTATAGACAAACTACCTAGAACCAATATTATAGAGAGAACCGTTAACACTACCCTCCATACACCAGTTCTAAGATTTGGGTATCGGAGTACACCATGGGATGGAAGCAACGACATTGCTAAGATGGTATACGCTATAGCATGTAATAATATTGGGTCAATGTATTCCCTTAGTATTAACTCAGCCAATATAGTGCTATAAACGATTGCTATATAGTAACTAGTATACTTTAATGGATTGTCCTTTAGAAATACCATTGTTATGTAGAGAAGTAGTACTATAATATTCATTGTTACCAGATATATAGTTAGACCTAGTAATAGCGATGAAATGATCATTGCATTCATTAATAGTGCGAAAAGACCATGTATGCTAGCTTTTCTCACTATCAATTACCTCCTCCGGGATAGTATGAGGAATGCTAGGAGGAGTGTGTAGGTGGTAATTGATATAGCAAGTACTATCTCTAGTGCACCAAGTCTTACACCTATAAAGTCTAGTGATAAGTATAATATAGCATTAATTGATAAACTTAACCCAATACTAATCGATATTAGAACTATAATATTTTCCCTAAAAAACCTATTAATCCCCAATATATTGATCAATAGGTATCCAGGGATAAATAGTACAACGATCATTCCTATAAAGTATCTTAGGGTAGCTAGTAATGGATGATCTATTGTAAATGAAATGAGTACTAAAACGATCATAAGAGAGACTATATAGAATAATTTGTATACAAGATCGTCTCCCATAACAAGATCTATTTCACCACGGACCCACTTCATGTACAGTTCTCTAATTGCCCTTAACCTACTTAACCCCCTAGCCCTATACTCCCTATATAGGTCATTGAGTTTAAGCTCTTTATCCAATTCCCTAGAGCACCACATAGGTATGGCTAGATACATTCCTTATAGGAATTTCTACTTTTAGATTAGATTTATATTTTTTAAGAACCTAGATTTATCTACACAATGTATGTACCTACATGGATGAAGGGAGTATTTTATGGAGGATCACGGTTATGTATAAAACAATGAATTCTATGAGATTAGCAGTAATAGTCGCCATAATAATATTATCAATAGTATCTCTAAACACTTATGGACTAAGTGAATCCAGGGGAAAACTTGTTTCTACACCTCCACCTACAGATATAGTATCTCTTGTTGAAAGAATTAATTTCCTTGAGGATAATGGTCTACAGGATCAGAGTATCTCTAATGAGATCGTGGATGCATATATGTTGTATATTATCAATAATAGTGATTGGACTATACTAGTAGATAGAGTTAGTAATGAGATGAATATTATCTCTAGAGGACTATGGATCCATAGATTGAGCCAGTTACTCCCATATATAGCCCTAGTATCAATAGTCCTAGTACTGGTAGTTGCACATAAATATATACTACCACTTATATGGTTCATCATATATAGGGGCTCACTAGTTAGGAAAGGAACTGGTAAGGAGAGAAAAGAGCTTGAGATCGCATATATGATCTTGGTCCTCATAATAGTTTCTGCTACAGCATTTAGTTTATCCCAGTACAGTACACCAATAAGCAAGACAAGAATCTATGAGCTCGGATTAATCGATCAGGGTTTAATGGAGAATCCCCAGCCTAGAGTAGGGAGTAACGAGACGCTATGGCTATACATTGCTAATCGTGGAAACTATACAGCAATACTCAAGATAGTCATAGGGATCGATAACTCCACGGAGGAGGGATTATCAAGTGATGCATTAATTATTGGAGAATACTATACAATACTACCCCCAAACGAATATATCGTAGATAATTTATCCATAGTATTCTCGATAAAGGGTATTCAGAGAGTTGTCGTAGAACTATGGGTTTACGATCCTGAAGAACATAACTACATATATACTGGACAATGGGTATACCTATGGGTTAATGTGAAAGGCTTAATGGACTAGAGATACCCATCGTATAACCCATAAACACCAATCCTATAGAGCTCCAAGGCCTCATCCCTCCCAAGTACAAGTTCTGCAAGTTTCAAAACACTATCTATTGTAGGATCCCTTCTTAACCGATACACTAGCCTCCTAAGTTCTGGATGCTCATACACTGTCATCCTAAGTATTTCCTCAAATAATTTCCTACCATCACTATTCAGTACATCATTGTGGAAATACCTCCTATAACCTATCAAGAGCTTCCTTAGCAGAGCCCCAATATCCCTTCCAAACCTCATCTAACAACACCCAAGCAATCCCTATGAAGCAGATCACGTGCTCTAACCACATAATAATCATTGGCGGAACGATCAGATAAAAGTAGATACCCAGCCCAATAATCAATAACCTCAAAAACCCTACCAGACAAATCCCCCAAACCAGACTCCCTAGCCCTACCATAATAAGCTATTTCAACCACGGGCAACACCCGGAAAACAATCCATTGATCAGGAGTAGGTATGCCTAAAGCCCTAACAACTCTATCAATGACAGCCAATAACCTCCTAAGACCATTCCTTGGAGGAAAAGCCACTACATCCCCCAATCTCCTCCTACGAGGCTTCTCAGATAACCCATGTAGACTGCCAACACGGATCTCGTAATCCCGGACAGTATATGCACTACATGTTTCCAAAAGCCTTGTAGCAACCACATGGGGCTGTTCACCAATACGCTCATAGAGTCTCCAACTACGGGTAGTACCAACCTTAACCCCACCACCATAGTCTAGGAGATAGAGAGAATACATAATAGATCTACCGAATACATCATCAAGCCTCCTACAAGCACCAAGACTATGGAGTCCACCAGCACTAAAACAACGGGTATAAACAGCCCTCAAACTATCACTGTGCCCTCTACAATAGCCTAGGCCACCAACTGGTTCACGGAGACAATAGGTTCTATCCAAAGGATTATCCCTACGATCAATTGGGCCACTATGCCATCTACAGTATTCGTTAGCTGGAGGCAAAAGCCTAACATGATCACCTGGTACAACCAGATCTAGACCACCATCACCTGGATCCTGGATAATTATTCCACGGAAAACAAGCCTATACTCCTCAATAACATCACTACCCATACCACCTAATCCAAGGAAACGATCAAGACCTCCAGCCCCAAGCATTCTCCTACTAAAGAATCTAGATTCAATAAAAAATAGCCGAGGTATATAGCCGGGCGTATCTACTCACCCACTACATACCGTTCCCCGTCTACGGTCTTTTATTGGTTTCCGTAGGCTGGTTCGTCATGGTTTTTCTTAGCCTCCTCCCCGTCCGACCGAGTGGAGCAGGTATTGGGAACTAGGAGTCACCAAGTAAACCTATAAAGCAACAACTGCTTATAACCCCTACCAACACACCTAACAACACCAAAGACAAAAACTATATCATACCCTATACAATTGGAGTATCTGGGTTACAAGGCTTTATCCGTAAAATACCCTTCTCAACAAGTATTTTCTCAAGTAATGGTATGGCCTTAGCACTACCAATAGTATTATCAATCTCTATCAAAAGCCCCTTAGACCTATAATAGTCTATAATGGGCTGGAAGGTCTGGTAGTAAACCTCATACCTCCTCCTAATAACATCTGGCACATCATCACTCCTCCTAATAAGCGGTGTACCATCATCATCACAGACAAGATCATTCTTTGGAGGATTAAACTTCAAGTTATAGACACGGCCACACCTTGGGCAAACATACCTTGAACTAAGCCTCTCAATAGCAACCTCCATAGGCACATAGATATAGACTGCAGCATCAATAGTTGTAAACTCATCTAAAGCCCTAGCCTGTACAATAGTCCTTGGAAAACCATCGAGTATAAACCCCCTTACCGTATCTGGTTCACTAAGCCTCTTACGCACGATCTCAATAACGATCTCGTCGGGCACAAGCAATCCACGATCAACGTACTCCTTGGCCTTACGCCCAATCTCACTACCCCTTTCAATCTCTGCACGGAATATATCGCCAGTACTTATATGTGGTATACAGTATTTTCGTGAGAAATACTTTGCAAAAGTACCCTTACCAGCACCCGGTGGACCAAGTAACACGATCCTCATACCACTACACCACAGCTCCGAGTAGGGGTTTCTAGGGATAGAATAGATAAATTATGAAATAAATAGGTATAGGCTATGGCACAAGCCTTGTACGGTCACGGACAAATATTGTAGCAAGCCTTACATTCTCTAGACCAAGCATACTCATCATAAGCCTTTCAACACCTAGTCCAAAGCCACCATGTGGAGGCATACCGTATTTGAAAGCCTCCAGGTAGAAGCTGAAGTTACCGGGGTCAAGGCCCTTGAGCTTCAATGCCTCAATAAGCCTGTCATAACGGTGTTCACGCTGACCACCACTAGCGATCTCAAGACCCCTATAGTCCAGATCGAATTTACGTGTATGATATCCATCATCAGCCCTCATATAGTAGAAGCCCGTGGCAGGCCATGGGAAACCTACTATGAAGTATATGTCATAGCCCTTCTCAGCCATGATCTCTCCAAGCTTCTTCTCAGCAGCTTCACTAAGATCCTCCCTCCCAGGGATCTCTATACCCTCACTACGTAGAATATCAACTGCCTCCTCAAACCTTAGTCTCTTGAAGGGTGTTGTTAAAGGCTTAACCTCGATCCCCAGTACCTCAAGCTCCTCCCTAGCCTCCACCCGGACACAGTCAACAATATACTTTACAAGCTCCTCAAGAACCCTCATAACATCCTCTTCACTACGTATAAAACCGATCTCTGCATCAATACCCCATGACTCGTTGAGGTGCCTCCTAGTATTAAACTTCTCAGCACGGAAATAGGGAGTGATCTCATAGACCCGTGGCAGGCTAGCCATAAGCATCTGCTTATAAAGCTGGGGACTCTGGCTAAGATAAGCATCATACTCAAAATACTTTACCGGGAAGAGAGTAGCACCACCCTCAGCACCAGCAGCAACGATCTTTGGGGTATGGATCTCCAGGAAACCCCTCTCCTCAAAGAAACGCCGAGCACTACGTAGAATAACAGACCTTATCCTGAACAATGCCTTCTCAGCAGGATTCCGGATCAAAAGGTACCGGTACCTTATACGGGTATCAAGTAGAGTAGGTACCTTACCAACAGTATCAACCGGTAAAGGCTCAAGAGGCTCAGCAAAAACCTCAAGACCCTGGACAACATACTCTATACCCCTACGACTCCTCTGCTCCTCAGCAACCTCACCCTCAAAACAAACAGCACTACCAATCGCTAACTCCCTAGCCCTCACATAGAGCTCCGGCTCACGATCACTCTTAAACACAAGGACAGCTGGGCGAACATGCTCACCAACACTAACCTCAACAATAACAACACGTCCAACAGCCTTTCTACGAATAACCCATCCACAAATCCTTCTAGCCAATACACAGCCCCTCTCTAGGCAAAACCATATACGGGTACATAATAAAAAGAATTACCCAGACAAAACACGTCTATAAAGATAAGAGTTAGATATAGCAAATAAAAACAAGAGACAATGTATAGGAAAACAATCAATTAAAGTATATAAGACATAGACAAGATAATAAATAATGCGGCCAACCACTCGGAACCGCCAGCTACCCCGGAACCCGGGCAACCCAGATAGTGATCACGATGATCCATCTGGGGTGCAAAGCACGCCTGGGAAAGTGAACCACTAGCTGGCGGTTGCTCCCCTGGCAACGGGGGAGTGGGTTCTCCCGGGGTGGCTCCGGGGTCCCGGGGGACCCCCGGGTGGGCTAGGGTATTTTCCTTGTTATCCTCTTTCTGATCTCTTCTACTAGTATTATTGTATGTGATAGTATTATTATGTATAATAGGGTCATTGGATCCAGTGGTTTTGCACCAAGTATCCATGGTGCAGTATATAATGGTGTTATTGCTAGTGCTAAACCAACTAGATAGCCTATGAGATGGTATTTGTTCTTTGTAAATCCTATTTCAAATAAACTCTTGTATGGGCTCCTCATATTATAGCTATGGGCTAGTTCACCAATTGATAGTGTTAAGTAGACTGCTGTAGCCATGACTAGTGGTGCTACTAGGTACCCTATAGCCCATGATAGCAGGGCTAGTACAAGACCGATATAGCCTATGAACACTAGTCCTGAGCGTCCAAGCAATGGCTTAAGACTCCATGGGGGTCTCTTAAGGATATCTGGTTCAGGGGGCTCAAGACCAAGAGTTATGGCTGGTAGGGAGTCTGTCACAAGATTAATCCATAGGATCATGGCTGGAGTCAATAATGCCTCTCTAAGCAATAGTATGGAGCTAAGGACAATAGCTACCTCAGCAATATTAGCTGATAACAGGTACAGTGTAGACTTACGTATATTCTCGTAACTAGTACGTCCCTCCTCAATAGCAGCAACTATAGTAGCGAAATTATCGTCCTCAAGAACAAGATCGCTGGCTTCACGGGCAACATCAGTACCACGGAGACCCATGGCAACACCTACATCAGCAAGCTTTAGTGCAGGAGCATCATTAACACCATCGCCAGTAACAGCTACAACATGGCCCCTCCTCTTAAGAGCCTTTACAATACGTAGCTTATGCTCGGGAGAAACTCTTGCAAAAATAGCTGTTTCCTCAACAACATCATATAGTTCATCATCACTCATTCCCTCAAGCTCACGGCCAGTAATTACCTTCTTACCCTCAATAGGTAAACCAATCATTTCAGCAATAGCTTTAGCTGTAACAGCATGGTCCCCAGTAACTATTACAATCCTTATACCAGCATCCAATGCCTTCCTAATAGCGTCTGGTACCTCAGGCCGTGGTGGGTCTAGGAGACCTGTTAAACCAATAAATACAAGATCTTTTTCAGCATCCTCATCACCAGGTATATCATCAACAACCTTGTATGCATAGGCAAGTACACGGAGCCCACGAGAAGCCATTTCCTCTGCAACAGCATTAACCTCATTAATATCCTCATCACTAATCCTCCTTAAATGACCGTTCACGAGGATATACTTTGATAGAGAAACAATTACCTCTGGAGCACCCTTACTATACACGACATACCTACCATTCTTCCTAACAACTACGCTCATCATCTTCCTCTCACTAGAGAAAGGTATCTCCTTAATACGTTCCATACTCCTCCTCACCACTCTATGATCAATACCAGCCTTAATACCTAGCACCACCAGTGCAGCCTCCAACGGATCACCTATAGGCTTGGGAGGATTACTACTATAGTCTACATCACTATTATTACACAATACAGCATCCTCCAGCAACAGATCGAGAGATGGGTTCTCACCATAAACAATCCTCCTACCATTAACCATGATCTCTCCATCCCTTAGATAGCCACTACCAGTAACGTCCAGATAGCCAAGACCCGGAATCCATGCTTTAACAACAGCCATCTCATTACGTGTAAGTGTACCAGTCTTATCAGTAGCAATAACAGTTATCCTACCAAGAGTCTGCACAGCACCAAGACGCCGGACAAGAGCATGTCTACGGGCCATCCGAAGCACGCTCAACGCTAGGATCATGGTTAGAACAGCAGGTAACCCCTCTGGTACAGCTGCTACAGCTAATGCTATACTGGTTAGCAATGCCTCAATAGGTGATGTTATATTCAACGCTATGGATAAGCCTAGGACAAGCAGTGCTATAGCGATAATGATCCCGCCAAGCTGTTTAGCAAGACGATCCATTTCCTTATGCAAACTAGTCTTCTCCTCAAGACCAGAGGCTTCAGCAATCATCTGTGCAATACGTCCAACCTCTGTAGACATACCAGTAGCAACAACTACAGCCTTAGCACTACCACGTACAACGTAGGTGCCGGAGAAAACCATGTTTACACGATCAGCTACCGGGGTATCCGGGTCAAGGACTACATCAGCCTTCTTAGCAACTGGTCTACTTTCACCAGTCAATAGTGACTCGTCAACATAGAGGTCACGGGCCTCCAATAGCCTTGCATCGGCTGACACACGATCACCTTCTGACAGTACAAGTATATCGCCGGGCACTAGGTAGCGTGAATCAATTTCTACAAGTTCACCACCACGTAGAACCTTAGCCTTGGGCACAACAAGTGATCTAAGTTTTTCAAGTGCTTTCTCAGCACGATATTCCTGTATAACACCTGCTATAACCATGATTGCTACGATAACCATTATACTTACTGCATCACCCGTCTCTCCAACAATTACTGCTATCAATACAGCTACTAGTAGGAGTAGCATGAATAGATTAAGGATCTGTCCAACAATGATCTTCCAGAGACTCCTCTTACCACGAGACTCTATAATATTCAAACCATATCTCTCAAGTCTCTCTCTAACATCATCTTCACTAAGACCTTGTTCTGGATTAGTTTTCAGGGCTTCCAGAACCTCCTCAATAGTCATTGAATACCATTTATGCTTCTCCAGGGACACAATCAAACACCCTATCTCTCAACAAATTAGTAATGACTCTCCTTAAATAATTATTTCATATAGATAATAGTAGAATATACCCAATTACCTTCATATACTTCCTCGGATAACCTAGATACTAGTAGGAGGGAAGCACTTGCCTAGTAAGAGGAAGAGACTGAGGAAAACAGGTATTAAAACACTAGATTTCTTCCTTAATGCTAGTAGTAGCCAGGAAATTAGAGAACATAGGGAAATAGGATCCAGTGAGGCACACAATACTGTCTCTAGAAGAGATGAATTAGATACACTAGTTAATGAGCTATTCAAGCCATTATCTAGTAGTGGTTCTTCTAAGAGAACAGGTATCAATACTAAAGAGCCTATAGAGGAAAAGCCTATAGAGGCAGAGAAACGTGTTGAAATGGGATCTCCTAGAGAAATAAAGTTGCAGGAGACACCTATACCTCGAGGAGAGATCCTTCATAAGCTTCTAGAGAAGCCAATAAGGACGGTAAATGAGATCATGTGTGGACCTGATGGTCTATGTAGAGACAATAGGAGGTTATCAGAGGTCTTTATTGATGAATATGGGTTCAAGAGACAGAGAGGATTCGTCCGTACAACAAGACTACCAGTATTCCTAGACTGGATTATTGAGGAAGCCGTTGTCACAAAAATACTGCCCACAGCATATAAGGTTAAGACTAGCCGTGGAGCAGTAGCACTTGTACCAGAGAATTTCCTATGTGAACTAGATAAGAGGTATGGTGTTATACTTAAGAACTATGATTGTAGCAACTATAAGTTATCAATTACACCTAGTGAGAAAAAGAAGAGATAGACTGGATTAGAATGACTATTAAACTATTTTAGACTCTCCTATGAAATCCATAAGCTATAAGGGGTTTCTAGAAGGGTGGCGTAATAGTATAGGTTGCCGATGGGTTGAAGAATAGCTAGTGCTTTGGAGGGATATAGTATGTCCGAGGAATAGCTGTATCAGTATAAACCCTACGTACCCTACGTCTCCTCCTCTTCCTAATACCACGTCTCTCAGGTGGAAGCTCCATGCCTGGTAAGCCATAGCTCCCATCTGGAAACTCTATAAGTATACCAGTATCAACTAGTCTATTTAATGCCTTCCTAAGCCTATCCTCACCAGCAATACCACTAAACTCATCACGAAGCTCCTCCCACGTCATAGGCCTACCCTTCTCCCGGATAGTATCCACGATAACATCTCCAAGCTCCTCATCCCTAGGAGCTATTAGCACTACTACATCCTGATCCTCATATATCTTCTTAGTACGGGGCATATGGTTCTCACCTCCTCTTTTCTTCTGCCCCTAGGTAATACTCTGAGAGTTAGATATATAAACCCTTTCTACATCGGCTAGGATGTCCCACCATTATAAAGAAAACCCTATAGAATACCAAGTAGCTAGACCCACTCTTTACTTAGGAAGCCCTATATTTAATAATTTCTTATATAATAAGTAGTTTAATAGGGTAGACTCAGTAGTATAGAGTAGCACGGTATAGATGGTGCATAGGAATTGAAGATAAAATTTATTGTCAGGGAAATACCTGTTGATCCTAGGATCGTTGCTAAAATGCTTTCAAATCGTGAGCAAATAGTTAATCTCATCAAAAGCATACCAGGTGTAAGTGAGTATAAGCCTATAGATGATTCAATACTTATGAAAATAAACTATGGCAAATCACGTTCAGCTATAACATGTAATTTAGAAGCCAAGCTTAAATACCATAAGAACGGCTTTACACTTGAAGGCCTTGGTGATACGTGTAAGTTCCTATTAACAATACTTGTTGGATCTAAAGAACCAAATACACTACTTTCTATAAAAACAATTTATGAGGGAAGAAATGAATCAACAGCGAAAAAATATATTGATGAAATAATAGATCATATAGCATCATATCTAGCGGAAGAGGCTGGTAAGGTTAAGGAGGTAATGGAGGCTGAGAAGGCACAGAGGTTTTTCTGGACAGAATATATATTGATGAAGCTTACGGATAAACAGAAACTAGCTATTAAGAGTGAACTTCTCCGTAAATCACCACTAGAGGATCTGGGTAAGCCTTTTGGAAAACTTATACTGTACTCAAATAATTATAGTTGTGAGAAAGTATTGAATAAGATAAGGCTTGGATCACTAGATAATAGGTCAAAATACTATATTGTATGTATAGATGATGATTATAGAGTTAAGATTAGAATGCTTGTAGAAAACAATGTTATAACAGGTATTGCAGCATTGATAGAGGGACTATGGTTTCTAGGAGAATATGCTGCCAAGATACTTGTTGATAACATAAATAAGCTGAATAGGGTAAGGATCTGGGTTTTAAGAGGGGAGATAGGCTCCTAGCTGATCCTTATAGCTGGTAATATATAGTAGGTTATTTCAGCATAGCGTGTCTCACCAAGATCCTCTAGAAGAGCCCATGCTTCAACACCCCTAGCAATAAGCTTTTCACCAAAATATAGTTTAGCAGATAATAATAGCTTATTAGTAATAATAACCTCAGCTCTAAACTCTCCAATACCTATACGGGCATAGATAAGCTTACCACTGCTCTTATCAATAAGATCCCGGAGACCATCAATTAGTAGCTCATAGGATTCTGTAAACACCTCACGTATATTCCTGGGCAACTCTATATCTACGCCTATATAGTCTAGACCCAATTCTCTCCCTCTATAATATTGAAATCTGTATAATAGGCTAAATAAGATTTTATAGGATGCAGGATTAATAACTATCACGGCACATATGCCCGGGAAACAATTCTCTAGTCCGTGGGTGAACATGTATTGGCTAAGCTAAAATACCTACTATGGCCTAAGGGCTCAACAGCACTACTACTAGGAAATGAAGCAATAGCCCGTGGAGCCATGGAATCCGGCATAGGGTTTGCAGCAGCGTACCCGGGTACACCCAGTACAGAGATCATAGAGGCACTAGCTGATGTAGCAAAAGACGTGGGTTTCTATGTTGAGTGGAGTACTAATGAGAAAGTAGCTTTTGAATCAGCATTTGCAGCAGCAATATCTGGTGTACGCTCACTCGTGGCTATGAAGCATGTGGGACTTAATGTAGCAGCTGATATTCTTATGAGTAGTGCCTATGCAGGTGTCAATGCAGGGTTCGTGATTGTTTCAGCAGATGATCCTGGGCAGCATAGCAGCCAGAATGAGCAGGATAACCGCTGGTATGGATTCCTAGCCCACATACCAGTAGTTGAGCCATGGAGTCCTCGGAGTGCCTATAAACTCGTTAAAGAGGCTTATAAGCTTAGTGAAGAACTTAAACACCCAGTACTCCTCCGCTCAACAACGAGGATAAGCCATACAAGGCAGCCAGTAACCTATGAAGATGATATACCAAAGGATATAAGGACAAAGGGTGTCTTCGACCGTGATATTGAGAGATACGTGCTAATACCAGCTCATGGGCGTAAGCAGAAGCCCCGGCTCATGAGTAAGTGGAGGAAGGTTATGGAGGAGTATGGTAGGGAGCCTTTCATATCTATAGAAAACCCTGGTAGGAGAGATGTTATAATAGCATCTGGTATATCATATGCTCATGTCAAGGAGGCTGTAGAGCTACTTGGGAGTGAAAAGTTCACAGTAATACGGGTATCCCTACCAGTACCACTACCTCCCAAACCCATACTTGAGGCTGTGGCTGATGCGGAGAAGATACTTGTTGTTGAAGAACTAGATCCTATTGTTGAGAGGCAGGTGGCAGAGATCCTCTATAGGAATGGATTATCTATAGAACTACATGGAAAGGATCTTGTGCCCGAGAACTTTGAACTAGATCTTGAGAAAGTATATACTGCTATCAAGAAATTCATTGGCGAATCTACAGGTTCACCATGGAATCCAGTAGAACCAATAGAGACTAAGCCGCCAATACCAGTTAGACCACCAGTTATGTGCCCTGGTTGTCCACATAGGAATACATTCTATATAATAAAGGCAGCTGCTAACAAGGCTGGGCTAAAGAACCCGATATTTACTGGAGATATAGGCTGCTATACACTAGGTTATCAACCACCATTTAGGACTCAGGAAACCAGTTTAGAGATGGGTGGGAGTATTGGTGTAGCCCATGGGCTGAGTAAGGTTGTTGATGAACCAGTTATAGCTGTTATTGGTGACTCAACATTCTATCATGCAGGACTACCTCCATCTATAAATATAGTCTATAACAAGGGGCATGCAATAGTTCTTGTACTAGATAACTACTATACGGCAATGACTGGGCATCAGCCGCACCCGGGTACTGGATTGACTGCTACGGGTGAACATACCTATCGTATACCACCAGAGGATCTATTGGAGGCTATGGGCTATAGAACCTATGTGATCAATCCAATGAATGTAAGGGAGAGTATTGAGAAGGTTGTTGAAGCATATAAGGTGTATATGGAGGGTGAGCAGGTAGCTATTGTCTCTAGAATGAAGTGTGCATTACAAGCTGTACGTAAGGCACGTAGAACAGGTATTAAGCTACCAGTCTACGGGATCATAGAGGATAAGTGTACTGGTTGTATGGTATGTGTAAATCTACTAGCATGCCCAGCAATCATTGTCCCCAAGGACTCCAAGAAACCAGTTATACTACATGACCAGTGTGTCGGATGTGGATTATGTGCACAAGTATGTCCATTCAATGCTATAGAGGTTGTGGAGGAGGGTAGCCCCAACTGGATGGATGCATGGCTCTAAAGGGGGGTGAGAGTATATGTCCCGGTACAATATACTCCTTACAGGTGTTGGTGGACAGGGCTTACTCACTCTAGGAGCAGTTATTGGTGCAGCAGCTATTGAGAACTGTGTTGACGTGACAGTTGCTGAAACCCATGGTATGAGCCAACGTGGCGGATCACTAGTTGTCCATGTAAGACTTGGAGAGGGTGCCTCCCCACTTATACCAAGGGGAGCAGCTAACCTAATCCTTGGCATGGAGGCTATTGAGACAGCTCGTAACATAGTCTATGCTAATAAGGATACACTTATAGTAATGAATAACTTCCTATGGCCTCCACCACTATCTAAGTATCCATCTCTAGAAGACCTTATTAATGAGATAAGTAGGAGGGCTAGGCTCTACCTAGTGGATGCCTATGGATTGGCTAAGGAGGAGACAGGACTTATCGTCACGGGTAACATGTTGCTCCTAGGCTATGCTCTAGCAGTTGATGATGGACTTAGGAACTATATTGATATAGAAGCTGTTGAGAGAGGTATGGAGAAGATATTCCATGGTAAGGCGTTGGAGCTAAACCGTAGGGTTCTATGGAGAGGATATAGGGAGGGCGAGAAGAGTATTAGGAAATAAATAATAGATCCTTTTTTAACCCATTAACCATTTACCCTATACCCCTTTACCCCTAATATCCTGGTGATAAATACTATGGATAAAAACCTGGTTAAAAAGGATCTATTGCTTATTCGGGAGGCAGTAAGAGTACTAGGCAATAGCTATGCACCATATAGTGGTATCCATGTGGCTGCAGCATTACTGACAGATAAAGGCAGTATTTACCGGGGAGTTAACGTTGAGAACTCTAGTTATGGACTAACAATATGTGCTGAAAGAACAGCAATAGCAGCAATGGTAACAGCTGGAGAGAGAAAACCCCTAGCAATAGCTATTGTCACAGACTACAAGAAGCCCATACCACCATGTGGTGCATGTAGACAGGTACTAGCAGAGTTTAACCCAGATATCCGGGTAATAATGCATAGCGTGAAAAACGGGGAAACAATAGTTAAGAGCCTAGGAGAACTATTTCCACAACCATTCATTATAGACTAATGCTTTTTAACCATGGTAGATAAGGATAGGTATGGGATGAAGAGGAATCCGGGATAGGATCCCCTGAATAAGTGATGGGGGTATGAATTGATGGGTTATAAGAGCGGGCGCAGACCATAAACTATGTGGCTACCTCGACTTCCTCCTTCCTACTCATGAGATCCATTATATCAAAGATCTCTTCAATACCTGGATCATATGGTATTCCCAGTTCTTCAGCTATAAGCTTTATTGCTGCACGAATACCTATGAGTTCTATTACTTCACTAGGTTTCAGCTGGTCCTTAGAAAGGATCTCCTCTTCTCTAGCTCTTAGCTCCTCCAAGGCTCTTAGGTAGCTCCTCTCAATTTCTTCTATGAGATGAGTTGCACGTGTATATACTTCAGCCACTTTGATAAACCACCTCCTATGTAGGAGATTCTCTTTACCTAACCTTATAAGAGGGTGTTTATGGTAATACCCGGATATATTAAACAGTTATATCACATGCCTTACGCAGGTATGACTATATAGTCTATACTTAAAACATGCATCATACCAGTACTGTATTGGGGATAAGAGTCTCTGGTGATAGCGGGATGCCTAGAGATCGGGTATTGATCACGATAACGTATGGAAGTATTGAGGAGGCATTCATACTGGAAACACTATATCATGTTGAGGAGGAGCTTAGGAAAATAGGTATAGAACCCATAGTTCTACAAGTCTACATTCCCGGGTCAAGGCTTAGGATAAGCGTTAACGGTATTGAACTAGAGATATCACCTGATCTAGTTGAGAATATACTGTCTACGGCAATAGAGACTCTATCAATGAATAACTATATTGAGAACAAATGGTTTATACATGGTAAAATAGCAGCTGCTAAAGCAATTCACTAATTTTTCAGACTCTTCAAGATATACTTATATCTTGTGATAAATTTTAATTAACAGTACACCCTTATCCATATTAAGAGGATGATATAGTGCTTGGAGATACATCTACGTTGTACAGATGTGTAGCTCTAATTACGCTTATACTCATAGTATCTACGACCATAGTAAGTACAGAGGCCGTTACAGAGACTATTAAGGAATATAGTCTAACCATAACTGGGAACTATACTATTCTTGAAGTAGATATGGAGATAGTTAATATGACAGTATATAACTACATATATATAGCACTAGATACACTAGATCAAGGTGCGGGGCATAGCTACGGAGTCATAATACTCTATGACCCTGATATGGATAAACCAGTACTTTATCTAATGGCTGGTTCTGGTAACAGTTGGCATAGTATAATGAATGTAAGTATTGGGGTAGAGATAAGCTTTTCAATACTAATAGATCATGAGAACAAGACTATATACTACAATATAGGCGGTAAAGCGGGAGCTATAAATAAGTCACTCATTATAAAGCCAAAGGGAGCATCAATAATACTCAATACACTAGGCAAGGAATATCCACCACCATCAATCCATTTAAAGAAGATAGTTGTATTGGAAACAAACAATTCACATGCAATAGACTATTTCAAATCCAATGAACTAGACATGTTAGAGAACATATCCATTGTACGAATGAACAAGACAGAGATAAGTATAAAACCAGCACCAACTACAACAACATCATCACCTACACAGCCAACATCAATAGGGTATACACAAACTTGTCAACAGCCATTAACACCATCAACAATAGTACTAATAGTATCGATCATAGCGGTCACAATAACGATCATAGCTTTACTACTAACACATAGAAAAAGGTCCCCCGGTCCGTGAAACAATCATACCCCTCCGGCAAGGGGTCATCTAGTAGAGGCCCCGGTCATCCCACAATAGTGTCTCTCAATGCACTACCTTATATATTTCTTAAAACGCTTCACCTTAACAGCGATCTCCTTCAGCCTCCTATAGTCAATTCTTCTACTCTCCGTGGTCTCTATAATACTTTTACCATCAATATATGTAGGTAATGGTGTATCTATTGATGATAGTATTGTTGGTAGAATATCTACATTATCAATAATATGGAAGCTATGTCTACCTATCCTTGGGCCATAGCCTATGAATACACCATAGACACTATGTCTAGATGATGCAAAATATATTGTTGGCGAATAATAGAGGCTAGGATCATTCATATAGTATTTCCCATTTACAGGTTCTAGTATAAATACCCTAATACCACTATCTCCAAGATCACCTTCATAGATAATCCTTATAAGCCGATCATATTTACTAAATACTTTCCTAACGTAAGACACTATACCTGGTTCATTAGGTGTATAGACAACCCATGCATTATCAGCAGATATATTATCCATAACTATAAGGTCACGGATTAAGTTAGAATCTCTAGCAGATGATACAGATCGTTTTTGAAATATTCTTCTTAACCTATAGTATATTCTTTGGCTTCTCAGACTAGACAATACAGTCTTCATAAGATATTTTACTGGCTTTAGACCTAATGTTTCTACAATAATTCTTGTCTTTAATGATCCCTTATACCTATGTAGACCATGTCTCCATAGAATACCATATAGGTTTACACGATCTGTATACACGTCAAAACCATGATCGGATGCTATGTATACATATCTATACCTGCTACTAACATACCCTATAAAGTCATCTAGTAAGTTGAAGATTTCAGAGACATATTCATCATATCTACCATAAGCTACATACTGTAGATAATGCATTAGATAATCTGGTTCTCTGAAAACAGTGACTAGAAAGTCATGGCTATAATCATCCATTAGCTTCATAAGACCCTCTAATACACTATAGACCCTCCCTCCAAGTTCCTGGACCCATTTATTACTGTAGTTAGAGGATCTAGGTAGTGGTTTATTAAAATACTTACTATACCTATCCATATAAGGCTTAGGATATACATAAAACTTTGGAGACAGTATATCAGAAACTATTACCTGCCCCCTAGTATATAGTCCATTAACTGGGTATGAAGGATATATGTTATAGACAATCCCTTTATACTTGTGAAAAGCAAGTACTTCATTAATCAATGGATACCTAAGATCAGTTGTTTTAACAAGCTTTAACCTATAACAATCACCCTCTCTAACATATCTATAAAACCCATAAATACCATGTTTAAAGGGAGATACACCAGTAAATATAGTTATCCAGGAAGGTGGTGTATAGGGAGGTATACATCTACTCACAGCAGATAATCCATTAGCTGCGAGTCTAACAAGATTCCTCCAAACACCATACTCTCTATAATAGTGGTAGACAACTCTCCACGAAAGACCATCCAAACCTATAAAAGCTAGATCACCGATCAACTAGACAATACAGCCTCCACCTATGCTATTGGATTACCATACCTAGACTCAGCTGGTTTCTCAATAATACGTATACCCCCCTCAATAATATTCTTAAGCACATAGACAGCCTTCCTACGTGATAAAACCTTGTTATTATTACCACAATATGGGCTATAGATACATCTTGGACAACCATCAAAACATCTACAGCTAGACACGATCCTATAGGCTAGCTCTTCAGCCTTCTCAAAACGCTCATAGAGTAGACGAGCCAAACCACTACCACCCGGTGCAGAATCATAGATCACTATATCACCACTAGGATAACTAATACCACCAAGATCACCGAGTCCGGCACCGCATACCGGACGAGCTGCAGAGATCAATACATGCTCTATAGCATGGAAAGCCTCAGCATTACCCATTAAACCCCATTCATCTACACAAGGATATTTCAGTAATAAAGCTCTTGTCCTATATGAGTACCTAACTGGACTATCAAGATACTCTATGGCAGCCGGTCGATCGCTTTCAAACATACTATATACAGCATAGCCTTCAACAGATAATGATATAGTGACTCTAGCATATGCCAGTGGTATACCCCTGCTACTCCTCCTCTCCAATAAAACCTCGTAGTCAATAAGATCGGTTGTATATAGTGGACGTGTATATAGTGGTGTATCATCGGGTAGCCTAGTGACCCTTGCAACCCTACGACCAGGATCTATATGTACACTCTGATAAACCCGTCCACCGTGGAGATAAATTGCTTGAGGATGGAGATCGAGTATGGCCATGGGTAATTCACGATAACCTATAACATGATCCTCCTCATCATATATAGTGACTTGAGGTCCAGCACCACGTATAGTCATGTATCTCATAAACTCTCTCCTAGCTCTCTTCCATAATGGGAAATAGCCTATTGGGATAGAGACTGCAAAACCCTCCTGGACAACCTCCTCAAAAACCCGTTCCCAACCAATACGTCTAACAAGATCCCTTTTAACCATGCCCTGCTGTAGCAGAAGTGCTAGTGCATGTATCCTCAAAACCTCCTCATTACCAGGCTCAATATATACTGGGGGTATATCCTGCCCATAGTACTCAGCAGGATTCCTCTCATAATAAGAGTCAATAGGGTCATCGCCTAGAACCATGAATACATAGCCTGTCCTCCCACGCCTACCGGCACGACCAGCTCTCTGAAGATACTTAGCATAGCTTGGCGGAGGAGCAACCATGACAACAGCATCAAGGTAGCCAATATCAATACCGAGCTCCAGCGTGGGAGTGGCTACAACACCATCGATCTCTCCACGTGAAAGCCTTAGCTCAACACTCCTCCTCTCCTCAGGCGTAAGACCTGCACGATGCACATGGAATTCAGCATTAAATCCCCTACGTATAATCCTTGCCAGCACCTCAGCCATCTGCTGTGAATCAACAAATACTAGTACACGTAGTCCTAGTCTCGTTAGTAGTGCTGCTACAGAGGCTGCTACAGTCCATCTTGACAAATAGCCTGCAGAGACCATTACGTGGTACGCTACCCCCCTCCTCCATACTGGTCCACGTACAACCCTGACCTTCTCACCAAATAGTGTCTCTCCATGTCTCTCCGGGTTACCTATTGTTGCACTAGATCCTATGAATACTGGGCTAGCTCCACGATAGATCTTTAGTCTCTCAATAACAGCCCTAACATGTGCTCCAAAAGCACCCTCATAAACATGCATTTCATCAAGTACTAGGTAGTCTATATTCCTAACCATCTTCCTAATAGCTGGGCTAAGCACTAGCCCTACATGGATCATGTCAGGATTAGAGATCAGTATGTGCGGTGGGTTTGAAGCTATTCTCCTCCTCTCCCTCTTAGGGGTATCGCCATCATATACAGCTGTTGATACATACCCGAAACCGGTGATCTCATGTATCCTCTTAAGCTGATCACGTGCAAGAGCCTTTGTCGGGTAAAGTAGTAATGCACCGGGGTTCCTATCCCTACCAATACATCTAGTAATCAATGGTATTAGGAAAGCCTCAGTCTTACCAGTACCAGTACCAGATGCTATAATAGTGTGGTATCCATCAAGTATATACTTGATAGCCTCCCACTGAAACCTATAGAGTCTCCGGATACCTCTTAATAAAAGGTTTTGCTTAAGGAAATCCGGTATATCAAGATCCTCTATATTGGGGCCAGGTTCAGGCTCACCGATCTCCTCCTTCCTAATATAGACGATCCTAACTAGCTCTCCAAACCGATCACGGAGTAGCTCACGGAAATCCTCAAGTAAAGGATCGATCTTCAAATCCCCTACTACATCCCCTTATGAACCATCTTCTCGATCATGGATTCTTTCTTAGTAAGCTTCTTCCACAACTTATAGTGTTCCTCACACAAGTACACTATACCGGGTCTCCTTGGTGGGTGGGCGTGATAAACCTTTAGCTTCAGTCCCTTCTCCTCCAAAGGCTTTACACGATCGTAGCTGATCTCTGTGACAGCTGGTTTGCCGCAACCCTCAACACTACATGTCTTCTCTGCCATGGAATCTCTCACCAATGTTTATCTTTATACATTTAAGGTAAAAGAGTTATTCCCACTACATAGTCATTACTCCTTGGTACGTAGTCTATAGACACTACTTGGCTCTAGAACATGTTTCTCACCATTACTTGTAACCACTACCAATGCACCATTAGATTCTACATCAACAGCTAAACCCTCCAAAGTACCAGTTGGGGTCTCAACAATAACCCACTTGTTAAGTGTATCAAGGTACTTGAGATAGTTCTCCATAAGCTCCTCTGGATCCTCAACAATCTTCTTAATCTTAGACATCCACCCAATAATTGATGCCAATAACCTATTCCTTGGAGTAAGACCAACTAGTTTCTTAAGGGATATAGCATCCTCTACAGGAGGATCATTGTTGACGTTGATCCCTAGCCCAATATATGTTAGAAACTGGTTGGGGAATGCAGATGCCTCAATAAGTATTCCAGCAAGCTTCCTACCATCTACGACAATGTCGTTAGGCCACTTAATACGTGCTTCAACCTTATAGAGTGAATCAAGTACTCTAACCAGTATTATTGGTACAGCAATAGGTACATAGACTGCATGTTCGGGTTTCAAGGATAACGTAATGGTTATCCATAGCCCTCCAAGCTGTGTTTTCCAAGTCCTCCTATACCTACCATAGGCTGTTAAGAGGTACTCAGCAACCACTATAGTCCATGGACCATAGCCTCTAGCAGAGATCTGTGTTGATCCAAGGACTAGCTTATGCACTAGTCTCCAGCCCCATGGCTTAATAGTTGATGGGTTATCTGATGGATTCCATACAACGTCATTTCGTGTTACTTCCAACAAATAATTCTTCCGAAGCTCCTTCAAGAGCTTACGTATGGTATCGATATCAAGACCTGTTTCCCAGGAGAGATCATGTATGTTCCACTCATTCTTCTCAAGAAGTTTAGCGACAATTAATAGTTTTTTAAATAGCTTCTCACCATAGATCATCTCTGTAACCCCTATCATAGCCTATGTACTGGTGCATAACTATGGTATAGACTGGGAATATTTATAAAGCAAATCCCTTGTATACTCCTCTAAATTCTTTTAGTCTACTTGGTTCTCCTTTCATAGCCTAAGCCTTCTAAAAACCTTCTCAACACCAAGTATATAGGGTAGGTTAGGATAGTATTTTTGTAGGAAAAGATATACGTTAATGATAACTGAATCTCTTGGTTTCACACTGGTAGTTGATAGATCCACATATCCCCGTCTCCAAAGACTAGACAATAGGTTCAATATAATAGCTCTTTTACTCTCAGCTTCTAGTGCAGCTCTATACTCATTGGGCATATACTTAGGTATGAAGTATGGATCAATATCCATGTATTTATCAATTAAATACTTATGCCTCTTGATCACTGGACATTTAGCCGATAATCCATACTTAACCTTTGATATAATAATCCTTAATCTCTCTATAAATAAGTACCTAACCTCCCTTGGTACATAGGGGTAGCTCCTACATATCAGAGGCTTATAGATCCCATGGATTAAACACCTATTATCCCTTGTAAGAAACGGGCATTTTCCACTATCATCTAAATTCATTACATACGATAATGCTAAATACCTATTTCCCAACCGATCCCATAGAATATATCCGGGTTCTATGCATACATTGACACCAATAGATCTAGAGATCGATCTAATGATCGCTTCCTCGAAGGACTGAAGAGTAATTGGTGAAGCTCTGCAGCATATGCCAGTATATATACATTTAAACCTGAGGCTCAACTCCCTTCACACTGGATAATATCCTGGTATCTTCTCCTTATACAACATCTTAACCCTAGAAACACCATCAATTTCATCAATAATCCTAGCTACAGGAGGAGGTACATAATCCCTCCACCTAGGATCGCCTTTAGCCATGAGCTTCCTTATATAGGAACCCCTATACTCCATCCGATTAATCAATGGTGGCTCCTTGACTTCATAACCCTCCTCCTGGAATATACGTGCAATCAACGGGTTAAGCGTCAATACACAGCTAAATGGTGGTGAGTATAGCTTAACATAGTGTACTGCAACACGGCTAACCTCAAGTGTAGGTAGGGTAATAGTCACTACACGGTCAAGAGGGAGCTTAGCCCATTTAAGAGTCTCACGAACCATGAGAACACGTTCACCAGCAGTAAATGGGTTCTCCGGAGTATGGCTTTGGCTAGCCATCCCAATAACAATGATTACCTCATCAAAGTTCTCCAGACTCCACTTAATAACATGGTAGTGTCCATAGTGTAGTGGCTGGAACCGAGCTATAACCAAACATCTCCTATCACTACTGATCATTTCTGATACACCACCGTACTTCATAGCATATAGGCTATTCCATTGTTTATCTATACTATAATTTAAATATCTCCTCAAACCATCATGTAGTATATAAGGATACTAGTAAAGAGTTGTTCTAGGGGTTAAACAGGATTGGGCTTTACACGTATAGTGACACTTAGTGAGCCATTAGCTCTTATAGTAGCATTGATAGCTATATCATTAACAGTTGGATCTAAATACCTACTCCACGGATCGATAATGGATTTCCTCGTAGTATCAGGTTCGGTCTCCCTAGCCTTCCTACCACACGAGCTAATGCATAGGTTTGTAGCTAGGAAAATGGGTTGTTTCAGTCGTTTCGTACTAGATCCTTATGGATTAATACTTACACTAGCCACTGCGATACCATTTATACCATTCAAAATAATTATACCAGGATACGTACTGATCTCTAGTCATTACTATGACCCAGCGACTAGGAAGAGGATCGAGGGAGTATCTGCAATAGCTGGTCCATTAACAAATATAGTTATTGCCTTAATAGGTGTCCTACTACTAAACACTATTGCTATACCTCTTGGAAACAAATACCTAATAATATTTCTAGTATACTTGATAGGCGTTAACTCATGGATATCATTATTCAACCTCCTACCAATACCACCACTTGATGGTAGTAAAGTTATTGTTTGGAAGCCAATCAACTGGGCACTCTTATTCACATTATCTCTAGTACTCCTATTCCTCTACTGGTTCTAAGCGATCATCGAACAAATCTATGTAGTGCTGTATAGTTTTTAATAAGGTAGAAAGTCCTTAATACACTAGTTCTTCTTACTACTAATCTCCTGTTGTCTGTATTAAAGATATTACTAGGTTCAAAGGTGTTACGAAAGAAGCACTATTCCATACATCAGTATATATGCTTAAGGTTGTAGCTATTTGAACAATATCCATCAGTAACCCATCATTCAATTACTAACGATATTAAATACATAGTAATGGTGGTAATATACTATAGTTTCCATAAACATTTTTCAGCAATACCTAATTCTTTGACAATAGTGTTTAACTATTTCATAGCCTAAATAAAGCCCCTCGATCTCTAGAGGTTCTGATCTCAAACTTGCATATATTATGGTACATGATCCTCTACATACTCTATCACCCAAATCCTTAAGGATCTTTAGAACCTCCCTGTACTCCTCCCGATCAGTAGGTAGACCTGGTATCCTTAATACGCTGTTCTCATAGAAAGTGACTAGTGCGGCATTTGCATTAACCGATACAGCCTTATCTCTAATAGTTAGTACTGATGTATTACTTGGGGGTTTCATAGAGACTATTATCACTACTGAATTACTCCAGCCAAATAGCTTAACATCTGTATAGACACTGATCATTTCCTCTAGTATTCTAGCTAGTCTCTCACCATCCTCCGTGAGATAGGCTCCAGCAACACGATCAATGTTTACAAGACCTTGTTGAGCAAGTCTCCTCAATAAACTCCTAACACTTGTTTCACCAAGACACAATACTTTACTCAATATCTTTCTCCCAGCAGGACCTTTCTCCATGAGATACTCTATAGTTTTTATAACGTGTCCGGGATGAAAAGATGGTTTCACGCCTCCCCTGCGACTAGTTATAGGTCTCAAAAGATCGATTATATTACAGTATCGATCAATAATGTCCCTCTCCAAACCCTCCACCAACACTATGTAGTTCTACATGTAAACCTTTATATACCAGCTATATATTTTTGGGGCTAAGAACTATGGCCACTATTCAGGACAATAGGAATGAGCCCTCAATGTTCTCTAAACCAGTACTTATGCTCCCCATATTCGCTCTACTCATAATAATATCTATATTTATACCTAGGATACTGCACCCAGCAAATCCATCTACAACATTATCCCTATGGAGGAGGCCAGATGTTGATGTGGAAGCCTTTGTATGTAATGAAACACTGTACATGAACATAACGTATAGGGGTAACGGGTCTCTTAGGGTACTCTACATAGTTGTTAGTGGGGATAGAGTGGATGTAGATAAGGTGATCAATGGATCTATGGAGTTAACCATACCACTAGAACATGATGGTAGAACACCCCATCTGGTAGTTCTTAGGCTAAGCTATATGGGTAGAGACTACAGTATGTATGTCCCGGTGACCCGTGAATGCTATAAACCATAGCCCTAATATGTAGAGGATGGTGGCTAGAACAATGGTTAAAAGCCTTAAGGGAAGAGACTTCCTAACACTAGCTGATTACACAAGGGAAGAACTCCTATTCATGCTTAATACAACAAGGTTATTCAAAGAGAGATTCTATAGTGGTGAAAGAATAATACCGGTTCTAAAAGGCAGGATGCTTGCAATGATATTTGAGAAACCAAGTACACGTACACGGATAAGCTTTGAGGTAGCCATGGAGCAGCTAGGTGGTCATGCACTATATCTTAGCTGGAGAGAACTACAGCTTGGACGTGGAGAAACAATAGCTGATACAGCCCGTGTTCTATCAAGATATGTTGATGGTGTAATGGCCCGTGTATATGAGCATGAGAAGCTTGTGGAACTTGCAGAATACTGTGATAAACCAGTTATCAATGGCTTAAGCGATCTATTGCATCCAGCACAAGCACTAGCAGACATATACACTATTATGGAGAAGAAAGGTGATCCAAGGAAGCTGAAGATAGTATTCATTGGCGATGGTAGGGATAATGTACTACATAGTCTCCTACTAGGACTAGGAATACTGGGGGCCAAACTGATCATATCATCCCCCAAGGGATACGATCCGGATCCAAGGGTTCTAAAGAGATTTGAGGAAATAGCAGCTAGAACCAATGGCTCATACGAGATCATAAGGGATCCATTTAAGGCTGTAGAGAATGCAGACGTAGTATATACTGATGTATGGGTTAGCATGGGGCAGGAGAAGGAGGCTGAGAAGAAAATAAGGGATCTAAGGCCCTACCAAGTCAATAAGGAGCTTATAGGGCATGCTAAACCAGATGTAATATTCATGCACTGCCTACCGGCTCATCGTGGGCAGGAGGTTACAGATGATGTCATTGATGGGCCATGGAGTATTGTATGGGATCAGGCTGAGAATCGCCTACATGCACAGAAAGCATTACTAGCACTACTAATCCCATAATATCTCGTCTAGGAAACAATATTTTTAATAAACCTAGTCTTGTATGAAAACTAGATAGTATCTCTAAAGTACCCATGTCCAATCGATCAAGGGGTCTGATGGTTATGTCCATAGTGTTTAAATATATTGATAAAGCTACATTAGAGCTTGAGAAGAGGAGGAATTTATCAAGGGTAATCAAATGTATTGTCTTAATATTGGCTATAGCATTGACGCTATATATCAGATTGGTGCCTGCACTAGAGATCATAGATAAATATGGTGTAGAATACGCTCTAGAGCTACAGGGTAATGATCCATGGATTGAGTACTGGGTTGCAAACTATACATACCACCATGGCATACTCTCGTGGTGGAGCCTAAAACCAAATGATCCTGCCGCAGGCCCCTTGATCAAGAAGTTCTGGTACCCATATGGTAGAGATATAACAACGACCACGTACCCAGGTATACCAGTTATTGCTGCATTAACCTATCCCATTGCACAGTGTTTTGGCCTGTCCCTCAAGGAATGGGTTGCTCTACAGCCCCTATTCTATGCAGTACTTACGGTTATATTCGTGTATCTGGCTGTAAAGGAGCTTATGGATGGTAGTGAACTAGCTGGTTTAACAGCTGCACTAGTCTATGCAGTATTGCCTGCAGCTGCTGATAGGACTATGGTTGCCTTTACTGAGAAGGAGGGTGCAGCTCTACCCTTTGCATTCCTCTTCATATACCTCTACTCCAAGATGATCAAGGTACCGTATACGATGCCTAAGAAGAAGATATTATATGCTATACTCACTGGGCTTGCAATGGCTATGGTTGGATGGTTCTGGGGTGGATTTCAATATATATTTGTAGTGTTACCAGCATTCATGGTCCTATATCCCCTAGTTTCTAGGGAGGAGATAAGACTGGAATTTATACTCTACAACCTACTGATCTCTCTATCAAGCATAGTATTTGTATCGATAGCACCAACAAATCTAAAGGTCTTAGGCTTATGCCCATTCTCCTTTAAGAAGATAGGTTTCCTAGCGTTATTATCATATATCCTACCGATCATGTACTGGTACTTTAGTGTAAAGAAGAAGTTATTTACAAAACTAACGTATTTTGGGATCCTATTGTTCATAGGTATCGTGGCCATTATAGGTATATCCCTTGGATTCATAAGTTTTGGCGGAAGATTGCTCTATGCAGTAACACCATCACCGCTCAGAAGCTTTGTACATCTTGGGCCACTTGTTGAGAGTATTGAGGAGCACCAGCCAGCATTCCGTGCACACGGGCTAGTGGGAGTGCTGTACTCATGGGGCTACATAGGGTTCTTCCTAGCAATATTTGGTGCATTCTACCTATTCTATCTGGGAAGAGCCGATCACCTACTGGTATCGATAATATTTCTAATAGCATTCTATGCATATATAAACGCCACCTATTTCGAGGCAGCAGCAGCTACATTTGGTGTAGTAAGCATATCAGCTTTCATAGCATACCTACTATTAAAACTTATACCCAAGAAAAAAGTGAGGACTAAAAAGCGTAGGAGAACAAAAACTGTTGTGACAATCCATGAGAAGGGGATTGGTACAAGACTATTAGCCTTATTACTCCTAATAATAATAGCTATAGCATCATCAGCTGCTGCAGCTCGCTATGTTGATGAACACAAGCATATGCTCCCATCAATATTCACAAGCGGATCGGGTATAGGACCTAATGATGCATGGTATAAGGCTATAGAGTTCATAAAGAGTAATACCAGTGAGGATGCACTCATTGTATCATGGTGGGACTATGGCTACTGGATCACCGTTAATACTGGGCGTGCAACCTTAGCTGATGGTGCCACACTCAACGGTACACAGATCAAGTTACTTGCAAAGATACTTACAAGTTTCGATGAAAAGGAAGCTCTAGATATACTGAAGAATAAACTCCATGCACCTGATGAGACCTACATACTTGTCTTTGATGTATTCCTGTTTAGGAAGGTAGGGAATAACACGTATCTTGTAACGCCATTTGTGCCTCCAGGACAACTTAGAATGGTTGGTAGAGTGGATATTCCAAAGAGTATCTGGATGATAAGAATTGGGGAGAGGGATGCAAGTAAATACCTTTATCTCTATAAACTTAGTGAAACAGATCTGCTTATATCGCCTAGGTTTGATAAACCGGAGAATCTACCATTGATCTATAGGATGATGGTCGACGGCATACTTTATCTTAATGAGCAGGAGAATAAGGGTAATGTCTCCATAGCTAATAGAACTAACTATATATTTCAGTGGTTCACGGGCTCTGAAACAAGTATCGAGCCATTCTATAGGAGATACGTTAAGGATCTGGGTGTTGAGAAGGAGATTCAGTCATCGTATCAGAACTATGTATTGTTTGAGTACAAGGATAGGAGTAAATCGGCTATGAAATACATAAGGCCATACAAGATCATATTTAGTCCATTCCAGAACTATCCAAGCCTCTATACAGTGATCTTTATATACAAAGTTGATTTTAGTGGTCTAAACCAGTGATACACATTATAAAACCTTCTACTTTCATCTTTAAAACCCTATGTAAAAACAACTAGTTCAATTGGTGTAGAGAGCTTGTTGTTTAGGAGAAAGAGAAAGGATCCCCTAAAGGCAATGCTATACTCACTAGCTAGTGCACGGAAAGCTATTGCAAGACTGGATACACTAGGATCTAGGATCGAGGGTAGGAGACAATATCTACTTGAGAAGGCTGTACAGCTCGAGGAAATGGGTAATAGCTTCCTAGCCCGTAAATATGCTGAGGAGGCTTCTAGGCTAGATGGTTTCCTAAGACGTATAAACTATATAAAACTTGTACTCGAAAAACTATGTCTAACACTAGAGCTGAATATTGAGATGAGAAGATTCGATCATGATGTAAAGGAGATACTCGATATAATAGCTATTCTTAAGAAACTACCAGAGTCAACAATACCAGAGTTCGCCCTAGCACTCCATGAGCTAGAGACTGGTGTTAGGGAGATTGCTGATACAAGGGTTTCCGAAGCAACTGTTATGGGAGGCTATAGTGTATCAACAAATAGTGAGGCTGAAAAAGTATTGGCTGAAGCACGTGCTATTGCTGAAGAGAAACTCTTAAACGAGCTCTCAACACCAGCTAAATAGTATTATTGAGAATACTATCAATATCGTATTTAATAACACGTATATAGCTGTGCTTACGCCACTATAGCTCCTAACTATGGGTTTAAGAGATAATTCCTCAATCTCTATACCATAGATATAGAGTGTTTCAACCATACTATTTGATCTAAGATATAGTGTTGCAGTTGCTGCTACCAAGCTCCTCCATAAAGGGTCTCCTTTAAGCCTAGCTATACCATAGGCTTCATCAAGTATCCTCATAGATAACGGTATCAATCTCCAAACCAATAGTGTAGACAATATTATCCATTTCGGTAAATGTAGTCTTTCAAGTAAATAGGAGAGATGCATTGGATCAGTTGATGAGAAGAACGATAGTATTGCCGAGGCTACCACCATGATCCTTAAACCAATAAGTATTGATTGATAAGGATCACCTGTAAATAATAGTGTAAGTAGTGAAACCATAATCACCGGGATCGCTGGTGCCTTATAGGAATGAATAGCTATACCCGTGTCACGAGTTATAGCTGATATAGTTAACGCATATAATAGTAGTGGGGCTAGGGCTAGAATGTTATCTATGATGACAGCTAGGGTTATCATTAAGACTGTATATGTGATTTTAGCAAATACATTTACCCGATCAAATGATCTATTCCAAGATATTGTTGATGAATATATCTCCCTAAACAAATATCTAAGCATTCAAGACACCCAGTGAACCGTTTTCCAGAACATACTTGGCAATAGCTTGTCCACCTATGTTGGCGATAAGCTCCTCATCATGACTAGCTATGACGAGACACCTTGATCTACTAATACTCCTTAGTATAAGTATTAGTTCGTACAGGGATTCATGATCAATGCCTGCACTAGGCTCATCAAGATATATTGGGTTATAATCACCAAGTAATCCTATAACTAGAGAAGCCTTCCTCATTTGTCCATAGCTAAGCCTATGTACTGGAGTATATAGGTGTCTACGGAGACCCATATAATCAATAACCTTGCTACCAGGATCAATTCCTCTAGCCCGAAGCTCCATATAGAGATTCTCGTATGTAAAGAATATACGTGGATCCTGTGGTATATAGAGTGGTCTACTCTTTACCACTATCTTCCCCTTAACAGGCCTATATAGTCCAGATAATAGCTTGAGTAAAGTTGTTTTACCACTACCATTACGGCCCATTAACAACACTAGACCGTTTCTATCGAGAACCATATTGATGTCTTTGAGAACCCACCTCTCTATTCTAGGATACTTAAACCACACATCTACTGCTCTAACTGAGGGTTTGACAGCTTTTTGAACCGGATATACTCGATCGCTTTCCCCACTAGCTATTCTCCCATATTCAATACTTTCCCTAGATACCTCGTGTACGGCACCATCTTTGAATAAGAATATTCTATCGGCTAGCCCTATGTATTGTTTAAGCCTATGAGTAGCTATTATGACTGTGTAGCCATATGCTCTTAGTATCCTTAGGGTTTCCATGAATACCCTTATTGAATCACTATCGAGAAACGCTGTTGGCTCATCAAGTAATAGTATCCGTGGTTTCCTAACAAGATTAGCTGCTAGAACAAGCTTAGCTGTTTCACCACCACTAAGTTCAACTGTACTCTTACCAAGGATATCCACTGCATTGACTAGAGCTAGTGATTCCCTGATCCTTTTCTCCATTTTCTCCCTATCCCTTACCCCTGCAAGTAGTAATGATAGCTTAAGCTCTGTAGATACATCAGTTGATAGTATCTGGGACTCTGGCTCGTGACCCATATAGCCTATGCATTTAAGTACTTTCAAAGGCTCTTCTACCGGGTCATAACCACATACACGGACATAGCCTCTTATAGATCCTTTGTAGAGATGGGGGATTAGTGTTGATAATGCTCTTATAAGTGTTGTTTTACCAGAACCATTACATCCTATGAAGAGAACTGCTTCTCCATAATGGATCCTTAGATTCACATTCTCCAGTACCCATTTACCATCATAGCCTATTGATAAGTCTCTTGTCTCTATAGCAATATCCTCTCTACCTACCAAAACCTACTCCCATACCACGTAGTGTCTTTGTAAGAGGTAGTGCTACAATTAAGCCTATAAGAGCCTGACCAATATTAACCGGTATCTCTGTAGCAGCTGTATATACGTTATAGCGTAGATAGAGTGTCTGATAGAGGAAGTATCCAGACACCATTTCTAGCCCGGCAACCAGTAGTGCTAGTGCATGGAAGCCCGTATGAGGATCTACTCTAAGCCCAAGCCATGGAATAACTAATGCTAAGACTGTAGCTAATAGTGCCCAGAAATACACTGGTACATTTACCTCAATCGTGTTACCATAGATCTCAAGATAGGTTACACCACTATACAGTAATACACCGTAGGCTAGTATTAGAGATGATACAAGGATATTCATCAATACTAGAAACAATCTCCATCTCCTAGTGAATCTCCTAAAAAACCTAACCAGTAATACCACGAGGAGACCTTCAACACCCTTAATAACAAATGTTCCTGGAGCATAGTGTGCATAGCCTAGATAGATATCAGCCAGTGCTGATCCAGCTCCTCCAGCAATAAAGGAGACTAGGGGGTCAAGTGTTAGTAGTGCTGTTGTATAAATCATGGTCTCCCCGAGATTAAAGAATCCACGGGTAGCAGGTGTTGATACTACTATAAAGACTGTAGCTACGAATACAAGTGCTGTGAATACAGCTGTATACACTGCCCTCTTTATCACTACTATTCTTTTACCGATAACGGTTTTGCTCAAACCATATACACCAAGCTAATATAAAGTCTATACTTTATATAAAGTTTCTCCTTTATACTAGCCCCTCAACAGCTCATACAATTCATCGAGAAGACTAGCTATTCTTAGACCCTTATTAGATAGACTATAGACCCTCCTACCACCAACAATACGAGATACAAGAATACCGCGTCTCTCAAGCTCATTCAGATGCTGATAAACAGCCTGAACACTAATGCCTAGCCCAAGCATCTTCCAAATACTATAGCCATGTAGCTCACCGGAATGGCTGAGAAGCCTTATAATCTCCAACTTAGTATCACCACTGAAAACCCTACGTGGAAGACCACGAGATCGGGATCTACTGGATCCATAGGACTCGAAAGCCTTAAGCCCATGTCCAGTGAGGACAATGACTACCTTATCATCTCTACCCACTAGTCCAGACCCAATAGCTCTCAAGTAACCAGCTAATCCAGCGGCTGCTGCAGGCTCAACAAACAATCCCTCGTAACGAGCAAGCATCTCACCAGCAGAGGCAATATCCCTCCAGCCAACAACTATGGAGAACCCCCTGGAAACTCTTATGGACTCTACAGCCTCCCTCTCCAATGGCGGATACCTATATGCGAGACCTATAACTGGCTTCATACTACACTCCCTAGCCTCAAGCCCTAGTGCACGAGATATCCTTGGACTCCAGCATGTCTCAACACCTATGAGCCGTGGCATCCTCCTAGCTACACCATTATCTAGGAGCTCACGGTAGCCATGGTAGATAGAGTATAGTGTTAAGCCGGAACCTACTGGTACAAGTATGTAGTCAAGAGAATCACCTAGGTCAAGATAGATCTCGTAGGCAATGGTCTTGAGGGCCTCAATACTTAATGCATTGGACTCACTAGTAGCATTATACAATCCCTCCTCCAAAGAGATCTTTTCAGCAAGTGAATAGACGTCATCAAGGCTCTCACCATGCTCAATAACCTCAGCCCCAAAACCCCTCATTAAGACAATCTTGCCCCAATCACTACCCCTTGGAACAACGGCCTTAACACGAAGCCCTAGCCTTGTAGAATATGCAGCTAGTGAGGCACCAGTATTGCCATCAGTAGCACATACGAGTCCATGGTAGCCAAGGCTGTAGGCATG
The DNA here is from genome assembly GCA_964627005.1 of uncultured Desulfurococcaceae archaeon. GTDB lineage: Archaea > Thermoproteota > Thermoprotei_A > Sulfolobales > Desulfurococcaceae > CAZHDB01. The sequence continues at coordinate 98,649 of CAZVHC010000001.1, forward strand.
GCTAGTCAATAGTGCAGCAACACGATCACGGAAACTACCAGTAGGATTACGTCCCTCATCCTTAAAATATAGGCTAGAAACACCAAGCTCCCGGGAAAGCCTAGATGATCTAAGGAGTGGCGTAAACCCCTCCTCAAGACTATTCATAACCCTAAACCCGGGTAGCTGGTGACGGAACCTCCAAATACCATGTGCACCATAGTCGATCTCCCATCTAAAACCATGGATATAATGAACTATAGAGCCACACTGTGGACAATGAATAACTGGTTTCTCACAACTATATCCACACCTACTACAAACATACAAGACTAGACACTCACCTGTGATATCCTATGGGGAATATATACAATGGCTTCTCCCCACCACTTAGACCAAGAACACCAGCTACTTCCTCATCGTAGAAAGCACCAATAGCTACCGTGCCAAGCCCAAGTGCTTCAGCAACCAAGTATATGTTCTGACCAGCATGCCCAGCCTCCATATAGACATAGCCAATACCACGTCTACCATAGTAGCTAGTTGTACGTTCAAAAACAGCTGTCAACACAATATTTGCTGCAGCACCCCCAACCCATGGCTGGTCAAGACATGCCCTCTCAAGATCCCTGCTATAATCACCTCTTCTAAGAAGCTCCAGCTCATGGGTATGAGGTAGGTAGTGGTAAACACCAGGTTCTAGACCAGCCACTCTACGAGAAACAAGATATGTCTCCAAAGGATATGTTGCACCAGCACTAGGGGCTGACCGGAAACCTTTCCTAGGCTCAGTTATACCCTGGGCAGCCCATAGTATTGTAGCGATCTTCTCAAGCTCAACCGGCCGATCAACCCATGATCTACGGCTTCTCCTCCTAAGAATAGCCTTGTACAATGGGTAATTAATCTCTATTGGAGGTGGAAGCCTGATCCTCATAGCCTTATAGTATACCTCCTCTCCTCCCTAATAACAGCTACTCTTACCCCAATATCCTTTAGAATAGACCTTATCTTCTCTGGTAACTGAGCCAGTAGTGCTGGCGGTACAAGTACTAGTGTCCACGTATAATTCTTGCTCTCAACAATAGCTGATCCAAGGCTATAGGCTAATGTTCTCATCTGAACCCTTTGATCCCCAATAGGATCAATGATCCATACACCAATCCTCTCATCATCACGGGAGGCGATAAGATCGGGTGCAGTTGCACGAGTAGCTCCCCGGACCTCATCAACATGGTAACCCCTAGCCCTTAATTCATCGGCAATGCTCTTAACCACAATCCTACGTGCAGGATGGCGTGTGGTCATCTCAAGATACTTATCTATGGGTCCATGGAGCTCTGGATCATAGACTGTATACTTTCCCCTCCCTATGCGGAATAAGAATAGCTTCTCAGGATCACGGTACTTATCCTTACTACTACCATTAACAGTCACAAGATCAACTTCAAAATCCAGTATAGAGACTGGTCTATCTGGGTCAATGTACTTCTTAGCATAGTTTATAAGCTCCCTACGGGTGAATGTACGATGCCCCATCTTCATAAGCTCCAATGCAGCTTTCTTAAGTACTTGCCACGTAGGTTCTCTCTCCTGATTACTCATTACAAACCCCTATATACTAGTCTCTATAGAAACCCATTTATTAAACCAACGGTATAGCCTATGGCTTAAACCAACTATACAATCTTAAAGGCTCTCCTATATAGTGTTAGTAGTGAATTGTAAAGCTCTAATGCTTAGTTTAGGAGAGTTTTTAAGAGTTACTTGATGGATAGAATATACTCCTCCCTTGGAACAGAATAAGGAGCTATACTGGGTTTATAGCGTCTTGCTAAACAATGCTCCACCTAAGCAGTTATAATCTCTCTTAAAAAATATTCTCTCATAATCAAATTATTTCTCAAAGTCCTTGCTACAAATCCTTGATATAACTTTATCTGCTAGTTCATGGATAGCCTTAGCGGCCTCACCATCTGGGTACTCGAGTAGATATGGTTTACCACAGTCAATAGCTTCACCAATAAGCGGGTCTAGGGGAATACGGGTTAGGAGAACAGTATTGTATTTCCTAGCTAGTTCCTCACCAGTACTCTTACCAAGTAGCTGATATATGGATCCGCATCTCGGGCATTTAAAGTAGCTCATATTCTCAACAATACCCAGCAATGGAATACGGTTCTTCACGACAAAGTTTATGGCCTTAGCGACAACTGTTTCAGACAATATACTTGGTGCAGTAACTATAATTGCCCCATCAAGATCGCTTATTGTCTGGGCAATGGTTATAGCCTCATCCCCCGTACCCGGCGGAAGATCAATAACTAGATAGTCGAGCTCACCCCAAACAACTTTAGCTAGAAACTCAAGGATAGCCCTTGACTTTAATGGTCCACGCCAAACAATCGGTATATCTGGTTGCTCAAGCAATAGATTCGTGGCAACAACACGGACACCCAATGGACCATTAGCAGGTAATATGCCCTCCTCAGATGCATAGAGCCTGGTATTCTCCATACCATAGACAGTGGGTATAGAGGATCCATGGATATCTGCATCTAGTAATCCAACGCTATAGCCCTTTTCAGCAAGTGCTAGGGAGAGCATTGAGGAGACAAATGTCTTGCCAACACCACCTTTACCGCTTAAAACCATGATCTTATGCTTTACCCGGTTAAGCCTCCTCCTAGCCTCTCCAATGAGCGAGAAAACATTGTGGGCTGGAGCTGTAGTAGGTTTTTCAGAACCCTTTACACTCTCCCCCACAGCTAATCCCTCCAAGTAATACCTAGCTCTACCTATAATGTATAGTCTAGAGGATAAACTTAACTATATAGACCCGGTGTCTTTGGAAAATAGTATATAATACAACCTATTACCTCTCCTATAAGAACGTATTATACCATGTCTCTCTAGGGAATAATGTCCAGTAGTATCATTATGGCTTGTGTTTTCCAATAGCTACCTAGCAATTATCTATGGTGGTCTGGTAGGTACTATTATATACCATACTTAGAGTGATGATTTGTTCAAGATGCCCAAAATTATAATGGACTATGCCTCTATGGGTATAGTAGGTTGTCCAAGATATTTGTATTAAAACCTATTGGGGACAAGGACTATTTATTATCTATTATTATATTATGCATTAGCCCATACAGTTTTAATATTCACAAGCTTCTACATATATATTATCATATGCAAGAGATGTAAAGCCTATGGAAAATGCCCTATCCGAGGATAAACCTTATCTAGAATCTAGATCCTGGTGAATATTATCCATTGATCATTTGATAACCTAACAACATCTATTACTCCAAGGAATATGTATGGAGATAGACTACGTAATAACTCAATGGCACTAACTCTCCAATTACTCTCTTCTGTAAACGAGTAGTTTGCCTCAGATAACGTGATATTAGTTTCTACACACAGCCCCTTACGGGAGAATATACCTCCATGTACTGTATAGACTGAGTCCTTACATGCCTTAGGCATGGGGAATGATGGTTTGTATTGTTCACTTGAGAAGATGACTATATGTTGTCCATTACCAGATACAGTCTCGCTATCAATATGGAATGGTGAACCATCACCTAGGAATACAACACCCATGGAATCAACCAGTTCACGGGCTACAGAAGGTATACGTGTCCCAGCACGATCAAGATATACAGACCTAATATCTGGTGAACGATAGATCGTTAGTAAACCTGGTCTACGGGATATAATGTACCATGATACAAGACCAAGTTTTACAAGGAGTGAGCCGAGACCCTGCTTACTAGGATCGGTCTCCTTATCAATAATCTTTAGTCTATATCTAAACTGCTCCTTACCCTCATGGACAATATCAATAACTAGATCCACATTATCAAGATAGCCCTTAAAAGCATAGATCGTGAGATCAATATCTCCGCTCTTAAAGATATTCGGGGGATCATAGACAAGATCGCTTCCTAGAAAGTCAAGAAGCGTATCTAGGAGTTCAGGCTTAGCCTTAAGTACTGGATAGCTAGCAAATATGTACTCCAATGTAGTAAACCTTATAGTCCATGCAAGTGTTACCGCCTCATCCCTACCAATAGCCGTATCAGCCAATTGCTTCATATACTCAGTGACAGCATCAGCACCACTAAGCTCTGGAAGCTCTGGCTCCTCAAGCTCATACTCCTCACTAATCTTCTCCACAATAGCCTTACTAAGGACAGCACTAGCCCTTATATACTCCTCACTCTCATCACCCTTCAATACATCAAGTGATAGACGGGCAAGCTCCAGTAGCCTCCACACCCTATTACCAGTATCCGTCCAGAACCTCTTCTCCCAGAACTTTGGCTCAAAAGGCATGTACTACACCGTATTCCTACTATGCCTCTATACAGACTATATACTTAGGAATATATAGGTACTTCACATATATTAAAATATGTAAGTGCATAGCATAGCCTATAAGTAATTGGGGCTATGGTAAAGCCTAGGCCGTGAGGCTCTAGAGTCTTGATAACATATGCATCTGCACCAGGTAAAGTCATATGGTTTGGAGAACATTTTGTAGTACTTGGATACCCTGCTATCGCTAGCTCGATCAATTTAAGGGCTCATGTGAGTATACGTGATAATAGCAGAGGGATAATTATAGAGTCTAGGAATCTAGGTCTAAGATATGTTTATGGAGAATCCCCTCCAAGGGAGATGAGGCAGTTTAAACATATCATAGATTATTGTGTTGAAGAGGGTATAATCGATCGTTTAAGGAGATTCCATGCAGTAATAGACTCTAACATACCAGTAGCCTCTGGACTAGGGTCATCAGCAGCTACATCAGTTGCTTTCACAACAGCCTTTCTAGCACACCATGGTATAGACTATGATAAAGAGCTTATCTCCCGTATAGCCTATGAAGCTGAGAAACTAGTTCATGGGAAGCCAAGCGGTATCGATAATACTATATCAACTTATGGTGGATTCATAGTCTATAGAAGCGGATCTGTAAAAAGGATCCGTATTAAATGGCCTAATGACTACATATTATTTGTTGTTGATACAGGTATTCGTAGGAATACCGGTAAAGCTGTCTCAATGGTTCTGGAGAGATACCGTAGGAATGAGGATATTATGAAGCATGTATATAGGGCTTCTGAAAAAATAGTTAATAAAGCTATCAAGTGTCTCAGAAGCCAAGATATGGAATGCATTGCTGAACTAATGAATATTAACCACGGACTACTGGTTAGTATAGGTGTGTCTCTACAGAAGATAGAATTAATCATACACAGGGCACTAGAGAATGGTGCATTAGCTGCAAAGATTACTGGTGCAGGTCTTGGTGGTTCTGTGATAGTGTTGCTTAAGAGGGAGCTTATGAAGAGAATCATGAAGGCTTTAAGGCCAATTGCAAGCCATATATATGTGGTAAAGCCTGTTAATAGCGGTATAATTGTTAAGAGGGAATAACTATTTACCTACTCTAATACATAGCTATGCATAGATGATGTAACTTGGTCTACTGAGATATGATGATACTCCCATGGACTGATCACTATGGTTTTTAGAAGGATAAGTATTGAGGAATATAGTTTACTCAATAAGTTAGTTGAGGACTATAAGAGACAACTATACACCTACAATGCTATGATAAGGAGATACGGATTCTACCTTAAACCATATCATGTAGTAGTCAAACATAGTAGAGGTAAAAAGATCAAGTATATCTATTATGGGAGATACTGGTATAGAATCGTATACATGGGTAAGAAGGGAAGTACTAGTAGGATCAAATGGGTATATGTGGGTTCTGAAAAACCATCTCCAGAACTACCTGATCCCCCACATAATCCTCTAGAAGGATTAGTTTTAAGGATTGATGAGGAAGGCATCTATATCAAGGAGAAGTAAAATCATCTCCTCCTCTTCTTACCACCAAGAACCTTGTACAACTTCTTTTCTCTTTCAAACTTTCTGAGAACCTTATAGATCTCTATAAAGGGCCTTACATCAGCTACAATATCCATTCTCTTAACAATCCTTGTAATACGGTACTCCTTAAGGAAATCACCATGGATAATCTCTTCAGCCTCCTCTGGAGGTAGATTTGTAAGCCGGATCCTTATACTAAATGTTGATGTAAACTTGTCAAAGGATTTAGTACCTGGAGCAGCGATCTCTGGAGCTTCCTCGATCGGTATCTCCTTTAGTGGACTAAAGATCTTACGCCATCTATCGTCAAGTACTGCAAGATCCTTTGAGTCATATTCTAGAAGGGATATATCATCTAGTGAAGGGATCTGTATAACTAGGTCTTCTGGTAAGGGTATGCCGTGATAGTATATGTCTACTGAACCTCCATACTCTCTTGGTTCCATGTCTATAATTAATGGTTCAACGGTATATAATGGTATGATCTTTATATTAACCTCTATATCCGTGACTGGTGAAACAACAATACTCTGTAGATTAACTATATTTGGAGGCTCTATAGCAACTATAATCTCCACAATATCAACTCTAAAAGAACCAATAGGAGGTAGCTTAGACAATATAGTCTCAAGATCGCTCATGCTATACCAATCCTCTTAAGAACTCTTTCAAAAACATCCCTCTTCTCTATAAGAGTAGTAGAAAGCCTTACAACACCATCAATATGCTCAACAATACCAAGATACTTGAGAGCATCAGCAACTGCATAAGCCTCACCAGGGGTAAGTCCTTTCTCGACAAGCTCTTTAGATGTAACTGTATTCCTTGACAAAAGCTCCTTAAGTAATACCCTAGCACTAAGCCCATGTGCAGGATCCTTTAATATAGTATCGATCTTAATATAAAGCCATTCCTCAAAAGGATCGTAGATCTCGATCTCCGTAAGCTCTGATAATCTCTTCCTAAACTCCTCATCACTAAATATCTTAAACAAGTCATCGTATAAGCTAGCCAAGATCCATCCGGGGCTCATGTACTTTAGCCTTATATAGTCCTTATCAAATACTACACCAAGCCTCCTCAACAGCTCCTCCATATCAGGATCAGTTATACCACGATACATTTGCTGATATGTCTTTAGATCTATTCCTCCAGTCTCATAGAGTAACCTTAGAATCTGTGTTACATAGTTTCTAGAGGGTAGCATTGCTATAAATACTAGTATGAAATCTCTAAGATACTGTGAAGCCATAGTAATCAACCTTATATAATCCCTACTATATACCCCAACTACTCTGCGATATTAAAATAAATATGTTTGTGTAGGATAAATCTTTTTAGTAGTATATAACCATGGAGCCTATGGTGTAAAGTGGTTTGAAGAGTATCTTATTAAAGAGTATAGCTAGGTATATTGATAGAATCTATGATATTAAAAACCTAGACATACTATTCAATGATAGGATAGAATGTATTGGCGACTGTACAAGCTATAAATACGATCTAGTAATTAATGCTGAAAAATATTTAGCATTACCATCAACAATCGATCACTATATCTACCTATACGATTACATAGATAGACTAGGGCTTGAGCAATGTAATCTAACCATTAGTGATTACTCTAGGATAATTGAAGCTATATGTATAGAGAAAGTAGTAAATGGTATATCAGGGCTCTTCATAGATCTTGGTGAAACACCTTATGTCCACGAATTACCGGGAGTATGTAGATCCGTTGATGTAGTTCTAGGACTACATATTGATCAGTATATGGAGAGAGGGAGGTCTAATAGATTCGTACCAGTTATTAGTGAAGACAATGATCCATTTTCCTTACAAAAATTGCTAAAGGAAATAGATGAAGAGATTATTTACATAAGGTTCTTAATGGAGAGAAAACACCCATATATATTCAAGGAAAAAACCGGCTATTGGCCAATAGTATTTCTTGAGAAAAATAATGTCTTTAAATCCGGCAAGATCTACTGCTTTATAGGCATGAACTGGATCTCTTCAATGGATCTTGAGATCCTAAGACACTATAGAGATAGGGTATTAGTCATAGTATTACCTACTAAGACCATGTATATAGGCAATGGTGGATTTACACCAGTATATGAACTACTAAGTAGCTATGGGATAAGGGTTTATCTGGGTACATCAGGTCTTAATGATAGTTTATTTGATGAAGCTAAACAACTATATCTTCTATACAAGTATAACTATTGGGATAATAGGCTAACAATAGATCTTGTTAAATCAATTGTTTTCCAAGGAGGACATACACTATTTAAAGATCATGTACTTGAAAGAGGTTATCCAACACATATTACCCTGTATAACGTGGGTTTACCAAGTAATCCATTTAAACTATTGTTATTTAACAAGATTTATCCAGAATACATGTTTACACGGGGGGTAATGGTCTATGATCGTGATGGGAGAAGGGAGCTTATGCTGAGATATAGTGATCTTTTGGTGAAACTTATTGGTTAGTAGAAGACTGTATTATTTACTTGGCCTAACAGCTATACTTGTCGCGTTATTATCGTTGATCCTATCTATTATAATGTATCTTAGGGGGTTCTATGAGTATCTATGGTACTCGATCATGTGGTTCATCATCCTGTTACTTGATATACTAGTGTGGAGATCACCTCCTAAACAGCTAAAAGAGGGGGTTTACGAGAAGGATTTAGGTGGATGTGTTTTGGAAAAACTATGTAGTGATCTTCGTGAAATAGCTGAACTAGTATCAATTCTCTACACATTATCTATAGAGGGTGGTAAAGGCTATAGTGTCTCTTATAGAGCAGGATCAGTTGTTCATAGGTTGTCAGAGATACTTGAGGAACTTAGTCACTACTGTGGATGCGAGTGTAGAGATAAGTTGGAGGATATACTGAGGGGAGATATTAGTAGTGAAGCTGTAGGAGAATTTCTAGTAATACTTAATAACTGTATGGAGAGATATGGTTGTGTGTCAAACATTGCCATTGAATAAACATGGATCTATTAAGACAATACTATAAATACCACGGTACAACATATAGGTAGGGGGTACTGGAGAGCCTTGGTTCTAATTGCTCATCTAGCCGATATACACCTTGGTAAGAAACAGTATCACTTAGGGTTTAGGGAGAATGATATTTATGAGTTATTCAATGATGCCATAGACATTATTTTGAGAGAACATGTTAAAACAGTAGTTATATCTGGGGATCTCTTTGATGAACCTAGACCTAAGAACAAGGCTTTAAAGATAGCTATTGATGGGTTTAAAAAGCTTGAGGATAGAGGCATCAAGATAATCCTAGTACCCGGTGATCATGAGAGACTACGTACTAGGGATATGCTTTCCCTCCTAATATTTGAATCAGTACTTGACAATGTAGTAGTATTAGGTGCACCTAAGGATAAGGAGAGAGTTGATACTGAATACATTGATAAAGAGTATGGGATAGCATTTTATGCACTACCATTCTTTGGCAATAAACAGAGAGCTAGAAAAGTTATGCTGTATTTTCTTAGTAAGGCAGAAGCCTTCTTTAATAAAAATAATAGTTTAAAGAAGGTATTAGTAGCACACTATGGTGTTGAGGAAATACTTCCAATTGATGCAGTACTTAGTATATCCGATATACCCAGTGTTGATTATGCAGCTTTTGGCCATGTACATAAGAGGGTAATTACCTATATTCCACGTGGCGGAGTTCTTGGTTATCCTGGAAGCATAGATATAATTGATCGTAGAGAGATAAGTGATTGGATAGAGTTTGGAAAAGGCTTCTACATAGTTGATCTATCTATGTCCCCTGATAAATCAATGGTTCATAAAATAGATCTTAATGTGAGACCCCAATATATAATTGAAACTGATCAGGAGAACGTGGTTAAGGAATTAGATAAACTTGCTGGTACTCTAACTAGTAATACTAAGAAACCTATAATAGTCAATCTGGTACTACATATTAAGAAGGGCTCTATACATAATCTTAAAAGACTTTATCAGCTCTACCAAGATACTATGTATTTAAGGATCCATCCAGTATTTGTTGAGGAAGAGAAAAATATAGATTATTCCTCATTAGAAGTATTTAATGAAAAAGAGATCCTTGGCAGGTATATGGGTGCATCGGAAGAGGTAGCTGATCTACTATATGATCTTGTTGAGAGACTAGCAGGTAAGGATACAACCATAACTGCTGAGGAGATTATGGAGATAATGAGATCTATCTATGAGAAATGGCCTAAGGCACGAAATATTACAAAGATCACTTTTTACGAGGATAAAGGATCTAGGGAAGTGGTAGATAAGAGGAAAAAGAGTGATAGTAGGGGTATACTGAAATTTATTGGAGGGTAAATGATGGTGTTGTTAAAGATCGATAAAGTAGTTCTAGAGAACTTTATAAGCCATAGGAAAACCGAAATAACATTTGACCATGGAGTTACAGCGATCATAGGTAATAATGGGGCTGGTAAGACAAGTATAATAGATGCAGTAATAGTTGCCTTTGGAGGACGTGATGAACTAAAAATTAGAGGTTCCTCACAAAAGCTTATCCGGACAGGTGCTAGTGAGGCTCGGGTTTCCATAGAATTTAGTGTAGGTAATAGATCCTATGTTGTTGAGAGGATTATATCTAGGATGAGAGGTGACTACACAAGAGTACTTTATGAGATCGTTGGTGATGGAAAGAAAAGGATCATTGCCCGAGGCTCTAGTGTTTCTGAAGAGCTTAGGAAAATAATCGGATTAGATCCATCAGTAATGAATACAATAGCCATATTGAGGCAGGGGAGGCTTAATGAGCTATTATCACTACTTGTATCAAATAGGAGGAAGGCACGTCAGGAACTAATTGATGAACTCCTAGGAATTGATAAGTATAGAAGAGCTTATGAGAACATGGTTAAGGTAATGGAAATACCCTTAATGCTACCAAATGGTTCAAGAACAATGTTTTCACCAACTAGGAAAGATGTTTCCAGCCTAAGATCACTTATAGAGGATTATCTTAGGAGGAGAAAGGAGCTAGAAAATAATGTGAAAGAGCATGAAGATAGGCTTAAGAAGATCCGGGAGAGAGTAGAAGAGATCAGGGTAAGACTTGAGGATATTAGGGAGAAGCTAGAGGAACTCCACGAGCTTGATAAGAATATGAGTGAACAGATAAAGGAGTATGAGCATGTTAAGAAGGAATATGATGATCTAGTTAATGAATTAGAATTGTTGAATGATGAAATTAGGGAAATTGAGTCTAGGGTTAAAGAGGAAGCAATAGAGCTTAAGAAGTATAGAAGGTATTATGAGTTAGCCGATCTAGTTATGGAGCTTGATAAGAATATTCCCACAATAGAGAATCTAAGGAGGGAGTATGAGAAAGTAAAGGAAATACATGATCTTCTCATGGAGAGAATTGATATGGAGAAACAAGGGATAATAGAGAAGATTAGTAGGTATAAGGAGATCAAGGATAGGATCAGCAAGCTTGAGGGGAGGAGGGAAGAGCTGGAGAATAGTATCGAGGAGCTTAAGAGGAAAATTAAGGTTAAGTACTCTAGGAAAGAGGAGCTGGAGAAAGAGGTATCAGAGATCAAGATAGAGATTGGAGAGGATGATAGTAAGAGTTTAGAAAAGCTTAAGGATGATCTTATAAAGGAAATTAGCTCATTAAATGCAAGAATAGATGATCTTAGGAGGAAAATTGATGAACTTAGGAAGGCAGGGGCTAAGTGTCCCTTATGTGGTAGGGATCTGACCAAAGAACATAGAGATAATATGATCAATAAGTTTAGTGTATTGATCAATGAGTTATCTAGTCAAAGAAGTAAACTTAAGAAAAAACTGGATCTAGTTGTAGAGAGGCTAAAGAATGTTAGAGAACTTGAGAAAAAACTCACTGCTAGAGAATCAATGATCAAGACATTATCTGGAGAGCTTAAGGAACTTGAGAATACACTCTCCACTATGGAGATTGAACTGGAAAAGCTTTCTAATGAGTTAGGCCGACTTAGAGAAGAGCTTAGGAGATTTGAAGAGGGGGATATAGAGGATCAGGAGAATAGATATCGTTTTCTACTGGAAAAGACTAAGGGCTATGGAGAAAAAGATCTTGATAAGCTTGAGGAACAATTAAAGAGTATAGAGGATAGGATCAGGAGAATAGAGTCTAGAAATAAGGATATAGTGGAGAAATTAGCTGTGAAGATGAATTTATCGGAGGAATACATTGTCAATAATATTGATAGGTTAAAGAAGGAATTCATGGATGGTAGGAGACGATATGAAAAACTACTAAATGAGTACTCTAGACTAGAAGGAATACTTGTATCAAAGAAGAAACTTGTTGAAGAGAAAAGAAGGAAGCTAGAGTCTCTAAAGGATAAGCTAGACAAGTATAATTTAGATAAACTCTATAAGGAGAAGGAATACGTTGAAAACGAGCTTAGGAAATACAATGATCTAGAGAAAAGAGTTAATGAGGAACTAATTAAGTGGTCTCGTGAGGAAAGTGCTTTAAAGGAGATCCTTAGTAGGGAGCGTGATGAATTAGAGAGAGTTAGAGAGTTCCTAGATAAAGCTATAGATACCTACAGACTATTAGCATTAGCATACTATATTAGGGAGAATATACTGAATTATGAGAAAGCACCAGCAGAGATACGTAGATATGCTATTAAAGCTCTTGAGAAAGAGGCTAGTAGTATACTTGAACAATTCGATCTAGAGTATACAGCTATAAGCCTTACAAGTGATCTTAGTGTACAAGTCTATTCATCAAGTGGTAACGTATATGGTTTACCAGAGCTTAGTGGTGGTGAACAAGTAGCCGTAGTACTAGCGATCGTGCTTGGTCTACACAAACTAATTGGTAGGGGTAGACTAGGGATACTAGCACTTGATGAGCCAACAATACATCTTGATGAGGAGAGGAGGAAAAAACTTATAGAGATTATAAAGAACTTCCGTGGAGGACATATAATCCCACAGTTAATAGTCATAACACATAATAGAGAAGTAGTTGATGCATCCGATCAAGTTTATGAGGTAGTCTGGAAACCAAGTGGATCAGAGGTAAAGCCTCTTGGAGGAACAATAGCTACTACCTAAGCTTAATAACCCATTTCTCCCCAGCCTTCTCTAGAACAGGTAGTATTTTCCTAGCCTCCAAAACCCTACTATAATCGATCAAGTACTCCCCATAACGTACTCCATGGCCAAGCTCATAAACCTTAACACCAAATGGATCGATCACCATACTCCTACCAGTATACCTATCACCATACCTATTAGCTATAACAACCCAGTAGGTATTCTCATGAGCACGGCTCCTACCAAGGAACTCAAGCATATCCTCCTTCAACGGCCCACGAACCCAGCCACTATGGATTACCACTAGATCAGCTCCCTCTAAGGCATAGCTCCTAAACAACTCTGGAAACCTTATATCAAAACATATAGCTACCCGGATACGGAACCCATTAACCACGATCTCCTTGGAAAGCCTTCCTCCTGGTAGGAAATAATTTGACTCCCTATATCCATAGGCATCAAATAAATGGATCTTACTATAGATCCTTTCATAACCACCACTAGGTTTTACAAGTACACTAGAACTCCTACATAAAGGCTCTCGATCGGTTCTCTCAATGAAATGAGCAAGTATTGGTATACCATGCTTACTAGATAGATCGGATAGTAGCGATAAATACCTACTATCCTCAAGATCCTCAGCTCTCTCAAACAATTCCTTTGGTGAAAGCCCGGTCAAGGGATCGATCATGGAATACTCTGGGAGAATAATGAGATCAGCTTCCCTAATACCATTCCTCAATAACTCACTTGTTCTCCTAAAGTTATCCAAAGGATCAACTCCATAGTCTCCCTGAACAATCCCTATAACTATTGCCTTATCCACCATATAGCATCTCCCAGTAAGTAATAGTTTTAGACTATCATAATGTACCGTTTACATTATATATATTACTCCAACAGTTCATATATGGTGTCCCGAAATGGAGCTGAACATACCTAAGAATATTGTTTGTAAAGAAGAGTTTATACCCGGTAAAGAGCATTCAGCAAGGATTATTGGTAGTGGCGATGTAGAGGTCTTATCAACCCCGTCAATGATACTCTTCATGGAGATAACGTCTTGGAGATGTATCCAGAAATATCTCCCGGAAAACCATACTACTGTGGGTACTAGGGTATGTGTAGATCACAAGGCTCCAGCACCAATTGGTGAGAAAATAGTTGTTGAGACAAGGCTTGAGAAAGTCATTGGTAGAAAACTAGTATTCCACGTAAAGGCTTTATGGAGGGAACACGTAATAGGTGAAGGTATTCACGAGAGATACATTGTTGAACGTAACAGATTTATTGAGAAGCTAAGAAGAATGCTAAGTAAATAAGTGTTATGAGACAATACGTGATTTAATAGTAACCGTAAATGGATGGTCATAGCCTTCAATATAATATCTAATCTCAACCATATGTTCAGAACCAACACCCCACCTACGTGGATCAACTCTCCAAGTACTAGTAACTTTGTAGATCCTAGATACGCTAGTACCTGGTCTCAACTCGAGTATTGTGAAGTTTTTAACATCAATTCCATCAACAAGTATTGTGGTGACATTAATGTTTTTACCAGATATGTTTCGAATAGTAATCTTAAGTAGTACATAGTCCTCACTATGGTCAATTGCTAAATAACACTCATCAACAACAATATGGCTCTCACCCCCACCTCCTCCACCAGTAGGTTGAATAAGTATTAATGGGAGAGCCATAATAGTAGCAGCTATGATTATGACTAGTACAACGAGAAGCATTGGACTACCCTTTCTAGCGATAACACCTTCACCGGCATTCTTCAACTCAATTACACCTATTGTTATAGCGAATACTATATGCTAAGATATAATAATGTTGAGTAAATAACTATTTTGGTAACAGATTCACATAATATATGTGTAGATACATTCAATAAAGCTAATCACATTCATGGTTGCCCTAGTCAAGAGGAGGTGCTAAAAAGCATTGCCTAAATGGATATTGTATGTACACCCATACTCTATATCAAGTTACCATGTAGTTGATCATCTACTCAACAAGGGTTTACTAAATAAGTTAACGATTATACCATTAACTAGTAATAACATAGTATCAATCGAGAAAGTAATTCCCGGTATACCAGCTTTAGAAGTTAATGGTAAAATCGTCGCCATAGATCCTTTGGAACCACAGTTTGTCGAGGGAGTGATTAGGGGACTTGATATAAGTGATTATATACCCGAAAGTGATGAGAAGATTATTAAGAGGTTTGTAGATAGTGTGAGAGCTAGTAGCTATGTATCAATTAAAATCTATTTTGGAGGACTAATGATAGAGCATCTAATAAATTCCTCCTTTACAGAATATGCTTTAAGAACCTATTATTCAAAAAAGGATATAGTGTATATTAGGAAGTTGTTAATGGAGAACATAGAGAGTATCAAGGAATTAATTGATAAGACTATTCCAAAGATTGTAGCTATAAATTATTTGAGAGACCTAGTTGTTTCACGTAGTGGAAAGATAGATAAGGGTGAAGCACTCGATCTTGGTAAACTCATGCTTTGGAGTATAGCTAAAAACTCTATGGGGCGTGCCTTTATACCATTATATGAATATATCTCAGGAATTAGGGATAGATACTATGTAATACTAGATATCCTTAAGGAGAAATTTAATGAATACTATACCAGGATAATAAATGAGTACAGTAGAATTAGGAGTAATGAAGAAGTATACAAGATCCTTACTAGGGGAACGATATTATCCACGTAAAAGGTGTACTACTATGTCTTATGAAGTCCCTAGACTAATAGATATTAATGCTAAATCTAGGTTGTTTAGGGGTAAGGATAAACTACTAATCATAGGTAGATGTATTGAGATTGAGCATAGAGATGTTCTTAATGGGTTCAGAGATAAAGGCTATGGAATGTTATCTGTATGTTTAGAAGCAGAACATGTTAATATGGTTGGTTTTAAACTAGCAGGTATCTTGGCCCGTGGAAGCTATAGTGAGGTAGCTGTACTAACTGTTGACGGTAGTCTACATTGTACACAACTACATTGGATGGTTGAGGAGGTCTTTAAGATAATGGGTTTAGGTGATAAAGTCTCCAGGAGGCACTACGTAGTATACAAGGGTAGATTATATGAGATACCATTAGAGGCTGTAAAGACCTCTAGGTACCTTTATAAAGTTGCAAAACTTATTCAAAGAAACCCTAGGGAATAATGGGTGCTATAAAGTGGGTAGCATTATTGGAAAAATAGCATCAATAGCCATAATACTCCTAATAATAACTCCATACAGTATAAATGGACTGGATATAGTTAAGTACGATCATATAGGTTTTAGGGAAGAGATACCCGAGACACTACCATGGTACTTTATAACAGTTTTTGGAGATAATAGACCAGAGCATTCAGGCGAAGTCTACTATAACCCTATATTCTATAGGATAGTAGATGAGATGGAGACACTTTATCCACATGCAGTTATTGGTGTAGGCGATCACGTTTATAACGGGTACATAGATCAAATAGAACATTTCATAGAGACAATGAAGGATCTACCAAATGTATGGGTTGTAGCAGGTAATCATGAATGGAATAATCAGCCAACGGTTAACTCAAGGAATAGACTTGGTGTAGAGTATTGGAGAGAGCACGTAGCCAAGGATCTCTATTATAGAGATGATATTAGTGGTTGGAGGATTGTATTCATAAACCTTAGGGCTGGGTATCCTGTTAATGAGAATTGGGATAGGGTTAGAGCATGGCTTGTAAATGATGCATTTAATACTAATAGGCATACAATCGTTGTATTTCATGAACCAGTATATCCTAGGCAGGAGGCATCAAGATCTATAGGAAAAGTACAGAGTAAATTGAAGCCATTGCTGATACAGTATAGACCCGATATAGTATTGCAGGGACATATACACTGCTACTATGAAATAGTAAAGTATGGTACACTCTATATGATAACTGGTGGTGCTGGTGCACCAAAATGCCATGATTACCCCTACCACTATGTAGTATTTATGTTAAAGCCTAGTGGAGGATATGATTATGTACCAGTTGATGCTGAACATGGATATATAAGCGTATCTATTAAATCCACATACAACGGCTACATTATCACTATTGAAAACTATAAGAAAGATATATGGGGTAGGAGAACATCACTACCGATTAGAGTTAAACTAGGTATCCATGGTGAAACATATTATCTAGTATCTATGGCGGCCTATGGCAAGACAGTCTACAATGTTGATATCGGAGATAATGAGTTTGAAGTCAATACTACGATAAATAATGGATACCCATCCTATATATACACATTAGATGGACAAGTATGGATTAGTAATGATGATGGACTAATAATTGTTAGGGAAACACATAGTAAGACAACAGTATCAGAACCATTATCTACAACAACAGGTTCAGAGACATATACACATACCACTATAAATCCAGATATGGGGGCAAGTGGGGTTATGGGAGAAAATAGCATAGAAACTAATGGTTCATCAACAGAACTAACAATAGACTATGGGTTACTTGGATTAATAGTATTTGTGGCCACATTTGTCGTAATATCACTTTACTTAGGGAGAAAAACTAGTTAATATAACCACTACCTTTTAACCCCGATCTTCTCAAATAACTTAGATAATGTATCCTCAATATAGGTTATCTGTGGCAATTCACTAAGTGATCTTGTTCTAACAACGATCTTCACATGATCCTCCTCAACAATAATATCAAGATCAGTATCTATCTCCTCTATAGCCTTGCTCAATCTATCAATGATCCCGGGATCCTTTTCAACAAGATCGTCAATACTATGAGTAGCCGTTAGGGTGACTCCATCACAATCAGCATCTATAATGAATTCATCAACTAAACCACTACCCATAAACAATAGCCATACACTAAGATCATCAAGATCTAACCCATAATCCTGTAACCAATATCTACCAGTATCGAGCTCTGACAAAACATAATCCTCTAAACCAGTATGAGTCAATATACCTAGCTCCACAAGATCCATGAAGCCGTTAACAAGTTTCTCAAGACCATCCATATCGCCATAGTCGTGTCTCTGAATAAATGAGTCAATCTCCTCAAGATCATGTATTAATAGCTCATTAACAATTCTCTCAAGAAAACCCTCTAGGTCAACACCATACTTACCTAGAACCTTCTCAGCAATCCTTAAAGCCTTCTTGTTAATCCTAATACGAACCTCAGCCATACAGATCACCTAGGCATAAGTATGGAAAAGAAACCTTAAAAAGACATACATTACATTACTCAGCAATAACCTCTCCAGCATCACTAGGCACTCTATAACCCGGGTACTTCCTCACCAGATCCCTTAGCCCGGGACTACGTAGGAAGCCAAGGAATTTCTGGACAAACACCTTACCAAGGCTATCCCTATGAACTAGGAAGTCATAGTGCTCCCAAGTAATCGGTATAAAGTCAAGACCATATCTATGAGCAACATACTCAATAGCAACCCCAGCATCAGCCCTCCCCTGCTTAACTGCTGCAGCTACAGCCGTATGTGTCTTAACCTCATAGCTATACCCCCTAATCCTCCTAACCAGATCACTAAACCCCAAGCCCTTCTCCCTAGAGACACGTTTAAGCATTATATCTAGGAGTACACGAGCACCAGAACCACGTGTCCGGTTAACAATGACCACATCCTCTCTAAGGAAATCCTCAACACCACGTATACCCTTAGGATTACCCCTTGCAACAACAATACCGATCCTACGATCATATCCCCTAACCAGTACAGCCCTACCCTGGACACCAAGTCTATCCATAAAAGGCACGTTATAGACACCGGTCTCCTCATCAAGGAGATGGGTAGGAGCTATATCAGCCTCCCCCCTATGAATAGCATACCATCCACCAAGACTACCAGTCACGATTACACGAGAACCATGTACGAGACCAGCCTCCACAAGAACCCTATAGATCAATGGATCATTGCTCCCAATAACAACTAGATCAGGGATCCTGTGCTTGGGCCCAAAAAGCTCTACAGTAATAACCTCATCCTCAAAATAGAGATCACGGTTAACCTCAAGTACAGCAAAACCATCGCTATGCACCAATGGTGAAATACTACCACTCTTCACAGACACAGGATAAGCTACAAGTTCACCCCCCCTCTTAACAAGTGCAACAGGCAATAGCCATGAACGGCCAAGAGGCTTCCGAATCCTATAGGCTAGCCTAGCCCTAACCCTTCTAGATGGAGGTACTTGTAGCCCGGCTAGCCTAGCTATTATTGGCCTAACGATCCTATGCAGGATCATATAGCATGACAAGGGGAATCCTGGAAGACCCAATAGTAGTTTTCCATTAGCAACAGCTATAACCGTAGGCTTACCCGGCTTAACAGCTAGCCCATGTACAATAATACCTGGTTCACCAAGGGAATCAAACACTCGATAGACAAGATCTCCAAGGCCAGCTGATGTACCCCCACTAGTTATCACCACATCATATTCTTTGAGAGCATTAGAGATCTCATTATACATGATATCATAGTCGTCAGGGAGTCTTCCATGAAATACTGCCTCAACACCTATTTCACGTAGACTAGATGTTATGAGATAACCATTAACATCATAGACACTGCCATCAACAAGCTCTTCACCAGGTTCAACAACCTCATTACCAGTAGAGTAAACTGCAACCCTAACCCTACGATAGACACGGACACGATCGATCCCAAGGCCGGCCAATAAACCGATCTCTCTAGAACTGAGGAGAGTACCCTTAAGCAATACAAGATCCCCTAGGCTGATATCGCTACCAGTAAAAGCAATATTCTCACCAGGAGCAACACTCCTATAGACAAGCACATCGCTGTCCTCCCTAGAAGTATACTCAACCATAACAACAGCATTAGCTCCACGAGGGATCATGGCTCCCGTGGCTATTTCTACAGCACAACCCTCCAAAACCATAGTGGAAGGCCTAGCACCAACTTCTATAGAACCAGTCAGTTTGAGCCTAACAGGATAGTGTTCATCAGCACCAAAGGTATTCTCAGCCTTTACAGCATAACCATCAACCTCACTACGGTCAAAGGGAGGATGATCTATTGGGGCATAAATATCCTCAGCTAAAACCCTTCCCAAAGCATCAATAACTCTAACTTCCTCAACACCAAGAGGTTCTAGCTTAATGTACTTACCTATAATATTGAAGACATCATCAAGATTGATGAGTCTATGAAAGATCCTTCTAGACAACATAGTATCCCTCAAAACATAACCAGATATACTACAGTAATAAAAATCATGGTCTAGCTATTACATAATCCTTACACTAGCTAGAGATTAGGACATTGATAAATGTGATCATAAGCTTGCTCTAGCAATTCCATTATCAAGGAACTTAGGTATTAAGGATCATTATAAAGGATAGCAGAGTATTACTTAAGAAATACATTATATGAGACTTAAGCTAATTAGAGTCTGAGTACTAAACTACTTAAATTTTTATATTAGGTGCTTCGTTAAAGACCTTGGTTCAATCTATTATATAACTTCTTATTAGTACTGACTAAGCTAGGTTTATACTGGAGTTTTTCTAACAGTAAATATGGTTATTGTGGAAAAGATAGTTTAAAGGGTTGTTTATAATGAGTGGGTTAAACAATGTATCTTCATCTGTTCCTCATCGATCATATAAAATTCCCCTATTATTGTTCCTGTCTCTAGCCATCATTATAGCTATTGTACTAGTTATTATATTCATACCAAGCCCTAATACATCATCTACTAAGCATAGCTCATCCACTATAGAATACGGTTCACTTAAGTATATACCATACAATAGGATCGAGGATCTTACTGATAGAGGATATATAGTGATCCTAGGGGTTCTAAGGAATTTCTCTATATCCCAAACAAGTCCATCTATACAGAATATCTCAACTGGTTTTGAGATCTTTATAATGGCTAGTGTATATACAAAAGATGCATCTAGAGGATTATATCTTATAGGTATAAAGGGCTCAAATAATCTACTTGTATCTGAAGCTATGTGGGGTGATCTAAAGGATCTATTAAAGAAAAACCCCAGTTTAAGAGAGGGATATAGGGTTTGGATAGACTATCAGTTAAGGACGATAATAATATCTAATAATATAGGGAATATAGTTGTTAACATAAAGTATGATAACATGAGCCCGGACTATGTTATAGATACAGGTATAGTATTTGCTAAGATCTTGGAAAAGGGAGATGGATGGTCTTCTAAGGATATCGAATTAAATAAACTAATCAATAATGTACCAAAACGCTATTTAAATGCTAATGTAGTATTATACAAGAGTCTCGACAAGATCGCTATTTTATTCACAAGATATGAATTATCATTATCGCCAATAAGTGAAGGCATAGGCGGGTATATGATCATATCTAAGAACTTGGAGGAAAAGCTGAAGGCTGAGTCTTATACAGTAATAAATGAAACAAAAAACTATCTTCTGATACGAGGCGAATCCCTATCATTATCAGTAGAACTACCAGTAAAGACATATACACAACAAGATACCATAGTGATCCAGGATGCTACGCTATCAGTACTACATAAGGCTGACTATATGCAGGTATATCTACAGATTACGCTGAAGAACCAGGGTGACAAGGTTGCAAGAATAACAGGGATAACAGTTGATAACTACAATATCTCTGGATTCACATATGCTATAATAGATCCTGGTTCAACATACTCATTCTCAGGAGTAGTCATGGTAACACCCACTGGTATAATAACTGATCCAGTACTTCAGGAGCGATGGGAAGTTGGTACTGAACACCTTATAAAGATAACCTATGACGTTATAGGTGGTAGTTCAGGCCAAGTAATTACTGCTAGGGTAAGAGCTACGTAGAAACCACTTTATCCTATAATAGATATGCTTAAAATGATCTAGTCTTTTATGAGATATATATTGATCCTCATGTAGACAATATTGTTATTACCCGTACATATGAATCCCCTTAGATAGATCGTGTAGGCTCCATAGTATCTCTTCGGAGGATCTATTCTTATCACGGTCTCGTTATTCTTTATAGTTGATCTGAAGATGTATAGGCATCTATTATGTTTAACTATGATGTCAAGGTTGTATCCAACAATATTATATGTGTTGAGTGTAATGTATAATGTGATGTTATGGAACGACTCATTTACTTTAAAAGAGCCTATTGGATATCCCAGATAGTCTGGGACATAGGATGGTACCTCGATATATTCTAGTCCATTACCTGTAAATATGTAGTATGAGTTTTTCTCCATATTCTCGAAATAAAGATCTCTGGTTATAAACAGCTCTATATTCTTCAAAACAACTGTCTTATTGGCTAGCCCATATACTGTATTGATGTCTTCAACTGACTGTTTGAGCCCACTAATAATACTCTTAATCATTAGAAGCCCAATTATGAGTGAAAATACTGTGAATAGCATTATGTAGAATAAAGCCTTAGCCATACCCAGTACCCTCAGCCGAAACCTCCCATTTCATCTCCACCAAAGGATCATTAGAGTATATCCTCATCATACCACAGAATATAGTTTAGCTTAATCCCCCATTAACGTTTTCCACAGCTAGAGCATAGTATATCTTGATAACAGGTATACCTTTACAGTCTCACCAGCCTCATAACCCTCATGATCCTCTGGAACCACTATGTAGCCATGGGTACGGGCTAGACTAGAGACTATACTACTACCCTTAACCATGTAGGGAACAGCATATAGTTTACCGGAGGAAAACTCTAGAGAAACCCTTACATAACTCCTATAGCCAACCTGGTTAACAACCCTATTCCTAAGAACTGCTAAGACATAAGGGTCTAGAGGAGGATATGAACCAAGCCATCTATAGAGTAATGGTTTAACAAGAGCCTCTAGACCAACCCATGCAGCAACAGGATTACCACTTAATGCAAATAAGGGCTTACCATTAATAACTGCTAAACCATTTGTCCTACCAGGCCTTAGGGCTATTCCATGGACAACCCATCTACCATGCCTCTCAACATATTCGGGTACAAGATCTTTTTCACTAACGCTAGTACCACCAACTGTAACCACTATATCGGATCTACTCAGCATCTTATCCAGTACAGTAGCTAGTTCATCAAGATCGTCTGGCACGATACCGTATCTCCGTGGCTCTACAAAACCTATTTCCTCAAGATATTTTTCTACAAGAACATCGGTTGAGGAATACCTTTTACCTGGTCCGAGATCCCTATCTAGATCAATGAGTTCATCACCTATAGATAATATCCCGATCCTTAAAGGTCTATAGACAGAAACTTCCCTAATACCGAGACTTACAAGCATAGCTATATGGTATGGATTGATCTGAATCCCCCCACCAAGTACAAGCTCATCCCTCCTAACATCATCGCCAGCACGATTAACATTGGCGTACATGGGTACTGGATGGAAGACCTCGATTTCATTACCGATTCTACGTGTATCTTCATACATTACAACAGCATTTGCCCCAGGAGGTAGTGGAGCACCAGTATATACTTCAATAGCTTCACCATAATCTATCCTTCCATAGAGATCCGGTGGATCACCTGCTTTAAGCAAACCCTTAACCCTTAGTCTTATAGGATTTGTTGGTGAAACACCATAGGTATCCTCAGCCCTCACGGCATAGCCATCAACAGCACTATTATTATATGGCGGGAGATCCATTGGTGCATATATATCCTCTGCATTAATTAAACCACATACTCTCCATACAGGCTCCCGGATAACCTCTACCTGAAGCTTTACCTCCTTAACCCCCTTCTCCAATGCCTCATCTAGTCTAGTAAGCCTACCCCAATACCTAGGCATAGGGGATACACCATGTCTATCCAATACCTATTTTACCTAATAACGGGATTTAAGAGGATATAGATATACCATAGGGTGTTGAATGGTCTTGGAAACTACGTACTGTATACTCGTAGTAAGCGATAGTGTATATAGGGGTGATAGGGAGGATTTATCCGGCAAACTTGCTAGGAGAACCATTGAGGATAGAGGCTATCGTGTTCTAAGACATAGTGTAGTACCTAACGACTATAAACAAATACTAGATAGTGTTCAGGAAATGGTTAAAGAGTGTGATGTAGTACTTGTCATAGGTGGTACGGGCCCTAGTCCAAGGGATATAAGTATTGATGTTGTTGAGAAGCTCTCATGGAGATACCTACCTGGATTTGGAGAGCTCTTTAGATACCTTACGTTTAAGAAACACGGTTACAAAGCGATCTATAGTAGGGCTGGACTATATGTGGTAAATAGGTCAGCTGTAGCAGTTGTACCAGGATCACCTGATGCAGTAGAACTTGCATTGGAGATCCTTGTTGGGACAATCGATCACGTTATTGAGGAGATCAGGAGATTAGAAGGTATTCATAGGAGTATATAGTTTCTAGAAACTCCATACATATTATCTATTTTTCTAGAAGATGGATAAGCCTATTATTGGTTATAGAATGAGATAATATATATTATTATGTATGGGGATAGATATTTTATGGTGGATATAATGCCTACAGTTAGAACAGGACCTGTAAGAGTGAGTGGTTATGCAATAAAGCTTAGGAGAGTAATTAATGCTGTTCTCCGTGATCAGTATAAGAAGGGTGAATTAGACTCTAAGAAGATTAATGAGCAAATATCCGATCTAAATGCCAAGATCTATAATGTACTTGTTGAGAGATTCGAGATCCCTAAAGATGCTGTAGCCAATATAATACTAGACTTTGACGTTGTTGAAGGCAATTTAAAGGTTAATGATATACAAGTAGAGATCTTTGATAAAGATGAGATATTAAGTAAGAATACAACCAATGAACTTAAGAAGATCTTGGGTCTTTAGTATAGTTAATAACCTGTTCCACTTAACTCCATAGTTTTTTACATAAGTAAATTATTTATCAGACAAAATATAGGTATTACTTGTGTGTTCTGGGTTTATAGTGGGAGGTGGAAGAGTGGATCTTACACGATCTGTGTATATAGTGTTCCTCACATTATTTATAACGATATCTAGTTTAGCTAATGTATTCATACAGGCTAACTCAAGCATTTACCCTAAAGTACTTAGGCTCAATGATCTCTTTCTAGAGATTGATAGGAACAGTAACCATATTGATGATTATCTAGAGAATATCTCATCTGGTAGGGTGGAGGTAATAGTACTATTATCTACTCCTCCAATGAAGAAACACTTGGATCTAGCTAGATCCGTAGGTGCTGAAATAATAGCTGGTCCATGGTATAAGGCTTTAAGGGGATTTGCAGTATCTATAGATGCTTCAATGATCCATTTACTATATGAGAAACTGCTCTATACAGATCTAAATAACGATGGATACTCAGATCTTTATTTCCTACAGATGAGTAGGATCTATAAGGCTGATATGTACTGGGCAGCTAGGCAGGTATATGTAAGACCTCTAGTATGGAGGCAGCTGGGGATCTCTGGTGAGAATGTAACAGTAGCAGTCCTTGATTCAGGAGTAGATGTTGATGCACCAGGTATTGATTCTGCAAAGATCATAGTTGGATATGATGCTACCGGGAGAGGACTAGATCCATATAGTGATGAACTTGGACATGGTACTGCAGTTACATCAGCAATTATTGGCGAATTAGACGGTGGAACAGCACTTAACTACTCAATAGCTGTAAGAATACCGGGTGACTCACTAATACTTGCAAGTATCTACATACCCGGTTCAGGTACTGTAAAGCTTAAGGCATTCCTATCACCATACTCGGATGAACCACTCTATGTAAACTACTATGCCAAATTACATGTTTTCAGGGCAAACCAGGATTATCCAGAGAATATGCTTTGGGCATGGAATAACAATGACTATACATACCTAGGGTTCACATGGTTCCAGAACTTCTCAGGATACGATCTCCTTGGATGGACTGGTGAGATAACATTAGACGTCATCCCAGGTACGTATTTCTTCAACATAACTGGGATAGATAGTGTATGGAGTGATGATGGAAGGGCACACCTACTAATCATTATGGAGTATGTGCCTTCACAGACTGGTAACGACAGCTACCCAGTATATACTGGGATAGCACCTAACTCTAGTATAGCATCTATAAAGATAACAGATAATGGGACAACAACATCAGCCATTATAGCAAATGCTATGGAGTGGGTCCTCAATAACACGGATACCTATAATATAGATGTTGTATCACTTAGTTATACAACAGATACCCCAGATCCAGCTATAGGAAATGCATCCTATAATCTATA
This sequence comes from uncultured Desulfurococcaceae archaeon, assembly GCA_964627005.1. Classification (GTDB taxonomy): domain Archaea; phylum Thermoproteota; class Thermoprotei_A; order Sulfolobales; family Desulfurococcaceae; genus CAZHDB01. The sequence continues at coordinate 124,970 of CAZVHC010000001.1, forward strand.
CAGGAATGGTATAACAATTGTTGCCTCAGCAGGTAATGACGGTGTTAATTCCAGTGGTGTAGGTTATCCATCAGCATATCCATGGGTGTTATCTGTTGGTGCAGTTAATAGACTTAATCAAGTAGCTAACTTTAGCTCCATGGGTGCAGTATACACATACAATGGTACAACATACATTAAGCCAGATGTTGTAGCACCAGGTGGTGGTTTTGACTCTTTCCTAGCACTAAGTGAATCAAATAATAATACACCTTCTAGAGAGCCCATGTATATTAATGATACTCAGCCTGACTATTATGAAGAACCCTATGATCTAGGTATGTATGCAGGCACGAGTTTTTCAGCACCAGTTGTAGCTGGTATTGCAGCATTAGTATATAGTGCTTTAAGACATAATGGTACCTACGATATACTATACAATAGCGATCCAGAACTACTATCCCGTCTCGTAATGAATATCATTAAGATATCAACTTACGAGACATATCCGTTAGCTAGAGAGTACCCATCTAATCAGGCTAGCTATAGCCCGACATATGATTATGGTGAAAAGGATGTCCATGAGGGCTATGGTGCTGTTGATGCTTATGATGCTGTATGGACGGCAATACTAGTATCACATATATTATTGGGTGATAGAGCCCTTGACTATGCACCATATAATAACATGCAGTACCTATGGACATTTATATCAAGTATTAGAGAGGGTGTTGTTTATGGAGGCTCCATAAACTATCCATTTGGGTCAAGCCTATTATCTGCACCAGTTCATTTTGAGAGATACCAATTGGTGCTACCAAATAATGATACGATACACTCTAGGTATATTATGAGATACATTATAAGCAACTGGTCCGATATAGACAATACACAGCTAGACTTTATAATATATGTTATGGGATACCCTGATCCATTAAGGGATGCCTATTTAAGGATAAACACTTCAACACTAGTCTATAACACTATTAGTAATTGGTATGAAGGAGTAGCACCCTATGAACCACCATCTATTGAGGAGGATTATGACCTAATATATTTCCTAACGATCAAGAGGGCTATGGAGAATCTATCTGGTGTGGATGAGTTAAGACTATTGTTTGGCCCAAGCCTATACATAGTCTATAAACCGGGTAGTGAGTTTGGTGAATGGGGTAGCTACGTATATATACGTACACTAAACCCACTTGATCCAAGGATCTATGGACATAAGGTTATATGGTTATTCTGGTGGAGAAACTTCACAGATCCCAATGACACCTATTTCCTAGGCTTCTACGCTAATGATACACCATCAGTAGGCTACACAATAGTACATAAAGAGGGTAAGGACATTATAACACCGATATCAAATGCTACAACAGGTGATACATATATATGTCTAGAAACAGATCTAAAGACACCAACGGGTGAACCACTATACTATATACCACAGGGCATAATCACTGTATGGGCACTAGTAGTTGATCAAAGTGTTGATACGACAAACTATACAACACTAGTAAACACATTAACTCCAGACAAGGTGATAGGAGGGCCTGTTGGAGGATATATAAACCTATATGAACCAATATACCAGTTCTCAGTATCACCATCATATATAAGAGATGGAGATCCATTTACACTATACGTCCGATTACTCGATCCAGATACACTACAGCCTCTAGATAATGAGAGGGTATACTTCTACGTATGGATACCACCAGATCCATCAACTATAACCTATCTAGGTTCAGCAACAACTAATGCTACAGGATATGCCTCGATAACACTAGTATCAAGCTATGGTGGTGAATACTCTTTCTACGTGGAATTCAATGGATCTATAAGAACAGATCTAGTGGACCCAATTACCGGTGGACCCAAGTACTTTAAAGCATCAATTTCACAAGACTATAATGTATCGATCTACTGGAGAACAGGTATAAATGTATCAGTATCCCCTTCAAACCCATACACGGTAGAGACAACGACAATAGCGGCAAAACTATATAGAGTAGCCGATTCACAGACTATAGCTGATCAGGAGTTAACAGTGAAAGTGTATAAGTATAATGGGCTTACATGGATACCTATAGACACCTATACATGCTATACAAATTCTACAGGTATGTGTACTGTATCACTAAACCATATACAGTATGGATATGGACAGTATAAGGTGGAGGTAGTATTCAATGGAAATGATACAGTATTACTTGATGGCTCAACATCTGAACAAACATATAGTGTACAAATCACTCCAACGTACATAAGGAATTTATCATACAATGCAACCAATCGTAAGGTCTATGATCTTATAGAGTTTGAACTAGACCTAGTATACAACATTGGATCAGGTGATCAGCCTATAGGGGGAGCCACGGTTTATCTATACGTTAATGATACTGGAACATATGTATTGAGGAATCAGACAACAACCGATCAGTTTGGCCATGCAGTACTAGGGTATCGCCCTACTAGAAATGGTACATATTCATTCAGGATAGAGTATCAAGGTAATGATACATATGCTTCTGTAGATACCATTGTCAATATACAGGTGAGATCGAGGTATACAGCATTTACTAACGTGATTTACCCGTCATCATCATCTATAAACCAGACAATGACTGTAGAATTTATCTTAATAGATAATGAGAATATAGATGGTAGTGTAAACGGTACTGGTTTACCATCCAAAACTGTAGTGTTACAGAGACTCGATGGTGGTTCATGGGTTGATGTAGCTTCTACAACAACTAATAGTACTGGAGGTGGTGTAATCTCATGGTATGAGACATCTAGTGGAAACTATACCTATAGACTGTACTTCTCGGGCACAGACTATGTATACTATCCAACATACTATGAATTTAATGTGTCAGTGTATACTTTGACGACAGGTATAACAGTAATAGTCAATACTACTACACCCTATGTTGGTGAACCCGTAAATATAACTGCTAGACTAGTGCAGGATGGATCCGGTGTTGATGGTGAATTATTACTGCTGGAATACTATAATGGCTCCCAATGGGTTCTCGTAGATACGGAGATCACATCTAATGGTGGATACGCTACATTTATTATAAGCCATAGTTATGCTGGTACTTATACCTATAGAATTAGGTATGAAGGTAGCAATGTATATACTCCATCGAAATCATCTAATATAGATATTAATGTACAACCACTAGATGTAATACTAAATGTATCCACTACAGTAGGTTATGTAGATGAGGAATCAATAATTACTGTAGAACTAGTACTAAAGAATGGTACACCATTAGCCTCAAAACCAGTAAACCTATATATCTGGAATGGTACTGCATGGGAGCTGGTTGGGACAAACTACACTAATTCAACTGGATATACAGTGTTTACAGTCATACTGGATAATGCTACTAACTACTGGTTTAAACTAGAATTCAATGATCCTGGTGCAGCTATTGGACAGAGAATATATGCTGACAACTATACATTAGTGAACATAACACCTCTCAAGAGACCATCAGACATGGTGTTAACAGTATCAAATACAACCCCAATGGCTGGAGACTATATAGTGTTCATGGTTAAATTATCTGATCTAAGGAGTGGCTCTGATATAGTAAGTGGTAATGTGACACTATATGTGAACGGATCATATGTAGCAACTGCAAAGACCAATTCAACGGGGTATGCATTATTCAATATAACAGCTGATACACCTGGTGTATACAATTATACCATAGTATTCAATGGATTTGTTGATGATTATCTAAAGTATGTCACAGTATCTGATTCTGTAATAGTGAATGTATCAAAGATTAAGACAGTACTTATAGTATCAATAATTACCTCGCCTAAACCAGTTATTGGAGAACCAGTACTTGTTACTGGATGGCTGAAACTATACAATGGTACAGAACTAGCCAATGAACAGGTAGAGTTAACAGTATATAACGGCTCATTACCGATATATTCAAGTACTAATACAACAAATAGTACGGGATACTTTGAATTTGAGTTCACACTATCTAGTCCGGGTACTTATGATGTAGTTGTTAGATATACTGGAACAACACTATTAAGTAGTACACTTTACACCAGCGGATTAACCATAAAGTATGGTGTTGTAATAGAGATCATACGTGCAGATGCTGTATATTATGGGGGAATGGTCAATGTAACACTACTTATAAGAGCATACACTATACCCGGTAATACACCATTAGCTAATACTACACTAGACATATACCTAAGCCATTCACCAGCAACATACATAGGTAATGTGACAACAAACTCCACAGGATATGCTCTATACACATATCAGGATTCACCATACTATATAGGAGCTACGTATACAGTAGCATATAATGGCTCAGCCACCACATGGGATAACAAGACATCAACATATATAAACTATCCAATATCCTCAATACCACAACCACTGCCAGAACAATGGTATCTACCACTATATCTACTGTCCACAATAATAGCTATTGTCCTAATATACAGTATCAGGAGAAGATATAGGTTAAGTTAGATCCGTATTAAAACCAGTTATTTTTCCCTATCTCAATAATAGTCACCTAAAAGCCACCAGTTACCAATACTAACATTCCTTAAACCATTCCTTCTAGCAATCTCCAATGCTCTTAATGCATGCTCTCTACTAGTGGGTGGCAGATCCCTCATTAGATAGTCTGGGTGGAAGGCAAGCAATCTATAGGGTATATCACGATCAAGATCTGCTAGGAAACGAGTTATACCATCAACTTCATAATCATCAACATAGCCGGGCACAAGCAATGTACTAACAACAAGTAGTGGAGGCTCCATCCTCTCCCCAAGATATCCAGCAATCCTCTCAAGGTTACGGAAAACAAGCCTTCCATCACACCCGGTTAAAGCATAGTATACTTCCGGAGACCATGCCTTAACATCAACCTTAACAATACCTCCAGTCTCAAGGCTAAGCCTTACAGCCTGATCAAGTAGATCAGGGTTCAATAGCCCATTAGTCTCCCAGCAAACCCGGAAAACACGTAACCCAATCTCATATGCTCTCCTAAGCATTGCACGTGAAGCAGCCAATGCATGGATTATCTGAGGACCAGGATCACCTCCAAAGAAACATACACATGTAGTCCGAGGGGAAACAGCCTTAACAAGATCATCTATTGTGAGGATAGGACTCCCCCTAGAAGCCATATCACGATACTCCCAGTTCTGACAATATAGGCAGTCAAGATTACATGCACCATAGAATACCGCTATATTATAATAGCCCCTCTCAGGGCCATCACGTGATAGGGAGTATCTCGGATAACCAGCACCCGTAGCTCCAGGGCAAACCCAGTCGGCAACACAGTTTGTAGGGTGTGGGTCAAGATAGTATAGGCCAATAGCCCTTAATGGAGAACCAGTCTTATACATTAGCCTACCGCCAATATTGATCGTTAATCCACAGTAGCCAAGACCTCCAGATGGTATCCGGCACCTATTGCCACAGATCCTACACTCTACACCATCTGGATCCCTAGGAGGCTCTATTGGGAGCTTATGCCTTAGCCTAGCCCATCTATGCCTCTCCCTAACGATCCCCTTTGCCTCATCCCATCTACTCCTAAGACAGTCAAGACATACACCAATAGCATCTGATACAAGCCTACTCCTCCTACCACAGATCCTACAAGTCCCCATCCAAACACCACTATATACAATAGGTTATTGCCTAGGATAAACTGTTCTAAGGAGACCATCCATGCTCCTCCCTAGAGAGCAGTCTTGTAAAGGATTCCCTTGGACCCCTATATGATACCATGATATATTTCGTGTTGAAGGATATACCATAGTCTCCACGATAATCAATAGCTATAAGACCAGTATTATCCGCTCCCCAGATACCAGTTATCCAGTCAATAACTAGATCGAGTGCCCTGGAAACCCTGTAGCCCTGAGAAACAAGCATTGAGACACGGATGCCGGGTAGAGACTGAGCAATAACCTCGCCAATACCAGTAGAGGCTACAGCAACCCACTTATCAGCATAGAAGCCAGCACCAGGTAACGCTGAATCACCAACACGTCCAGGGAGCTTAAGCCATACACCACCAGTACTAACACCAGCAGCCAACCTCTCATCAGTATCAAGGGCTACTGCACCAACGGTATCAGCATATCCGATCTCCCTCAAGAGATCCTTATTTCTACCAAAGATCCTCCACTCCCCCCTCCAATACCTCTCCCTAAGCTCACGATACCTCCTAAGAAGCCCCTCACCCGGCTCACCAATAGGCTCCAAGCCAATCCTCCTAGCAAGATCGTCAGCACCCTCTCCAGCCAATAACACGTGATCCGTGCGGTCAAGGACTATCCGGGCAAGCCTTATAGGGTTCCGGGGATACCTAACACAAGCCACAGCTGCAGCTCTAAGACATGAGCCATCCATTAAACCAGCATCCATCTCCCGATAACCAGCTATATTCAATACACTTCCAGTACCAGCATTGAATGAGCCACAGTCCTCCATATAGGCTATTGACTCTACAACAGCCTCTAGTGCAGAACCATTCCTTAGATACCTCCATCCATGCTCTCGGGCAGCTTCTATATCCTTTAATGCTCTCTCAATCCTCTCCCGAGATATTCTCCAGCTACCAGCACCACCATGTAATAGTAATGCCTCTCTACCCACCTCTTAATCACCAGCTAGTATTGGTGGAGAACTCTTTTATAATATAGTTTTTGGATTATAGTTTATGAAGTAAACTCTCTACTATAGAGGTATGGGCAGGATTATGGAGGGTGCTATATGGAATACATGGATGATTCACTAAAAACACTAGCTATGCTATCATTTAAACGTAGGTACAAGCTATTGGATGAAAAGATCTATTCGTTAATAGCCATACCGTTGTTCATATCAATTATAGGGTTGATATACTTTATGGCGTTATCGATATCAGCAATAGTAACATCTCAAGAGGAGATACCGGAGGAAAGCCTTGCATATGCTATGGCATTCATTGGATTTGGTGCAGTTTATGTGGTTGGTTCATCAGCTATAGCCTATATACTATACAATACTCTACATGATCACCTATTCTACAGCGTATCCGAAACCCTATTGAGCACAATAGACTCTGATGATACACGTATACTGGGATACCTCTTGAGACCAGGCTATACACGTTCAAAAATACCATCGCCAATAACAGCATTACTACTAACGCTCCTTACCGGAGGAATAGCCTTCCCAGTACTCCTATATATTTTTGAGAAAAGAATTAGGCTGCATGACATGGTTGAGTCGAGAGTGAAGGGGGTAAAGCCCCTTAAGGAGATCGATATTGGGAACCTCCTACTCGATCTAGTTCTTCTATTCATAACTATGGGGCTATGGCTTGGTGTATGGATATGGAGAGCAATATCAACATATAATAGGCATGTGAAAGCAAGGCATCTGTATAAGAAGGTCTCTGACACACCAGTATTTACCCCAAGTCCACTATTATCCATACCATTAACTCTACTGACAATATCAACACTAACATTCCTATCACTAATGAAACTACCGGTCGTGCCCCTTCCACAGCTAATCATAGGTTTCCTAATGGCCTACACAGCATATGTTATGAGGAGAACAAGTTTTATCAACCAAGTAGCAGTACTTACTGCACTACAGTACATAGTACTTGGAGCCATAGGCCTTATAGGCTACTTAACCTACCATATATACTATCCAATGCTTGAGGGTTTCGAGGAATTACAGGAGATGATGGGTAGAGACCTTCCATCGCTGGTGTTTATGATATATCAGAACAATCTACGTATAACACTACTTGGCCTAATACCATTTCTAGGCCCGGTTATCATGGGATACGCAATAGGTAATACATCATTCCTATTCGGCCTCATAGTCTATAGAAAACCGGATGCACTAACGTTATTTATAATGCCTCATACATTCCTTGAGTTTCTAACATATGCACTTGCAGTATCAATAGCAACACGTATACCTGTTGAAGGACGTAGGCTACTACCATATGTAGTCATAGCCCTTCTAATACTGTTCCTTGGTGCAGTAGTTGAGTCTCTACTTATAGTTATGGGAAGGTGATCGCATATTGATAAGGCTTGTATCATTTGATGTATGGGATACACTTCTCAAACTAGATGTTATGCTTGAGGCTATAGCTAAAGGTATATCACGTATAACCGGGTTTAATGAGGAGGAGGTATCTGTAAAGATCTATGGTGTCCGGGATAGGATTAGGGAGATTAGGAGAAAGGGGGAGCTGAGTGTAAGGGAGATACTTGGTCTCAGTAGATCTATGCTTGCAGAAGAACTTGATGTTGATGAAGAGATTGTTAGGAGAGGGGTTGCTAGAGCAGTACTCCTCATAGACTATGATGAACTAGTTAATGATTATGCTGAGGAAATGCTTGCCCGACTTAGAAGACTTGGTTTAAGGGTTATCGTGATCGGTAATGTGTTGATATGGGAATCACCATATACTAGACTATTACTTGAAGCAACTGATCTAGCTAAATACATTGACCGTCAATACTATGCTGATGATATAGGGTATTATAAGCCTCTTAAAGAGGCATTCCATATCCCATTAAATGATCTAGGTATAGAACCCGATCAAGCAATCCATGTAGGTGATTCAGCTATAGAGGATTACATGGGTGCTTTGGAGAGTGGATTATATGCTATAAAAATAGATCCAAGTATTGATAAGGTCTATAAAAAATGTGATAAAGGCTATATAGCACCAGATCTTAGGAGTGCACTAAGGATAATCAACGATCTTTTGGGTAGGTCTTGATGAAGAGCCAGCCACACTGGATCTGTAGGAAATGCTGTTTTAAAGACGATCTCTTTAGGAAATACCACTATAGATGTCCAAGATGCGGATCGCCTCTAGATATAGAGTATGAGTGGAGATGGGAGCCTAGGGGTGTAGGGTTAAATCGTTACTCCTCAATGCTTCCCCTAGAACCTCTAAAGCCTCTTGGAGAAGCTTCTACACCACTTATCACCCGGGAATATAGGGGTTTAAGGCTATGGTTTAAGCTGGAGTACATGAATCCGTCCGGTAGCTTTAAGGATCGTGGTTCATCACTAGCACTATCCCATGCATACATGCTTGGCTATAGGAGGGTTGTTGAGGACTCCAGTGGTAATACTGGTTTAAGTGTATCACTATACTCTAGAGCCTATGGTCTAAGGGCTACTATAGTAGTGCCTAGACATGCTCCAAGGGGTAAAAAGGATCTTATAAGAATATTTGGTGCAGGTATTATAGAGGCTGAGACAAGAGGTCATGCAACACAGATAGCCATGGAGCTAGCGGGAGAAGAGAATACATATTATGTAGCACACCTATGGAACCCCCTATACCCAATAGCATACAAGACTATAGCTTATGAAGCATATGAGCAGGGATTCCATGGAGATGCTGTAGTAGTACCTATTGGTAGTGGTGGGTTAACACTAGGACTCTACCATGGTTTCAAGGATCTATATGAACATGGATTAATTGATCAAATCCCATTGTTTATCGGAGTACAGGGTGTTTCAGCAAAACCAGTCTATACAGCCCTATATGGAGAATCTAGTGTTTCAGGGGATTCAATGCTTGCAGATGGTATATTGGTGGAGAATCCTCCAAGGCTAATGGAGCTTGTGAGAGTATTTAAGGAGACTGGTGGATGTGTTGTAGTTATAGATAATAAGGATGTAGTATATGGGCTTAAGAAACTTATAGAAATGGGTTTCCTTGTTGAGCCAACTAGTGCAACTGTTATACCAGGTATTGAGAAGGCCTTGGAGAGCATTGGATTAGATTATGTGAGGGAGGTACTTGTCCCATTAACTGGATCGGGTCTTAAAATGACTGATCTCTTGGTAAAGTTAATTAGGCTATAGATGTATAATTATGTTATAGAAAAAGGAAGTTAGGCTAGCCTAATCCGGTGATCCAGTGATGCCGCCAATACCATTAGATCAATTGCCTTCAGGGACTAGAGCCAGAGTTATAAATGTATTTGCACCCGGTAGGTGGAGCTATAGACTTCTACAAATGGGTGTTGTACCCGGTGGTGTAGTTGAAGTTGTCATAAACAATGGGGTAGGGCCCATAGTGATCAGGGTTATGGGTGTAACGTTATCACTTGGTAGAGGCATAGCTAGGCGTATAATTGTTGAACCCCTGGGATAGCCTCCCATTACACCTATACTACATTATAGTATATGGTGTTTTCCGTGAAGCGGGAGATAACTGTAGCTGTTATGGGGCAACCCAATGTTGGTAAGTCAACACTATTCAATATATTGACTGGGAGAAACGTACATGTAGCTAATTGGCCTGGAGTGACCGTTGAGAGACATGAGGGTTGGAGGGAGTATAGGGGCTATAGGCTACACTTCGTGGATCTACCGGGTATCTATGGTTTATCGGCCTCCACACTGGAGGAGGTTATTGCCCGATCCTACCTTGTTAGTGGTGAACCAGATGTTGTACTAGTACTGATCGATAGCACCATACCTGAACGTACAATGTACCTACTACTAGAAGTTCTAGAGCTATATCCACGGACAATAGCGGTATTCACAAAATCTGATCTAGCACATCCACAGGGTATACATATAAACCCACATGCACTAGAACGTAGGCTTGGAATCCCCGTTATAATGGTTTCAGCAGCTACCGGGCAGGGTGTAGAGGAGCTCTTAGAAGCAATAGTACGTGTTGGGGAAGGCGTTGCTGGTAGGAGGGAGCCTCTAAAGATAAACTATGGTGATCTTGAGCCCTTCATACATAGTGCTGAAGAGATACTTTCAAAGACCAGCCTAGCCCAGGACTACCCGGTTAGATGGCTTGCAATAAGACTGCTTGAGGGAGATTCTGATCTTGAGGCAAGGCTTAGGGAACATGGTGAGGATGAGGCTTTAAGGAGGATACTTAGGCTCCGGGAGGAGATACGTAGTATACTTAGGAGGAGGCCTGAAGAAGTATTTGCTCAAAGGAGATTCAATTACCTCATGGAGGTTATTAGGGGATGTATTGTAAGGATTGAGAAGGCTAGAATGGGTGTTCACGAGAGATTCGATCAGCTTATAATGCATCCATTCATAGGCCCAATAATATCGTTTCTCATACTAATAGCATTATTCATCATAGTATTCACCATAAATACTGGGTTCCCATTAAATCTCATACTAGAGGCTATGGGTTATGGTGAGGCTGCATCAGCTATTGAAGAATATAGTCTAGCTGGTCTCATGGATCATGCTATAGGTTATCTGGGAGAATATGTAGCAGATGCACTAGAGGGTTCGCCGGATTGGCTTGTAAGCCTAGTTGTTGATGGCGTGATCGGCGGGGTGGGGGCTGTACTGGTATTTCTACCACTAATAACCCTTATAGCATTGATGCTAGCACTACTCGAGGATAGTGGTCTTGCACCAAGGATTGCTGTTAGCCTAAATAATCTACTAAACAGGATCGGGTTATCCGGTCATGCGGTATTCCCTATGACACTCAGCCTTGGATGCAATGTACCAGCTGTAATGGCTACACGGGCAACCCCTAACTATAGGGAGAGGATAAGGCTACTACTAACAATACCATTCATACCATGTCAGGCAAGGCTAGTAGTCATACTAGCATTTGCATCAGCTCTCCATGGAATAGGGGGTGTAGCACTTGTAGCCATGAGCTATACTGGTGCATTTCTAGTATTCTCCCTAATAAACAAGGTATTGTACACAAGGGAGCGTAGGAAAGGCTATGCTGAAGAACCAGAACTACTACTGGAGATCCCTCCACTACATAGGCCATTACCAAAGGTTATATGGTGGCTTACATGGGATTCAGTCAAACACTTCCTCCGGAAGGCTGGTACAATAATATTCCTAGTATCAATAATAGCGTGGGCCATGCTCTACTACACACCATCCCTAAGGCCAGCAGAGGATCCTGGTGAAAGTATTGGTGCTGGATTAGCAAAGATCTTCTCACCACTACTCTACCCATTAGGTCTAAATAGTGATCAGGCATGGATGATTGCTTATGCATTGATCATAGGATTCCTAGCAAAGGAGGCTGTTGTAGGTAGTCTAGCAATACTAACTGGTTCATCGGGTGCTGGTGAGGCAGTTGAAGCCCTGGGTCTCAGTGATCCACAGATTGCTGGTTTAACAATGTTTAGTGTACTCTATGTCCCATGTGTAGCTACATTAGCAGTGATCTATGGTGAGTCTAGGAGTATAAAGCTTACACTACTAGCTATAGCATTAATGCTTATAGTAGCCTATATAACCTCGTTAGCAACATACTTCCTAGCTAATATCATGCTGTAAGGTTAGAGAATAGAGAATTATTTTGGGATAAAACAATAGTTGTTATAAGCTCATGTCTTCCGTTTAACAACGATAGTTACCTTTAGATCATCTATAGTCCATTCCCTCGTATATCCATCAAATACTTTCTCAATACTAATCTCCAGCCTATCAGCACGTACTTCACCAGCTATATAGTCCCTATGCATAGAGATCATGTCGTGATACTCCCTAGGCAATACAATATTAACGTCAATCCTAGCATCAAGCGGTAGATCAAGTTCCTTCCTCATAACCTGGATCCTACGTATAAGATCCTTTGCAAGCCCAAGACTAATCTCCTCAGCTGTAAGCCTAGTATCTATAGCAACGCTACCCCACTTCCTATCCTGAACACTATATCCACTAGCATAGACTGGCGTGATCCTTACATGCCTAGGTTCAAGCACAACCTCCCTACCATCAATACTAAGTACATGCCTACCCTTCCCAACAATATCACGTGCAACAAGATCCATATTAGACTCTATATACCTAACGATCTCCTTAGTTAACCTCCTGAACTCCGGTCCAAGGACATTGTATACTGGTTCAACACGATACCTGATCAACTCCTTGATCTCCTCGGGCCTACGGATCTCGATCTCACGTGAGTTAGTCAGTGTAACCAGTAGATCACGGTAGCTATTAGCCGCCCTAACGATCCTTTCATCACCACTATATATAATAACCCTCCTAATGGGCTGCCTAAGCTTAATACCAGCCTTCATACGTGCAGCAGCACATGCCTCATAGATCTCCCGGATAATCCCCATATCCTCCTCAAGACCCTCATCAATAAACTCCTCATCAATGCTTGGCCAACCGAGTAAGTGAATACTTAGTGGAAGATCTTTTTCACCCGGTCTAATGAACCTTTGATAGATAATCTCTGTGAAATGAGGTATGAATGGAGCTGCAGCCGCAAGCCATTTCCTAAGCACATAGTATAGTGTTGCATAAGCAGCCATCTTATCGGGTACATTCTCCTCAACCCATACACGAGGCCTTATAAGCCGGATATACCAGTGGCTAACATCCTCCACAATAAACTTCCTTAGGAGCCTGGCAGCCTCATGTACATGATACTTATTCATTGCATCAGTGACTTTCTTAACAAGATTATTAACTCTAGATAGTATCCAACGATCCTCTGTACGTAGGTATTCAATATATTTCCTTAGATCATGTTTTACAGGATCATACTTATCTAGGTTCATATAGGTTGATGCAAATACGTAGACATTCCATGCAATACCAAGATCCCTTTTAACCTCATCAATAACCTTCCATGAGAAACGTAGATCCTCCCATACAGTGTTCTGGAGAAGCCATAGCCTAAGAGGATCACGGCCAACACGTGCAATAGCCTCATCCGTACCAACATAGTTACCAAGACTCTTATGCATCTCACGACCATGCTCGTCAAGGGCAAAGCCATGGACCAACACAGCTCTATAGGGTGCCCTATCAAAACCAAGTACACCAGCACGTAGTAGGCTAAAGAACCATCCACGGATCTGGTCATGCCCCTCAACGATGAAGTCTAGAGTTATCTCATTCGGATCAAGTTTCTCCGGGTGACCACGAGCTGCATAGAATGATATACCACTGTCAAACCATACATCCATTACATCAGGTACACGTTTCATAGGCTTACCACATACCGGGCACTTGAGAACCACACGATCAATCCATGGCTTATGGAGTTCCCGTGGCCTCTCACCACCTAGTTCTATAAGCTCTCTAACACTACCCACTACAACACGGTGTCCATCCGGACAAAGCCATATCGGTAATGGTGTACCCCAGTACCTCTGCCTACTAATAACCCAGTCCTGTAGATTATCGAGTATATGGTATAGCCGGTCAAGAGCCCACCGAGGTATCCAGTCTACCTTTTCAGCCTCCTCCTTCAACCTATCCTTGAGCTTAGTGACACGTAGTATCCATTGACGTGTAGCACGTAGTACAACTGGTGTCTTACATCTCCAGCATACAGGGTATCTATGGACGATCGATCCGCTGTAGAGTAGGTAGCCAAGCCTCCTAAGATCCTCTATGATCTCCTGGTTAGCCTCACGTACATGCTTACCAGAGTATTTTCCAGCCTCCTCCGTAAACCTACCAAGATCATCAACTGGTGAAGCAATAACATCTACACCATACCTCTTAGCAACCATGAAATCCTCAAAACCATGTCCAGGAGCACCATGGACTAGGCCTGTACCCTCATAGAGAGTCACTATATCTGGTGCCATGTAGACCCTATGGAGGCTGGAGAGTTTCTTCTGTAGAGGCACGATCTCCTCTAGGGGATGCATATACTCCAGTCCATCTAGTTTACTACCATGAAACTCCCCGATCACTTCATAATCAGTGATACCGATTTCCTCAAACACGTGTTCTAGCCGGTCCTTAGCAAGTACATAGATCTCATCTCCTACACGGACTCTAACATAAACTGCCTCCGGATGAGCCATTACAAACGTATTAGCGGGTAAGGTCCATGGAGTTGTTGTCCAGATCAATAGGTACTCTCGATCCCTGCCCTTGACGGGGAATTTAACATATATACTGGGGTCCTTTAGCTCCTTATACTCGATCTCGTATTCAGCTAGTGTTGTAGAACACCTTGGGCACCAGTAGACTACACGATACTCGTTATCAAGTAACCCCATTTCATCAGCTTTCTTAATAAGCCACCATCCAGCCTCAATGTATTCATCAGTCATTGTTAGGTAGGGGTTCTCCCAGTCCATAAAGACTCCTAATTCCCTAAACCATCTCGTCATAGACTCCATGTTATAGGTCACAAGCTTCTTACACTCAGCAATAAAGTTCTCAACACCAATCCTCTCCTCAATCTCCCTCTTAACACCTATACCAAGTTTCTGCTCAACCTTAACCTCAATAGGTAGACCATGGCAGTCGTAGCCCGGCCGATCAAATACCTGGTAGCCATTCATTCTCTTAAAACGTAGTACTGCATCCTTCAAACTCTTATTCCATGCAGTACCAATATGTGGTATATCACCAGATGGATATGGAGGTCCATCTATGAATAAGAACTTCCTATTAGCCTTCTTATTGGTCTCCCTTACGAGCTCATAGATTTTATTCTCAGTCCAGAACCTTTTAACCCAATCCTCAACCCTATGAGGATCATATTGTCCCTCAACCTTACCAACAACAGGCAAATACTCCACCTAACAACTCATTCTATGCTATGGAAATAGAATACATGGGGTAGCACTTATAAAAACTACTATCATAACAATACCATGGACAACCAGCTAATACATAGCTAGTATCATGTATAAAGCACATTTACTTAACCCAAACAGCTTATTTGCTGGACTAACATAACATAATTATATAGGGGGTAATCTATGCCTCAGAACTCACAGAGTAAAATGATCATTATACTTATAACGATAATACTTGTACTAACAAGCATACTCCTATCAGCTATAGCAGGCCTCGTAATAATACCTGGTCTATCTCGAAGGTATCTTGTAAGCGATATTGAGGGTGTAACGGTATCTCTAGTCTATAACTCAGCATTCTCAACAGTATTTGGAGAGTCGTTCATAGTAAGCATAACGAATACTGGAGAGAAACCAGTAACAGTAGAACAACTAGAAAACTGTACAATATACGCTAATAACAAGACCTACAAGGGAGAAATATATCCAACAATAGAGCTACCAGTAACCATTAAACCAAATACATCATACTCTTTTACAGTAATACTTAAAGCACCAATATTAAAGACAATAGTGGAAAAATACGGTGATGCACTGATCTCCATAGACATAGTCATTGATGGGGTAAGAAAACGTGTATATGAAAAATTAGGACTACCATCAACATTCTGTGGAGACATAGTTCCATCACTAATAATAGTTAATGCAACACTACATAGACTAGAGGATCATAAAAACAATTTAGCTACAATAATTTTAGAAGCTTGGGTAAAATCAAATAGTTTTACTCCAGTAAATATAACTAGCATTGTGGTAGATGCTATTGAAATAAAGTTCAATAGACCTATTACTGTAAAGTATATACGATCTATTGTTGTAAACGTGACTCAAACAAGCATAAATGATTCTGAATGGGGACTTTGCTCAAGCCATGTAGTCCGTATATACTATGTAGATACCTATGGAAACAAGCACTATGTACAATATATACATGCCTATGTTATTGGAAGGTGATCCCATGAATAAAATGATTATTTCCACATTAATTATAAGTATACTTGTAATCCTAGTAATAAATCCTACATTCAATGTATCAGGAAAAATAGGGATCTGGGGAGACATCATTATAAGAATTACGAGGCTAAAATACGTATATGATGAGGGAGGTTTCATAGTATGGTTATCTATTGATAATAATAGCTTTGAAAAACTAGTTATCAGAGAGATTAGAGATGCAAAAGCGTATATGATATTTAAGAATAAATATAATTATACAGAGTATCTAGTATCATCAATAAATTCTAGACTACCATTAGAGATACCTCCTAGTTACTCAGCTACCTACATGCTATTATTCACTGGAAGAATTATAACAACATTTCCACTTGAATACGTTAAGCTAAGCTTTAGTTTAGTAACTAGTGCTGGCATCTACAATTTAGTATATTCAACAAATATATCTATACAGAAACCTATAGGTATGAGAGACTTTATATATAAGAACCTATGTGGAGGGATAATGTTTCCAATAGCAATAATAAATGCTAGTATCAATAACAATTATGAAGAAAACACATCAGTACTTAATATTACATTAAGAATATGCTCATATTGGTCTATCCCCGAAATACATTATATAAAGATTGATGATATGGTATTAGCTAGTAGGAGTAGCAATATATTGTTCTATCCATTACCACGTTATGGTATAGTTAGCTATAGCTTCCATATAAATAAGACACTAGATCCTAAAATAGGGCATGTGATAAGTATTGACTACACTACTAGTGGATCTAAATTATTATCTAGGACAATATACGTTATTAACCCATCATAAATGCTTTGAGCACTAACTATAATATGTCATAGTATATTATAATGGCTAAATAGTTGAATATTTAGAGTGTAAATAATATACTTAGATATAAGAAAAAGCCTACTTGGTGGAAAAGTTGAAGAAACTAAAAACCTTAGAAGCAATATTTTTGATCATAATTATATGTTTAACGATAACCACAGTACTGGCTATACTTGGATATATACGTGTGGGTCCAGAGAGATATGTTAGGGTCGGTAATAAGCCTCCCTATAGCATATATGCATTCATTAAATCACATGGAATCTATAGGGGAG
>CAZVHC010000001.1:142769-155772 GCA_964627005.1 uncultured Desulfurococcaceae archaeon
GGGTATACATGTGTAAGTATGTATCTTCTCCCAAGTATGAAGTTCCAATACACATAACTAGGTATAAGAGGGAACTAACATATCCCTTGGAGATAGAGGATGCTAAAATAACTGTTAAATACAATGAAACACTATTAACATTATTACTTAGATCAAATATACAGGTAATGATATTTATTAGAGAAATACTCATTAACGACTACTCAGTCCCCATTAGTTCCTCCGGCGTAGAGGAGATAGTTATTAAACCATATAAAGAATATAGGATCACCATGCCCATTTACACCAGTATATATGAAGATCGTGAATACATAGTCATAATAAAATACGATATACTTGGTGGAGAAAATATTAATGATGTTGCTAAAAAAGCTAGAGTTGTGTTTAGTATTGAATTACCTACGCTTTCTCCTTAAATATAGTAGTACCGATACTGGTATTAGAATAAGTATTGCTATGATAGTGGTAGCCACTATAATGTCGAATATATTATTCTCACCTTTACCTATCCCATCATGTTTGATCTTTAGCTCCATAGCAGGATCACTTGGTTCATAAGGTCCTTGTAGAACCTGTTTTGATATGAGTACAGGTCCTTCACGTGTTAATTGAATAACTGCTATTGCATAACTACCATTCATTGAGACAACTATCTGGGGGACAAGGTAACGTGTATCACTTGATATAGCATAGTATATGTCGTTAATAACTAGTTCTCCACCACTTAATCCATACTCCTTAAAGGCATTAAAGTAGATATTCTCAATATCATGTATAAGCCTATCATCAACAATGATCCTCTTTGGCTTCCTGCCATCACATTTACATGGTATAAGTCCCTCAATATACTGTGCAGCTAAACGCTTACCCTCACCCCTATACCCACGTATCTTTATTGGAAAACCTATACGGACACCATCAACAACAATATAGTACTTCTCATAGGGATCCACATACTCGATCCTAGTACCGGAACCGTTACATACAACACCCTCACCAGTCTTAATACAAGTACTATACCCTATCTCACGCCAAGACTCAGCATCAATACCACCATAGATAACAGAGACATTAAGATCATGGAGACTACCATAGGTTGGTGAGAATCTAGCATATCCCCTAATAATTGATGATATATTGTTATTGTCTCCAAAGAACCTAATACTAGGAGCCCTACCACTACCATAGACAGCCTTGAAATAACCAATACCTGTATATATGTACTCTATATTCTTATAACGAATAACCGCTACATACATTTGATACTCATCATCATAGTATATCCTGCCATAAAGCCTCTTACCAACTATTGCGCCCTCATCTAGTGAAGATACTGTATAGTTGTAGAAAAGAATGCTATGAATAAACCCGTATAACGTATCAATTATTACTCCTGAAAACTCAGACTTATGGGATCTGCCACAATTAATAGGTATAATGTATAAGCTAAGGTTCTTCAATATATTAACTGGTTTATTAGAATATGTCAATGGAGGTTCTCTAGAGGGGATTAAGTCACTAGATCCATATACGATAGTAGGTTCCATTAACGAGATAAGTACTATAATAATAAGTAATAGGGTTATGTGGGTATTTCTGAAGCTCTTTTTAAGCCTCGTAAGTAGGTTCTGTAGTAAATAGTACATCATATAGAACACTATTTCATACCTCCTCTAGATAAAATTTAGAGGCACAATTCTTTTTTCTTTTCTCTTGTATAAATTAAATGAAGTTAATAATCCTTTAATTATGTTCTAATTATTTATACATTATATAATATATTGTGCATAGTATATCTACACATACCTTATCTAGACAAACCTTTATACCCTATATTTAGCCCTATATAGGTTATGAATTTTATCCATGTACTATTAAAGTATTTCTAGTGTGGAAGTCATGGAGAGGCCAAGGGTTAGGCTTACTGAGAGAATGTTGTATGCTTTGGTGGAGGCTGTAAGGTGGAGTGAGAGGATTAAGCCTAGCCAACATGCTAAGAGAATGGTTTTCCAGAAATACGGTTTTAGTGGTGGTGAGGAGAGGTTATTGACAGCACTATTCTATGGCTTGCTTAAGCGTATGGGGATAATTGATCGTGTTATAGGTGATGTAACAGGTGTATCACCAGTATACATACTCGATCCATGGCTCCGATCGGCTTTGAGGGTGGCTGTAGAACTACATCTATTCCATAAGCCAACACCAGCTACAAAGAAGATGATCCGTAACGTTATAGCAGGCTATATATCTAAGAAGACACATCCCTACGTAGGAATGTATTACTGGAGGCTCGTTGAAGGGCTTGAGAACTACCAGTACAGGCCAAGGAGTGAGGTTGAGGAGCTGGAGTACAAGTATCTACTGCCAGCATGGTTCATAGATAAAATGATCAGATTGATCGGTAGGGGGGAAGCCGAAAAACTATTTAAAGCACTAAATGAGCCACCACCAATAAGTATCCGGGTCAACATACTAAAGACAACACCACTTAAAGTCATAGAAGAACTTACAAAGGATGTACCATGGGTTGAGCAAAGCAGGGTAGTAGAGACAATACTGAGATTCCCGGGGCCATACCCATTTGATCAATCGAGGCTATGGAGGAAAGGCTATATAGTGATTCAGGAGGAAGCTGCTGCACTAGCCTCTATAATCCTAGATCCAAAGCCTGGCGAGACCGTGGCCGATCTAGCTGCTGCACCAGGTGGTAAGACGGAGCATATGGCTGAGCTCATGGGCAATCGTGGTGTCATACATGCATTCGATATTGATCCATTGAGGATTAGGAGGATGAGGGATCTCCTTAGGAGAACCGGGATAAGTATCGTTAGGATCTATAGAATGGATTCCCGTAGAGCACCAGAGATCCTTGGTGAGGAGAGTGTTGATAAAGTCCTCATAGATGCTCCATGTACAAGTGATGGTACGTTGGCTAAAAACCCTGATCTACGTTGGAGGATTAGGGAGGGCTCAATACCAGAGTTTACAAGGCTGCAGTATGAGATGCTTGAGGCTGGGTGGAAGATACTGAAAAGTGGTGGTAGACTACTATATTGTACATGTAGTATGTTTCGTGAGGAAAACGAGGATCTCATTGAGAGATTTCTAAGGGAACACAGTGATGCAAGACTAGTACCATTAAAGGGTCCCTATAGTCCCGGATTCATAGAGGGTACTATGAGGGCATGGCCCCACCTACATGGCACAATAGGTTTCTTCTATGCTCTTCTAGAGAGGGTGTAGTTCTAGCTATATTCTTACCATTATTAATTATGGTAAGTTAATATTGTAGTGTATGGTAGTATTTCTTACTGGGTAGGATTTTGTCTAGTGGAGATGTTTTTAGAGAATATGTGTTTACTGCTCCACCAGTTATGGTTAAGGGTAGTGGGGGCTATAGTAGGGTTAGTGAGGATCTTGGGAAGACCATTATGATCTATTACTTTGACCGTGAGTGTGTCTATAAAAGACTATTTAGGCTTAGGAGGAAATGTGTTGTTAAATCAATAGATCTTGTATATTACCCATTCATACTCAGCTGTAATAATGAGGGATGCTATATACTAGATCCAGTGGGTGTAGCTAGTAGTGATATTGTAAGAGATCATGGGTTAATAGCTGATCTTGTGATACTCTTTAACAAGGCTATCAAGACCCACATAGTTGATGTAGACTTTATTGGTAGGGATAAGGTATATCGACAAGCTCCTAATGTGGAGGCTGATGTTGATAGAGAATATACAGTGCCTAGGGTATCTCCTGAAGGCATATACCTTATACCACTACCTATAGTCTGTTATGCTAACCAAGGCTTTGTCGAGAAAATATATTCACCAATATACTTGTCACAAGCGACAATATTCGTTAAGGGATATATAGGAGTATTTCCATCAATACACAGGTTTGCACAGAAGCTCTATATGGAGATGAAGTATGAGATTAACTCTACTAAGATGAGCTATATTGATATTGATAACCCAGTTACACGTACAATGTTAAAGGAGAATCTTGGAGAATTACAGAACCTACTACTAATAATAGATCAGGATATAGAGTACTTTAAGAAAACATATCTATAGGTAGTTTATGGATAATATTTTATAGACCAGAATAACAATAGTCTCCATGGGGAATAATCCTTGCCTAAACTCTTTGGTACAGCGGGAATACGTAAAAAGTACCCAGATGGAGTAGACCCAATCCTCGCCTATAGGCTTGGGCTAGCAGTATCGGAGATCATAGGTCATACCGGGACAGCCTACATAGTCCACGACCCAAGGATCACTAGTCCAACACTAACACTATCGATCATGTCAGGGCTCATGGCTGGAGGACTAGATGCAGGCTACATAGGACTTGCACCAACACCAGTAGCAGCATACGCTAGCCTATGGCATGGTGTAGTAGGTATATCTGTGACAGCAAGCCATAACCCCCCAGAATACAATGGATTCAAATTCTATGATCAGGATGGATACGAGTTCACTAGGCCTCTGGAGAAGAGGATTGAGGAGCTTGTTGAGAAGGTTAGGCCAGGCTCATGGGAGATTGCTGGTGACTTCTTTACTGCTAAGGAGATTATTGATGAGTATATAGAGGATCTTGTCCAGAGACTAGCTCCGGAGAAGAGGGCTTGGCAGCCATCCGTAGTAGTTGATCTAGCTAATGGTGCAAGCTACTATGTAACACCAACCGTGCTCCGGAAACTGGGTGCACGTGTCTATACTGTAAACTCTAACCCGGACGGCTATTTCCCAGCACGTCCTCCAGAGCCACGGAAGGATGTACTTGAGAAATTCCTCCCAGTATATCGTGGATTCAATCCCCACGTCATACTAGCACATGATGGTGATGCTGATAGACTTGCAGCCCTAAGCCCATCCAAAGGCTTTATCAGGCAGGACCGTGTCATAGCCTTTTATGCTGCTAAGCTACTCATGGAGAGAAAGGGGCTTGTCATAGTATCAGTTGATACTGGAAGGGTTGTTGATGAAGTTGTTGAGCGGATGGGTGGAAAGATCGAAAGATACGTACTTGGTAAGACCCATGAGAGGGTTAAGGAGCTTGGCGGTTCCAACATAGTGCTTGCGGCTGAGCCATGGAAACTAATAGATCCTAGTTGGGGTCCATGGGTTGATGGTATATGGCAGGCTGCATTAATCGTTAAGACCGTTATTGAGGAGGGTAAGCCATTTGACAAGATACTCGATGATATGGGTATACCCGATTACCCATGGGATCGGAGGAGCTACCTACTAGAACCAATTGATAAGAGAGACCAGGTTTATAGTGAGCTTGTGGAGGAAATACATGATCTACTTGGTGAACCTGTTAACATATTAACTATTGATG
Organism: uncultured Desulfurococcaceae archaeon; assembly: GCA_964627005.1. Classification (GTDB taxonomy): domain Archaea; phylum Thermoproteota; class Thermoprotei_A; order Sulfolobales; family Desulfurococcaceae; genus CAZHDB01. Next base: position 148,122 of record CAZVHC010000001.1, read on the forward strand.
GCTATCGCTTCGAGTATAAGGATGGCTCATGGATACTACTTAGGAAGAGTGGTACAGAGCCAAAGATAAGACTCTATGCAGAAGCACCAATTAGGGAGAGACTACTGGATATAGTGGGTAAGGTTGAGGATAAACTATTACATCTAGTGAAGAAACATGGTGCAAAGATTATAGAAAAAACAATAGGATAGGCTAAGGTACCCGGTTACGGGTTATATGTAGATAAATAGGTTTATGGTTCTGGCTTTATCCTTAGAACATGGCTTTAAAGCTTATGGTTGAATATATATTTTTCCAATTATTCGTTAAGCGAAAATAATATGTCTTCACTTTAGCATCTACTTATTTATAGCTAAAAAATATTATATTGTTTTTAAAGAAATTTGAAAGGTTAAGGGATCGCTTAGATATGTATATATAGGGCTTAACATATATAATATCTTGATAAATATAATCTGATGGTATAAATGCATAGTAGGCTGGATAACCTATTTAGTGGAAACTATGTAGTTGTAGCTGCAAGGATCAATAGTGATATGAGGAGTTATGGATTAGTTGAGGAGCTTAATAGTGAGGATATATATTCTTCAATAAACTATCTCATAGAACATTGTAGAAAGGGAGTGTTTAGGAATAGTAAATGGTTTCTACGTAGGAGGCTATGGAGTGAGCTAAGGGCTATGAGTAGAACATGTAGTGAGGCATGCATGGAGAAATATCTAGCACTACCAGGTTCAACAACATGGATTAATAGGATAAACTCATCAATATCTAGCTATAAGACAGAACCCAATGTACACACCGTATGTATTGCATTAGCTACTAATGGATTCCTTAACTCCAAGATAACCAGATCAATTATCCGGGACATCAAGTCAATGTATGAAGAAACAGAGATAAGCTACATAAACACCCCACTAGCTAACCATATGAGGGAACTAGAGAGACTAGATAAACTACTACATAAGAGCTTCCCAATAATGTATAAAACCAAGTCATTCCAAATAACACGTGGCCTCCTCTCAGAATTCTACAACGAGATCATAGAGACGCCAATGAACATAATAAGGCTCATGGAGAGGGGAGGGACAAAGGAGTCATTTGAAAAGGATAACCTAGAAGCTAGATATAGATACGCTATAAAAATGTTTAACGAGCTAAAGATCAATACACTGATTAAATACTCAATACAATATTTTAAACTAGAACCAGATATCGTAGGCGGCTATAGTGAGTACATAAATGTAGTTAATAGAGGTACACAAAAAACATGCCTAAACCTTACACTACTATACAATAAGATGATAGCACTACTAAAACTATAAAACAGATCTCTAATAGCTTAGAGATTATGTAAAACATTATGGCACTATCTTCATAAGATTTACTCAAACCTATAGTTAATAACAATCTAAACAATGTATTTCATGGCATCTTTAATAGTAGCATACTTTCTAGACAATACAGCGTATAGGCTATTGCTTCTAAAATATATCCCATATAACCCCTACCATAGGAGAATATCCCATAATACCTATGCTTTTATCTCATTCCTTAATTATAACCGTATTCTATAATATAATTAGGGGGAGGATTAGTAGAAAGGAATAAACATATTATAGGAATATTTCTCATAGCCATTATCCTCCTATCATCTCTAGTAATAGATCAAATACTATTATATAGAGTGGGATATAGTATAAGTAGGCAGGCTCCTGAAGCCTCAAAACAAAACCCTGGAAATGAGACAGAGAACTATGATAACGAGACTGGAGAACACTATCTACTTCCAGAAGCTATAGTTAAGATTCTCAGGGATAAATATGGAATAGAAGAGCCCATCTACATTACCTATAAGAACTATACTAAGGAACTAGTATTACTATTTGACTATCTATTCCATGCAATACCATTTGAAGCTCCCAAGAACATTTCTGGATTTATAAATAGAGGGAGAGCTATCCATATAGTCATTAGTATTCATCCCGAGGATAACATAAAATATACTGTGTATAATAGCGTTGTTTACGAATTCTATGTATCGTATAGTATTACCTATGATGACTGGATCTATGAGTTATGGAATAAGAGATCAGGTGAATTTAGTGGACTCCTCTCAATACTATATCATAAATTTAAGAGCGATAACTATACATGGTTATATCTGGATCCTTATAACTGGTCATTTGCTATATTTATTCCTCTTAAACCTCCCTCAGAGCTTATAGATTTTATGTGGGCTTATTTCTCTAATAATGGTGCTTCAGAACTATTCCTCGTACTTAAGAACTATAATGATACGAGAACACGTGTTAAGGAGAATAAGTATAGCCATTATCCTATACTATCAATTGAGCTATGGATACCGCTTGTTTTTCTCAACAAGTCTTTAGAGAGTGGTGAATGGATATATAGGGTCTTGGCTAATGAGACGTTGTTTAAGAGGTATGTATGGAGTATGATACTTAATGATGTGATCGAGGCTGATAGGATGTATGATGATACCTATATTGGTAAGATACTCCTGAAGAAACCGTCTGGTGAGTATATTGAGGTATCTAATATAGTGAATAATACAGAGAACATAATATCAACGATCCTATCAGAGAGAATCGAGAGAGTATACATCGTATCATACATAAGGACATTTAGTAGGGAGTGGAGATACGTTAACTCTACAAATATAGTAGCCATAGTTGATATAGCTAATAAACTTATACCAAAGATACTAGAGACACTATTCTCCAACCTACCTAGAGAAACCTATATAGAAACAGTATCAAAGATAAAGTATTAAGGTGGGAAAAACCCTTATAGGATCTCCTTTATAAACCTACCATTCTCATAAACCAAGTCTCCATCAGCATATACCTTATGCTTCCTCATATCCTTGATCATGTCCCAATGTATACTGGATTGATTCCTACCACCAGTCTCTGGATAAGCTGCACCAAGAGCCATGTGTATAGTGCCGCCGATCTTCTCATCAAACAATATCTCCTTAGTAAAACGATCAATGCCATAGTTAAGCCCAAAAGCAATCTCTCCAAGCCTCCTAGAGCCCTCATCAGTCTCAAGCATCTTCCTAAGGAAGTCCTCACCACGCCGGGTCCTAGCCTCTACAACAACACCCCTCCTAAACACTAGCTTGACACCCTCAACCTCCCGGCCACGCCATATAGCCGGGTAATCAAACTCCACATAACCCTCAACACTATCTTCAATAGGTGCTGAGAAAACCTCACCACCCGGCATATTGTATTTACCATCATCATTAATCCACTTCCTACCATCAACACGTAGATACAGATCGATACCAGGTCCCTCATAACGGAGTTCACACACCTTGTTCAGGAAATCAGCAATCCTCTGTTGCTCACGAGCCTTATCAATCCAAGCCTTAACCGGGTCCTCACGATCAACCATTGTAGCACGATACACGAAATCCTCATACTCAAGCAAGCTCATACCAGCCTCCTGAGCTAATGCCCGGGTTGGATAAGGTGCTACAACCCACCTTAGCTCTTTACGAGCACTACGCTCCATAAATATCCTTGTAAGCTCGAAACGGGCCTTACTCCTCCTACTAATCCTGGATGGATCTATGTTGCTTAAGTGCTTTGTATGGCTTGGGCTGAGGATGGATATGAACACGTTCACTCTATTATAGATCTCTTTCTCAATAGGGCTAACATACTCCAATACATTATCACGTGCATACCGGTAGAAGATCTCATCTAACACTTCATCAGAGAACCCAACAATTAATGGATAACCACCACGACTAACGATCTCCCTATAGATCTCCCTAACCAGTGGTAATGCCTCAAAACCAGCCCTCAATACAACCTCATCACCCTCTCGAATACCTACACAATACTCTGTTATCAATCTAGCCAGTCTAGAAACACGAGGATCAACCATACATGATCACCTGGTTAAGAGATTCATATACTCTATGGAATCACTAATGATAGAGTGCTCCTAATAACAGTTTTCCTATTTCTAAAATATTATATGGAAGACGTCTAACCAGCTATTCTTAAAGATTCAATAGCTTTCTCTCCATAGACTATTTCAATACCATACTTATTAGCTAAATCAATAACCTTCTCATCAATAAAATCGGAATCCATAGTTAATAAGGCAACCCTATATCCATGATTTCTAGCCAATAAGGCAATAGCTAAATATCTTTCATCAACATCATGCAGATCCGTCTCTCTTTTAACAATCTCTAGAGCTCTAGCCATATCCCTTTCATTTGGTACAAAGAGTTTCTTATGTGGATCATATCTAGTAGTTAATATAGTGCCGATAATGCGAAGAACTGATCGAGATAAACTATCCCTAGTATATTGTTTGCCGAAAGCCTCATATAAATCATAACTATCTAAACCTATCTTGCAACAAGTTCTCAAACAAGCACCAATGTGGCTAATAACGAGATCTACTGTACTAGCATTACGTATAGTACATGCATCAAAAACTAGTACATCTACATTTCTAGTCAAGCTCTCTTCCTCTCAGCATAATACCTGATAACATCAGCTATTAGCTTTGAAGCCTCCTCAAAAATACCCATAGCACCCATTCTCTCCAAAGCCTTTAAGGCATACTTATCGACTTGTAGAGGTAATGTTGGTTCAAATCTACTATAGCGGGTACATCCATCCTCATCCCTATAAGCTACATAGAGTGCAACCTTATCCCTACTAATAGTACCCTTAAGAACCTCCAATATGACAGAATATAGAAAGACTTCGCTATGAGTAGTAATTACAGCATATAAGCCCCCATCAGCAACAGCATTAGTAAAGAACTTAGCAATCTCAATAACTACAGAGGGGTGAAGACCAAGTTCTATATCATCTATGAGGAATAGAGCTTGTCTATCTAGGACTACTAAATCAACAATAAATGGAAGAGAATACCTTAGCCCATCAGCTGAATACTCTAGATAAACCCACTTATTGCTAGCAATATCCCTAACTTTAAGATAGAGCTTATCTTGTTTCTTCTCAATATTAATACCATCATATCCAAGATACTTCAATTCATTAATTAGCCTATTTCTTAAACCTTCATCACCTAATATATTGTATAATATGTTAGCACAAACTCTTTCAAACTCATCATCTGATTCTATATCCGGTAAACCCTTCAAAACAGAACTCGCCTTCATAGGAGATCTATGTAGGAAGTACTTGATAACGGGTACGTCTGCAAGTCTTGATCTAAGTTCACGTATATTTGCACGTAGGTTCTCTAGATCTTCAGGATCCATTTGTCTTATTTCTATTAACGGAAATACTAAGGGCAGTTCAGGTAATGGAACATCTTCTGGACGAACAAGGATCTCTACATTAGTTTTTACCCACATAAACCTATACATCGTATTATCCATGAAGTATGTAATTATAGCCTTGCCCTTATACTCATTGATTTCATTAGGATCAAATACACTCCTCAGATCTATTTCTTTAGATCTCGTTAACTTCTCCAATAGTGCTAACTTAGTTATTGCCTCCAACACTGTTGTTTTACCACTTGCATTAGGTCCTATGATTATTGTGAGACCAGGTATACTGATACATTGTTCGTCACAAATACTTCTATATCCCTCTATACATACTTTCTTAAGCATACTATGATCTACACCCTATGTATTCTCTCAAAATTAAGTATATTTAATAAATCCTTTATTACAATACCTGCTAATCACTATATTGACAAATATTCGATGTATTTCATAGATTCTTTGAGGTCAAGATATAAGGATAAGTACTTAAGCCTAAGATCAATTATTACCTTTTCATCACCAACTATAGGTAATCCATAGATTGCCTCATAGGCTGGCTCAAGATCGCTACATAGATCTAGGATCACAAGATCCATATCCTCCCCTATTAAGGGCATCCTACAGATTAGCTATAATCTTGCCCACAGTATATGGATCGGGTTTATAGCCTAAATAAACTGTTACAGCAATATCTCCTTTAACAACATGATCCTAAGTTTCTCTAAAAACGATCTAGGCAGCGTATACTGTCTTTCAAGTCTTTCAAAAACCCTTATAGGATTACTACTGCTACCCCCTAAACCTCTTCCTAACCTCCTCAACCATATACTTAGCCAAGGCTTCCTTACCAGTAAATTCACTTGGTGGAGCATAGATTACATCAACACCACTAACCAATGAAGCTTGTGCTGCAAGCCTCTTATCACCAGTAAAGAATACCACCTTATAGCCTTTCCTAGAGAGTTCCTCAATAATATTGAGAACATCAAGATCATCATGTGCAGGCTGTTTAACGATATTCTCAACCCTAACCGGTTTATCAAGCCCCCTACCAACGACCTCATGTATCTCAGCATCCCGGAACTCCCGGGCCAAGACATTGGTGAAAAAGCCCTTATACATCTGATCAAGTACAATAGCACACTTAGTAGATACACTTGATCTACCCTTTGAGACTGGTGCTTCCACAGGCTCTATCCTCTTAGCAAGCACTCCAGTAAGCTCTAATACCTCCTCACTAGACAGTTTAACGACAAGCTCACCACGATAAATGGATCCACCGCCAGCCTCCAATAGAGCCTTTAATGCATCTCCAAATGATCCATAGACTCCTACTACACGATCCCTTGACAACACGATATACAGTATAGGCATCACCATATATGGTAATACATGATCGTGCCTAATAAGGACTAGGTCCTACCAGCTATGACCACGAGTTTCTTGATCAGTTCTAAAATGCCATTAAGCCCCTTCTCTCCATAGATCTTTTCTAACCCACATCCAGTGGATAGGTATTTCAGCCTATCACAAAAGATCCTTAGTAGCATGTGTAGTCCACTAGTACACGTATGCTCTCCAGATATGATTGTTGCTAAGAATACATCGTTCTCCCTAAAGATCCTAGATATTACGTGGAGCTCGTCAAGGGTATAGTGCCATGGATTAAGTGCTATAAACTCTATATTCTCAAGAGAAGATATAGTTTCTAAAAGCAATAGACTAGGCCTACCACAGAATAGGAACCCGTATTTTTCAGCATCACAACGAGAGATTATGCTGTGTAGTAGCTCAATGAGTAAACTCCATGTCCATGGCCTAGGGGGTATGTGCCTACTATAATACATTGTAAGCCTATTATCTACATCTATGAAGACAAGTAGGTTAAACCCATAACCAACTATAGTAGAGACCATTCTAGCCACAATAACTGATACCAGATCTATTGCTTCACCAAGACTTAAGAACAGTGGCTTCATATCTAGATAGAGTTCCTCAACATAATACCATGGACTAGGTAGTAGAAACCGTTCTCCGCTTACGGTCTTTTATTGGTTTCCGTGGGTTGGTTTATCATGGTTTCCTTTGGCCCTCCTTCCCGCCCGACCGTGTGGAGTGGGTATTGGGGACTAGAGGTCACCACTATATCTATGGAATTGATATTTCCCACTATTATAAGTTTTATACTGAAATACAAAACCATACAAACCACTAGACAAACACAACACCCAAAACAAGAAAAACATTCAAAAACCTACAACTCAAAAACAGTTGCATACCCTATAGACACCATTATAAACCCCTATAACCCCCTCCTTTACAAAATCAATAAGTAACTCCATCGGCTCC
>CAZVHC010000002.1:0-129480 GCA_964627005.1 uncultured Desulfurococcaceae archaeon
CTAGAGTATGCAGCTGATGAGAAACAGGATATCAAGAGATATATTGAGAGACTTGAGAAACTTGAGACACAGCCTATCATAGAGCCTAAGGAGCCGGAACCTGCAATACCATCTCAGAACCAGCCACTACCAGTAGTAGTTATTGAGGGAGGCTAACGGGGGAACAAGGGTTTTTAGATCAGGGTATTACTGGCTCAGACCTATTTAAACCATATGTTTTAACCATAATCTCTATGATGATGAGGTGGAGTGAATGAGTGTTTCAATACAGTCTCGTGGGGGGCCGTTTAGCTGGATATTAAGGCTGTTTAAGAGGGATAGTAGATCTCCGGCTATGATTAGGACTGTACAGTTACTTGAGAGGATGATAGGAGATCTTGAGATTACTAGGAAGAGGATGGAGGACAGATACAACGATCTTGAGCGTAAGGCCAGGGATGCAGCCATTAAGGGTGATAGAGATCACCATAACATATTCATTAATGAGATGAAAGAGATAAGTAAGTTCATAGCTCTAGTCATACAGGCTAAGAAGTCACTCATGCAAATCAAGCTTAGACTTGAAACAATGCTTGACATGGGTAATACTCTTGATATGTTTCCAGATATAATATCAGAGCTAAACACGCTCAAACCACTACTTGCAAGGATAACACCCGATCTAGTTGATAAGATGGCTGAACTTGAGAAGAGCGTTATCAACATAATGACATCAACAAGTCTACCAAACCTCTATGGTAAGGCTAAACCTAAGAAGGAGACAATGGATCAGCATATCGGTATTGAAGAGCTAATACCACCTAATGATGTACCTATACCAAGGAAAACCTATGTACAAGTAGCTAGAATGAACCGTGTATCAATGGACGTAGTGAAGAAGTGGTTGTTAGAGGAGATCAGGATTACAAATGGCTTCATACAGTTAGAGGCATTCTCAAGGAAATATGGTGTACCTAAAGAGGCAGTAATAGATGCACTACATCAACTTAGTAGAGAAGGAAAGATCATTATAAAGACATGAAGTCTTTTAAAAACAATACCCCCTACAACTTTCTAGGAAGAGGGATCAATAATGCATGACCCACTAGAGGAAAGAGCAAGATATTATGCTCGGAAAGCAGTATTAGCAGATAAGAATGGTAGATACGATGAGGCTCTAAAGAACTATAAGAAGGCCATAGAACTATTCCAACACCTCATAAGACTAAGGCCTGACTCAGCATTTACGGAATTCTACATAGAGCTACTGAAGAAATACAATGAAAGAGTGAAGATACTGGAGAAACTAGCACAGGGAGAGATAATAGGTCCTCCAAGTAGGGGGAATGGACTAGGCAATGAGGAGGTAGAACTCGAGATCTATCCTCCCGATCACCCGGGTCGGCCAAAGATCACATTTAATGATGTAGTCGGCCTATATGAGGTTAAAAAGGCTCTTAAAAGATCAGTTATATATCCTATTAAGAGACCAGAACTATTCCCCCTCGGCTGGCCTCGTGGCATACTCCTATATGGCCCCCCAGGCTGTGGTAAGACGTATATTGTTGCAGCACTCGCTAATGAGGCTAATGCATACCTGTTCAAGGTTAGTGCAGCCAGTATAATGTCTAAATGGCTTGGTGAAGCGGAGAAGAATGTTGCTAAACTGTTTAAGAAGGCTAGGGAGGTAGCTTCTAGAGGTGATCCCGTCATAGTCTTTATTGATGAGGTTGATGGACTGCTTAGGGTATATAATGAGGAGATTGGTGGTGAGGCAAGGGTTAAGAACCAGTTTCTAATGGAGATGGATGGACTGCAGGATAAGGGCAATAAGTTGTTGTTATTCGTTATAGGCACAACTAACAAGCCATGGCTTCTTGATATGGGGTTTGTACGTAGATTCCAGAAGAGAATCTATGTACCTCCACCTGATCTTGAGACACGTAAGGAATTGTTCAAATACTATATTGGGAAGGCAATGAATGGTCCTATAAAGATCGGTAGTGATGTTGATATTGACCGGTTAGCGGAGCTTACAGAGGGTTATTCAAGCCATGATATAGAGAATATTGTTATGGAGACACTACTGGAGGTAGTGGATGAGCATTTCGAGAAAACAGGTGGTGAGGGGGAGCCTAGAGAGATATGTATGGAGGATTTCATTAGGACGATCAAGCGTGTGAAGCCAAGTATAAACCCGAAGCACATAAGTGCATATCTAGAGTGGAGTGAGAGGTATGCATCTATATAAGACCCGGAGACCTCGATGATCAATATAGGGAGGGTGCTGTGAAGAAAGTCATGCCTTATGAGAATATCTGATGAAGTAAGCCCTGGGGTAGCGGAGCACCCTCCCTACATTATTTTATCTCTGAATAATTACGTATGTGTTCTTTTCCAAGTGATAGTAATTACTATATCTATCAATATCACTGTAATCCCTATTGTTGATAGTATTAATCCATAGTTAAACCACTGGTAATCAACTATTACTCGTGATGGGATCGATAAGTATTTAGATGATCTCGTTATGTCCAAGGTAGGCTGTTTTAATTCGTAACTGTATTCACATAGAGAGTTTACTCTTAATGTTAGTAAGTATGTATTGATGGTAAGATCAGAGCTTATAGTAACTGTTATATTACCAGTTATATTACCTAGAGGTATGTCTGTACTATATTCTATAAGGAGATTATTATCAACAAGCTTCTCCTTACCCTCGCCACTAGATAATGGTGATGCTGTACCATATAATTCATGTACTTTTCCACTAAGAGCTTTTAACCTAACTGTTCTATTACCTATAACGTGCTCTTCTCCATTAATAACTTTAGATACTGTAATAATTATTGCTCCATTACTATTGGGTGCCGTACCATATATCTCTATAGTGAGGGTTTTATTGATAATCCTACAGCCAGTATATACTGTGTTGTTGACATGCTCTGGTATAGATAATTCAACCCTGTAGGGTATATCATGTATGGATTGATTTTCATAGATTTTCTTTAGTAAATTAATGATTTTGTGCTCCGTATAATTCCCTGGTGGTTTATATTTAAAGTCGTAAACTGGTATTTCTACTGTTTTCGAACTTATTCTCACTTGTAGTGGATTGTATGCAATAATTATCAATCCTGTAAGTATTAGAATTAACCCTATGATAGTGAGTATATTATAAGTGTATACCAAGGTCTCTCACCAAAATCCATTGATACATTAGTTATATTATGTCTACAATTTATCTATAGTCTCTAATAAATTAAGTTATTTAAACTTACATGTTCTATTAGGGCTATGGTAAACATATTTATCTAGAACATAAATAATAATTTTTATGTAGAGGTTAGATACCATATGTGGTGATGGGATGTCCTTAAGAAAGCCTGTGAACAAGGTATCATTTGATGGTATAGATTATTACGAGTATGAGGATATAGAGTTAAAGCATCCATCATACATGGTTCTCGGTCTTCCGGATGCTGGTCTTGTAGGAGCATTAGCTACAAAGTACCTTGCTACAACAACCTCCATGGAGTTCTTTGGAGAGATAGATTCCCGTAAATATCTACAGCCAGTAACAGTTGTTCATAAGAGTGTACCTAGAAGCCCATTACAGCTCTACATTAATAGTGATAGGAATATTGTTGCACTAGTATCAGAGGCACCGCTCCCAATACCGGCTGTCTATCCCGTGTCAAGGAGTATAGTAGAATATGCATATAGGAGGGGTATAGACTACATCATATCATTATCAGGTATAGCCGTACCGAATAGGCTTGAGATTAAGAAGCTTACAGCTTACTGGTTAGCATCAACTGATAAGGCTGCAGAAATGATCAAGGATCTTGGTATAAAGAGTTTTGATGAAGGATTTATAGTGGGTCCCTATGCTATAATACTGAAGGAGTCTATGAGGAGAGGTATTAATAATCTAATGATACTTATTGAGTCATTCTATGATTTCCCAGATCCTGAGGCAGCTGCTGAAGCACTACAGATACTATCCCGGATAACTGGTGTACCAGTTGATGTTAGTAAGTTGTTAGAGGAGGCTGAATTGTTGAAGATACAGACTAGAGAGCTTATGAAACAGACTCGGAAGACATTGTCTGAGATGAAGAAGAAGTATGAGATGCAAATGCCTCTCATGTATACGTAGGGGGTGGTTTGGATGAGTTTTGATGAGGTATTTGAGAGGTTTAGGCGTGAGATAAGGAGGCTTATGAGGGAATTTAAGGAGGAGTTTGAGGAGGAGAGGCCTATGTGGACAACTGATGGTAGGCTTGAACCACTTATATCTATGGAGAGACTGCCGGACAAATATGTATTACTAGTTGATCTACCCTATGCTGATCTACGTGCACTATCAGTTGATCTGAGGGGTAGACGTGTTGTCATAGAGTGTAGGCTCAGGGAGGAGATAAGATTCTCTAGATGGACTGTTACACGTGAGGCAGTATTTAACCGCTATTATACCGAGATAGAGCTTCCAGAAGATATTGATCCTAGTGGTGCATATATTGAGAAGGATGATGCTAGAAAGATTGTTAAGATAGTCATACCACGTAGGAGATCCTAGCCACGTACATGTATTTCAACAATATCTCCATCAGATAATACATGATCTAGGCCTACTCGCTCACCCGGATACTTGGCTGATGGTCCCCAGATTTTGGCGTATAGGAAGTTTTCTACAAATTTTTTATGTATACTCCTGGCTACATCAAGTATTGTTGCTCCCTTTCTAAGTATTAACGGCTTATCAGATACATCACCATTTGGCTGCTTAGTATAGATCCTTATAAGCTCTAGTTCATTGAATAATATTTCACCAAGTTTCTCAAATCCCTTGCCAAGCTTAGCTGATGCAATGATCACAGGTATATCTGGATTCATCTTCTTCAATAGCCTACCACTAGAGACAGCCTTTCTTAAATCAAGATCGGCTTTGTTGATTACTATAACTGATGGCTTATAGAGTCTACTCTCAAAAACAGCTTGTTCAACATCATCAAGTGTTACCTCACCATAGATCTTGACAAGTGCATTATTGATCCTATAGCTCTCCAGAAGCTTCCTTATATCATCAGGTGTACAGTCAAGTAGTCTACCCATAAGAGCAACCCTAATACCTAGCCTACCGCTTCTCTGTCTCTCAATAACTACACGTCCACGAGGCTTATGCAATAGTATACCATGACTACATAGTTCATCAGAGATCCTTTTGTAATCAGATACTGGATCGCTGCCTGCATCCAATACTATTACTAATGCATCAGCATTACGTATAAGCCCTATAACCCTAGAGTTTAAACCACTACTAGATCCGGGTGTTAGCGGAGGTGTATCTATAAGCTGGAAAAACACATCCCTATACCTATACATCCCAGGTACAGGCTCTATGGTAGAGTATGGATAATCAGCTATCTTTGTCCTAGCACCTGTCAGTAGCGATACAATACTACTCTTACCAGTATTAGGTGGTCCAACAACAATTACTTGGGCAGCACCTTCCTTCTCGATGAAGAACCTTGGTCCACGTCCAGCCCTCTTCCTTCTACGAATCTCCAGTTCTTCTCTAAGTTCTGCAAGGCGACGTGTAGCCCATAGCCTAAGATTAGCCGTACCCTTATGCTTAGGTACTGCTGACAAGAATTCCTCAAGTGCCTTTATCTTTTCCTCTGGAGTCCTAGCCTCCATAACCTTTATCCACTTAGCCCTTGCCTCAGCTGGTAGGTTTGTAGGCATACCATTCTCCCATGATAGATATTCTCTAGCTAATGTACTAATTAAGTTTAGAGATACTGTGACTTAACCCATAAAATCCATCAAAGATCTCTGCCTAACCTCCTTCTCGAGCCTCTTTTTCTCAACATACCATTCTGGAGCAATCTTCTTAAGTATACTCCATGATCTCCTAAGGAATGGTGGGGGTGGTTCACCAGCACCGTATACTCTCCTAATCCACTCAATAGTCCTTCGATCAATAGGGTATCCGCTACCCAGCTCTCCATAAACCCTATTTACTTCCTCTATCAACTGATCCCTATAACATTTAGCAACTATACTTGCAGCAGATACCTCAACATACTTTACATCAGCATTTGCTTCAAAGATAACCTCTGCATATGGATAGTGTTCCCTATAGTCGGTACTGTATTTCCTGTATCCTGTCACCATATCGATAGTTATTCTCTTAACAATGTATGGATCGATTAAGCCCTTGAGTGATCCAAGTAAATAGCTTATTCTATTAATAGTTAGTTCATTTAGGTTCTTAGTATCAATTTCTAATGGTGAAACATGTGATATAATTGTTGCTAATGAGTATCTCAGGATGTATGGTAGAAGCTTCCTCCTTATAACTGGTGTTAATGACTTACTATCCTTTACACCTAATCTAGCTAAACTACCTAGATCACATTCTCTAAACACCACTAATGCTATAACCATATCACCAACCAGAGGACCTCTACCAGCCTCATCCACGCCAATGACTAAAGATATATCTTCACCCATGTCAAAAACTCCCTAATACCCTCAACTATCTGGTGGAGTTTTAAATGCTTACCCTTAGAATCAATAAATGCCTCGATCAATAAGTACCTAGCCATACTCTTTGATAAACTCTTCAATATACTCTTATAGTCTAGAACCCCCATACCAGGTAGAACATGTTCAACTACATGGTAGAAGGGTTTATTGCCAACAACGATTACGTCGTGAAAATGTATTGTTGATATCCTATCACTACCTATCATCGAGATAGTGTCTGTGAGGAAATCATTAAAACTACTATATGAGTCACTAAAATTCCTTAAATAAGTAGCATATAGATGAGCTATATCAAGAGCTATACATACGTCATCACTAGCTATAGCCAGTAGATCCTCAGGCTTTGAACTAAATCCCTTAGGTAAATTCTCAATACATAGACTAGTATCATATTCTCTAAGCCAATCTAGTATTTCCTCAATAGATCTCCTAGAGGCCCTAACCATGTCATGGTATGTGTTACCTAGGATAGATTTCTGCATAGAAGATATATGTATAACTATGTATTCAATATAGTGTTTCTCAAGTATAGGTGTGAGAATTTCCTTCAATATATTGATGGAAACCCTCCTAAGATCCTCATAAGGTGAAGCGTAGAATAGATCCCTCCATGGTGCATGAATTCCTATATGGATATTGTTCTCACTAAATATGTTGAGAACCTGGTATAGAGGATCCGTATCCCTATAGGTCCATGGATAATCAATGCTTACCTCATAAAAGCTTATACCTTTGAGTTTAAGATTATCTACGATACCGGCTATCTCATTAATACCATAGTCTTTCTTTAAAGTATTGTACCAAATAGGCAGCCCAATATATGGTGTCAAGCCCTAGAATACCCCTCAATAAGTGAGATTAAATCATCTACATTATATACTATCTCACCAACACCAATATAACTACTCCCACAACCAATATATGAACATACATAAACACCCTTGTTAAGGGCTAGAGGGTAAAATAGACGGGCATCAAAACCATTCTTATAGTCCTTTCTGAGAAAATAAATAATTATTGATGGATTAATGTTGATGAATAATCTCAAAGCTTCATCAAAAATATTATCCAACCGATAATTAATCTTGTAGAGAACCACATTACCATGAGATAAAAATTTACGGCCAAGCCTCTTGCCAATCTGCTCAACAACGCATTTCTCACCAATAACAAAGATCTTGATCTTATAGAGCTTATTCAGTAATTTCTCTAGAAAAATGGATAGTTCATCCACAGCCTCATAGCCTGGTATTAGTAATATTCTCAAAACCTCATTGGCCAAATCAGAACACCATGGCAGATGAACTAGTATTTTTATGGAGGGTACAAGTACTAAATAAAATTATTTGCTATCTTTGAACTAGTTTATTAGATACCGGGTCTAGTATATCGAAAAGACTTGTTTACTGTTCTTACACAGCTTTGTCCTAGAATGGTAGGTTTTTTATGCTATAGGCTATAGAGTGTCTACTTGGTGAAGAGTGCTATGAGTGTCTTAGACGAGATTAGGAGTGTTATGGAGGATCATGATCTCAATACTAGTATTGAGGGAAATACGGTAATTGGTGTACATAGTAGTCTACCTATCGCTTTAAAGGTCAGGATCGGTAGGAAGAAGGCATCTATAGAGATCCTTGCTGAAGAAGATCTACGTGACACCCTTGATGAGCTCATAGAGTCCGGGGAGGATATAAGAGATCTAGTTGATGATGTATTATCTGAACTACGAGATATAGCTATCGAGATCCAGAGGATGCTTGAGGATAAAGGCTACAATGTTGAGCTAAATCTACGTGAAGGGGAAAGTGATGTTAGGGATATACTCGAGGAAGTGACTGAGGAGTATGAGGAAGTATTGGAGGAAGAACTAGGTATTACAGAGGAGGAATTCTAGAGGGAGCATTATATGAGAAGGCTTTTCGGTACTGATGGAGTACGTGGTATAGTTAATGAGGAGTTATCGCCAGAAATGGCTCTAAGGCTAGGGATGGCTATAGGCACGTTATTCGGTAGTGGTTCAAGAATACTTGTTGGACGTGATATACGTGCTGGTGGGGAGATGCTGAGATCAGCTGTGGTTGCTGGTTTACTAGCCTGTGGTGTAAAAGTATATGATGCAGGTCTTGTACCAACACCTGCTCTCCAGTATGTTGTTAAGGCTGATGGTTTTGACGGCGGTGTCATGATTACTGCTAGCCATAACCCTCCAGAGTATAATGGTATTAAGGTTATTGATGCTGATGGAATAGAGCTTCCAAGAAATAAGGAGGAGATTATTGAGGAGCTATATTTTACACAAAGGTTTAAGAGAGTCTCTTGGAGAAGCCTTGTACATTGTGTTGAAAAGTACCCATATGTTAATGAGAAGTATGTAAAGGCTGTAGTAAGCCATGTTGATCGAGAACTTATCAGGAGTAAGGGGTTTAGAATACTCATTGACCCAGCTAATAGTGTGGGAGCAATAACTAGCCCATGGGTAGCCCGTGAACTAGGTGTTAAGGTGTATACGATAAACGGCAACCTAGACCCAACATTCCCTGGTAGACCTCCAGAACCAACTGTAGAGACACTAGCCGATACTGTTAAGGCAACGGTATCTCTAGGAGTAGATTTTGCGGTAGCTCATGATGGTGATGCTGATCGGGCCATAATAGTTGATGACAGGGGGCGTGTACAGTGGGGAGATCGTACAGCCGCCATATTAGCTAAGTATTTGGCAATGAAACATAGTGATCTACCTAGAAGGGTCTTTACAGCAGTATCCTCTAGCACACTGATCGAGGATGTACTAAGGCCTCTAGGTGTTGAAGTGGTATGGCTTAAGGTAGGAAGCATAGGTATTGCCCGTGAGCTTGTCAGACAGGGAGGTATATGCGGTTTCGAGGAGAATGGGGGCTTCATGTATCCACTGCATCACCCAGTCCGGGATGGTGCTATGACACTAGCATTACTACTACAGTTACTGGCTGAGGAGGGTAGGAGACTCTCTGAACTCTATGATGAACTACCGCAGTACCATATCATTAAGACAAAGATACCTATGCCTAGAGAGACAGCTTGGAAAGTTGTTGAGAGAGTGAAGGATGCCTTTAAAGGGTATAGGCAGATAACAATTGATGGCGTAAAGGTTATCACTGATGAATTCTGGTTCCTTGTCAGACCAAGTGGTACAGAGCCGCTGCTCAGAATTATGATAGAGGCTAAGACAAGGGATAAAGCTGAGGAGCTACTAAAAGATATCAAAGGACTAGCTGAAGAGGTCATAGGGAAATGAGGCATTGGGCTCTAGACCTACTGGCGTGCCTAAGCTGTAAACACTATCCATTAAAACTAGTGGTGTTCAAGGAGGAGGTTGAGGATATAGATACAAGTGGAGTACCCAGACCCTATTGTAAAAACTACTGTAACTACCTTGGTATGAAGATTAGGGAGGGTGTGGAGTACCCGTGTGAAGAATGCCTTAAATACGAGATTGTTGAAGGGCTACTCTACTGCCCAAAATGCCTACACTGGTATCCTATAAAGAATGGTGTTGTTATAATGCTACCAGATAGTAAGAGACGTATGGAGAGTGATATAGAGTTTCTAAGGAAGTATAGAGATAAACTACCTGAGGAAATAATTGAGAATGGTAAGCCGTTTAATCTATCAAGTGAAGAATGATCATACACCTCATTTATAAGAGTGTATAGCTAGACTATCTATGAGAGGTGTTGTCGGTGGCTGAAACGTTCCTACATAATCTGGATGCATGGGTTAAGAAGCAGAAGGAGGTGCTTGAGAGCTTTAAGAAGGCTGATGAGAGGGCCAAGGATGCCGATAGACTTGATCTCATAGTATTGTCTAGAGCCGCATTTCAGCACATGATCAAGACTTTATCAGCTTTTGATCAATGGCTTCAGGAACCATTCATTATAAGTCATATGCCTAAGGAAATGCTTGAGGATGTGTGGAAGACTACTAAGAAGATATTATTTGAGCTCCTAGAACTTGATATAAGGCATACTGGTGGTTTTAGGGATTATGTTGAAAAACTTGCTCGTGAAGGTAAACTCAACCCTGTACTAGTATCTGGTAAGCCTGAGGCTAGAAGAGTATCTCTTCATACGTCAATATAGGATGTATAACTCTATCCCTCTATGAAGAATATGAGGATAATAAAGTTATTAATAGTAATGCTATTTTAGTAGTAAATCGTCATTTTCTCTTAGTCTAGAAAAATCTTCTTCTCCTCCTACGTGCTGCCCTATATGATAGTTCAACCTCCATATCTATAGGGGCTATCTTAATCCTAAGATCATCTATTAGTTTCTTAATATTCTCTTTTTCATCCTCTGGTATATTATCCTTGACCTTCTCTAGAAACTCCTTACCAAGGCTTGTAGTCACTAGTTTTCTCCTGGGATTAGTCTCTATTAGTCCCACATATAGTAGTGCAACTATATCGTTATGGAGCATCTTACTTGATGGCGTATTACCTAGTAATATGAAGTCATAGCCTAGATCATATTCTGAGTTCTTCATATAGTATATGAGGTGCTGTAATGCTTTTTCGGAAATACCTCCAACAGTATCAATAATATATAACAGCTTTATCTTCCTAGGATCGTTCTTTATATCATCTAATGTTATAACATGCCGTGTAATGATCTTTAACTCCTTGGATTTTGTGGAGCTTGATTTCTGAGACATAATGAGCTCCCTCAAATAATTTATTTCTCCTTATCCCTAATGTTTCTTATTTCTGATAAAAACTTTTTCAGAATCTCATTTGGAGGCATACCATTAACTAGCAATATTGTGTATCTAAACCTAAAATACTCCTCTCCCCACTCACCATATAATTCTCTATATAGTCTTTTTACTTCTTCATACATTCTGTTAAATTCAGTTTTCTCACTGGACTTCTTCTTTTCTCCTTCCTGGTTAGAGCCTTTTAAACCTATATTTTCGAGTAGTGTAAGCAATGTTTTCTCCACCATTGACATGCTCTTTTGTGATGTAGTAACATGCATTACATGTATGTATGTAAGACTCGTTATAATTGTTAACATATATAGTATGAGGAGCATTATTGATGGAAGAGGCCTACTTGACAAGTATAGCGATAATAAAGTATTTAGTATAATGAATGCATTAATGGTGTTCAGTATATATGATAAAATAGGGTTAATGAGTATTATGAAGAGGCTTACAATTATCAGGGTGGATGCAGACATAAATACGTATATAGGTAATGGTACACCTAACGCAAATATTTGGTAAACCATTGTTGCAAAGAGAGCTGTCTGTGGGAGAACCATGTAGATAGAGATCTTTATCCTCTCATTAGAGACAATATCGGCATAGAGCCTAGCAGCCTCCTCATACTCACTAACGATCCTTCTAAGATCCTCTAAAGAGATCCTTTTATTCATATACTCTCTAGCAACACTATTCAGCTTAACAAGTTGTCCAAGCAGATTCTCAACTGCATAAATAAATCTACGAGTAGGTATTATCGGGGGCTTAACCCTATCTAGTAAAGAATAGTTCTTCTTTAACCTCTCAATAACCTGTCTAATAGAGTCATCGTTCTCTCTATTAGAATATACCAGTAACTCATGAATAAGCCTCTTCAAAGCATTCAATATATTCCTCTGAAGCATTAAACCTATACTAACCAAATACCCTCCTCCCCCATATACCATAGGATTAACATTATTTTAAGGATTTTCCAGGATATACAGTATACGGATGTGATGATAGAGTTGCTCCCGAGGCCTTAGGGGCTGGGGTCTATGAGGACTTCAGCGGCGACTGATCATTTCTAAACCCATTATAAACAATATAAGGATAGATCAGTATTTCTCTATAGAGGGTGTGAAGGACATGGCTGAAATAAGAGAAGTTACAGGCTCATCCCTATTTAGGAGGATTGGTGCACATAGCCACATACGTGGACTAGGACTTGATGAAAAGGGTAGGGCTAAACCGGTAGCTGATGGTCTCGTGGGACAGATTGAGGCTAGGGAGGCTGCAGGTATTGTTGTACAGATGATCCGTGAGGGGAGGATAGCTGGAAGGGGGATATTGTTTGTAGGTCCACCCGGTACTGGTAAGACAGCCTTAGCGGTTGCTATTGCACGTGAACTTGGTGAGGATACACCATTTGTAGCTCTTAGTGCATCAGAGGTGTATAGTAGTGAGGTTTCTAAGACAGAAGTCCTTATGCAGGCACTACGTAAATCCATTGGTGTCCGGATTAGGGAGAAGAGACTAGTGTACGAGGGTGTTGTCCAGGAACTCAAGATTAGGAGGGTTAGGCATCCATTTAACCCATATGTACTAGTGCCTAGGGAGGCAAGGATAACGCTTGTAACCAAGGATGATCAGCTTACACTCAATGTTGGTGAAGAAATAACTATGCAGCTTATGCAAATGGGTGTAAAACGTGGAGACTATATATGGATTGATGCAGAGACTGGACGTGTCCATCGTGTAGGACGTGTTAAGGGTATTGAGAAAGCCAGGTACTATGATATAGAGGCTACACGCTATGTGGAAATGCCCGAGGGACCCATTAAGAAGGAGAAGGAGATTGTTCATGTACTAACACTACATGATCTAGACATGTACTATGCTGCACAGAGAACAGCCATATCGGTACTACTAGGGTTTGCAGCTGAGAAGGAGATTCCTCCAGAGGTGAGGAAGGATGTTGATAACCAGGTTAAGAAGTGGATTGATGAGAAACGTGCTGAGATAATACCCGGTGTACTATTTATTGATGATGCCCATATGCTTGATATTGAGGCCTTTAGCTTCCTAGCCCGTGCTATGGAGAGCGATCTAGCACCAATAATAATTCTTGCAACTAACCGTGGTATCGCTAGAATCCGTGGTACTGATATAGAGTCTCCGCACGGTATGCCCTTGGATCTACTTGATAGATTACTGATCATACCTACTAGACCATATAGTCCAGATGAGATTAGGGAGATCATTAAGATACGTGCTGATGAGGAGGAGATAGTGTTATCTGATGAAGCACTTGAGGAGCTCGTAAAGATCGGTAGTGAGACGAGCCTAAGGTATGCTGTCCAGTTACTTGAGCCAGCACGTATAATAGCCAGTTCTGAAGGAAGAGATACAATAACTGTTAAGGATGTTGAGAGGGCTAGGAAGCTCTTCATAGATCTTAATGCTAGTGTTAAGTATCTTAGGGAGTTCGAAGAGAAATTCCTTAAATGAACAAGTTTTTAACCAATTATTTTTTACTGTTGAGATAAGGTTTTTTACACAAGCACTATATCATTGAATTGGTGCCTAGATATTGGATCTGGGGGAGATAATAGATCATCTACTAAAATACTGGTCTAAGACACCAAAACATACAGCTGGAGAAATACTTGGTTCAATGACAACACAGCCCCACTGGCTAGCCATATACGCATATAACCTATTTATACATACTAACTTAGCTGATCCAGTTGTATTTAGGGAGATAGCATTCTTTGAAGAGGATCTCGTACATGATCTGTCTCTTCTCTATAGGTCAGAGGAGCCAGCAGGATTCATAACTAGTGGTGGTACAGAATCCAATATGATAGCACTATATATTGCCCGGAAAATGTATGGTGGTAGTAAGAATAGAGTCATAGTTGCACCAGTTACAGTACATAGATCAGTTGATAAGGGAGCTGATATACTTGGGCTCAAACTCATTAAAACGCCAGTGACAAAGAATTATAGGGCATCTATAAACGATCTTGAGGATGCTATTAAAAAGCATAACCCATTAGCCATAGTACTAACAGCTGGTACAACAGATTTTGGCACTATAGACCCTATAAGAGAGGTTAATGAGCTAGCATGTAAATACGATATATATCTTCACATAGATGCTGCCTATGGAGGGCTACTAATACCCTTCCTATGGAGTGAATATGGTCTAGAGAAACTAGAGTTCATGGATTGTGTATCGTCAATATCAATTGATTTCCACAAAAATGGATTAGCACCCATTCCCTCGGGATTAATACTCTTCCGAAACAAGAGTATTGAGAAACAAGCCTATTTTGAAATCCCCTATATGCCTGCAAAGTACCAAAAAGGATTCCTAGGCACAAGACCCGGAGCTAGTGCTGCTGCATGCTGGGCTGTATGGAAACTTCTTGGCCCAAATGGATTCCGGGATATTGCTAAGAGAGTAATTTCTCTAGCTAACTACCTATATAATAGTCTATGTACTTTACCCAATACCGAGCCCTTATTAAAGCCTATCCTCGGTATTGTATCCTTTAGGATCAGAGGCTATAGTGCTGATGACGTTCTACCATTATTCTGGAGGAATAGGTTATTTATCTATAGAACTAATCTTGTAGATGCATTAAGGATAGCTATTATGCCTCATGTTAGGAGAGAGCATATTGATCGCCTTATAAACTTTATTGAGGAATTATAGTCCGTATATTGATTCAATAAATGCATCTATGGATAATAATAGGGATACTATAGTTAGTATACCAAGGAATACTGTGTTAAAGATTAGTATAGATTCTTTATTCCTCAAACTCTTACGTAGATAATATATGAACAATGCTAGTACTGTTAATGAGAATAAAAAACCAATAACCATTGAACCATAGATTATGAGTTCAGTATATAAGAGTATATCATCTACTCCAAATAGTATCGCCAGAGGTACAGTAGACACCATTATAGCTAATAGCAGGTACTCAATAAAGTTATTGGCTAAAAATATTGTCCTTAGATATAGCTTCCTATATATAATCCTTAATGTTAGGATTATGGACATAAGTGCTAATACAATGCTACTGAATAAACCAAGTGTATATACTGGAACAATAAGGCTACCCATATTATAAAATGGTTCCAGGGTATGTATGATACTAAACTCGTCTACGGGATATATTATAGTATATGCTACAAACGATATTGATAAACCAATAAACATAGATGACATAGTACCGATATATATGCTAGCATAATCCTCGTCACCCAGATCCTGTATTATAAGAGAATATGGTGCAGCAGCTGCACCCCATAGAGCCAATAGATCTATACAACTTATAGGCTTATCTAACTCTAATATATTTACGGAGCCCATAACTGGGAGTTCTATAAAGAATAAGACTATATATATCATTAAAACCATTGATAATATTAGAAAGATTTTCTCAACACCTTTACTCTTCCATACAGTATCTAGGATCCATATTAATGCTATGATCAATAATCCATAGTAGATCCATTTTGACCCAATTACTATTGATAGAATTACCGATAAACCAATAATATTAACCATGAATGTCAGTATACTGGCTACATAGATTGTATATAGGTAAACCTTATAGCTAAACTGTGAAGTAGCTCTCATATCATCTATTAAGCTATAACCATATAGTTTACGGGGAAGAACAATCAGTTGTTGTAGATACGCTACTGGAAGCAAAAATATCATAGTTAGTACAAACCCTGGGACACCATATACAGCTCCAAGCTTCGTAAATACAATGATATTAGTGATCTCGATACCTGCTACAGAGGCTAAAAAACCATGTCCAAATAACTTCTTCAAATCATTAGCCAAGATAGTTCACCCTAGAAAAAACCTAGTTATGTACTATTATTTTAATAGGAAGACCTCCTAATAGAATAGGTTAAAATTAGATAGAGTAGGTTTCTCTAACACTATTCTCCACATCTACATATGACCTATTACTCGTCCTATTAAGAATTTTTAATTGGTTAAGTATGTATTTTATTTGATCATCACTTAGATTATTTAGGAATACAATTAAACCTCTACCTGCTAAAGCTTGGTTATAAAAGGTTTTTTCATAACCTTCACTATAAACCTTATCCCCATCACCTTCCCTAGTAGCTGTATTCTCTCTAGTTGATACATGATTATAGATTATTGGAAGTAATGAAAGACTTATATAGATACTGATCAATATGATACTGAATATACTCATTAGCCCTACCACCTTTATACTTATACTATATTCATCCCCTACACCTACCTCAATAGTATGTGGTTTTTAGAGGGTTTTTAAGGTGGGTAAACCTGTATTAGCTAGGTATAACCATGAATAATGGTGTTCTTAAGTAATAATTGGGTATTATTATCTAATACAGATCCCTAGTCAAGTATGATCCTAATCTCCTTAATATTTGTCCAACAAACCTTCTTAACCCCTCTCTGACCAGGTTTATATGAGGTTTTAATTAAACCTATATCCTCCAGTCTCTTAATCTGTGCACTGGCATTAGCTCTACTCTGATCAATGTAATCTGCTATCTCACCAATATCTAGCTCCTTCTTTCTAACAAGTTTTAGTATTTCAAGTCTTGTTTTTGATGCTAGTGCAGATGCTATTCTATTTATATATTCAATTCCCTTAACTATTAAAACACCATTTTCTTCATATATTCCCTCCTTACTAGAACTAATATTCTCTGAACTCATACACTGCACCGTTTATATTTTAGGGATTTTTAGAAATATAAATGCTATCTTAAGTACTTATACTAGTTTTTATAATAGTTTTTAAAAGTTTCGCTAACTATTCTAATCAGTACTTGTAGCAAAATTTTTAAACCCTTTATAAACCACTTCATAAAATACTGTCCATTAAGATAATATTTTAATATTTTAAGGCATAGGTAATACTAGTCTATAAATGGGTGTGTAGAAACTGGCTAAAATAGGGATCATATATAGACAGCTGTCACAACGTGATTTCAAAGTACTTAATGCTATAGAGAAAGGTATGGCTAGCTATGAATACGTACCATTAGAAGTTATCGAGAGATACACAAGGATACCAGAGACAAAACTTGAACTATCACTATCAAAACTTCATCGTCTAAAACTAGTTAAGAGACAGTATATGATGTATAAGGGATATAGACTAACTTATCTAGGTCTTGACATGCTTGCCCTAAAATACTTTGTTGACCATGACATAGTTGTTGCACTAGGTGATAGGATAGGAGTGGGTAAGGAGAGTGAGTTATTCAAGGCATTGGCACCCGGTGATACAAGTGTTATTATAAAGTTCCTACGTATAGGTAGGACAAGCTTCCGTTCAACCAGGAGAGTCCGTGTTTTCGCTGATAATCCAAGGCTTGACTGGTACCGTCAGTCAAAGATTGCTGCTGAACGTGAGTATAAGGCTTTACACGAGATATACCTTGTAGGTGGTTCTGTACCTAAGCCTCTAGCCTATAATAGGCATTCAGTGGTGATAGGCTATATTGATGGTATTGAGCTTTACCGGAAGCCACAGCTACCAGATCCCCCTGGATCCCTCTATACAATACTTGATACATTGAGGAAGGCATATATTGATGTAGGCATTGTACACGGTGATCTTAGTGAGTATAATGTACTGGTTGAAGTAGATACTGGTAAACCCTACATTATAGACTGGCCCCAATATGTTGTAAAGGATCATCCAAGTGCCGATCAGTTGCTTAGGAGGGACATAGGGTATATAGTGAGGTTTTACAGAAAGAATTATAGAGTTAAGGTTGATACTGAAAGGGCTCTAAAATATGTCAGGGGAGAGCTTGAGAAACTCTAGCAGTAAAACAGTAATAGGAGTCGATATACTGCCGGGAAGAAGTAGCTCATCAGCCCGGCAACCACACTATGCAGTAGTAATTCTAAGTGACAATGAGGTTATTGGAGAGTATGAGGACGTATCATTATCAAGGCTTATAAGACTTATATGGGAATATAGGCCAGCAATAATAGCCCTAGACAATGTGTTCGAACTAGCACCTGATGAGAAGAAGCTATTAAAGCTAATGACACTACTGCCCCCAGATATAGAGCTTATCCAGGTAACTGGGTGGGGTCCACAGGCAGTAAATATAAAGGCTATAGCTCGGAGCCTAGGAGTACCTGTTCATGGGAAGCCATCTCCATTAAAGACAGCATATATAGCTGCAGTTGCTGCTTCCAGGGGATATGGTTATAGGATAAGATTTCTTGAGGAGAAGACAAAGATCATTGTATCTAAGGGTAGGAGTATAAGTAGGGGAGGTATGAGCCACAATAGGTATGTAAGGAGTATTAGAGCTGGAATACTACGTATGACACGTGAGATTAAGTCGATCCTTGATAGGAATAAGCTTGACTACGATCTAGTGTTTAAGAAGTCTAAGGGTGGACTTGAGAGAAGTATCTTCATAGTATATGCTCCAAGATCAAGGCTCTATGGGCTGGTAAAACCTATTAATACAAAGACAGTCCGTGTAGAAATTAGGCCAGTATATAGTTCCAAGATAGCTATGGTAGCAAGTTCTGGTGCAAGTACTAAGGCTCTAAAACCAGTAATTGTAGGTCTTGACCCAGGTATATGTACTGGTATAGCAGTAATAGATCTCGATGGTACACCATTGCTTCTCTACAGCTCCAAGAATATCGATCGATCGGATATTATAAACATGGTGTTATCAGTAGGTAATCCAGTACTCATAGCAACAGATGTATCAACACCTCCGGAAGCCGTGAAGAAGTTGGCGGCAACACTACATGTAAACATATACATCCCCTCCCATGATCTTAGCAATGATGAGAAAAACATGATCGTATATAATGTGAGGAAGAAATTCCCATGGATAGAGATTGATGATACACATGAGAGGGATGCACTAGCAGCAGCTTACAAGGCATACCTCTACTACCACGATAAGTTTAGACAACTAGAGTCAGAGCTTAGCAAGATCGATATACCAATCGATCAAGATAAGATCAAGGCGGCAATTATAAAGGGTATGACAATAGCTGAGGCATTAGAGAATGAAGTTAGTAAACTTATTGAAGAAGAATTCAGAGAAACTAGTGAATCCAGTGATAAGAGGAGAGTTGAGCTACAGGAACAGGTAAAGGCTAGTAAAGAGACGATAGCTAGGCTACGGAAGAGAATAAAGTATCTTGAGGCTGAAAAAATAAGTCTTCAAAGAAAAATTATGGAGTTAAAAACAAGGATTGAGGAACTTGAAACAGAATTAAGAGCTCTTAGACACACATACAAACCCGATCAAGAGCTTAGGAGATTCATTGAGTTAATAGTTAATGAAAATAAGAGTTTGAGGGAAGAGGTTGAGAGACTAAGAAATGAACTAGATAAAACCATTAGATCAAGGGATGAATTGATAGATCTAATAAATAGAATATTTGATAAAGATATGAAGTATATCCCAATGGTGTCAAGTCTAATAATAGCAGTACTTAACAAGGTTGTTTATCGAGATGGAAGTATTAGGGCAATATACATTAAGAAGATATCCCCATACACAGATGAAGTAATATCCTATTTATTTAGTGAAAGAATAGCTATAGTGACCCATGGCCAAGAGGGTTTCCTAGAAGATAGGATACCTATTATAGACATAGATAATTATGAACACTATATAGTGGGTGATAGAGTCTATGTTGATAAAGCTATTGAAGATGAAATAGATAAGAAGTGGAAAACTATTGAGGAGAAACTTGAAGATGAACGACTCAACAAGATCATTAGATTGATCGAGGATTATCGTAGAGAACGTAAAAAGAAGTTAGGAGTAGAGATTACTGAGGAATTAAGGAGAATACAAAGCTAGTAGAGAATAACCTCCTCTCTCAAAACCATGTCAGTTATCCTAGTAATATTCTCAAGTTCGCTATCAACAATACCCTCAATCTCGGAGATTACATGTTGCGGCAGATCACTAGAATCCGGAAGGATCTTTACATTAGCAACAAGAGGCTCATCAATAGGTCTACCAATCTGGCTTAGAAGCTCAACATAAACCTCACGAACATCCTTAACCTCCTCATAGATCTTCTTTGCTATAAGTGATGCAGCAACATTATAGATCTTACCCACATGGTTAACTGGGTTCTTACCAGCAGTAGCCTCTAGACTCATGGGTCTCATGGGGGTTATTAATCCATTAACTCTATTACCACGCCCAGTTGCACCATCATCTCCATGTTCAGCTGATGTTCCAGTAACGGTTATGTATACAATACCCTTCTCAACCATATCAGCTGTATTAATATGTACATTCACATTATAGTCTGGAGCAATCTTTGAAGCTAGATCGAGTACATGCTCTCTAACCTCCTCCTTAACACTAACATACTCGTCAACATCACGTATTTGACTAGAGATCATTGCAGCAGCGATCGTTAACTCAATAGTCTTATCCTTCCTCAAACCCATAACCTTAACATCCTCACCAACAGCTGGAAGCTTCTTCTTAAACTCTGGAGAATTAAGCGATCTCTCAGTCTGGAAAACAAGCTTCTCAAGTGTAGAGAGTGGAGCATAGCCAACACCTATACTCGTGTCATTAGCTAATGGAGTCTTAGCCCTAGCCTTGAAAACCTCCACAAGATCAACTGATCCCTTACCAATACGGTAATCAACAACAACATGGTGATCAGGGTCTAGGAACCGGAAATTACGGTGAATCCACTCCTTAACAGCCTTAACAACAAGTGTACCCACAGGTATAGGCTCAACACGACCATTCCGTATAACCTCAGTAGTAGCACGGCCCGATACAAGGATATAGATAGGCTGAACAACCTCTCCACCACCAAATACTGGGTGGGCCTGCCCACCAACTAGGAGAACCTTATCAAGATTATGGTGAAGGATCATGCCATACTCCTTGAGATAGTATTCACATAAAGCCTTACTAGCAGCCTCAGCAGCAGAATCAGCAATATAGTCTGGATGGCCGAGGCCCTTCCTCTCAACAAGTTCTACAAACATCTCCTCAACAGGCTGGATCCTAATTGTCTCTACAACTATATTTCTTCCAGCCAAAGCATGCACCCCCTCTACACTGGGCTTATGATAACAAGTAGTACAACTAGTTTAAACCTTTATCGTTTACTCCATAATGGATTTAAAGAACATTTGATAGACTATACTGATCTAGAGCTCTTCCCTACATAGACTATATTTGAAGAACCAGGTAAGCGCTCAATGATTTCCTCTACTTTAACTAGAAGCTCTCCTTTAACAATATTCTTGATCAAATCATAGATCTTTTTAGCAATCCTTGATGGATCATGTTTACCGGGTACAAGAACTACGTATGCTAGAGATCTGTTGTTAACAAGCTCCCTAGGCCCAACAACTACTCTCTGATACCTACCATAGATCTCGTCATAAACCTCCTCAACACCAATAGCTAGCTCAAGCCTTACGTGCCGGATATAGTTCTTCCTACCATAGATCATGAATGCACCCTTACCAAGATACTCGCCACTAGGTGGTTTCTTAGAAACCTGCTCCCCCCACACCCAATAGACATCTATTTCACCAAAGCCAGCCCTCCAAGCCTTAGAATAACATGCAGCTAAGACAGAGGCTTCATAAAGACTTCTCTCACCCGGTACCTTACCCCTTGTCTTAAGTACTGTAGCTGGTGCACCATGTATATCGGCATGTAGGAATATATCCCTTGGCTCAAGATATTTTCTCACAATAGCTTCATTCTGTCCAGCATCCCTTCCACCAATGACTAGGAATCCCTCACTAGTCACTAGCCAGTGAAATCTCTCATACCATAGCCTAGGCTTAATCCCTGTCTCAACACGTCTAGAGACGACAATGGTCTCCCTCTCGATCTCCTTAAGCCTCCTCCTAAGGTCCATAGCTGATCTCTGGGCTTTCTCAGCCTTAGCCCTATATTCACCAGCAAGTCTATAGTAGTCCTTAATACATTCATCAAGACTCTTCCGGATACTAAGTTCTATCCTCCTACCACCTAGGACGACAACGATAACTCCTCTAGAAGGATCATAATCTACTACACCACTACAATACTCTCTAATACCATCCCAGCCAAGCTTCTTCCTAATCCTATTAACACATTCCATAACCTCTGAGAAATACTCATAGTTTGTGGCAAGTAGTGTAGCATACTCACTATACATCCTAGATAAATCCTGGTACTTTGCAGCAATACTTTCTTGCTCCTCAATACTCTTCTTAACCCGGTTAATCTCAGCTCTAATGCTTTCCTCCTCAGCTCTTCTGATCTCCTCTTTTTCCAATATACTAAAGTAGGTGTCAATGGCATCATTGAAACTAGGGACTTCCACAATCTCCATACTATGGAGATCACTATATAGCCTTGGATAATATGGTGTAAATCCAATATATGAACCACCATATTTGATCAAATAACCTCTACCCTTAAAGATCTCCTTATAAAGCTCCATAAGCACTTCATGAAGGGTCTCCAGATCTCTACGATCTATGGTATCCGGCTTAATAGTCTTTACATCATATAGACTAGCCCTATAGAGTATCTCCTCAGCAACTTCACCAGGTAGATTCCATCCATAGATAAGTCCTCTAACAAGATCCTTTCCTCTATGAACAAGCTCTATAAGATCACCTAAATCTGTATCCAGTGGATTAATACTGGCTGGTGGAAGCCTATACTTCTCCCTAGGCCTTATAACACGATCCCTTAGTTCAGAGAACTTGTTTGCATAGAGTATAACATCGTTATGTGTTATGACGAGGAATCCACGTGGAAGTAATTCAGCAACTATCCTATATCTTCTACCCCCCCTATCAACATCAATAAACACGATTCTCTCAAAGCCTGGATGCGAGATATCCTCTATAATTCCTCCACGTATGTGTTTGCGTAGGAAAGCAGTTAGCTTATCAATAGACTTACTATATAGTTCATAAATACTTAGATGTACCCTTTTACCGGGCTCTATCTTAATATATTTTTTCCCATTACGTACAGGTATTTTGATAGCCCAATAACTACCTGTATAATATATATTGTTTACTCTGGAACCTCTCAGTAAATCCCTACACTCATTAACCCATGCTATAACATCAAATACTGTCATGGACTTCTTAATCTTAACCAAACCGTTCACCAATGATCAAATATTTCCCTAAACCTTAAAATATACTGGTCATTCATGTCATTAGTGGTGGTTGTAATAATGCTTAAGAGCTTATGGGAGAAGGCAGGTGTAGAGGATAGAATTGTACTACTAAGGTTTATGATGGGTCTAATCTATGGTCTAGTAGCCTATATCCTCTATAGACTTAACCTATCAATAATATATGATACTACTACAACTATATGGTTCTTTGCAGCAATAATATACTCAGCATCAATATATATTGTTGAAAGAAAACTTGGGGGGCAAGGGTTATTTATGCTTCTCTTAAGGGGGTTATTAACATTCTATACTACATGGATCATCATAGTATTCGTATTATATGATCTACTTGGCTAAGTATCGCAGTAGCTGAAGTTCTCTCAGTATATCTCTAGGGATAACTCCATATAATAAATACTCCTTTAACCCCGGGGCAAGTAGTGGTTTACCATTTACTAACGGATATCTAAAGGGGAGATGTATCTCTATAGTCTCACTATCCCTTACACTTGATAAGCTAATGCCATCGATATACTTTATACAATCTAGACAACCACGTCTATAAACCTCTAGAACAACATAAACTGCACCATCAATACTATATTGTCCCTCACCAATATTTCTCTTCAAAGCATCCCTAGCCCTACTAGATAAATACTTATAAGTCCTACCCTGGGGAGGATGATCACCTAGTATACCTCCTATCACTACAGCATCTATGTTTTCAAGATCACTTTTACTTAAAGGCTCATCAGCCCTAGGATCAAGTATTAATAGTTGTTTCTGGTCAAAGATCTCTAATACGCTTTCCCCATACACTTTCCCATACCTAGAGAGTATCCTATGATATCTAACTGGTACATTGGTATATACAATCCTATCTTTACCAGCAAGTAGTGATGCATGTCTATACTCTAGTATTAGCCATGGAGAAAACTCTTCCTCCAGATGCTCAATAACTATTAATGGTTTTTCTCCCATAGCTCCCTCCTCCTAGCCTCTAGTTGATCTATTTCCATACCCATATACTCAGCTGCGGTCAATACATTCTTACCATATATGAGTGCCTCTAGATAGACACGGCTAAGCCTACTCCTAAACTCTAGATCACGTAGTAAATGGTGATCAAGTATAATTGTCTCAAGCTCATCAACCCTAATGATCTCAAGTAGGTTACTAATAGCTTTATCAATAACCTCACCCCTAACCCTATAACCCTCAAAATATGTTGGAGGACCAGATATTATCAATAGATTAGGTCTCCAGCCAAGGATTATGTCCAAGGTCTCCCTAGATATTGGTCCCTGAACATCACTTGCATGAACAACCCTATAGCCTCCAATATCCAGTAGTGTCATAATAACGTATCCAAGCGGAGTACCCTCCTCACCATGAGGTACCGGCTTGGAAAACACTAGCCTAACATCCTTATCAACAACATAGCTTGAACCATCAGCTATATGGAGCTCCCTAACAAGATCCCTTATACCCATCTTGTTTAGAAGCACATATGCTCTAACTCTCTGACTATGGTTAATATTGTTCTCAGGATCCTTTAAATAAACAATCTTACCCCTATAATACTGCTCTTCCCCCTCCCTATACAAATAGTGATCCCTATGGTAATGGGATATGATCAGTATATCTGAATCCCCTACCTCATAATGGATCATCTCTAAATGCTTATTAAACCTCTCAAGCTCAAGCTCATGAGGCGGTAAACCATACCTACGGGGAGCATAGCTTACACCAGGATCAATGAAGATCTTGTATGAACCAGTATCAACTACTGTAGCCATACCACGGGAACCCATACTATCAAAACCAATAAACTTGATCCTAGGCCTAGACGCTCCTAACCACCCTCCTTATAATCTACTCGTATATCCCCTATTAACTAATATATTGGCTTAACTGATATGATAATATAGTTGATAGGATTGGATGGATGATGATATGGAGTTCAAGGTATTAAGTAAATCATGTAATCCTGAAGAACTTGTTGAGGAACTTAGAAATGCAATATCAAAGCGTATGCTCATAATAATTGTTGGGAAATGTAGTGTAGACTACATTGGACGTAGTGAATCAAGACTTACTGAGGGAGAGAGACTAATAATTATAAAACAGGATGGTGCATTCCTAGTTCATAGGCCAACTGGGCATTCACCAGTTAATTGGCAGCCTGATACAAGCTATATTGATGTTCGTCAAACTGATCGTGGTATAGAGATTATTGCCTTTAGGAGAAAACCACGTGAGATCGTGAGAGTACTGCTTAGCTCCATAGACTTCATTGGATACGGTAAACTAGTTGATCCAGGGGAATTCGTCATGTATCTTGATGAGCTAGAGATTAGAGATATACTATATGAGCATCCAGAGGTTATTGAGGAGGGTCTGAGATTCACTGAGAAGGAGAAGAAACTTGATGTTGGAAGTATTGATTTATTCGGTTACGATCGTAGTGGTAGACCTGTTATAGTTGAGATAAAGAGGGTTACTGCATCCCGTGAAGCCGTATATCAGCTACTAAGATATGTTGAATCCTATCAGAAAGCCTATGGTGTACGTCCACGAGGTATACTTGTAGCACCACAATTTACATCATCAGCTACAGAGGCTCTTGAGAGACTAGGTCTTGAGTACCGCTATATCAATATACAGAAGCTGTGGAGCATGAAGAAAAAGGGTATTGTGGAGAGTAGGGGTAGGAGTATACTTGAGTTCCTATCCTAGCATAGTCGATCTATATAATGCTACGGCTAGAGGCTATGATGAACTATATAGAGATGAACAGTATAGCAAGTACAAGTTTGTTTTCAGCAGAGGCTTTACACCCAAGGGTACTGTAGTGGATATAGGCTGTGGTACTGGGTTACTCTATGAATACATTGTTTCCATGGGCTATACCTTTACAAGGTACTTATGTATAGAGCCCAGTCCCCAAATGATCTATTTATCCCTGAGGAAGTGTAAAGGTGATCCAAGGACTTTTGGGATAATGGGTTATGGAGAGAATGTTGGTTTAAGAGATGGTGTAGCTGACACAATCTACTCATTCACAGTACTAGATAATGTAGAGAAGAAGTACTGGCCCATATTCATAGGTGAAATAGTTAGGCTACTAAATACACATGGTTACGCCATACTATCATTTCTCAGACATGGGTGGAGGGATAAACTAGAATATCTAAGGAAGATCAATATGGATTGTGGTTTAGAGATGAAGTTTCTAGGATGTAATAGGTATGACTGCTTCATAGTCTTCCTTGGAGAATGTTGTGTAAGGGAATAAATACTTAAATATAGCATATAGGGGGATAAACCATATACAAGGGTGGAATACTAGGCCAGTACATGCTCTAGAACATGGGGTGCATATCTTGGCTGCAGCGAGACCTGGTACACCACAGAAAATAGCTACACCACTAAAATACCTTAGGAGTGCTGTAAACCAGATAGTACTTGTAAAGCTTAAGGACGGCACTGAATACATTGGCGTACTTGAACTTGTTGATAACACTATGAACGTTGTACTAGCAGATTGTGAGGAAATAGATAGTAGTGGAAACCCACAGGCCAAGTATGGACGTGTACTCATAAGAGGTAGCCAAATACTATTCGTAAGCATAAACTATGGACATGTAGCTCCAGAAATAGCTGCTAGGTAAAAGGTGCATGGTATGCTTAAAGCTCGTGATGTAATGGCTAGTGAGATAAGATACGTTTACGCTAGTGACACGATTGCTGAAGCTGCAAAAAGAATACTTAATGAGGGTATAGGCTCTATAATTGTCTTATCACTGGATAAGGAGCCTATAGGTATTGTCACCAAGAGGGATATTATTAGAGCTGTCGTA
Organism: uncultured Desulfurococcaceae archaeon; assembly: GCA_964627005.1. Taxonomy (GTDB): domain Archaea; phylum Thermoproteota; class Thermoprotei_A; order Sulfolobales; family Desulfurococcaceae; genus CAZHDB01. Next base: position 27,346 of record CAZVHC010000002.1, read on the forward strand.
TTTGAGAAACTTGATCCATTTAAGAATAGTGTTGAAAAGATAATGACATCACCGCTGGTGACGGTAGATGCTGACACAGATCTAGAGATCGTTATAGATACTATGTTTAAGTATAATATTAGTCACCTACCAGTCCGTGAAGGCAATAGGATCATAGGTATTATATCAGACTACGATCTTATGGAGACAACAAGGGATTTACTAGAAATTGTTAAGAGAAAGCTTAGCTAGTGGGAAAGTAGAATTATATATAGACATTGTTGTGTAAGCCAATATATTGTATCATAGATTCGTATACATATCTATCACTAGATAACTAGGCATAGATATTTATTCTCCAATAAGAGAATATCTATATGGAGATGATAGCTTATGAGTAGACGCTATATACCAAGAATAGGTCATCCACGTGGACCCGAAAGACATAGATGGCTCCGAAGTGATGGTACACCAAACTTCTCAGACAGGATCTATAGGAAGACAGAGGATATGGAGGTACTTGCTAAACGGCCCGTGGAAACGGTAGCATCTTCTACACCGATACTGGAGGCTCTTGAGAAAATGAGCCGTGGGTATCGTAGCCTCTTAGTTGTTAAGGGAAATGACTATCTGGAGGGCCTCATAGTGACAATGGATCTTATAAACTATCTTGGTGGTGGGGATTACTACAATATAGTTGTTAACAGGCATGGTAAGAATATTTATTCGGCTGTACGTAATGAGCGTGTGGAGACGATCATGAACCGTAACCCTATTGTAGCATATATTGATGAGAAGTTTCCAGCTGTACTTGAGAAAATGGTTGTTCATGGAGTAGGTGTCCTACCTATTGTGACACGTGATAACCGTGTATACGGGATTATTACTGAGAAAGATATACTTGATTATTTATCAGCAACTAGTTATGTAGGTACAAAAGTATCTAGTGTAATGTCCTCACCAGTTATAACGATCTCTGATAAGGACTCTCTTAAGAAGGCTATGGAGACAATGATTAAGTACGGATTCCGTAGACTACCAGTTGTGTCTAGGGACAATGTTGTCCGGGGTATATTGGCTTCAATGGATATTATCAAGTTCTTTGGGAGTCATGAGGCATTCAAATACACTGTATCTGGTAGTATTGAGGACATCCTTAAACTCCCGGTCATCGATCTAATGGTGAGAGACGTAGTTACAATATCGCCTGACTCAGATATTAGTGAAGCAGCCCGGCTTATGGGTGAAAGGGGTGTTGGATGTGTACTTGTTGTTTCTGAAAACAATGAGTTGATCGGAATTGTTAGTGAGAGAGATGTCCTATATGCTATAGCTAGTGCAAAGACGTAATGCAGGTACCACGTATTTCTTGTCCAATACACCTATAACCCTACATAAACTATTTATACATGGTAATTACCTGAGTAGGTGTGTGGTCTTGAATGCAAGAGATATACTGATCGATGACTACCCATTTGTTGATAAGAATGAGACTCTTTACCATACATTCAAGGTCATGGAGAAATATGATCTATACAAGGCAGTAGTGTATGAAAAGGCAAGAGATCAAGGGGGGCATGAGTATAAGAGGATTGCTGGTATAGTCACCAGCCGTGACATTGTCTCTAAACTAGCTACACAGAGGATAAGACTTACAACACCTAGTAGACTCCATGTAAGTAGCTTTATGAGTCTAAACCCCATAACAGTAGCCCCAGATACAGAGTTTAACGATATAGTAAAGATTATGCATGAGAAATCAATAGGTATACTACCAGTACTTGAGGATAATGAGATCATTGGTGTTGTCTTAAGGGAGAAACTACTAGAGGTACTGAAGAAGGATGATACAGAGATAAGGTTTGTAATGAACCCATACCCCATAATAGCCCGTACAAGCGATCGTATACTAAAGGTTAGACAGGATATGCTAAACAATGATATATCCTTTATGCCGGTACTTGATGAGAGAGACGAGATCGTTGGCTATATAACGATTGCTGAACTAGCCTATGCAATATTCAAGTTCCAGGATATAGTGCCTGCAAAGCATAGGAAGGAGAGGATAACACACTTGATTGTCGAGGATGTTATGAGGTTTAGACCTCCAAGACTAAGGATCACAGATACGGTTGCTACAGCTGTATCCTATATCCTAGAGAAGGGATCACGTGGTGCAGTAGTGGTTGATGAAATAGGTGGTCTTGCTGGTGTAGTCACGGTACATGAGCTCCTACGATACCTTGTTGAGAAACAATTGTAGTAGCTATGATATCTAATCCTACTCTATAAACTATTTTCCCTAACCCCAATAGATAATGGTTCCTAACTATGTTGAAGAGCTAGTTTTTATAAGGGATAATAGCACCTATTACCTCAACTGGTTAATGGGTCATGGGAGAACCAAGGTTTATCGTTGATACAATGCTTGGTAATGTTGCTCGATGGCTCCGTATGCTTGGCTATGATACCCTATACTATAGGAGAATTGATGATTGGAAGATACTCTATATAGCTTCACGGGATGACAGAGTTATAGTCACACGTGATCGGGGACTCTGCAGTAGAGCTAGGAAAAAGGATCTGAAATGCATACTACTTGAGCAAGACACTATGGAGGAGAGACTAGCATATATATCGTTTGAGACAGGTATAAGGCTATACATAGATCTTGAGCGTAGTAGATGCCCAATCTGTAACTATGAGCTGGTAAGGATTGATCGAGAGCTTGTAAGAGATAAGGTTCCACGGAGAGTCTATGAGAAACACCATGACTTCTGGTTCTGTAGGAGATGCGGTAAGGTATACTGGATAGGTAGTCATTGGAGAGGGATTGAGGAGACACTTAAGAAGGCAAGAGAGATACTAGATAAACTCGTAGAGAGGGGAAAGGTTATAGGCCATGGATAAACCCATACATCCAAGAGAGCTATCGCTAGAAGATGGAGTCTTCCTTGTAAAACTGGCACGTAGAACCGTAGAGACAAAACTAGTTGAAGGAAAAACACTTGAGCCACCAGATGATACACCAGAACACCTACGTAGACCCGGAATGGTGTTTACAACAATAGAGACATACCATGGACCGGATAAGAGGAGTTTACGTGGATGTATAGGCTTCCTACAACCAGTATATCCACTAGTAGAGGCAGTAATAAGATCTGCATTGGAGGCAGCATTTAACGATCCGAGGTTCTATCCACTAGAGAAACACGAGCTAGACCACGTGACATTCGAGGTAGCAATACTATCAGTACCAGAACCGCTAGAGATAAGCGATCGATGGGAACTGCCTAAGAAGATAATAATTGGGAGACACGGACTAGTAGCACGTAGAGGATTATTCCAAGGCACACTACTACCCCAAGTACCAGTAGAGTACTGCTGGGATCCTGAGACATTTCTTGCAGAAACATGTATGAAGGCAGGTATGGAGCCAGACTGTTGGCTGGATAGTTCAGTAGAGATACTATTTTATGAGGGAAGAGTGTTTCAGGAAAGAGAGCCATTAGGTGAAGTTGTAGAAAGGGATCTTAATAAAGAGTATATGCAACAATGTAAAATAGAAGGTATCCGATCATAACGGCAATTACTAGAGTAGGTAAGTTTAGCCATAGTCTTAAACCTTATAGTAGCTGTATAAATATTTTATTATAAAACTATATTGAATTAGCTAAGGTCCATCTGAAACTGTTTTTATCAACAAAATTTTGATTAACAAAATAGGCTAGAAATATAGATTAGTAAGTATCCATACATATTTCCTTATCCTTTATGGAGGATGCCTATGTCGAGTAGAATACATGATCTGTGGATTCACGAGATCTCTACTGAGATTCCAAGAGCTGTAAAGCTATTTATTAGCCAAATTAAGGAAAATAACGTTGTAAGGCTTACACGGGAATTCATAGAGAATCTATATCCTGAATACAAGTGGATAGAATATAGGGGATGGTGGAACACTACCTTAGATATACATTCTCTAGCTGTATTCTTCGATCAAGTGATAGTCTTACTTGATCCCCTTAATGAGAGTGGTTTTAGGAAGAAATATGGATTAGGCATAGATGACTTTATTGAATTAGTAAGAGACAATACTATTATCCCTATACTATCTAGTCAACCTGAGGAGTATAGATATACTTTTTATGAAAGAATTATTGATGCTCTTCCACAAGGTAGGATAGGCTGGTTCCATAGATTGACAGAGACAATGAAATCTATCTACACCAAGTTATATAATGATGTTCTAGTAGATACTAAGAGCGTCTATGAAGTATTCCTTGAGTTATTTAAGAACCATGGTTTACCAGAATATCTTAAAAAGCGCGGCTTCAATAACGTTAAATATGCATCCATGGACATAGCTACGAGAATAACAGATCTTGTTGTACTAGGCTATAGAGAACTAGTATACAGAATACTTAAGGAGGAGAAAAATATTAACAAACTAGTTTCAGCAATAGTACTGGCTCACCACCTACTTGCTGAACCACATATTGATTCTTTTGGAGGGATAGCTACGTACTCAGAAACAGATCTAGAGATTATATCTCAGATCAAAGATACACCTATAGGAGCATTTCTATACTATCTAGCCTACGATATTGGCGTGAGAACACACGTTTACGTACCAAGGAAATTTAATAGAAAGTATTTAGATAAATACCTGGAGTCTCAGGATATTAAGGAGCTAAAGAAGAAAATAAGTGAAATTAGTGAGAAAATTAGGCAGATAAGAGGAAATGATGTATATTACTATGTAAGAGATGTAAGGGTTGAACTAATGGAATTATCTAAGAACGTATATGATGTTACACGAGAAATCATGGTAAAATCCCTTCAAAAAACTAAGAGGATCGCTACAATAGTTGGTATAGTTCTACAAACACCCTTCTCTTACATTAGCATGAGACAACTAGGAGTGTTCTCTCCACTGTTAAACACTATCGTCTCCAATATACCATCAATAGCCACATATAAACTAATAGAAGATCTAGCGAGAAAGTTCTGGGAGGAAAGAATAATTCAGCTTGTACCATATAATCCAATACTCCTACATACATGGCAAGACTATGTTAGATCACCACATGTACAAAATGCCTCATGCACAAGATAATATAGATCCTCCATACCATCACCAGTCTTTGCACTAACCATTACTGGCCTTAGGGCTTGCTTAGTCTTAAGAGCAAGTCCTACCAGTTCTGGAGCCATATCACTAAGCAGTCCCTCAACAGCCTCTTTCTCAGCAATCTCCATAAGCTCCTCCGGAGCCTCGATCAGTAGACGTGCATACTCTAGGTTACCGGCAGCATCGATCTTGTTTACAACTGGTACCGTGGGCAAACCAGTCTTGATCTGTGTAAGTAGTCCTAGAAACCAGAGGGTTATAGCATCTGCTAATCCCATGATCGCTGATGCATCAATAACATATATGCTGACAAGGTTTACGAGGCCGGATAGTTTACGGAAGAATAATGTGCTGGATGGACGGAAGATAAAGGCTTCCATCTGGCCCGGAGTATCGATTAATACGACATCCCATTCACCAATATTGCTGAAAGGCTCTTGGGAGAGTATCTCATCAGCTTTCTCAGCAACAAGTTCACCAGCCTTAATAAAGCCGCCATTAGGTCCAAGACCATACTTCCTCATAACATCACGTAGAGTAAACATGCTACGGACATCAAATACTGGTTCATAGGGGAGAACCTCAGCACCAGGATCAAGATTAACCTGGGCAACCCTTAGGGAGAGGTTACGGCGGATCCAGGAGCCAAATGACTTGACAAGACTAGACTTACCGCTGCCAGCAGCACCAATAAATACTACAACCATAACCAACCCAGTACAGCCCCCATAGACTCTTTTACTACACAGATACTAGGGGGCTAAGGCACCTAATAAGATAGCTCCTAACCCATGTTTAAAATAGATAAGCCCCACGGAAACACTATATTGTCACTGGGTGAAACACATGGAGACACGTAGGGCATGGATAATAGGGTTCAGGAGAGGCCCACGTAGCCAAAACCCGGGCCAAGTAATCCTTAGGATAGAGGGTGTACTTGACCATAGGCTTGCATCTAGATACATAGGGTCAAAGGTGATCTATAGGGATCGGTATGGAAATACCTACATAGGGAGGATAGTGAAAACACATGGAGGAAAAGGACTGGTAAGAGCAGTATTTAGGCCAAACCTACCGGGGCAAGCTATTGGAGGCTCTGTTGAAGTACTATCCTAGCCAGATACTTTTCTCAACTGCCTCTTATACATCTCAACAAGTTCATCAGATGTAGTAGCATCCTCAGGTCCTTTATCGGGTCTCCACCTTATGAACCTTGGGAATCTAATGGATATACCTACACCGGGCTTAATTTTATCCATAGCACATGTATGAATAGGTGACAATGTGATCTCTGCACCAATGATCTCTGCAACAAGAGCTGGCGTAATCCATACATCAGGCTCCATCTTAGCAACAACACGTGGATGCTTATGATCGATTATATAGGGCTGGAGCATATCTGGGAGTTTAGCGAGATCCTCATCAGTAAATCCACTACCAACCTTGCATACAGTCTCAAACACATCCTTCTCAGGATTATAGGCTGCCATTAACAGTGCTCCAAAGGTACCTCCCCTCCTACCCCTTCCATGGAAGGCACCTACTACAACAAGATCAACTGTATCAATCATCTCGCTCTTATAGTCCCTCTTATACTTGATCCATAGCCACCCACGTGCACCAGCCTGATAGATAGCGTTACCATGTAGTGCCTTTGCAACAACACCCTCTACACCATCCTCTATAGCTTTTAGGAAGAATTTCTCAAGCTCCTCAGGATCATCTGTCACGATATACTCTGCAATACGGAATACATCGGTTTGCTCAATAATCTCCTCAAGCTTCTTCCTCCTCTCAACAATGGGTTTCTCAGTATAGTCTACACCATCAGCATAGAGTAGATCGAATAGGAATACCCTTACAGGATACTCCTTCATAGCAACGTGTATATCATGCTTCCTCTTCCTATGCATAAGCTCCTGGAAAGGCCTAAGATCACCTGTATCCGGGTCATAGGCTACAATCTCTCCCTCAACAATAGCCTCACTACTCTTGAGGAACTTCAGCGTATACTCTACAACATCCGGGTACTGCCTAGTAATATTCTCTAGTCTACGAGAGAATATCCATACACGCTCACCCTTCCTATGGATCTGTGCACGCTCACCATCATACTTATACTCAACAAGAGCCTTACCACCAGCCTTCTTAAGAATTTCAACCGGGCTACTGAGTCTCTCAGCAAGCATTGGTCTAACAGGTATACCTACCTCAGGCTTAATACCCTTTAAAGCCTCAATACCCTTCTCAGCAACAACCTTAGCCACATTACCAAGATCAGCTCTCAAGTTATAGGCTCTTTCAATAACTGGCCTCGCATGAACACCACCTCCATAAACGATTGCTAGTGCATCCATTATAGTGGCATCACCAATACCAAGCCTTAAACGGCCCTCAACAAATCTCACAATATACTTAGCCTCCTTGGGAGAGGCATCAGATAGTAGGCCTGCAAGAAGCTTTAACTTAATGTCTCGACTACCCTCACCAGTGGCCAATGCTACACGTGCTAATGTATTATAGACCTTCAATACAGTGAGTTTCTCAACCTTCTCAGTAGGTATGAATGCTAGTAAGCCCATACCACCCTTGCCAGTTGCTCTAGACTTTAACTGCTCAGCAGCCCTACCAAGATCACCTAGCTTCTTATATAGGTTCTCAACATCAGATTCACGTGAATTAGTAGCCAAAGCTATAGCCTTGATCAAGGTTTTCTCGGCAACACCAAGCTCCGGTAAACCCATCCAGTCAGGCCAAAGCTTACCCTGTAGCAAATAGACAACCTTATCAATGATCTCTGGAGGTGTCTTCTTAAACAATTCGACAAGATATAGTGTCATCTGTGTACGTGAGGTAATAGCCTCTATCTTCTCAAACGTATTAGCCAATATACTGAACTCCATATCACCCGATCCTTTAGATCCGGTCTCCTCCATACACCTACACACTCACGAAACCAATTACCTATAATATATTATTAGTAAACGGTATATTTAAGGGGAGATACTATATAATCTATAAAGGGCACCACACCGATGAATGCTACCCGGCAAGTAGGAACATGTTATAGAATGTCTTATCAGTGTTACAATGAGGTGTGGTGCCACAGCCTATGTTGGGTAAGCTATAGCCTTTAGTATGGATTTCACGTCTATAACAAGCTTATCACTAGCTTCTCCATGTATAAGTACACCCTTAAGCCTACCACTATGATCCCTTAGTAACGTATACCTTCCATCAATAAGTTCATCTAACCTATTACTCAAATACTCAAGTCTTATATCATCAATACTCACTGGTCTTGGTAAAAGGATCTGGGTACCATCAACACTTGTTGAAACAATCAGATCCTCTGGATAAGGTCTTGATTGATGCTGTTCAATAAATGATATAAGTGCCTCAATAACCTCAAGTTCTCTCCTAAGCTCCAAGGCTCTCTTCCTAAGCCACTCAAGTATATCGTTAACACTCAATATCCGGTCACCTAATATTATTTATTAGATGCTAAAGACTTAATTACATATGCTCCTAAGGGGTATGGTGTAGGGTATTGAGGACTATATGTACAATACTACTAGTAGTAATACTAATGATATCGTTAATGGCTACACCATTACAAGTACATAGTGCTGGAGAAGGTTTTAGGAGAAGTATAGAGCTGGCCACACTAGCGGTTGGTAAGAACACTGGCGTGGTCATACCAGTACATGTAGAGATAGAGTATCCTGGTCGTGGAAAGGTAATTGTAGAAACTACTGGTTATGCTGTATCACAAGATACAAGATCATCTATAGAATATGCGGCTAGGCTAGCAGCCAGATTTTCTGGTAAACACTTTAATGATTATAACTACAAAGTGGTCTTCCATAACGAATACAATGTCTCTGGCTTAAGTGCTACACTAACATTTACACTTGGATTCGCACTACTGCTAAGAAATGATCCATGGGATGGAAATGCTACGGCAACTGGACTCTTAGCCCCAAATGGTGTTGTAGGAAATATATCTGGTATAGAGTATAAGTACAGAGCAGCCCGTGAACATGGCTACCTAAGAATTATTGGCCCATATACACCCTCTCTACTAGATGAAAAGAACTTCTATCCAGTATCCACATTTATCGAATCCTATGAATACTTTATTGGTGAGAAGCTGTATCCAAGCTATGTAAGGATGTTTGAAGATCTGTATATCAACAGATCTAGGCATTTATTCACCGGATTCTATAGGGCGTGGAGAGAACTATATCAATTAAGTGATGGCGTCACAAGGTATATCTCTAAGCATATGGATGCATTACCGGATGATCTAAGAAGTTATGCTAAGAGCTTCTATAGGGTTGGGATAAATAGTATCAATGAATCACTAGTGTACATTAATAGTACTAATTATTACACAGCAGCTAGTAGAGCATATTATGGTTTCTGGAACCTATTGACGGTATATAATATCATAAGATATGTGGTTGAACAAGATAACTTTATGGATAGGATTAGTAGGGAATATGATAAAAACTACTCAATAACACTCGATCACATTAGATCAAAGTACATGGGTAATTCTGTGTTCTCAATAGATGAAATAGATATTATAGTTAATGCGTATGAGAGATTATTTGAATCTAAATCCCTATTTGAAGAAGCAGTATCGGTATTATCTAATAAATCGGCTAGTGTAGAGGAGCGGGTACAAGCTATACAGTATCTCTCAATAGCTATTGCAAGACTATATACAGCTAGACAGTGGTCTAACCTGATCGATTATCTGGGAGTAGGTGATAACGAGTTATTTACATTTGATATTATTAGGGAGGTTGCACTAGAGGAGATAGAGTTAGCTAGGGCTATGTATGGTTATCTCTATTACCTATTTGGTTCAGCTGGAAGGGAGTATATTGAGGAAATGATTAGTAAGCCATTAACAGATGCTAGATCAGCTATTAGCCAAGATCCTCTCTACTCTCTATCAGAAGTTATGAAGATCGAGAGGGATCTAAGTAATACATTATTATCAATACCTAGATACACTATAGTAAATGAGTTTGTACTAGAGGATATAAGGAAGACCATAGTAAGGATTATGGAATGGTATCTACTCTATAAAAACACTACATTACCATCAGGATTTACAGCCATAGAGTTTATGGAGACAAGCGGTAACCTAAGCTTAACAGCATTATCGACAGCACTACTACACATGCTAGTCTATATGAGACTATATAGCTTTACAGAATCACGGGGAGCAGTATCTACAGAATACACTTGGTTACAGCCAATAATTGGGGACAACTACCTATATGGGTTGGCGATTGCTTTATCAGTAGCAACCATAGTATTATCAACAATACTCCTAACAATATATGGGATCAGGAGAAAGACTATCCCTGAAAATACTCAAAAAGCGTTCTCTGCCTCACCCCCCTACCAGCCTCCTTGGGAGAAAGCTGATCTAGAAGAGACTTAATAGTCTCCCTAAAATCCCTCTCCAGAGAACCCCTTAACCTAGGATTATAGAGAGCTGCTGCCGGATGATAAGTTACAGTAAGCTTTACAGGTACACCAGCCACTATAGCATCAAAAACACGTCCATGCATACGGGCCATACTAGTCCATTTAAGACCAGCTAGCTCAAAAAGTGTACGTCCAGCATGCCTGCCAAGAGCAACAATGATCTTTGGTCTTATAAGCCGTATCTGCTTTATAAGGTATGGGAGACAAGCACTAACCTCCTCCTCCCTAGGATCACGGTTTCTGGGAGGCCTACACTTAACTATATTGGTGATATAGACCTCCTCTCTACTCAAACCAATAGATTCTATTAACTCAGTCAATAACTTACCAGCAGCACCTACAAAGGGCCTACCAGTCTCATCCTCTCTAGCACCTGGTGCTTCACCAATAAACACTAGATCAGCGTTTCTATTACCTTCACCTGGTACAGGGTTTTTCCTTGTCTTATAGAGTATACACTTTCTACAGTTCATAATCTGGTTTATAAGATCATCCCATTCATTACTCATACTCTCCACCTTAAGGCATACTATACCGTGTATAGTTTGTATCGCTAATTTAATGTATCCCCTAAAACATACTTATCACTGCACTAGGAATGTAGTGGGATGAGTGTCTACTATTGAGGGGTATGAGTATAGAAAAGATAGTTGTAAAGACAGGTATTGCTGAAAAGGCTGGACTACATGGTATTGATGGTATTGAATACTCTGATCTAGAGAGTTATTTACTAGATAATATTGGGAGGTTAAAGACAGACTATATAGCGTTGATACCCGATATAAGTGTCTCCTTAGCTGAATATATACTCCATAGCATAGGGAATCTTCTTGAGAAAGATGTAGATGTGATTATCGTGGTCTCTAAACCACGTGGTATATTCGGTAGAGTCCTATCTAGACTTGGTGCACTAGAGGTACTTGAGAAGATAACTGGTCATCCACATGGATACCTTATTGTTTTTAGGAGAGAATTGCTTAATAGTAAAAACCCTACGGACCAGGATATCATCACACGAATACTATCAAGATCTAGGAGGATATATAGTATCGTGTACGAAATACCGTTATCAGAACATGCCCTGGCAGTTTATGGAAAACTCCCATACCCAATAGTTCTCCTACTGAAAGAGCCTAATAGGGTCATTAGATTCGGGATCGTTGGATCGCTTGGTGCACTAGTTAATGTATCTACAGTTGTAATATCAGCTAATATACTGGGATACACTAGTGAGGCAAAGCTACTTCTAATCCCAGTATTTCTAGGTTTTGAAGCTAGTATAGTATTCAACTTTATACTACATGAGCTATGGACATTCCGTGAAATGGATCTGCCAAGGGGCTTCCTAGATAGGCTTAGAAGATTATTCAAATACCATATTGCAAGTATTGTTAGCTTAATAATACAGTCTAGTACGGTACTACTATTAACGGGTTTATTCTCAATAAACCTAGCATTATCAGATTTCATAGGCATACTCTTGGGGTTCATAGCAAACTATATAATTGGCCGTACAATAACGTGGCGCTACAAGTAGTAGATAGTGGTGACTAAAGACTATGCCCGGCTTCTCAATAATAATACCAACATATAATGAGGCAGAGAATATAAGGGTACTAATACCAAGACTAGCCAAGGCAATGGAACAAGTGCTTCTAGATTATGAAATAATAGTTGTAGATGATAATAGTCCAGATGCTACAGCCAAGGTAGCCATGGGATATAGTAGTAAATACCCAGTTAAAGTCTATATTAGACCAGGTAAACTAGGTCTATCATCAGCCGTAATATATGGTGCAAGGAAAGCATCCCATGAATACGTCATAGTAATGGACGCCGATCTACAGCACCCTCCCGAGAAAGCACCAGATATAGCGAAGGCACTACTCAGAGGATGCGATATAGTTGTTGCATCAAGATACACGGTTGGTGGAGGAATTAGTGGTTGGAGTAAATTCCGGCTTCTAGAAAGTCGTATAGCTACTCTCCTAGCATACATGATCCTCCCGACTACGAGGAGAACAACAGATCCTATGAGCGGCTTCTTTGGATGTAGGAGAGAGTATCTACTAGATCAGCGTATAAGGGCTATTGGCTACAAGATCCTTCTTGAAATACTATATCTAAACCCGGGTGCAAGAGTATGTGATGTACCATACGTATTTAGGTCAAGACTCTATGGAGGTAGTAAGCTAAGCTCAAAAGTCATACTAGACTATATTAGACAACTAATAATGCGTAGACTAGGCTAGGATATTCTGAGCTCCTCAATCCCTCTTAAACGATTCCATCTGAGATCAAGACCTATGGAATTAGCTGCTATAACAAGTGCACCTAGAACAGGTCTATACTTTAGCCTTTCAACAACTACGTCCTCCATATCTCTTTTAAGGATTTCTTCAAATCTATTCCTTAAAATCCCAATATTAAATACACCACCAGTATAGTATACATGTACAGACCCATCTATCTTCATCATCCTAGCAACAGCTTTAACGGCTTCAGCTAACTCATAGGCTGCATCCAATAGGATCTCCTCAGCAAATCGATCACCTAGTCTATAGGCACTATAAACAGTAGGTGTAAGTGAAGCTATAGTTTCAATACTAAAGCCTACCTTATAGATCTTATAGGATAATTCCTCCTTATCCCGAGCACCAAAGTGTTTAAGAACAAGATCCGCTAGAACCCCCCTTGACAGTCTCCCATCAAGCATTTTAACAGCTATCTGTAATGCCCTATAGCCTATCCAGAAACCACTACCCTGATCACCCAATAGCCACCCATGATCCCCAGCTATATACCTATTCCTTCCATCCCAGCCATAAGCTATACTACCAGTACCAGCTATAACAGAGATCCCTGGTTTACCGAGGCTTCCAGCCATAAGGGCTTCATGTGCATCATGTTCAATAACGATCTCTCTACTGAGACCCAGTGACTCCAGTCTCTCAACAACATACTCCCGATCATATCTAGTATCTAGACCAGCCAAAGCTATACACAGACTATCAATATCTATCCATCCAAGACCCCCGTTCTCCAACGCCTTCACTATAGAATCAACAATATTCGAGACAGCTCTATCCATACCTACGTTATGGTAATTGCTTGGACCGGATAACCCATGCCCAATTATCTCCATGGAATAGGTATCAACTATTACAGCTTCAGTCTTACTACCACCACCATCAACACCAGCTATTATGGCCAAGGCCTATCAACCGCTGAATTTATTACTAGGATACACCATGTTCTCTATAATAGCGTGGTTTGATTAAAAAGTTGTATATGGTGAGTATTGTGGGAGGAAAGCATGGTAAGTACGTATATGTTGAGAGGAGGGATGGATGGTATGTAAAGGTTAGAGTTCTTAAGAGCCGTGAACCAAGTGATCCGGAGAAGTACATTGTTGTTGGTCCAAAGGTTAAGGAGCCACCCTATACATTCAAGGTTATGAAGGAAGAGGATCTACCTGATACCGTTAGGGAGAGGCTTTATATGGTTTAAGTATTTTAGCTACAATAACCTAGTTTTCTACCTAGTAGGTGCTGAGGCCGACATAGCCCGATCCATACCTATGGAGATGAAGAGGGGTCGATTGTCTGAGACATAATATGATACCTCCGTACTAGCTGGGTGCATGGTATTGGCTGAGGTAATAGAGATCAGGATGCATGAGGATATTGATAGGATTAGTCAGCAGTTGAGGAATCCTGCTTTCGGAGCATATATAAATCTTGAAGGAGTATTTCATGGAGTTGAACGTGTTGTTGGAGAAACGGTATCTAGGATTTTTAACATAATATTCGAGAGAAGCCGTGACAAGTGTTTTTATGTAAGGATTAGTCTTAGGGGTAAGGAGACAAGTAAATGGGATGAACTAGTCATTATCGTCTGTGGCTCCACGATCATAGCAGCACATGGATCTGTAGGGGGGGAGGAGGAAAGTGGTAGTAATATAGTATCGAGTATAGTGGATGGATTGAATAAGAAAATGTATACATCAGCTATAGTTGAGTTTATAGAGTTGCCAATTGATTTTGTAGCTAAGAAATTTGGTATAGCTATAGAGTCTATTATTGAAGAGGGGGTTACTAGTGCTGAAGCTATAAAGAAGACAATGGTGTCCAAAGAAACCGTCACTCCCCAGCCGGAGGCAATACCTGCATCAACAATATCTATTAGATCGAGTATGGAGAAGACACAAATACTCCCTAGAGAGGTTATGAAGAAGTTCTATCAGAAGATACTTCCTAGAATACCCACTATACCTAGCCCTAGGGAGGAGGTTATAGAGGAAGAGAGAATCGTTGAGACACTAGATGATGTCCTAGTCTATGAGAAACACCTACTAAAGATCATGGAGGAGATCGTTAGTAATACATCCCCTGGTGAAGCAAATATATCAATGCTTAGAATAAGGAGGAGAGGGAAAAGACTACTTGTTGAAGTAAGTGTTGCAAAACTAGGTCTAGTGATGAAGAGAGAGAAGATGATGAAAATAGCAACACTAGTAGCAGATCTAGTGCAGAAGATAATTAGTGAAAACAACAAGGAACTAAAGTTTAAAGGCATAGATGTAGTTGTAAAACACGGATGGGATCTAGTGAAAATATCTAGGTAGAAGAGAATAAAAAATAAAAACCAAAAACCCAACATAACAATAAGGCTAGACAGAATAGAAGGGCCCGTAGCTCAGCCTGGTAGAGCGGCGGGCTCTTAACCCGTAGGTCCCGGGTTCAAATCCCGGCGGGCCCGCTTTCCCATCCCTTATAATGGGCTTACTCGGTAGCCCGTGATGGTTGTGGTGGACTATGCTATATAGGGTTCTTGATAACTTGTTTGCTGTTGGTGATACGAGGACTCTATTTATTGATGGTGCTAATGTACTTGTATTTGCTGATCTGCATCTTGGTTTTGAGGAGGATATGGCTAGGAATGGCTATTTTATTCCAAGGGCTCAGCTGCACCGTGCTGTAAAGTCTATTGGTAAGGCATTATCTATTGTGGGTGGTGTTGACACCATCGTTATAGATGGTGATCTTAAGCATGCATTTGATAAGCTATTGAGGCAGGAGAGGTATGAGGTTAGGAGATTCCTTGAATTCCTAAGGGATAAGGGTATTCATGAACTAATTGTGATCCGTGGTAACCATGATAACTACTTACCCCTAGTATTGAAGGATTATGGCTTAGAGCTTAAGCTATTACATGAACTGAGAATAGGTGATCAAAAGATACTGTTTACCCATGGACACATAGATACCGATATATCTGGCTATGATACTGTCATCATAGGCCATGAGCATCCAAGTATAGGTATTGTAGATGAACTGGGGATTCTCGCAAAGGTACATTGTTACCTTAAGGTACCAGCTAGTAGTGGTGGGTATATAGTTGTCCTACCAGCCCTAGGTGCCTATCAAGCCGGGAATAACGTATCACTTGATCGAGGAAACTACCTATCACCAATAGTGAGGAAATATGGATTGATCGAGGAGGCTATACCAATAGCTATTATTGAAGATACTGGTGTACTGGAGCTACCGAAGCTAGAGTACCTTCTAGGGCACATGATTTCATAAGAGTTTATAAACCATTTATAAACCACGAGACCCATGGTTTATAAGGGGGGTGTATTCTTAGATGAGTGAGAGACTGGAGATTAAGCCAACAACTAATATTGAGAATATAGTAGCTACTGTAATACTAGACCAGACACTGGATCTAAATGCTATTGAGAGGAACGTACCAAATGTAACATATCAGCCAGACCAGTTTCCAGGGCTCATATTGAGACTTGATAAACCTAAGACAACAGCACTGATCTTTAAATCCGGTAAAATGGTTGTCACAGGTGCTAAAAGCACTAAGATGCTCATCCAAGCAGTTAAGAGAATAATTTATCTACTACGTAAACACGGTATACTGATCACTGGTAGACCAAAGATCCAGGTACAGAACATAGTTGCATCCGGAGACATACATGCACAAGTCAATCTTGAGAGAGCAGCCTACCTACTAGAGGATAGTATGTATGAACCAGAGCAGTTTCCAGGGCTTATACATAGGATGAGGGATCCAAGAGTTGTTCTACTAATCTTTAGTAGTGGTAAAATGGTTATAACAGGGGCTAAGGAGGAACGTGAGGTGGAGGATGCAGTTATCCGTATAGCTAAGAGACTTAAGGAACTAGGTTGTCTTAAACCAAGGATCTAGGATGTTTTTCTCCGCCTCACATCACCTAACTTCTACTACATCAAATAAATCCCTATACATTGACTGTATAGCTAGAACTATATAACTAGGCTTATATATAATCTAGTATTGATGATGAAGTGGGCAGCCATGGACCCTATGTGGGATGAAGAACCTAGTCTCACACTGAAGCTTGCTAAAGGAACGATCATAGTACTTGATCTTGATAGGTTTAACGAGGTTATTAGGGAGAGGGGTTGGAGTGAGTATAGTCCTAACCCGGTCACTGGATTATTGTCAGAACTTGTTGAGAAACTAGCTATAAAGTGGCGTGGAGTAATAGTCTATGGTCTTGACTGGGAGAGGGGTACTGAGGAAGCTATTATCGAGATACCCTATGTTCATCCAGAGGAGGTTAGGGAGGATCTTGAGGATATTAGGGAAACTGTTAGAGAATATGGGGTCACAATAACCATTGTAGCAGTGTATGATTATGTAGTTGCTAGACGGGCTAAGACACGTAGGGAGGCATACTATGGTTCACCCGGTAGGGCTAGGGCACTACGTATTCTTAGACAGCTCAAGAGAAGAGGCGGTGATATGGTTATGGTTATCGGATGAACCCATTACGTCTCACGTTTACTAATCCTTGCGATACCCCTGCCAAGTATTATATTTATGAGTAGCACAGTTGCAACTAATAACAATATGAATGAGGGTATTGCGAGGATCAGGTATGGACGGTATTCAATAGTATACCTTATCCTAGCTATAAGGCTACAATTATGTGGTTCTATGACTAATATGGTGTCTAAACCCTCAATCTCTATATCTGTAAGATTATCGTAGGGTTCAAGTATAAAACTAGTACTCGTACAAGTGTAATTCTTTAACGATTTAAACTTAATTAACGATACATTAACTGTACATGGGCATTTGGAGACAATGTCTAGAGATGCATTGTAGTCTATAACATCAATGGGGTACCCGTAGATAGAGTATATTGGTTCATAGACACCATTTGATAGATCTATTTCAATTTCATCAGTTCTATCCTCATATACTGTCTGAAGAGCAATAATTGATAATATGAATGACAACAATAAAATGATAGCTATTAGTGCAAGGATCCTCAACTAGATCACCATACAACCACGATCTATTTAAACTCCCCCTAAACCACTCTAAATTACTATTTAACTCCTTATTTATACCTTAATACTGGCTGAATGGTTTAGACCCATCAAATACCTTATTCAACGATCTATTATTAGTCTCCCAATAACTACAATAACTACAATAAATTAATTAACCAAAAATCTTATCTAAAACAATCACGTAGAATACGGGAGAGGTGGCTATAGTGGGTTATGGAAGGTATGTTGTCGTACGTGGGCTTAATGCTTTACTAGTATTGTTTATAGCAATACTTATTACTGTATCGGTATTCTCAGTCCTTGAGAGGGTACAGTATGAGGAGGAGGCTAGGCAAAAGCTAATGCTCGAAATGATGGGTACACGCATTCCCCCTGCATACGAGTATCCCCCACCTATTTCAAAAGTATTTGACACACCTGTAAACGGGTCTCTCAAAGACCTCTTTAGTATTGAGACAGCTAAAATTGATAGGATAAATGTTACTATAGTAAACATTAATTGCCCATCTCTAAATATATCATTGTTGACGTATGCTAAGAAAGAATTATACTACAATACAACAATTAATTCGGGGTCAAATAAAACCGTTCATCCCAAGAACATTATAGATATAATTATTGTTGAGTCACCCCAGCCTGGGTGTAGGGTTAACATTACAGTAAAGTATAGGAAGGATATAACTGATCAAAAGCTTCAGGAGATTATGAAGAAGAGGTGGGATGCATATGTAAAACAATATGGCTTGGATGTCCCTCTATATATCAAGGTGTTCAGCTGGGTCTATAGGTCATTAATTCTAGACTTTGGGGATGCTAGAGAGTCTTATCCAGCTTATGGTAATACTAAGAATGTTAGGGCACTGATACTTACAGCACTTGCAAGAACAGCCCTATTATTCACAACAGCTGAGATAATAGCATTAATAATAGGTATACTGCTTGGGCTCTTAGCGGCTTATAAGAGGGGAGGAATATTTGATAGATTTCTATCAGTATTCGCTCTAACAACCAATAGTATACCGATGTACTGGCTAGGAATGATCCTAATACTGTTCTTCTCATATACATTAGGGATATTCCCACCAAGATCATGGGAGTATGTACCGGAGCATGTTAAAGCAAATACTTCAGCACTCATAGCATGGTATCTACACCACATGGCCTTGCCATTGATAACCATTGTATTCGTAGCTTTCGGAGGCATTGCATGGTATGCTAGAAACATAGCATTAAGTACATTCCAGGAGGACTTCATAATGGTTGCATGGGCTAAGGGTCTTCCAGAGAAAACTGTGCTTTACAAGCATGTATTGAGAGCAATAAGCCCACCAATAGTCACAATGTCCTTATTCTCCGTAGTATCCTCATTCTTTGGAGCAATCATTAGTGAAGTAGTATTCCAGTGGCCTGGTATGGGTAGGCTATACTATTCAGCATTATCTAATACAGATACTCCCGTAGTACTTGGAGTCACCTATCTAACCATAATGGTCACCGTACTAACTAAGTACATACTTGATCTAATATATGGATTCCTAGATCCAAGAATCAAGACCGCCTAGAGGAGGTGGTATATGTGTCTGGAGAGAAGAAGGTTGCTCCTCAAAAAAGTTTAAGGAAAACCTTGTCCTACAAGATACAGGCTCTAAGGGATTTCTGGAATGAGTATAAAAGGTTCAAGATAGGGATTGCTGGATTAGCATTACTGTTTATACTTATAGGTATGGCCATAGCAGCCAATATAGTTGTACCAGCTGATATAAGGGCTAACTGGGCTAGTAACCCAAGATGGGTCTATAACCCCAAGCAGGTTCCTCCATCCTGGATAAACATGTTCTCATCAGAAAAGTATTTGGAGCCGACAAACCTGGAGCCTGAGGAAACTGGTGATTACTGGAGGGTATGTATTATTCAGAAGATAGAGGAGAATAAGGAACAGTTAGAGCAGTATCCTCCTGATGTAAGGAAGAAGTGGATTGAGTTCTTTGAGGAACAGTGTAAGATGCAGTTTAAGGGTAGAGGCTACTACTACGAGTACAGATTCGATCTTGAAGCTGATAAAGTTGGTAAGGAGATAATGATTATCATAAGGAATCTAGAGTTCAATGCAACGATAGAACTTGACATATACCGTCCAGACGGTATTAATCTAACTGGAATTAAGGTAGTAACTACTCTAAAACCAACTGATGAATCAATACAGAAGCTCTCATTCAGTGAAAGCCTAGCTTCAGCCGTTATAGAGAACTTGATAGAACCCATAGACGGTGAAGATGCCGCCAGAGACCTTGAGGCAAAGATTAAGACGGGAAGAGCTATTTCACCAATACCATACATATTCATGAAAGCATTACCTGGAATATCCAATGCAACCACGGGCACTCTTAAGGGAGAGTATATCTTCAGAATATATGTTAAGGCAGTAGCTGTAGCTACAGGTAATGCTACAAATACTACTGCCACAAACATTACTGTATCAGAGTATGAGGAACCAGAGATCATACTTAGATTCCCGGGTGCATGCTATGGATTACTAGGTACTGATGCAAAGGGTCGTGACAACCTTGTGACAATACTACTTGGTTCACAGCTAGCACTACTCCTAGGATTCACATACTCAATAGCAGCAGTGATCATAGGAGTAATCTATGGTGCTACAAGCGGTTATCTAAGAGGTAGTGGTAAGATGTGGGCTGATGAGGTACTACAGAGGATCAATGAAGTCATATACTCACTACCAGTACTACCATTCCTAATAATATTCTCATATTACCTTAGAATAGTCTATAAGATACAGCCAAACATATTCCACATAGCAGCACTACTATTGATCTTCGGATGGTCAGGCGTAGCCATAGTCACGAGGAGTATGGCCTTATCGGTAATGGGGCAACCATACATAGAGTCAGCTATAGCACTTGGTGCTAGGGGTAGGAGGATACTATTCAAATACGTACTACCACAACTAGTACCATACGCTTTCGCAGCAATAGCACTCAACATACCCGGAGCAATATTAATGGAGGCTGGGCTAAGCTTCCTAGGACTAACAGATCCAAACATGCCATCATGGGGTAGAATGATCTATGAAGCACAGAATGCTATCAAGGCATGGTGGTGGGTACTACCACCAGGTATTATGATAACTATAACAGCAGTAGCATTCGCCTTCATAGGAACTGCACTAGATACAATAGTTAATCCAAAGCTAAAGGGTCGCTAGTTATCTCCTCCATAGTTTTTAAGTTTTTACATAAACTCCCATTATATACGCTTATCACCTACTTAATGCCCTATATACCCTTATTATAGTCTAGGATAGTATATATGGTATTATCTATGAATAAGTTTTGGCGGGTAAGTACTAAGAAAAAGGCTTAAATACTAACTAAGTAGAAGATTCTAGAAGGGTGCTAAGGTTATGAGTAGCCATATCACTCGATATCTAATCATAGCCCCTATACTCTTACTAATAGCATTATCCATAATGCCTCCAGCAATAGTATTCGCCCAGAGACCAGGGCCACCCTCTAACAAGGTAATATATGATGTTGTAACCAAGAAAGAGGACGGTATACTAATGGTTGTTGAGGGAGAGGCAGACATCTTCTTCTGGCCCGTAAGTGGTTCAGACATAGAAGCCCTAGGACTAACAACTGAACAGCTAAAGAATGTAAGGCTTATACCACAGACATCATCACTAGACGCTCTACTATTCAACCCGTATGTGGATGATAGTGAGCTAGGTAAGTATGGTGTAGCAACCTCAATAACAGATAATGTCACACACTTTAACCCATTCGGTCTAAGAAAGTTCAGATTTGCAATGAACTACCTAATAAGCAGAAAGTATATCACAGAAGAGATCATGCTTGGAGCAGCCAATCCACAGTACACTGTGATCGGTCCATCACACCCGGCATACCCACAGATCGAGCAGGCTATTAACGAGCTAGGACTAACACCTGAGGGAGACACGGCCAGGGCTATGCAGCTCATAAACGAGACATTCACATTCTGTCAGGAAGGACTACGTGCACATGGCTATGACCTATATAAGAAGTCTGATCCAGGTGCACCAGCTGGTTACTGGTGGGTATTCAAGAGACCAGATGGTACTGAGGAGGAGGTAACAGTAACGTTCCTCATAAGAGTTGAGGATGAGAGGAGGGAGATTGGTGACTATGTAGCTGGCCTACTAGAGCAGATCGGTATAAAGGTTAAGCGTGTCTACATAGAGAGGGGACAGGTATTCTCACTAGTATACGGTGCTGATCCTAGAGCTCTAGGCTGGCACATCTATACTGAGGGATGGGTATCAACAGCTGAGTCACCATGGATCGAGTGGGATATAGCATGGTACTATGCAGCATGGTTCTACGGTCTACTACCAACATGGGCCAACCTATACTGGGGCTATACACCAGAACATGAGACAAGCCTATGGGGTGAGGACATACAGCAGTTCATAGAGGATGAGTCAATGAACCTAGTAACTGGTAAGTATACTGGTGACCAGTACTGGCAGATGGCCAGAGAACTGATCAAGGCAGGTATAAAGGAGAGTATAAGAGTATTCCTAACAGAGAACGTACAGTTCTTCGTAGTCAACAAGCGTGTAGAGAACCTAGTCCCTGGTAAAAGCACTGGTTTATACTCACCATTCGTATTCAGGACGGCAACAACACTGGACAAGACAATAAGAGTTGTACAGTACTCAGCCCAGGCAGCTCTATTTATGAGTGCATGGAACCCAGTAGGCGGTATGACCGACATCTATGCCACAAACATCTGGAGATACGTACACGAGTATGGAGGCTACTACCATCCAACAACAGGTGAATACATACCAATGGGTACTACATGGGAAGTAGAATATGATGTCCCAGTAAACCCGGACAACATCTATGTCTACAAGGCTGGGTGGATGAAGCTTAGCGACTACCTAAACCAGTACCCTGATGACTGGAGAGCAGATGTATCAACAGCTACTGTAAAGATAATCTACAACTACAAGCCAAGTGCATTCCATGATGGAGAGGATATGACCATATGGGATGTACTATTCGATATAGCATGGTATTGGGACTGGGCTACAAATGATACTGACGTAAGAGGTAATGATCCATGGTATCATCCCAACATAGAGTCAAGTATGGCACCAACATTCTCTGAGCTAATAGGTATTGAGATAATCAATGAGACAGCAATCGCCATCTATGGTACCTACAAGCACCCAGTAAGTGAGGGCGAGACAGTAGCCTACTACATGTTCTACCCAACATGGAGCCCAGCAGTATGGATCGCTATGGAGTACTGTGTAATCAATGGAGGACCAGTAAGCGGTGCAGCCTACGGATGGTACGAGGGTGAAGCTGAGAGATACATAGACGCCTTTGACAGTGAACACCTAGTAGACATCAAGGCGGCACTAGACCTTGTCCAGAGTGGCGAGTACTCACCACCATACATTACAGCAACCAATGAGCTTGCAGCAACATATGGATTGTCAACCAAGGACCTATCAGATGCAGCATCTAAGGCCAAGAACTTCATAGATACCTATGGACATGCAGTTATAAGCAATGGACCATACTACATATCAGCCTACCTACCTGCTGAGCTACACCTAGAGCTATCAGCCTTTAGAGATTCAAGGTATCCATTTAATGAGGACTACTGGGTAGAGAATCTACCATACCTAGAGCTAGAGCTCAAGGACATAGTGACAGGTAAGACCCTAATAGCTCCTGGAGACTCCATTAACGTCACCATATCAGTTGTTGACCACATGCTACAGCCTGAGGACAAGGAGCTACCACCAGGTGACATATGGGTTGCAGCATCACTACTATCACCAGCTGGTAAGGAGCTCTTCACTGTAGAAGGTGTAAGGATTAGTGATACAGAATGGTACATAGAAATACCCGGTAACATGACCGAGGGTCTACCGGATGGCTTCTACACACTACTAATAAAGATCGGTAGGTTCAAAGGACTAGCAGAGATAACTGAGGAGATACCGGTAAGTATAAACTCATGGATTAAGACAATAGGCGATATACAGACCCAGATCAGCCAGTTATCCGACCAGATTAACCAGATCTCAGGCTCTGTTAACAGTAGCATTGCAGCAATTAGAGAGGAGCTAATGCAGCAGCTAGGTGAGGTAGCACAAGCACTAGCTGACTCATTAGACCAGCTAGGTAACACACTAAGTTCAGGATTAACGAACACCACTACAGTACTTAACCAGTCCCTAATGCCAATTGCACAGAGTCTAGATACTGTAAAGTCTGACGTAGGTACATTAAAGACAAAGGTCTCTGACATAAGTGATACTGTAGATGATCTAAAGTCCAAGACAGATGATGTAAAGAAGACAACGGATGATCTAGCTAAGAAGATCGATGAATTAGCAGGTACTGTGGGCACTGTACAGACACTAGTAATTGTAGCCATAATCCTATCAATAATCTCAATAGCAGTACCATTCATAAAGAAGAAGTAATGTATTACCTACATTTTTAACAAAACCATAAGCTTTTTTCCTATATAAACATTACCTATCTTCTAAAAAACCTCCCTATAAGAAGACAATCTTTATCCTCTACAATATCCAAGTAAACCCTATTATACAGAGAACCCCTATAACCAGTTATAGCGACAAGTAAACCCTTATCCTCAATAACACCAAGATACTCCCCCCTAAGCCAGCCACGAGCCAATACATAGGCTTCAACAAAATCACCTCTCCTAACACTACATGGTACACGTGGTAGGTACCTCATACCAAACTCTTCCATAGAATACCTTAATCTAATACCTAATCGCCTCTCTAAATCCCTTAACCATCTCCAGAAACTCCTCCACGAAACCTGTTTTACACCAGGTACTCTACGCCCATATCTATGTTCATTGTATTTCTGCACAGTAACAGGAGGCCATCTCTTACCAGCACCGATCTTTACAGCCCATTCAATAACCCTAACTATATCATTATCATTCACACCCGGGATCCATAATGGAGTTACATGGAGATCTATACTGGTCTCCCTAACTATATACTCTGCAGCCTTAACAACCCTTTCAGCATTAAACCATTCTACACCCTGTAAATATCTTGCCTTAACGGGATCCATGGTTTCTATACTAAGATTGATCCTATCTAGACCTGCCTTCTCAAGCCTTTTAACCAATGGTATTGTTAAGAGAGCACCATGAGTCTCTAATGCTACGCTCCTTATCCCCGGTATACCTTTAAGCATTCTAACTAGATCCTCTAGCCATGGATAAGTTAATGGATCACCTATAGTGTCAATTAACGCTTCAACACCATAGCCCTTAAACCTAACAACATACTCCATAGCATCCACAATAGCCTCAGGATCAACTATGAATTCAGCCCACCTATGTCTACTGAAGGGGCCTGCATCAACACTACAGAATATACAGTTCAATGGACATATTGTTGTAGGCCTAACCTGTATAACGTTAGTACCACGATCTATTAGTCCAAACGCTATATAGCCTATCATGGGGGCTCCTTTACCGATATAATAGACAATCCTCCCATCCCTATACCTACCAAGTACTCTAACGGGATACTTCATGACTCATCAATGGACAATCTATACTGGTAAAGCAATATATAACGCTACTCTTAGGCTAAATAAGATTTGGAAAACTATTAAATCTGTAGAATACAAGTATATGAAACCCCATCATAACAATATTTAAAATATAGTTCTGGTGTAGAAAATATAGGAATAATGTAGGGGTATCGGTCAAGTAGGGGATATTGTGGTTCAAGCTCATCAATGAGGTGGATATATTGCCTGAGGTATTACTAGAGGTTAAGGATCTACATACATACTTCTACACGACAAAAGGGATAGTTAGAGCAGTTGATGGGGTAAGTTTTACGCTTA
Organism: uncultured Desulfurococcaceae archaeon; assembly: GCA_964627005.1. Classification (GTDB taxonomy): domain Archaea; phylum Thermoproteota; class Thermoprotei_A; order Sulfolobales; family Desulfurococcaceae; genus CAZHDB01. The sequence continues at coordinate 53,259 of CAZVHC010000002.1, forward strand.
ACAAAGGAGAGGTATTGGGAATAGCTGGTGAATCAGGCTGTGGTAAAAGTACACTTGCATACTCGATCATAAGGCTGGTGCCTCCACCAGGTAAGATACATAGTGGAGAAATACGTTTCATGGGAGAAAACATTCTCAAGATGAGTAGGGAAGAGTTTAGGAGGAAGATAAGGTGGAAAGGCATATCAATGGTTTTCCAGGGAGCAATGAACGCTCTAAACCCAGTCTATACAGTAGGTGATCAGATAGCAGAGGTTCTCATGCTACATGAGGGGCTGAGTAAGAGAGAAGCTTATGTAAGAGTCTATAAACTACTATCACTAGTAGGTATTGATCCAAGACGTGCCCATAGCTACCCCCATGAGCTTAGTGGTGGTATGAAGCAACGTGTAATGATCGCTATGGCCCTAGCCCTAAATCCGCCGCTCGTGATCGCTGATGAGCCTACAACAGCTCTAGATGTAGTTGTCCAAGCACAGATCATGAATCTTCTTAAGAGGTTACAGAAAGAACTCAAAATGTCAATTATACTCATAACACATGACCTAAGCCTTATAGCTGAAATAGCTGATAAAGTAGCGATCATGTATGCTGGTAAAATAGTTGAATTTGGTACAGCGGAACAGATCTTTTATAACCCACAGCATCCATACACTAAGGGCCTACTCTCATCAATACCGAGGATTAGGGGGGAGATTACCAAGCTTGAATGGATACCCGGTGTACCACCAGATCTAAGGAATCCTCCTCCTGGATGCCGGTTTGCCCCAAGATGTAAGTTTAGATTTGATAAATGCGATCAAGAGCCTCCCGTTATAGAGATTGAGCCTGGACACTATGTTGCTTGTTGGCTCTATGCCAAGGGGTAGGAGGGGATATGTTGTGAGTGAACCAAATATATTTAAGCCTATACCTGATCAAAATACGATACTCTATGTAAAGGATTTAAAGACATGGTTCCCACTAAGGAGGGGATTAACAGATATACTACTGGGTAGGCCGCCAAGATACGTGAGAGCTGTTGATGGCATATCATTTGTTATAAAGGATGGGGAGGTATTTGGATTAGCTGGTGAATCTGGATGTGGTAAGACCACAACTGGTAAGACCATACTAAGGCTCTATAAACCCACGAGCGGGCTTATAGCATATAGGCCTAGGAAGATATTAATTGATCAGTTTGAGGAACTAGGCTATAGTCCAAAGGTTGTTGATAAATATGGGAGTATTGACATAGGTGATATACCATCTAAGTATCTAAGACCACTACGTAGGGAGATGCAGATAATATTCCAAGACCCATATGGTAGCCTTAACCCTAGAATGACAATATATGATATACTTGAAGAGCCACTATTGATACACGGTATCGGTGAGACAAGGGAGGAGAGATACGATATAGTTGCTCGTGCACTAGAGATGGTAAAACTAACCCCACCAGAAGAGTTCATGTATAGATACCCACACATGTTATCTGGTGGTCAGAGACAACGTGTAGTTATTGCTAGAGCTCTAATCCTTAACCCAAGATTTGTTGTAGCTGATGAGCCTGTATCAATGCTTGATGTGAGTATTCGTGCAGAGATCCTTGAGCTCATGATGGAGCTTAAGAGGAAGCTTAACCTCACCTACATATTCATAAGCCATGACCTAGCTGTATCAAGGTACATAACTAATAAGCTGGCAATAATGTATCTTGGAAAGATTGTTGAAATGGGTGATACGAGGAAGGTCATAGAGAACCCACTACACCCATATACTAAGGCATTAATTGAAGCTATACCAGAACCTGATCCAAGGAATCGTACAAGGTTTAGGGAAATACCGATCAAGGGCGAAGTACCAAGTGCTATAAACATACCTCCCGGATGCCGGTTCTACCCAAGATGTGTAGCTCTAGATGAACATCCAGAGCTCAAGCCCTACTGCACCCGTAAAGAACCACCACTAATAGAGGTTGAGCCCGGGCACTATGTTGCTTGTTGGCTCTACGCTAAAAAGTAGGTGAAAGAATCTATACAATAACTGTTTTTATCCTTATCCAATCTATAGACTAAACCATAGGTGGTACTATTTGAAACCAGAGGAGAATACCGGGATTGTTGGATGGGGATCATATATTCCAAGGTATAGGCTACCCCTAGACGAGATCACACGTATATGGGGGTTCTCACCAGAAACACCAAAGGGTCTAAGGGTAGTAGAAAAAGCTGTTGCAGGACGTGATGAAGATGCACTTACAATGGGTTGGGAAGCAGCCTACAATGCCCTTAAAAGAGCAGGGATAAACCCCAAGGAAATTGGTGCAGTATGGTTTGGCACAGAATCAAAGCCATACGCAGTAAAACCATCAGCTACAGTAATAGCTGAAGCACTAGGGATAACACCCGATACAATGGCTACAGACCTAGAGTTTGCCTGTCGTGCAGCTAGTGAGGCATTGAGGATAGCTATTGGGGCAGTAGCATCTGGTCTCGTAAAATATGCATTAGTGATAGGCTCTGATACAGCTCAGGCAGAGCCAGGGGATATACTGGAGTACACGGCTTCATCAGCAGCAACAGCATTCATAGTGGGCCCCTCTAATGAAGCAGCAGCTGTTTTCGAGGCTAGCTACACCTACGTAACTGATACACCCGACTTCTGGAGAAGAGCCTACATGCCCTATCCACTACATGGGGAAGGATTTACTGGTGAACCAGCATACTTCCACCACATAGTCAATGCCGTAAAGGGTCTATTGGAGAAAGCTGGTTTGAAGGTAGAGGATTTCGACTACGCTATATTCCATCAGCCAAACGGTAGCTTCCCACTCAAGGTTGCACGTAAACTAGGTATTCCCAAGGAGAAAGTATTACCAGGGCTCGTGACACCATATATTGGTAACAGCTATAATGCCTCAGCTCTCATAGGATTCTCAAAAGTACTTGATCAAGCCAAGCCAGGCGATCGCATACTGGTTGCTCCATTTGGTAGTGGTGCTGGTAGTGATGCCTATAGCATAGTTGTTACTGATAAGATACTTGAGAAACGAGATAAAGCTCCTAAGGTAGAGGATTACCTTGCACGTAAAAAGATCATTGATTATGCACTATATGCTAAGTATCGTGGTTTAATAAAACGTATCCGAAGGTGACCCATGTGAGGTTCTCCATAGCTCGTTATTGGAGAGAAAGACATAGCCTCTATAGGCTAAATGCTACTCGTTGCCTCAAGTGTAAACGTGTAAACTATCCACCATCAAGGATCTGTAGATACTGTGGTTCAAGGGAGACTGAGGAAATAGAGGTATTTGAGCCCGGTAAAGTAGTTACATGGACAGTCATACATTCATCACCAGAGGGTTATGAGGAGTACCGGCCACTAATAATAGCTATTGTAGAACTACTAGGTAGTGGTGTCAAGCTTTTAACAAGGCTAACTGACATTGATCCAGAGGATATTCGGGAGGGAATGCTTGTAGAACCAGTTCTCCGGAGGACTAGTGAGGATGGTGAAGCTGGTATCATAAGGTATGCACTACTATTCAGGCCCATGATCAAAGGTGCCCAAGGACATGGGCATACCACGTGATATAAGAGAGCTTGTCAGGAAAGTTGTAAATGGAGAAATACCCTTCCACAAGATTGAGGAGATATCTGGCAATGCTAATATAGCTGTAGTTGTCCGTAGAAAGGCTCTAGAAGAAATACTTAATATTAATCTCCCAGCCATAGGCTCTACAATAATTGATTTTGTAGAAGTTGTTGGACGTAATATCGAAAACCCCATAGGAGCGGTACAAATACCACTTGGTATTGCTGGTCCACTAAAGATCAATGGTGAGTATGCCAGGGGGGATTACTATATCCCTCTAGCAACAACTGAAGGAGCATTAGTAGCTAGTATTAATCGTGGATGTAAAGCACTCACACTAAGTGGTGGTGTGTACACCAAGATATTATTTGACGGTATGTCCCGTGCACCATTGTTTAAACTACCTAGTGTATTGGAGGCATATAGGTTTATTGAGTGGATTAGGGAGAGGTTCAACGAGATAAAGGAGGTAGCTGAATCAACAACACGTTATGGCCGATTAATTAGAATAGATCCGTTTATACTAGGCAATAATGTATGGCTAAGATTTACGTATACAACAGGAGATGCTATGGGTATGAACATGGTTACAATAGCTACTGATAAGGCATGCAGATACATACTGGATAAGTACCCAGGCGAAATAGAGTATATTGCATTGAGTGGTAACATGTGTGTTGATAAGAAACCATCAGCAGTAAACCTATTGTATGGGCGTGGAAAGACAGTTGTAGCAGAAGCAGTTGTTAAGAGAGATGTTATAGAAGAGACTCTAAAAACTACCCCAGAGAAAATAGTTGATATAAATACCCGTAAGAACTTACTAGGTAGTGCAAGAGCTGTATCGATAAGCTTTAATGCCCACATAGCAAATATTGTTGCATCAATATTCATAGCCACAGGACAAGATCCTGCACAGATCGTTGAGAGTAGCCTCGGATACACATGGGCTGAACTCAGAGGCAACGATCTATATATCTCCGTCACACTACCTAGTCTAGAAGTAGGTACCGTTGGTGGAGGTACATGGCTACCTACACAGAGAGAGGCATTATCAATCCTTGGTGTAGCTGGTGCTGGTGAGAACCCGGGTGATAATGCTAGGAAACTAGCAGAGATTATTGCAGCAACTGTGTTAGCAGGTGAACTTAATCTATTAGCAGTACTTGCATCAGGTGAATTAGCTGAATCGCATAAGCGTCTAGGTAGGGGTGGAAAATAGTTTTTTTAACACAATATATTCCCTCTCCAATACATCCTCCACATACTCTCCAAGGACTATATAGTCCCATGGAAGCCTCTCTCCAAATCTCCATCCTTCAAACACGTATTTCGTGGAATAACCATGTCTCCTCAATACCCTTCTCCAATTACCAAGTCCGCCACCCATAATACCCCATTCAATAACTAGCCTAGATATACTCCAGTCACCAAGTGCTATGGATGCTTGTATCCATGCATAGTTAACATGATAGGGCCTTGTCTCAACTATTCTCCCAAGCTCATTCCTAATAAATTTAATGATGTTCCTGGCTCTCTCAAGATCGATCATTCCAATCCACTGGAAAACAGTCTTAGGCTTAGGTATAAGTGGATTTACTGTCACAGATACTCTTCTACCTCTCCTATGTGCATATCCTCCTATATCTCTTAGGAAATCTATGTTCTCCCTTATACTATCAAGGGATTCTCCCTTAATACCGAGGATAAAGTATAGCTTAAGATCAAATCCTCTATCAATAACCTTCATTAGAATATTCTTAAGATTCCTTCCATGGCACTTATACAGTATCTTCTCACCATAGGAGCTAATATTTTCTGGTGCAGTAGTAATCATCCTCTGACCAACACTCCATATCAGATCGAGGTTTTCGTCATTAAGCAGATCAGTTCTCAGAGAGGGTATGGAAGCCTTTAAACCATTATCTCCTAGATATTCTAGTATCTTCCTCTCAGAATCACTTCCAAGGAAGTATAGTGAGTAGAATATAACACGATCAATATTATTAGCCTCAAGACCAGCATCAATAACCCTCCTCAGCCAATTGTAGGAATGTGGCCTATAGGGTTTAAACAATCTACTCTCAAGACAGAATCTACACCAATAAGGACAACCACGTGAAGACTCAATAAGTAAACCACGTCCATAAACGGGTTCTCTATCAATACATTGTATTTGTCTAACGGGGTAGAATGTACTATCAATATCTCTTACCCAAACCCTCCTAGTCTCCTCCATAGCGGATGGCTGGAAAAAACCATCACCACGGATTTCCTCCAGGATCCTTGGGGGATTACCATGATATTCTAATATGGTGTCTACAAGCCTTGGGATCAAAGCCTCGATCTCGCCGATAATTACTACGTCAACAACATCAGATAGAGGTGCGGGATTAGACGTTGGTGCTGGACCACCTACGAAAATAAGTGGTTTACCCTTCCTCCTTAACCTAAAAACCTCTATACCACCACGGTATAGCATGTTAATGAACTTAGCATAATCCAGTTCATAATGTATACTAGCAACTATATAGTCAAAATCCCTTAGTGGAGAATTCGTCTCAATACTTCTAATACCCTGATCAGTATATGTAAATCTCTCCATATAGATCTCCGGATAACTATTTACCAGGTAATAGATCATATGTATTGCTAGACTAGATAATGATGCCTCATAAGTACTCGGATATACTAGAGCTATTCTAACCATACCACTCCTTAACTTCTTCTTAACAATATTTACTTCACTAACCACTTAAGACCCACCATGATCCCCTAATTTTTTCTACCACTACATACTATAATATATAGTGAGGGATATCTATTGGTTGGCCGTTTCGATGAACTACTTAACCCTAGAGTTAAAAGATTACGTGCATCCGAAATAAGGGAACTACTAAAACTAGTGAAGAGGTCAAAGGATATCATAAGCTTTGCAGGAGGACTACCTGATCCAAGGTATTTCCCAAGGGAGGAACTCGCAGAGATAGCTCGTAAGCTTATCATAGAATATGGAGATTATAGTCTACAGTATAGTGAGACTAAGGGAGTGTATGAGGCAAGAGAAGCTCTAGCAAAATTCCTATATAAGTTCAGGGGTATAAAGGCTGATCCAGAGGACATAATAATCACCAGTGGTAGCCAGGAAGGACTACACATACTGGCAACAGCATTCATAACACCTGGAGATAAAGTGATTACTGAGTCACCAACATACCTAGCTGCACTTGGAGCTTTTAGACTAGCTGGAGCTGATGTTATCGGTATAAAGATAGATGATCATGGTATGAAGACGATAGCTCTAGAGGATGAGTTGAAGAGACTCTACGCACTTGATATTATGCCTAAATTCATATACACAATACCGGTAGCCCAGAACCCCGGTGGAGTGACAATGTCTCTTGATAGGAAGAAACATCTCCTAGAACTAGCCAGTAAATATGATCTAATAGTGATCGAGGATGACCCCTATAGCTTCTTCGTATTTGACGAAAACGCTGATGTAACATCTATAAAGTCACTTGATAAGGAAGATCGTGTTATATACATGAGTACTGCTAGTAAGATACTGGCACCAGGTATAAGGCTTGGGTGGATGGTTGTACCAAAGGATCTGAGTAGAAAGATCGAGTTATTGAAGCAATATGTGGATCTACATAGTCCAACACTAAACCAGTACATACTAGCTGAAGCGATAAACACGGGTCTTGTAGAGAGGCATATACGTAGACTTGCAAAGGTCTATAAGGAGAAGAGGGATGCAATGATCAAGGCGTTGGATGAATACTTCCCAGACTATACATGGTACAGTAGACCTATAGGTGGATTCTTCGTATTCACCTATATATTCAAGGAAGGCTTTGACGCTAGAAAGCTCATGGATGTAGCGTTGAAGAAGTATAAGGTAGCCTATGTACCAGGGCAGGGCTTCCATCCAGATGGTAGTGGTGCTAATAGTATGAGGCTCAACTATAGTTACCCAACAGTAGAACTTATATGGGAGGGTATTCGGAGACTTGCACAAATGATCAAGGAGGCCTAGGTAAGAGATACTATAACGCCAGTACTATTTACAGGAAGTAATCCAAGAACCTCCGATAAACTTCTAACATGGATCCTCCTAACATATCTCTCAATAATTTTTCTTAAACCCTCAATACACTTGTAATGCCTCTCCTCAGGAACTGGTTTTACAAACTCTACCCTACGTGGACTACGTATTGATATGTGTACGTATCTAATGAAAGGGTTTAAATGTATCACTAGATCGTTTGAGCCTAGGTGCTCTAATATATGGTATAAGTATATTGGTGTCATTGACCCATAGAACACCGTGTCAAAACAACATTTTATATCCTGTATCTTACCATATGCTTCAACGCCATGCCTACGAAGTATCCTAGCAGAATTTTTGGAATGAGTATATACAGCTAGTCTTGAGACATGCTCTCTTGATAGTATAGCTAATGCAATAGACTCTAGCCCCCCACCTATAATCAATAGATTAGCCCCCTTCACTTCCTCAGCTACCTTGGAAGCTACTGCTAGATGGTATGAGATACTGTAAAGTGGGTCTAGACTAGATATTGTCTTTACAATTGATTCCATGGGAACTACAGTATATTTAGATATTAGCCCATCAATATCAAGTCCTAAGATACCATGTCTGGTGATCGGAGATACTATTGCCACCGAACCACTTAGCTCCGAACTAGCTCCATAACCAGCCTCAATTACCCTAACAACACCTACTGACCCCAGTACTACTGGTTTCTTAACCAGTGTATAGCCTATTGATATAGAGTTCTCCAGCCCACCTACATATACATGTAGTGGTTTCACAAGATAATGCTTACTAAGTATCCTCACTGGTATCTTATCAATATATATTCCGCCATAACCAGCTACTAGTGCCTCAGCTTCCAATGTCTCTTCACCTTTTAATAACTACTAGATAGTCTATAAATAATATAGATTACCATTACCGGGTATGGTGTAAGTGTCTTGGATAAAACCGATCTAGTACACTGGATCAGTAAGGAAGCACGATATAGGATCATAGAGGTTCTAGCATCTACACGTAGCTTAAAACAACTTGCACAAGAACTAGGTGTTTCATCAGCAGCAGTCAATAAGTATCTATCAAGACGTATGCATCCAAGTGATCAGACAATAGCTCGTGCTCTAGAGATACTCTATGACTATGAAAGGGAAAGGATCTACCAAATCATTATTGATGATCTGTTTAATGCACTATCAAAGCTTGTAGATACTGCATGTGGGGAATCAGAGTACCTACGTAGATATATATTGGAGAGGCTATATGGCTTGATCAGGAGGATTGAGAGGGGTGGTGAAGGAGAAGAGGGGTAGGCCATTCTTAGCAGATGGTAGTCTTGTAGAGGACTATACATTATTGTTTAAGTACTGGGAGAAGGCACGTTCAAGGAATAAGTCATTAGCTGAGAAAGCAGTACTTACGCACGAGGATTTTATTGAGCTTGAGAGGATTGCTGAATCCTTTTATGGGCACTCTATAATAGATCTAATAAACTTCTTCAAGGAAGTAATGAGGGAGAGAATAGATCCAGAGATTGCTGTTGAAGCCTATAAGGAAACCTATGGAGTAGTTGTTGAAGAAGCTACTGCAGTTGACAAGTTAGCTACAATACTTGCATCATGGCTTCTAGAAGCTGGTAGGCAACTCAAGATCATAGGGTACCGTAGCTGGAGAGATAGGTGAATAAGACTATGATGTACCGCTAAATTTGTAGTGGACATCGTGGTCTAAGTCTAAAATGGTTACTATGTCCATGGGAATTCCACTAATAACCTTGTTAATGGACTTATGAGTATCTTGGAAATGGTATAGGCTTATAGATTGTTTAGGGTATGGTGATCTATGTATTTCTGGAATACATTATTTGATTATGTAAAACAGTATATTCCTATATAGCTTCATATTAGCTACTAAATCCAGCTTATCCACACCAATAATAATCAGTACTGGTTCACTATGTACCACCATAGTTTCTAGGAAATACTCTAGTGTATCAGGTGTTGTGACTATATCCCCTCCAAAACCCTCCTCTAAGACAATATGTATTGTCTGTGGACATAGTTTTAAATGGCGATAGACAATATCTCTAGAGAGGCCAACAAGGTTAATCAATACACGTATACAGTCTGTCAAAGGGTGTATTCCCCAGTATGCTTAATACGAGGATACTAGAAGATATTGTTTATGGTTTTCTTAGAGAGGCGAGGATAAGGTATGGAGAGTCATGGGTTGAAAGGATAAAGCTTAGTTCATCAAAGGCTACCCTATACATGGTTGTTGGTGGTGAGAGGGTTAAGGCAATAATATATAGGGATAAGGTTAAAGTTAGGGTATATAGTAGGTTGAAGGGGCTATGTATAGCTGTACAGAGAATACTTGAGAGAGAATACATAAAGGCTTTGAAGAGGTGGGAGCGTGAAGGAGAGGAATCCATATAGGAAACGCATACAACTTGCAGTAGATATACTGGGGGAAGTAATTGGGCGTCAAGACATAGATAGGTATAAACTGATCGAGATAATGAAGCAGAAGTATTCAAGAACAAAAACACAGCCGCTAAGAGGTAAAGCATTACCTCCAGACATATATGATAAGGAGCTTACAACACTCTATGTTGTGGGACGTTATGGGCTTGGACTGGACATTGATTATCCTGAAGAGTTTAATAGATTATTTGATAAGGAGATATTATTTGATCAAGCTATAGCCTATGTATTGGATAAAGAGTTTGAGGAAGCCCGGAAAATACTCTTAGAGTTATCACCTGCCCGAGTGATTGATAGTAATACTCTTGCACGAATGTTACGTGTGGCATTCACTAAGACGATACTAGGATTTATGGATGAGAACATATTTTATAAACTACTACACATGTGTATGGAGGCTTTTCCAGAGGAAGTCCGGACAGTACATAACTACGTTAGATTCTATATAGCGTTTAAACTAGCTGAAGAAATATATGGTGGTGGGATAAGGGATCGTTTGACCAAGGAAGCCTATAAGCAAGCATTAGCTGTCAAGATGGGGTTCCCCAAGATATTGCCCAACGATAAATATGTATATACTATAGCATCCGAGGTATTCAATATCAATAGGAAGATACTGGGGAAAATACTTAGTGTAAAGGAATAGTTATGTAGTCCTAGACCTTATATACCTTATGGTCTGTTCATAGAGTTTCTTCAAAAGCCTCTTCCTATCCTCCATAAGAACAACATCACTATACCCTTGAACAACAATATTATGAGCAAATGGACTAGGCACACTATTAGGACCTATAACCTCAATCCTTAAACTACCCTCATGAACCCATTTTAGAACCTTCTTAGCAGCATCAATATGCATATAGTCCTCAAGGATTTCACGATAAGTCTCTTTAAGAATAGGGAAACCAGGTATCTCCGATACAATCTTGAGTAACTCCTCAGCACTCAACTGCAACTTATGAACACTCCTCTCACGATCCCTGTAACGGCGGAGAAGCATAAATGATCTCTGTGCACAGTGCCGGAATCTCCTCTTAAGCATCTCAGTATGCCTAAGTACTCTATGGAGTATATCCTCTATATTATCCTCCCGGAGCATCATAAACAACTTACTCCATGGTGCACTAGGGTGTCCAGGTAATGTTAGCATGAACCCGTTATCGTTGATTGTTATCCGGACATTAACACCTAGTTCACGTCCAACAATGTAGGCGTATGCACGTGAGAGTGCAGCATTAACTCTCCTACCAAATAGGCTGTGTACAATAACGTTCCTACGATCAATTTCATCATATACCTCGATCAGTATGAGTTTATCGGATGGTACGAGACCATTAGTGAAAAGGATTTGCTCAAGTATGTATTCATATATGCTCTCAGCAGCATGTCTCTCCAACAAATACTCACGGACAAGATAGTCTATAACCTCCTCCCTAGGAGATGAAACGATCATTTCAGCAACGATCCTACGGAAACGCCCAATCTCAAGGGCAGAATCAAACGCTAATGGGAGCATTTCACTAAACCAACTAGGCACAGTGGGGCGGGCACCATCAGCTGGACGTACATATACCTTAAACCCATGGCTTCGGAGATACTCGTAGACACGGCCGCCAAGGACGAATAGATCTCCTGGTGTAAGCCATTCGACAAACTCCTCCTCAAGATCACCTACATAACGTCCATCTACTGTGAATACATAGGCTTTACTCTCATCAGGTATAGTGCCTATGTTTAGGAAATAGATCATTCGTGAACCACGTTTACGGCCAAAAACACCTTCTTCCTCATCAAACCATATCTTTGAATAAACCCTCATATGCTCTAGGTAGTTGGAGTATCTACCGGATAGGTATCGGAGTACGTTAAGGTAGTCCTCATAGGATAGTGTATGGAATGTATAGCTTCTACGTATAAGCCTATAGGCTTCATCAACCCTCCACTTCCTCTCCAAAGCCATGCCTACAAGATGCTGTGCAAGTACATCAAGTGGGTTACGTGGTATCCTTACATGATCTATTTTCCTCTCCATAGCAGCCTTAGCTAATACAGTGCACTCGACGAGATCATCACGGTCAACAACGATCAGTCTACCCTTACTAACCTGCCTAATATGATGTCCTGCACGACCAACACGCTGTAGAAGCCTACTAACACTCTTAGGACTACTTAAGAGAACTACAAGGTCTATATAGCCAATATCGATCCCTAGTTCAAGACTTGTGGAGCTAACAATAACTCTTAGCTCACCACGTTTAAGCTTCTCCTCAATCTCTAGCCTAAGATCACGGCTTAGACTGCTATGGTGAGCCTCAATCTCATCAATATCGACGATCCGTTCCTTCTCCATAATCTTCCGAAGCTTATAAACTACACGTTCTGTAGCACTACGTGTATTTGTGAATATTAGTGTTGTACGGTGCTCCTTGATCAACTCTATAAGTTTCCTATATATAGCCTCATTGATCTCCTCAGCATCTGCATGGACAAGATCCTTTACCGGACACAATACACGTATATCATGGGGTTTTGTGAAACGTGCATCAACTATAAAGCAGTCACGTGGCAAACCATCATCACGGTAGCCAACAAGGAATTTAGCAACTTCCTCCAACGGAGCTATTGTAGCACTTAAACCAATACGTAGAAGGGGTTTGCCAACAAGATTCTCAAGACGCTCAATACTAAGGCTTAAATGGCTTCCACGCTTACTACCAGCCATCTCATGGATCTCATCAATAACGATCACCTTAGTAGACTTCAGTCTTTCACGGAAACGTGGTGCATTAAGAGCTATTGCCAAGCTCTCCGGAGTGGTGATCAGTATGTGTGGCGGGTCATGCAACATCTTCTGCTTCTCACTAGGACTTGTGTCACTTGTCCGGACAGCTACCTTAATCCTTGGCAACTCATAGCCCATTTCACGGGCTACACCGGTAATACCATTGATTGGTTCTTGGAGATTCCTTCTCATATCATTATTTAATGCTCTCAAAGGACTAACATAAACGATCTGTATACCCTCTGGGAGATCGCCTTTCTCTTCAGCATAACTATACAGGTTATCAAGTAATCCAAGGAATACAGCCAGTGTCTTACCAGTACCCGTAGGGGAGGAGATTAGAACATTATAGCCTTTCTTAATCAATGGGATGGCCATTCTCTGTGGAGGAGTGAATGAGCCAAACCGCCTCCTAAACCACTCACTAACATACGGTCTAAGCATACCATAGATTTCTTCATCCCTATACATCTTCTCAGCAAAAACTATAGGCATACCCCAGATACACCATATGATCTACAATACCCTATTCCATACCCTAAACCAGCTACCATACTAACCAGTATACTATAAGAGGTTATTTAAACAGTAAATCCCGTCCCCACCTAATGAGGGAGTAGTAGTAGGCTAGTGAATAGAATAGTAGCCATCCACCCGTATATATAACCCCATGCAGGAGACCATAGATCCCAGATAGGGTTAGTATAGATAAATAGACTATCTCTGATGGAAACCTATGCGATGAAAACATAGACTCATGCCTACCCTTAGGAGTTCTCTTATAGATAAATGGTCTACGTAGCAAAGCCCTGATCATAGCCTTGGATATAGTTATAGATAACGACGTTGTAGCCGCAGCTACACGTCCAAGATTAACTACTGCACTATGGAAGCTCTTACCCCTCCTCAACTGGGAGTCAACATAGCTAGCACCATAAACAACCATTGAGGCAACCCATGGTAAACCAATAAACCAATATGTATAGAATGGGTCAAAACCAAGTAGAAGTGAAGCGATCGCAAGGAATACACCAATAAATGTCGTCAGTACCGGGAGATACTGGAGCAGGAACAAAAGGATCTCGATCTTTGAGTAGAAAGGCTGCCTAGACAATACAATATCCCAAAACCTAGACAAGGCAACATCAGTAGCTCCATAAGCCCATCTCTCCTGCTGAATACGGAAACTCTTAAGCCTCCTAGGCACCTCAACACCAATAGATACAGAATCAATAAACCCTATACGGCCACCACTTCTAAGAATACGTGTACCGATCTCCATATCATCCTGGATCCTCTCCTCATCCCAGCCGCCAAGAACCTCTACTAGATACCTTCGGTCATAGAGTGTACCTGTGCCAACGGGCATGACTGGTAGTCCTAGTGATGCACGGCCACGATATATAGAGTCCACGACGTAGTCCATAGAGGTTGATATTGCCTCGGCTAGTCTAGTATCCTTATTCAAGCCGCTCCACCTGCCAACAACTGCTACGTAGCCTTTCTTAATCATGTTGATGGCTCTATGGAAGTAATCCTCGGGTACACGGCTATCAACATCCATTACATAGACGTATCTGCCCCTAGAAGCATATAGCCCAGTATTTAATGCACCGGTCCGGAATCCACGTGGTATACTCCTCCATATAAGGTATACACGTAATCCCTTTCTCCTCCACTTCTCAACAATAGCCCTTATATCCTCTACCTCATCAAGGCTATCATCAGATACTATGATTACTTCAACACGATCACGTATACTCCATGAGAAAATATGTCTTAAACAATCATCTAGTATTTCCAGAGGTTCCTTCCTAACAGGGACTATGATCGAAATTAGATCGTCTATCTCGCTCTCCCCAACATTCTCACGATAGCTCCTACCCTTTAGATAGAATATTGCTTGAAGTAATAGGATTATAGTTGACGGTATAACGATCAATAGTAACCCTGTAAGACCAAGCACGGGTGCTAGGGCCCTCATGATCTCTAGTAATTGTCCATACATATTTTATCTCCATCACATACTATAATCACTAGGTGTAGCCTGCTTGGAGGATACAGTTAATAGAATAATAGAGTACGGGCTATATAAAGGAGTAGATTTCATTGATATTAGGATCGAGGACTATGTATTGAATAGTATTGAGCTTAGAGATGGGCTGGTACATAGCGCTTCTACAGACAATACCCTAGGTGCATCTATAAGGGTATTATATAAGGGATCACTAGGGTTTGCATCAACATCAAAAACAGATCTTGATAGCTTGAGGAGAGCTGCTGATTCAGCATATAGATTCGCTAGATCAGTAGCTGGATCAGGTAAACCAGTTGATCTCTATAGAGTTAGTAGTAGACATGATATTGTCAAATACCCAATGGATACTGATCCAAGGGATATTGATAATGGTGTTAAGATAAATGATCTAAAGGAAATACATAAAATGATAACTAGTGTGAGTAAACGGGTAAAGACAGTAACGATCAAGTATATGGATGTAGTGGGTAGGACAATCTATGCATCAAGTGAGGAGAGATACATAGAACAACATACAAGCTATACATGGCTATACCTATGGGTTACTGGTAGAGAAGCTGATGTAACAGCTTCTGCAAGACATGAACTAGGTACTCGTAGAGGCTACGTACTATATAAGAAGTACCCACCGCAGCAAATAGCAGAGATCATGGTTAGGAGGATCGAGAATCAGTTGAAAGCTAAAACACCAAGGGGAGGAGTATACCCAGTAGTCATGGCACCAGAGATAGTTGGTGTATTTACACATGAGGCTTTCGGGCATTTAGCCGAAGCCGATCTAACGGTGTCTGGGAGTGTATTGAGGGATAAAGTTGGTGAGAAGGTAGCATGCGAACTTGTGACAATAGTTGATGACCCAACAATACCGGATTCATTCGGTATGCTTAAGTATGACGATGAAGGGATTGAGGCATCACCAGTGGTTATTGTTGAGAATGGGGTTCTAAAGCAATTGATGACAGATAGACTATATGCTAAACTACTTGGGGTCAAGCCAACCGGTAATGCTAGAGCTGAAGACTACAACGTGCCTCCAATGATCCGGATGAGGACAACATATATCAAACCAGGTGATATGAGTAGAGAGGAGCTTTTCGAGGGTATAAAGTTTGGGTACTACATTGTTGGATTCCGTGGTGGACAAGCAAATCTTGATGGTACATTTCAGGTTGGCGTTCAAGAAGCATATGAGATCGTTAATGGAGAAATAGGTGAACCCGTACGTAACATGAGTATTAGTGGTAATACACTTGATACACTTAAACATGTTACTGGTGTTGGAAAGGATTTCGAGATAGGTTATGGAAGGTGTGGTAAGGGGCAGACTGTATTTGTATCTGATGGAGGACCCCATGTAAGAGTTGAAAAGATCCTTGTGGGCGGTAGTCTATGAGTCTAGATAGACTAAACCTATACGATATAATCTTACTTACACTGAGGAAGGCAATAGATCTTGGTGCTGATGAAGCTGAAGTATATGCTATGCGTACAAGGGATCTTGGTGCAACCATAAATAATAACATGATAACTAGTACTGAAGCACATTATGGGATCGGTGTTGGGATTAGAGTAGTAGTTGGTAAAAGGATCGGTTATGCGTCAACCAATAAGTTATCCATGGAATCTATTGAGAAGACAATAATGGCTGCATTAAGTATAGCACGTACATCAGAAGAAGATCCATACTGGAATGGATTCCCTACACCCATGGATTATAGAGTACCTGAGAACATATATAGTCTAGACCTAGCACGTATTTCTGAAGATGTGGTTGGTGAGAAGGCTAAACACATGCTCGATCTAGTAACTAGTGATGAGAGGTTAACTATAGTCTATGGATCGGTTTCTGTATCATCGGGATCTATAGCTATCGGTAATACTAATGGTGTAGTGAATATACAGCATCTAACAAACTCTATAGCATACGTGAGTGTAGTAGCTAATGAACCAGGTGATACTACACCAATAATTGATGACTTTGCATTCTCAAGGATAAGTCCACCAGCTATAGAGCCACTAGTAGATAAGGTTAAAGAATATGCTATAGCAAGTCTCCATCCAGTAAAGATAGTCTCCATGAAAGCACCAGTAATACTACACCCACTTGCCGTAAACTCGTTACTCAAGTACACATTACTTGATGCATTGAGGGGAGATAATGTTGTACGTGGTAAAAGCTACCTAGCTGGGAAAAAGGGTCAGCAGGTATTCTCTGAAAAACTAACAATTAGAGATGATGGACTACTAAAGAATGGATTATATACAAGGATCTTTGATGACGAGGGAGTAGCTATGCAGAATACATTGCTCATAGAAAAGGGTGTAGTAAAGAACTATCTATTCGATAACTATTGGGGTATAAGATATGGTGTAGAAAGCACTGGAAACGGGTTTAGAGGAGGCTATAAGGGATTACCAGTAGTAGCTCCAACAAACATAGTAATTGAACCAGGTGATGCAATGCTTGACGAAATGATCATGGAGACAAGGAGAGGGCTACTAGTATATGATTTACAGGGAGCACACAGTAGTAATCCAGAGACTGGAGAATATAGTGTTGTAGCAACACCTGCCTGGCTTATAGAGAATGGTGAGTTGAAGCCGGTACGTGGTGTAATGTTGTCAGGCAATATATACAGTGATCTAGCTAGGGTAGAACTTATTAGTAAAGAGACTATGCAGAAAGGCTATATAGTATCACCATATATAAGGCTTGAAGACATAAATATAGTTGTGTGAAGTGATGGGGTATGCTACGGATTAAATGGTTTGGCCACGCATTCTTTACCATAACATTATCTAACGGTTATACAATAGCTATTGATCCACATGATGGGCTTAGTATTGGTTTGAAAAGACCTAGTGTAGAAGCTGACCTCATACTTGTAACACATGATCATTTCGACCATAATGCTGTTGATGTAGCCCGTAAGAATGGGACAAGGATATTTAAGAGCTTCTATGGCGAGACAGAGATCGATAATATTAGGATAAAGGGATATAGGACATTCCATGACAAGGTGGGTGGTAGGCGTAGGGGTGAGAATACAGTCTATAAGATAGTTGCTGAAGGTATTAGCATAGCCCACATGGGTGATCTGGGGCATATTATAGGGGATGAACTAGTTAATGAGCTTAAGAACATTGATGTACTAATGATACCTGTTGGAGGAGTGTATACCATAGGCCCTGATGAGGCATGGGAGATAGTATCAATGATCCAGCCAAGGATTACGATACCTATGCATTACTGGATCAAGGGTTTAACCTTACCCCTACATAGAATTGATGATTTCCTAGCCTATGTTAAAAAGGTAAGGGTTGAGAGACTTGAGACTAATACGTTAGAGATAGATGCTGAAACCCTACCTAGTGAGAGAGTAGTAGCTATACTAAAACCTCCCTAGGCTATATATAGTTTCTAGCTTACATAAAATATTGTTTTTTCCATAAGAGTTTGATCAATACTATTTCCATAGTCATCAACGCCACTAACTATTACAACAATATCCACATAGCCCTTTAAACCACCACTATAGCTAATCTGGTATACGAAAATAGTTTTCTCACCACTATCCAATGTGGTTGTATTAGGGAAGTATGAGGTTATTGTAAAGTAGCTTGTTATATTATCTCCTGTTGTATGGTTATAGAAGTATATCTTAACCGTTTTAGGATCCATTGTAATTGTTGAAGGTATATTATTCTCAACTATTATCCTAAGTTTAAAGCTTACACTAGAATTTATATACTCTCTATTAACAAGTGCAGTAAGAGTATATGGCTTATAGGCTGTAGCAAATAAGTCAAATACATTTCCACGATAAGTTAGTATCTTAATACTTGATACATTACCGAAGGACTTGTTAAGATTAAGTACATATGTATAGACTTCACCTACAGGAATAGCTAAATTGTTCATACTAATCTTCTGTACAGAGAGATCATTATAGGTAATGATGATATATGATAGAATAATATCTATATCGCCAAGATTAGTCATGGTAACCTTTACATGATAGTCATCAAGCAGTATATAACTAACACCAAGTTTCTCACGAGCCCTCTCAGCAATTTCAGCCATAGTATTCATTGCGTCAGTACTAAGCTTGGCCTGTCTCAAAGTAAGTGATATGAGGAATGCTACACTAGTAAATATCATGCTAACGGTTATTATTGCTGCAATATAGTTACTAATACCCTTCACAATCCATCACCCTGGAATAACTGTTCTAGCATAGAACTCATACCTCCTCCCGGAATCGGTGAACATAGCAATCTTTACAAGTATTCTGGGAGGATAGGTAATCCTATCACCAGGCTCTAGATCATCGCCTGTCCTATTAATATTTACCATAACCTCTACAAGATCTCTCCTAGGAAGTACGTTGGGGACTATATCATCTCCGTGAAAGATCCTTGTTTTAATAACTGATCCATTAACAATAACTGGTACAATAAGTTGTTCTATAGTAATATTTTCATTACCATAGTTATATATTATTATCGTCAGGTTATTCGTTGTGACATCAATATATGCATCAATAATGTCTATCTTCTCAGCAATCCTAGAACTAGCGACTCTAGTAGCTTCAGAAATACCTGATTGTGCAGTTGAGATCCTGAGCATGTATCCACGGTAGATTAGATACCCAGTTATGAGTGTAATACTTATCAGTATCAACATCGTTATTGATTCACTAATAGCCTTTAACCTTGTCAAACCACCTATACCTCCATGTTTAAGTATGCTTCTTATACATTATATATGTTCTACATAATAGCAATATATACTTCCTTCTGAGAAAAAGTAATAGTGCAGTATAAACTATAAAAGTACCTGGATACCGCTAGGGTGTATTATTTTGGCTAAGAATGTACTAGATAAGATCAAGAGGATTTTTAGGAGGAAGGAGAAGGGTAGGGTGGAGAAGAAAGTACCAAAGAAAACACTAAGGCCTAGGCTTAGAAGGATTGAGGAGAAACCACGTCCTAGTGAGGAACTAAAACCAAGAGTTAAGAAGAGAAAGGTCACTCCAAAACCATCTTCACGAAGAAAGATTCTTCTAGAGAGACTATATAGGCTAGTATTCATAATGATCCTTGAAGGAATGGTTTTCGGGATACTTGCTACACTACTCGTGTACATAGCTATATCCGGTCTACAGGAATCCCCAATAATAGTATACCTTGCTAGAGCAACAGGACTGGATAATACATCAGCACTAATAATCTTTGGAGTAATACTTGCATTATTAACAGGTATACTTGCAAGCGATCTAGCTATAAGGACACAGACAGGTATAAGCTTCATAAACGTATTCCTCCGAAGAGGACGTAGGAGAGTAGCTGGTGTAAAGCCATCAATACCAATCCACGCAGGACGTATAAGCCTAGCAGGATTCTCGCTGGTCATACCAGCGACGGGAGTACTATTGATCTACTTATTCCCGGAGGCACCAGAAGCACAGCTTGTAGGTTCAATACTTACTGGTGGAGGGATAGTGATCAGCCTATGGCTACTAATAACCTCATTAAGACCGCCGCCGCCACTTCCATGGCATGTATCATTAGCTGTAGAGTTAAGGGCTATAAAGCCTGAGGAGACGGGTAAACTAGCTGAACTACTACGTACAGCTGGAGCTACTGAAGCTCCATCAATGCTTATAGCCCGCTACCTAGCTATGGCTGTTATAGTTGGTTTCCTATTAATACCTGTAGGCACACTTATTGGTTTCTCAGCCTATTACCAGATACTCCCCATAGATGTTGTAGTAGCAATTATACTGTTGTTTGTAATAATACTTGTGACGGTAATCTATTATCCATACATAAAGTTTAGTCAGCTTCGTGGAGAGAGGAAGAGGCTTGTAGAAAGAGATCTACCGTTCTTCGCCATATACGCTAGCGTTCTCCAGAGTGCAGGTCTATACCTTGATCAAGCACTACGTAGGCTCATAGGTAACAGGATACTTCCCGGTATGGAGAGAGAGGGTAGGATTGTTGAGAAGGAGATAAGGCTTGGAAAGGATCCATTGGAGGCGATTACAGAGCTAGCCCGTCACCATCCATCACGTAGATTCCGTGACTTCATATTTGGTTATACAGCTGTTGTCCGTAGTGGATGGGATGCCATGCTATACCTAACAACTAGGATTAAGGATTACGTGAATGAGATCAAGTTTAACTGGAGAGTATATAGTGAGAGAGCTGGTTCTATTGGTGAAATGTTGATCATATTGTTCTTCATGACCACGGTACTATTCATATTGATTGCTGTTGTACTACCCTATGGTGGTATTGGGGATATGATGATGTTCTTCAACTTCCTAGTGATACCGATCATTACTGTATTAATGATCTCCGTTATAGACTCGATGATACCTCAGCCAAAGATTAAGGATTACTATACGGTTAACATATATTTTGTAATAGGTGCATTCCTAATATCAATAATAATCCTATCAGCACTAAACATACCATCAATATATCTTGGAGGTGTATCATTTATTGCTATACTGCTAGCTCTAGGTATAGACTATTATAGGCAGGCCAAGGAGATAAGAGATATAGAGGCTGCATTACCAGAGTTTCTAAGAGACATAACCGAGTATCGTAAGATAGGCTTCCCACTTGTAAGAGCATTCTTCATGATCAAGGAGAGCGGTAGAACATACAATAAGACCTTCGATAAACTAGTAAATGTAGTAATAGCACAGCTTAGAGCAGGTATAAGGCTTAACCGTGTAAAAGTACCAACAAGATCATGGCTTGGAAGATTCGTATTCTGGCTATTAGGAGAGATCGAGGATACAGGTGGTGGTACACCAGCTATCCTAGAGGAGTTCACGGGCCTCATAACAGATATGCTTGATAGCCGTGAGAATGCCAAGAGACAGCTAAGGCTCTACTTAGCACTTGCCTATGTAACACCAGTATTCTTAGGAGTATTTGTAGCAATAGGTGTAGCGATAAACACAATGATCAAGGATGTAATGGCGGCTGTAGAACAGTCAATGCAGGAGCTACAGACAACAGGTACTGGGCTAACACTACGTATGCCCATACAGTTACGTCCAGCAGATACGGCATTATTCCATGCAAAGATAAGTCTATTCGTATCAAGTATAGCACTAGCTCTAACAATGGGTAAGGCAGTCGATCTAACAGCTAGGAATACATTGAGAGTAGCTATAGTAGCTATAGTAGCCCTCGTAACAATCTTCTACGTCGATATGATCGGTCAGATGTTTATGGAGATGCTCCTTGGCTAAACAGAGAGAATACACTAGGAAACACATAGATAGTGTAGCAAGTGAGAAAGACATACTAGAAAACATATCATTGGAAATACTGGTTAAGATAGGCTATAAAATACATACTGCAAGGAATATTTTGAGGAGATCAATACTTCTATGGAACCTGATCGATTCATGGTATAGGGGTAGGGTATATAGTGGTGGAGAAGAGATAGTATTGGTAAGAAATAGGGATGAAGCCTCTTCCGGCGGATCTGATTAGTGATGAACTCTTCGCTGCATGACCTCCACGGCAATGATGATGGCCCGATAAACCGTATCCATGAGGAAGGATCAACCGTCTGAGCTTTTCCTCGATCCCGGGAGTATATGCAATAGATCCTTTAAAGCCTTTAAAGTCTCGTAAATAACCACTTTTATAGCTGTGAGAATACCCTCTTTAGAACCAGCCATAGCAACTACTTGCCAATTAATCTTCATAACAATATATGTGATCAATAGTGTTATGCCTATAAGTAGTGGTATGTATATGTATGGAGGTAATAATGCTGTTTCACGTAGGTATGTTGAGAAGGATGATCCGAAGAATACAGCTAAGCCCGTTATAACGATCTTCCCAAGTATAAGGGCTGCGAAATACCTGATCGCACTATATCCTATAAGTCCAAGAGGTACATAGAGTACATCATCAGGTAGCGGCAGAGCTGCAAATAGGAATACAGCTACAAAAATACTTCTCCGTGCGAAACTAGCGAATAACTCAGTATTTCTCCTCCTCTCCTCACTAAGAATAGCTCTTGCAGATCTGCCAATATAGTATACTACAAGCTTACCCAAAGCAGCGCCAAAACCACCGGATAATGTGATGAACAAGTTTATAAGAGGATCATTAATATGTGCCGAATAGAGGATTATGAAGAAGAGATAAGGGATCGTGGAATATGGTATGGCATTACCCAGAAAAGAAATAATAAACACACCCAATACACCATAAGCATTAATAATATCCCCAAAAACACCAGAGAGATCCCAGGAGAAACTATCCATGGCACACAACCATCATCCAATGCTCTCCAGAATATATGGAGAGTCTAGAACAAATAGTTACCGACAGATCAGATCCGCTGAAGAATCCTCACAGCCAACCAAGGCTCAGGCACTGGCGGTCTCTTCATCTAGATAAAACATATTTTTGGAAACACCCTTATAGCCTAGACTACCATAGTATAGTATGGGATGAGCGGCTCCCGCCCCTCATCAATTGAGGCCTTAGCCGATGAAGTTGCTAGGCCGGTAGCGACCCATGTAGTACCCTTTTAAATAATTCTACCACCTATATTGTGGGTAATACTTATTTTCTAATGATGGTTACAAATATACTGTATATACTGGGTGCTAGGGGTGTATGTTTATGAGAACTAACTATCTAGGATTGATCCTATTAGCAAGCCTATTGCTAACAATAATAATGCCTTTGAAACCAGTACAGGCATATAGTATAAAGGGTACTCGAGTTGTTGATGGTGACCCTAGCGACTGGATTGGTACACCACCAGCTACAACACCAGGGTATACGTATAGCAATGGCGAATTCATAGTATCCGATCCAGTGAATGATACGCTACCATATAGGAGGGCTGACTGGGATTGGCCTATAGTAAGTGATGTAGATATAGTAGAGTTTAGGCTTACAGGAGACAATGATAACATGTACCTACTGTTCAAATTTAATACTATGCAGAATGAGTGGAGCTACTATATAATGGTAGCCATAGATCTAACACCAGATAACCCTGAAGACGGATTTAACACATGGCTTCCAGACTATGCTGATACAGAACTTGGAGGAACTGCATTAAATGGTTCACATGTATCTTGGCAGTGGGATTATATAATAGCTATTAATAGGGACTGGGATGACGATTCTAATAGGAACAATAGTATGATCGGTGTCTACGATCATAGCTGGACCTTTACAGCAACAGGTGACGTGGCTTTCAATAGTACAAATAAGGTTATTGAAGCAAGCATACCATGGGACTCCATAGGAGGTGTTGATTCATACTTAGGAAACACCATAAGGATCTGGGTAGCAGTATTCGTTAATAGCTATGGAGGCATATGGGATCCCTATGACAATAGTGCTACTGACCCTGATGGAAACCCGTGTCTCGTAGGAAGCGATCTCTACGATACACCCGGTCAAACACCAACCACTGATGAGGTTTACGATGATGATGGTGATGCATCTAATGATGCCTATCCAACCCAGGATCACTGGTTGGATACAAGCTTTACAGTAACATTTAGCTCAAACATACCAGAGCCAATACCAGAGACATTAACAGTTATGGCTGCAGTATTTGTGATTATGGGGGCTCTAATAGCATATAATGTATATAATGTATGGAGGAGACTTAGGTAAAGCATCATTACATCCAAGGTGCCATATAATGGACAATAGGTATCCATGTCTAATATTAATGGTTTTTTTGTTAGTCACAGTACTCATCCCCCATACACTTAACACAATAACCCGGACATACCCCCTCCAAGGTAATGAGCCGATACAAGTTGATGGACAAGGCTATGAATGGAACTATTACATGTGCCACGCCCTAGACGGGCATGGGGATCACAGGGCATATCTTGAGGACTACTATGATAGTCGGGACATAATAGCCTTCTATTATGCCGAGGGAGTTGATAAGGTATTCTTTCGTATAGACTTTTTTGATCTAGCGTATGGGGCGGAGACAGCTTCAAATCCTGATCGTGGATATATTGATGCACTAAACATATACATTATGATTGGCTGGGAGGGTGCTTCATCCTACCAGGAGTGGATACCCGATTTTGTCAAGGATTTTGATGGTGATGGGGTGCACTTAGCTGATTACCACTGGGTACTAGCACTAGCGATCTATGATGGGGGGAACTATAAGGTATACCGTACGGACTGGAGCTACTGGGACTCATCAAATATAACCTTGGAAATAGCGTATAGTAGCCAATGGGATTTCGTAGAGATATCCGTTCCAAAATGGGCTCTAGAACAATATGGCTGGAGCTCTGGGAAGGCTATATGGGCTAAGATAGCTACCGTATGGGTTGATACAGACTGGAATAACTGGTTATTTGATGCACTACCGGATACAATTAATGAAACAGGACAACCTAATGAATGGAGTGGTGCTGTAAAATCAGACGACCACGTTGGTACGGCTAAGCTTGTATTCCTACACCATGGGAACCAGCATTTAACTGATAACCGTGCCCTAAACCCACCCGATTCACCAAATAGCTATGGATTCATTCTATGGGTTCACGAGGATGTATCAAGGCTTACGGGACGGAGAATACCGGTAATGTTCCACATGAGCGGTACATTGCTTGCAAGTTATGTATGGTGGGATCCCGGTTTCGTGGATTACATGAGATACCTTGTCCGGGAGGGTATAGCTGTACCAGTAGGTGGTATGTGGGCAGAGTATATAACAGCATATTTCTACGACAACTTAAATGGTCCATCAGCAAAACTTGCACAGGACTACTACTACCACATATTCGGATACAGACCAATAACGGCATGGGTACCGGAGCGTACATGGGATGATGAGAGAACAGGTATAGCATGGACACTCAGTAAATACTATAGGGCAATTGTACTTGATGGAAATACACACCACGATGACTGGAGCCCTGATACAAATAATCTCAAGCCACACAAGTATGATACCACAAAGACAGATGGTAGACCACTCTACGTATTCTTCATACACTGGGATACACAACAAAAACTCCTAAACCCAACAGATAATGCCCTCAACAAGGATCTAAGGGGAATATACATTGATGCAGCTAGAAACCCTGACCAACAACAAGTATTCCTATACGCTGATGACTGGGAGAAAGCAGCAGGCATAGCTGGATGGCCTATAGACCCACATAATTATGAGAACGCTGTTAGATGGGTTGCACAGCATCCATGGATACAGGTCACAACAATAGATGAGATCGTGTCATGGATCGAGACTGGGGCATGGACACCGGTAGAGGGCTACTACTGTGGATACGATACATATGCCTACCTAAAGGGATGGGTTAACGACTACCCCTACGACTACCGTAGAGCATATGATGGATGGTACTGGGGTACAAGTAGTGAGGAAGCATTCAATAAACTGGGGAGTAACGAGCAGGGCTACCAGCTAATAGACAACATACAGCCACTAGGAGATATATGGTGGGATGGAACCACGATCTATAGGCTATTTGCTCCAGGACAGGGATTCGATACAGCACCAAAGAATGAGTTCTGGAAACTAGCACTCTATACCGCTAACGCTATGCTATACGAGACAGCATGGCATGAGGAGAGCGACTGGGATGATGATGGGCTACAGGATTGTCCAGGCTGGGGGCGTGCACAATGGGCTCATCTTAGGCTCATTAATGTATTACTAGAGGCTGCTAAATGGCTTGATCGTGTGAGAAGGGGGCTTATAACACAGCCCAACGTATCGATTGCTGACTATGACTGGGATGGTCTTGAGGAGGCATTGATGTATAATGACAAGATACTATTGTTCATAGATCCTCGTGGAGGAGCTATACCCTATGTATTCGTATATGATAATGAGACAGGCTATGCATACATGGCCGTTGGTGCACCAATGGTTTACTGGGGTACTGAGGAACATGAATACTGGAATCTCAGTCAAGTAGGATTATTCGTTGATGATTATCTTGACTCAACGGGTGAAAAATATCAGTCGAGAAACTATGTATTCAATACAAGCTTCCATAATGAGACAGTAGCCTATGTAGTACTAGAGTCACCAGATGTTGATAACAATAATATTAGTGATATAGTGAAGAAATACATGATCACATGGGGTTCTCCAGAACTAGATGTAGAATACACTATACAGAGTGGAACTCTATACATAGGCATGGGATTAAGCGTAGACCCAGTATCAACACTATATAATGGGCAGAACATACTAGAGCCTATAAACCAGCCAGTAGGAGTTTATGAGTTTGGCTATATAAACCATGCTACTGGTGCTCGTGTCACCATTAAACCTACGAAGTCAATGACATATACTGGGACAAGCGATTGGCAGACATACACCCTACAGTACGTGTTTAAGCTCAAGACATGGCCTTCAGGTGCGAACTATACCGCTAGAGCATGGGCAAGGTTTACCGTAGAGCCTCAGGCTAGGAGGATGGATGGTGGCTCTAGTGATTGGGTTGGTGAACCACCTGCTAGTGAGAATGACTACTGTTATAGTGGAAACGAGTTTATATGGAGGGATAGTGTTGGCGATGAAGTAACGTACTTCAGTAACCCAGATACTACTGTGGATATTACTGAGTTCAGGGTATTTAGTGATGAGAACTACCTGTATATGTTGTTGAAGCTGAATAACATGACAACAACTATTGGTAATGGAGCACCCCTTATAATGGTAGCTATAGACTATAACTACTCAGCTGGAGAAACAGGATTACCAGCATATATTGACTATAGCGTCGATTCGGCCCATGCATGGGAGAGATTGCTATTAGTACCATTTGGCTCCGGACACGATATAGATGGTGATGGTAGGTATGAGTTATTCGTATACAGTAGTGACTGGTATGACGTGGGGACAATAGGTGATGATGCAGTAACCAATGGAGTTGATACAGTTGAGATAAGGGTTTCATGGAGAAGCCTTGGAATAGATGATCCCCGGAACATGACTATCTATATAGCAGTATTTACAGCACATGCTACCGTAGAGGATTTTGCATGGGATATACCCGGTGAACCAGATGTACTGGATACCATATCAACTGGTTCTACAGAATCCGAAGTGGGTGATGGTGTACAGAATTACTTCCTACCAATAACATTCAGTTCTTCATCACCAGTACCTATACCAGAACCTACTGGGATTATAACGTTAGTATCAGTAACTATATTGGCACTCTTAGGACTACTAGTTATAAGAACACTATTTAAGAAGATGAAATAGTAGTAGTAGAGTGGTGACCAGGAAACTAAATGGGTGATGGAGCACGTCGTTAACATGGGAGCCTCGATGGGAGCCTATAGTAATAGAGTATGAGGGTATAAGGATAAGGACATGTCGTGACCGTATAACCGGTATGATAGCATGCCCTATATGTGTAAATGCAGCACACACGTGTCTTGGGCTTGAAAAGGAGGTGTCCAAGTATAAAGAGCCTATAGGGCATGTATTCTTTTACACAGCACGTGATCTAATAATACACATTAAGAACCATGATCGTATTAGGAAGACTAGGGTAAGAAAAGGTGTAGTATTTAGTGTGGAAGAGGAGTAATGTACTACTTATTGGTAACCCCTCATATGATGAGATATGGTTTAACAATAGAGTAGAGCATAGTATTGGGGGAGGAATATATTATTCACTTAAACTACTTAGTAAAATCCCTTTAACCAGTATATATATGGTCACATCAAGTGATCCATATACCCTTATAAAGATAATAGGATCTAGTATACATTCTATTAGAGAGGAAATTATCCTCTATTCAAAAACACCATTTCACTACAAACTAGTATACACTGGTAAAGACAGGGAACTATATCTACTTAGTAAAAGTAATACCTTAACAAGTAACATGATTCCGTCAACAACATATGATCTAGCAATAGTATCTCCAATATACAATGAGGTGGATCTGGTTCTTCTAAAAAGAATAAGTAGTCAATCAACTATTGTAGCACTGGATATCCAGGGATTCATAAGATGTGTTGATAAAAACGGTAAGATACACCATACATGTACCAACCTATGTACTGAAATAATCAATTATGCAGACATAATACATATGAATATGAGTGAAGCCCTACACTATATCAAGTGCTTAGGACTTAGGAAACCAGAAGATCTATTAATGTTTACTGATAAAATATTTATAATAACCAACTCTTGGAAACCACTATATATATTATCAGATAAAGATATACTAGAAATAAAACCATATAGAGTATATGGTGATGAGACAGGAGCTGGAGATATATATTTAGCAGCTTTCTCCATACATTACCAGCAAAACATGGACCTCCTATCTGCAGCTCTCTTTGCATCAGAAACAACAATTCAGAAAATAATATATGGAGAAATAATTGATATACACGATCTAGGAAGATATAGGCCTAGGGAAATAAGGTTTGTCAATAAAATATCATTATAGAAAATGCCTCATCGGGGTCCACTGCCCCACCCCACCACCGCCCTCAATTGTAAAAACACTTGTATAGCCAAACCATGTATTCATTAAATACACATTTTTGTATACTGTATAGTGTATGACGTATTGGTAAGCTTGATGTACAACTGTATGCTGTATAGTGTAAGTGCATATACAGCATATGGTTATAGGATTTTGAAGATTATTTGCCCTAGGGACGGGCCTAGCAGTATTAACGTATGCTGGGCGGTGGTGGGCGTTGTTGTACACTAGTACTCTAGGGGTGGTGTGGGCAGTGGACCCCTCAGCACGTATATATTTTGTTTTTCTTCTTTATATACTTTTAGCTAATACATTATATATTATGTGGTTTTCTTTGATAAAATGAATTAGGTTATATGCCTATACTTATTATTGAGCCCTCCTCAAAGACTTTATCATTTCTATGTATAGCGGCTAGTACATAGGTTTCCGTTTCACCATGATCGCTACTGTACACCCTAGATAGTATTAGGTCGATTAGCTCCTCCTTAGAAGGTACTCTACCTATGATCATAACTCTACCATTAATCTCTATCTTGGGCAGATCGGCATACTGCATCTCTATAGGATCATTGATCCATACATGTATAGGTATAACTTCAACCCATATACCATATTGATCAAGGATCTCTTGTGCCACATTCCATGTGAGTTTTAGAGATTCTTCACTAGCTTCATCAAATCCCAGATAAAGTACAACCTGAACCTTTGGTGGCTCATAGTATTTCTCTTCCAATGGGTCTCTCCCGAAATCAGTAGTTGTTGTTTATCTAGAATTTTAAAGGGTGGGTGTAGTAATACTACGGTAACCCGATGATATGTATTAGAGTTCTCCTATGGTATTATAGGGGAGCTTATGTACAGTAATACTTTCCCTATAAGAAGTATTAGTAACTAATAGATCATGTATTGTTGAGGAGACAAGAGCTATACAGTCTCTATAACGTATAATATATGGTTCATAGTATCTCCTATACATCTCACCACATGGACTGTGGCAGTCATACCTAATATTTACCCCATAGTAAAGCTTAATCCTCCCCTCAACAATATAGGCTAATCCTACTATTGAAGCTTTATCATAGCCTACATATTCATCCAATAGTTCAGAGAGAACATTAATAGGATCTCCTACATCCCGGAGTCTATATCCTATATATAGAGTTGCTACATAGGAGTCCGATATACTATTGCATATACTCTCATTAATACCCATAGACATACATAATCTAGCCTTGTCAAATGATCCATTATGAACTAGTACAACTAGCCTAACTCCATCCCTAACCATAAATGGGTGCGTATGGAGTATTCCAATAGGCTCTCCAGTACTGGCCTTACGTGTATGGAGCAGACCATAAACATCATGTTCCCAATGATCAAGTATGTACTTAGCCATGTATACACCATGTTTATCTAGATAAATAGGTTTATGTGATCTATTGTAGTACATGTGCTCAATAACGTCACCATAGGTTAAAGCAATAAAATAGCCATAGCCATGAGGATGGCTAGGCTCATCAGATCTATTGAGACATGCATAAAGATCATGGAGTCTATGGTCATACTTCGAAGCCTTAACTAGTAGATCAACTAGGTATCCAAAGAAATCCCTACACTCCCCAAGATCACCGTGAAATAGGAGAAGCCTACACAAGGGAGGAAAACACCTACTTAACCCTCTCCCTCTTAACTGGGTGAATAGCATCCTTAGGAGCCTTACTAAACATCTCAAGATACCTACGTAGAACCTTAGGTATAACTACAACACCATCAGGCTCCTGATAGTTCTCAAGTATAGCAGTTATAGTCCTCGTACTAGCTATAGCAGTACTATTAAGCGTATGTAGATACTCCTTCCTCATACCACGGCGGCGGATAAGCCTAATCCTAAGCCTATAGGCCTGCCAATCCGTACAATTACTACAGCTAACCATCTCCCTATACCTTCCCTGTGCAGGCATCCACGTCTCAAGATCGTATTTCTTAGCTGCTGGAGCACCAAGATCACCACTAGCTATATTCACAACCCTATATGGCAGATCAAGTCCCTTGAATAGCTCCTCAGCATTACCTATAAGCTCCTCCATAAGATCCCAGCTTTCCTCAGGCTTAGCATATATGAATTGCTCAACCTTATGGAACTGGTGAACCCTAAAGATACCCTTAAGATCACGGCTTCCAGCACCAGCCTCCTTACGGAAACAAGGACTGATACCAGCATACTTGAGTGGAAGCATTTCCTCAGGAATATCCTCCTTATAATGTAGAGCAGCTAATGGGTGCTCTGCTGTAGCTATCAAATAGAGATCCTCATTCTCGATCTTGTAGATAGCATCCTTAAAAGTATCCATATCAATAACACCATTCATAACCTTATAGCGAAGCATATATGGTGGAAGCACTAGTCGATAACCCTTACTAGTCAGGTAATCCATAGCATAGAGTAGCAATGCTAGATCAAGCCATACGAGATCGTCGAATAGATAGTAGAAACGGCTACCAGCAACCTCACCAGCCTTAAGAGTATCACCTAGGCCAAGGACATTCTCAAGCATATCAGCATGACCAATAGGCTTCCAGTCAATAACCTCATAGTCAACCTTAAAACCATACTTTTCAGTCTGCTCCTTAAACCGATCAATATATTCAACCCACACCCTTGGCCTACCATAGAAGCGGATAGGCACATTATAAGTGTCATCAGGACCTATAGGCACACTCTCATGGACAATATTAGGTAGGCTCCAAAGAGCCCTTTCACGCTCCTCCTCAACACGTTTAAGCTCCTTCTCCAAAACCTCAAGCTTACGTAGAAGCTCCTTAGCCTCCCTAATAGCCTTCTCCCTCTCCATACCACTAAGCCTTGGGATACTACGGCTAATCACGTTATGCTTATGCCTAAGCTCATCAATCTCCCGGAGCATCCTCCTCCACTTAACATCAAGCTCATAGGCACGATCAACAATGCTTACATCCATAAACCTCTTCCGCACATGCTCCTTAAGCTCCTCAGGATTCTCACGTAACATCCTAAGTATGCTCCAGCTCAAAACACGGCACCCATAAAACCTACAAACATACTTGACGTAAAAATAGTTTTTGACTTTAGACAACAGTATACCCGGATAAAAATATGATTGAATTGGATATAGAAGTAAATGATGAAGACAAAATAGAATATCTAGCCCGAAGAATACCTCCTCTTCCACTCAGCCACAATATCATAACCATAACGCTCCATAAACATTCTACGTCCCTTCTCAGTCATTCTCTCCGGAGTCCATGGTGGCTCATAGACAAGCTCTATATCAGCATCCATATCCAGCTGCCTCTTGATCTGTTCCTTAGCAATCATTGGAAGAATATTGGCTAAGGGACAAAATGGTGTTGTAAGACTCATCTTTATCCTAACATGCTTATCATCAACAACTTTGATCTCGTATATAAGCCCTAAATTATAGATATCAATGCCAATCTCAGGATCAATAACAGTCTCAAGAACCTCAATAACCTTTTTCTTCAACTCCTCTGTGCTATTCATAACTTAACACCTAAGTAAGTGTCTATTAGCCCTCTTAATATATTTATGTTGTGAACAAGATAATTCAGATCTAGTTTTAAAAAATAATTAATTATGAACTCCAAGCAATCTAGTCTTACTTTCTTCGTCTCCTATAAAGCAATGTCATTATTGTAACGACCATAGCACCTATTAATATTGTTATAATAATAGGTACTATGTAGGAATTACTTAAGGTATCTAGGTAATTATTTATAGCCGCTAATGAACCTCTATAAATACTTACTCTTCCAGTATATGCGTCAACAATTACTAGATATATTTGTTCATTAAGCTTATATGAACCATAATAGTACATCCTTGCCTCATGGATATAGGGATCTAGTAATACTATCAAAGATATATTATTGATTGTTTCGGCATTACTAATCTCTTTAAACTCTTCACGTACCCTAGACAATGCTTGTTCACTACTTATTAATGGCTTATCTAGGGCGTTAATACTATCTATATAATCGGTAATTAGTACAACTGGGTTCTCAACAATTATTACATCCTTCTGGAATACAGCCTTAATTGTTAATGGGACAAGTCTATTATCAATACGTACATATAATGGGGCATTAACATTATCCACAATAATTCTATAATGGAAGTTATTTGATTCATTAAGTACTAACCTATACGATAGACCATTTGGCGGATTGTTAAGGATATAGTTAAGATAAATATTCATGTTCTGCTGTATATCCCCAAGATAGTCTCTAATGCTATTTCTTAGCTTCTTGATCCTTTCAAGGTCGATTTCCTTTTCAGGAGATTCCTTTATTGAACCACCTATAAACACCGAATATACATTACCTATACCATTCTTTACAACAACAGACATATCTATTTCAAAGACTATATCATAATAAGTTTCATTAAATAGTTCAGATGCAGGTATTGCCCAGTATATATTATAGATCTCTGCATTAGCTAATTTACTAATCCATAAACTAGAATCCTTAATACTAATAGTTGGCTGTACATTCTTATTGGATATTAGACTATAAAGTTTTGATGCATAGGTTTTAAGGAAATTAAGTGCCGTAGTTAAGGCTATTTCCTCATTACTGGGATCTTGCCAAGCATAATAGCCTATATATACAGCCTTAGTATCATCTTCACCACCACCTTTGGATCCATAATTCCCATTCTCTGGATAAGTGATGATCTTATATTGAAAACCTGTCTCCTCTGCAGCTCTAGTAAAAGCTGCTATAGAGCTATAGTGATCGTATGTCATATACTCTATCATCATCATAATCATTTGGGCAGCTGGATAATCACCATTTAACCAGTTATAATATATCAAACCATCAAAACCTACAAATCCTCTGAGGAACCAAAGATCATCATCATAATCCTCTTCGGAGAGCTTAAAAGCCCAAGCCCAGCCTCCATGATCATCATACATGCTAGCAGAATTACAGCCTATGACAAAGGCTATATGTGGTAGATGTTTCCAGTCTTTATCCTCTAACCAGTTTCTTACCTCTGAAGCATATATGTAAACTGAGCGATCAGTATAGTCTGGTGTCCATATATTATTGTCTGGTAATAGCATGTTTGTTGTATAGTATGTATAGTGATCATGATCCCAGTAATAGGCTTCCCACGAATTACATGATGAATGCCCTATAAGTATTATGAATTTCCAGTGATATGAGTGTTCCTCTATAAAGTCAAGTATTGATAGCTTTAGATCTACTGTAGGATTGTTTGGATGATTAACGATCCAGTTATACGAGTAAAGTTTATATACATCCTTATTAACCGTTTCATCCTCGTAGATCCATCCAAAGACATCGCCCCAGTACATAAAGACATTAATAGATTCAGCTGCTAACTGTGGCTTAGCCCTAAACCCCGGTGGCCATGGCCACCATTCCCAGTATAAGCCGTATTCACCACGTGCATTAGCTACTATAGCCATTCCCTCATCATCCTCCAAAACAGTATTGTGATCTAGCGTCTTAATAGCTGTACTAGAAGCTATAATACTGTTTAAGCTACTTAG
Source organism: uncultured Desulfurococcaceae archaeon (assembly GCA_964627005.1). GTDB lineage: Archaea > Thermoproteota > Thermoprotei_A > Sulfolobales > Desulfurococcaceae > CAZHDB01. Next base: position 88,321 of record CAZVHC010000002.1, read on the forward strand.
TAATATTATTAATATTAAGACACTATATATAAGATCCCTATGCAAATCTATCACCAGATTTTTTTCCTCCTAATAAGTTATATAGTTTCTGCACACAGATCGCTCTGATCTGTGGGGAAAACTTTAAAAAGGAACATGTATGTTCCTTTTTAGAGACTATTTAAGTATTCAATGATGTTTATAGTTTGGGCTTATTGATAAGATTATTGATAAGATAAGTAGAATAGCGGAGGGCAAGTCCCCTAGGGTCATCCAGCCCCAGCTACGGGGGAGTCCATTAGTCCCTAGGGGCGGCGCGCATATACTATATTGTCTTCTCTTAGTAAAATACTTGTCTATGGATGTAGCATTAGCTTTAGTAGTTCAATTTCTTCATCTCTAGTGATCTTTAGTGCATAGTGTATCTCTAGATAGTTCTTCCTAAACTCTATAACTTCCCTCCTAACCTCCTTAGGATCCTTGCCATCGATCACTACTTTCCTCATAAGCTCTGCTATAACCCTCATATCATCCTCCTTCATACCCCATCTCGTAACCTCCTGAACACCTATACGTAGTCCACTGGGGTTCTTAATATCCTCTGGACGATCCCATGGAAGCATATTCTTATTCAGTATGATATTGGCTTCCTCAAGCAGCTTAGCAGCCTTAGCACCGCCACCACGCTCCTTAACATCAACTACAACCTGATGACTCATAGTATATCCCTTATTCTCAGCAACAACCCGGAAGCCATTCTCCACAAGAGCCTCTGCTAAAGCCCTAGCATTACGGGTGATCTGCCTAGCATACTCCTCACCATAAAGCTTCATCTCAACACCAGTGACAGCCATAGCGGCTAACCGGTGTAGATGATGATTAGATACAAACATTGGAAATACAACCTTACCAATAGCCTTAATATCATCCTTAGTAGAAGCAGCTATGAGGCCGCCCTGGGGACCAGGGAATGTCTTATGCGTAGAACTCGTGAGCACATCAGCACCATCCTTTAACGGGTTACTCCATACATGACCCATTATAAGGCCTAGTACATGAGCTGCATCATAGATTAGCTTAGCACCAACACTATGTGCTACCTCAGCAATCTCCCTCGTGGGATGAGGGAATAGGTAAAGACTACCCCCTAGAACAACTATTTTTGGCCGGGTCATCTCAATAACCTTCCGGGCACCATCAACATCAATATTCCACTCCTCAAGGCTAAAGGGCATCTCAATCTGCTCAATACCTAGTGCACCAAGTGTACCATAGCGTGTATGGCTTACATGAGCACCTGCCTGTACAGGTACAACAACAGCTTTATCACCCGGTTTAGTGAATGCACGAAATGCTGATGCATTTGCTGTAGTACCACTTATAGGCCTTAGATCAACGTATTCTGTCTCAAGCAGATCCCCAATGATCTTCATGGTAGCAACTTCGACTTCATCAACATACACCAGTCCCTGATAATACCGTTTAAACGGTTTACCCTCAGCATAACGGTGCATCATATCATTCATATAGAATAGCATGGCCAAGGGGCTCATAACATTCTCACTAGCAATAAGGTTTAGGCACTCCCGCTTCCTCCAAACATTATGTTTTAGGACAAGATCGAGGACATGGGCTAGCTCACTAGGGTATTTATCAAGGGAAACCATATTCTATCCACCAAGTACTGATATAGGGTACATAACCCTAATAACAACTACTATGCTAACAAAATGATGGGTAGTATTTTACCCTATCCACTGATCCAGAAAAGCCTTTTAAGGATCCTCTTTAAACTACTACCGCTCTCCTCAATCTCCTCCTGAGTACTAGGACGATCACTAAATATAAGTGCCCTCATAGCCAATCCACTATCGATCCTGGAGTATCTACGGGCTAATGCAGCTAATGTCTCAAGCTCTTCGGTAGATGCATAGTCAAGCGGTACTCCAGCCCTATTATTCTTCTCCCACTCACCATAGAGTCTATCAAGGATCCTCTGTACAGTCTCATCACTATAGAATACAGCCTTCCTCCACTGATCATTACTTTCATCAATAAGCATCTCGATCTCTTTCCTAAGCTCCTCCCTATACCTATCCTGATCCATAGTCTACTCCTCTAGTGTTTCCTCAAAGAATATCTTGCCCAATTCCCCTTGTTTAAGCTTACTCAAAGCCCAGCCCATACGATCCATGAGCACTAGTATAGCTGCCTGAGGAGGTATAACACCAATCTCCGTTATAATAGCATCAATATACTCCGGGGGAGTGACATCAAATGCTGGATTCAATATCTCTATATTCGGGTGAGCTTCAATCCACTCCCTAGGCACAATCTCCTCCGGAGACCTCATCTCAATAGGTACGAGTTCACCGATCACGGTTGATGGCGAGAACTTATATGTTTCTGCAGCAACAAATACACGGACACGTGCCTCATGAGCTGCTAGAGCAACCTGACTAGTACCGACCTTGTTAACAACAGCACCATTACTAGCTATGGTGTCAGCACCTACGACAACATGATCAACCTCATGCATCACGTAACGGACAGCACTATCAGGGATCTGAATTACCGGTACACCAGCCTCAAGGAGATGCCTAGTAGTTATACGTCCCTGGAAGAATGGTCTTGTCTCAGTACTATATACCTTGACAACCTTGCCCATACGATAGGCTGTAGTTATAACTGATACAGCAGCTGTACTATGACAATGTGTTAGTATTACAGAGTTATTCTTAATCCTACGAGCACCAATCTCACCGATCTTACGGACGGCCTCAAGACTCTCCTGTATAAACTGATCAGCTGCATTAACTACAGCCTCCCGAAGCTCATTAACACCTCCCTGGCTAGTCATGAGACGATACATTACGTAATATACAGCATTAGGGAGGCTAACAGCTGTAGGCCTTGTCGAGATCACTAGATCAGCTATGCGGGCCATATATTTACGGAAACTCTTTTCATCCATGGGTCCATCATACTCTAGTGCAGCAATCTTCAATGCTTCAGCAGCAGCTCTAGCAATCTTTCCAGCACCACGTATCCTCATAGTCCTTATACCATCAGCTATCTCCAGAACCTTTTTAGGCACCTTCATAGCCTATCTACTCCCCAGTCTCCTCCTTAATCCTCTTAACAAGATCCTCTAGTTCAGGGGCCTCCGGAGGCCATTTCCCATATACATCCTTGAGTATAACAGGTATTGCCTGTGGAGCAAATAATCCACGATCAGTAGCTATACCATCAATATACTGTGGCGGCGATACATCAAATAATGGTACACGTGCAACATAGTTTTCCGGGAGACTAGCTAGTACATCTGGGGACATGAGCCTTCTCCAATCACTTTCTGGGAGCTCAACAAGTTCTCCAAATAATGTCTCTATATCAAACTTTGTTATAGGCGCTACAACGAATACTCTAACCCTAGCCTCATTAGCTATTAAGCTAATAAGACTAGTACCAACCTTACTAACAACAGCACCATTAACAGCTACAGCTTCAGCACCAACAAGAACCTTATCAACATCCTTCATGAAATACCTGGCAGCACTATCAACAATAAGCTTGACGGGATAGCCGATCTCACTAATCCTCTCAGCTGTAATAAGACCCTCCATACCGGGCCTAGACTCTGTCACGTAGAAAGTTAGTTTCTTACCATTCCTCTTAGCATACTCTATAGCCTTTAATACACATAGGCTACGGCTATTAGTAAGTATGACATCTCCATCAACAAGTCTACGGGAGACAATGTGTGCAGCCTCTTCACACTCCTTAACCACACGTTCTCTCCATAGATCAAGTGCTTTATGTATATTCCTCATAACATCCTTAACCCCTATATGGTCTTCGATACCATTAAGGATAACTCTCCCAAGATCCCTAAGCATGTTGATAGCCTGTGCTGATGCTGGTCTTTCACGTGAAACCTTCAATACTATTTCTTCATAGGCTCTAGAGAGTCTCCTATAATCCTCTACACCAGCTATTTTTTCACGAATGTGATCTATTAGTTTTAACGTATACTCTGTATTCGTATCAATTGGTCTAAAACCTAGTTTCTCAAGGTAACTAGACACCATTGTAAATACACCTCATAAAATACACTCTAACCTTTGGATATATGTATAGCTGGGCATGGATAAATAAGTATCTGGTATAGAGAGCGAGTATATAATCATAGAACATGATCGATTATGTAAGATGCAACCTTACCTGCAGCATCAGATACCCCACTATACACGATCTGTTTAGGAGATACCGGTAGATCTAGGAGGGGCCTCTTAATAACTCTCAAAACACTAGACATGCTAAGAGCTAGTGGGCGGAAAACATCAGATACAATAGCTACAGCCTTCCGGAAACTCTCGCCATCATAAACCATTACCCTACCTGGAGCAACAACGACTATATAGGAACTATCAAGAGCACCTGGAATGGGTAGTGCTACATCATTGAAACTCTCAATTAACACTAGATCGTGTCTAGACTCATGGTACTCGAGTATCCTATCCAGTAACCTATAAAGCTCCGGGTTAAGTATGAGTTTTACCAGCTCATCACTACCGATCTCGACAACCTCCCCAACGGATCTAATTAGATCCTTTAGGACGTTCTTCATAGAGTCAAGAACGTATCTATAATTATCCTTTACAAGATAGTGTGTGGAGGAGAACTTGTTATCCACAAGATTTGACAACCTAACTAACACGATCTGCCGGAATGTATCGTCGATTACGTCTATATATGTCCTAATTCTCCCACTATAGAACCTTATATCATGAGGAATTAGTAGGAGATCGAGTGGTGATATAGCTTCTATACAGTCGAGACACCCTACAGCTTCAGCATAGTGGTATGCATCTTCACCAACAAGTTTTCCAAGCCTAATACTGTTAATAATAGTGTCATACTGGTACCAGCCGCTATGGCCACCGATAGGCTTATAGGGATATGCATCAACACCAATATCTCTAAATGCACTCAATAGTTCTAATGCAAAACTTGTCTTGCCAGACTCATATCTTAAAACCCCTGTGACAAGGATCCTCATGGTAGCACCTCAGTAATACATAGTGTCTCTATTGATAAAATTAATAAGTTAGGCGTCTTATTAACCTATAAACGCACTTAGTAAGTGGTGTAGGTTTATGGGAAAGAATAGGATACTATTAGCAGTATTTTATAGGGTGAAAGCTCATTATTTAATGGCATTGGTGACCCTTATAACAACAATTGTATCGGTCCTTGGCACATTCATTGTATTAGCAAATGTGAATAACCATATGGTATACGAGATTACAAAGAACATACCAATACATATAAGTTTCACCATAAAAGCCGAATCTAATGATACCAAGGCGTATATGTCCTTAAATAACTATATCATAGAGTTCTATGGAGAAATTCAATCCTTACCAGAGGTTAATAAAACCTCTATATGCCTTACATACAGCCTTCCCTCTCTATTGTCTATGTATGTAGGCTTTAATAATAGCGAATATGAGGTCTGGCCCACTATTGGGGTATTCTATGAGTATCCCCTTAGATACAATGTATCTGGTGAAATAGCTGGTAATGGCATAGGTATTGCAGAGACATTTGCAAGGAAATGGGGTCTAAATATAGGGGATCATGTAAACATCACCATCGTACATAAGGTATTAAATAGAACAGTGGTGGAGTATAGAGATCTGGAAATAAAATACATATATTCTACGGGATCAGCTGGTTACCTTACCTCATCAGTTGTATCAGCTGGTACGGGCTCTAGTTCACCTGGGTTTATTGGTGAAGGATTATCTATGTATCCTGCTATAGTAGTTAATGAAAGTTTATTTAAACAGATAATTAAGGCTTTAAATCCATATACATGTGTTTCGGTGCATGGAGAAAGAAGGTCTTTCATAGCTTATACTATAGACATAGTCCTTAGTAATAGGTATCTTGTACTCTATAATCCTGATCTAGCATGTCAGTTAGTAGATGAGTTCATCGATAGTAGGTTATCAGAGCATTCAAAGAAAATATTCGGTAAGAACATTATTCCGAGAAAGATAACCACATTTTTTATGACTATAAGAGAGACTAAGACAGTAGATATCAATATTAATGATTCAACGATCCGTTTATTATCAATTATCAACTCCCCACTGCAGGAGAAGATCTCTAGTCTGAAATCCGTTATGCAGTTTCAAATGACATCTCTAGTGATCACGGCTTCATTACCAATATTTATTAGCTCATGGTATCTAATGGTTGTTATAGCGGGTATAATGATACATGGTTTACGCAGGCATTTAGCACTACTTATTACACGTGGTGTACCCCCAGATATGCTTAAGAAGAGCTATATAATCCTAATGTCTATAATTAGTGTTTTAGCTATAATACTCTCACTACCATTAATAAATATTGTATCAAGAACCTTTACAATATTGATCCTTGGAAGAATCTTTTATGAACCATCACTAACTGATCCATTTATAATCGTGTCTGGGGCAGTCATTACAGCAATACTGGTCATCCTTGTGCTAAGGAGAAGCCGCAAATACTTATATATAGATACTAGTGAACTAAGTTCTATAACTAGAGTTTTCATGTCAACTGGGAAGACTAGTTGGAAACCTGGTACACTATTAACGATTCTTCTCATCATAAGTATTATGAAGTATGGGCTATGGTTAAGTGGTTTTACAGTAACTGACCTATTTAGAATGGCTATGGAGACCCGTAACGTGGGCCTATCGATAGCATTGTCAATATATGCTATAATAGATTCTATAGCTCAATATATAGCACCATTTATTGTGACATACTTCCTTATACAATACATTACCCACTCTGAGAAGCTACTAAACATATTCTCTACAATCATAACACGTATAATCTCTAGAAACCTAAGTGAGAGCGTTGAGGGACTCATTCTCAGAGGCAGTTCTAGATTATATAGTGTATCATTTGTTATAGCACTCGTCTTTGCAGTAACACTAAACTATCTAGGACTAAGCACAAGCTTGGAAATATGGTTTCCAGAGTTCCGAGAGTTTATAAGAGGAACTAGTGGTGGAGAGGCAATTGCTATACAAGAGCTTAGTTATCAGGCTATAATTTATGCTAATAAGCTTATGGTGTACTATGGATTCATCCTTGCACTCCTAAGCTCTATCCTAATGGCTCTAGTGCTTACAAGGGATCTTGATAAAGAGATCGTTATACTAAGGGCACGTGGTGCTAGTGCTAAGGATCTATTGAAGCTAGTCTATGGTGTCGTGTTTACAGTGGTGTCTATAAGTTTACTAGTGGGGCTTGTTAGCGGCCTTATATGGCTTAAGGGAGAGGTTGATGGAGTTAATAGTGGTATAAGGCTAGTGTCTTATATGCAGTCGAACTCTACATCCAATATACCCTATGTATCAATAGCTTTTAGCACCCATGATATAATCTATATAGTATCAATTGTTTCCCTCCTACTCATAGTCCCTCTAATCATAATCTTCCTACGTGTATCAAAACCCGTAGCTGAGAAACTACGTAGCATAGTCTAGGAATGGGGGATGTAATGTATGTCTAAGAAAGTCGAACAAGTACATGTAAAGGTTGTAGAACTCGTTAAGGTGTATAGAACTGGGGATATTAGTGTGCATGCCCTTAAGGGAATAGATCTTGATGTTAGCCCGGGAGAGATAATAGCTATTATGGGGCCAAGTGGTTCTGGTAAAACAACACTACTTAACCTCATAGGTGGTATTGATAAGCCTACGGCAGGCTCTATCTATATCAATAATGTTGATATAACCAGGTATAGTGAGCCGCAACTCCGTATCTATAGATTGTATACAGTAGGATATATATTTCAGTTCTTCAACCTAGTGCCAACGCTAACTGTACTAGAGAACATTGTTCTCCCCATGCTGATAGCTGGTTACGGGAAGGAGGAAGCAATTGATCGTGCTAGGGAATTGCTGAAGATTGTTGAATTACATGGTAAATCTGATCGTTTTCCAGAGGAGCTTAGTGGTGGTGAGCGTCAGAGAGTAGCTATTGCTGTAGCATTAGCCAACGATCCTCCTCTCATACTAGCTGATGAGCCAACTGGTGAGCTCGATATTGTTAATGCTGAGAAAGTGGTATCGCTACTAGTTGATCTTGCTAGGAAGGGTAAGACTGTTATTGTGTCAACCCATGACCCACGTGTAGCCCGTATGACTGATCGTATATACGTGCTTGAGGATGGAAGAATCGTTGGTGTATATTCACCAGAGAAACTTTCTGGAGAATCCATTGTTTCAGAAATTGGTTTTGAAAGACAGATTGTTGATTACTTTAAGAAGAGAATTAATAGTTTAAATGAGGAGCTAGGGGTTTTAGAGAAGATGTTTAAGGAAGGTAGAATCTCTGCTGAGGAATTCATTGAGAGATACCGTAGGATCAAGGATACTATTAGTCTATTGAAGGACGAGATTTCACGTCTTGGTGCGGGAGCTGAGGTATAGCTTTACCAGTACCTCTAAGCTATAGACTTATTTTATATACCCTATGTTTAGTATATGGTATAGATGCATAGCATGTACTTGGAGGGTGCAGTGGTTTGAGTAAATGGGTAATCTATATACTGGTTTTAACAATACTGGTTTCAAACCTCACTCTAGTATCTACAGTATATTCTCAGGAAACACCTACGAAAGTATTAGTAATACTAGCACCTGGTATGAACTATACCCTATATAACGAGTTAATGGGGGCAAATGTATCGTTTGTGAGAGAGGCGGAGGTTATAGAGATCAATCAGTATCCACCATATACATCATTATACTATGAATACCTAGTACTATCACCCAATGGCTACAGCTTATCTAATGGTATACCTCTAGAGAACTATGTAATGAGATGGAATGGTTCAAAAATGGATCCAGTATCCATAGTCAATCAATCAAAAATAGTTGATCTATGGGGTGATCTTGATACAGTATTTATTAACGCTAGAATAGTATCGCCAGAGAATCATTCTAGAACAGTTAATCTAGAGTATAAGGTGGATAAAGCAGTTATACCTTTAACAGTATTCGAGTTTAAACCAGATATTACTGAGTACTGGGAGCTATTGAATACCACTATAAAGGTATCAATAGTTAATGAGAGTTATATATTTGAACTAGCTAATTATGGAGTAAGTATAAACTTATCAGAATCAAACCCAGTATCACCAGTAGTGACAATAAGTGTTTCAGAGAATAAGACAAAGTATCTGGAACCGGGAGACTATAAGTTAAGGTTCAGAATGTACGTAGTTAATGAGAGTAAAATAGTACTGCTAACACTTGGTACAAGAAATCCATCAAGGGCCTTCTCAGAATTCTATCATGGATATAATAACCCTATAACTCCACATCTAGGGATAAATGAGACTTTAGTGGAAAAGCTACCTGCTGAAATGATTATGTGGATTGTTGATGAAGTATCTAATTTCTATGTTGATCTAGTGAACTATGTATTGAATAAGTATACTGGAGACTTTACATACATATACTACCCATTATTTGAGGAAGTATACAAGCTTACTAGAAGTATTGATAATGAATCACTAAGAAATATATTGATTGAGAAAGTATATGAAGGCTTTAATGAACTTGTTAAGAAGGCTAGGATTAGAATGGGTGAAGATGATACCATAGTATTCATTATATCTCCATACACTATAGCTCAGGTAGATAATGGCCTCGATCTAGAATTCATTGCTCCGGGCATTATCGGATATAATGAGACAGTAATCAATGATCTATTGATGAACAACTATACATACAGCATTGAGGTAATTAATGGAACCAGGTATGTATTCATAACAGATGAAAGAATAGGTTATGGAAGAGGATATATAATGATCTATCCATCGCTAATGGATGTAGAGATAAAACCATTAAATGCTAGAGCACTAGAATTCTATAACATATTTATGGGATCAGCTGGTTACGGGCTTAGACAATTGGTTAAGAAAATCAAGGAACTAAATAATGAGATTACAAAGTTAAACAATAAAATTAATGAGTTAAACACAACAAATACTAATCTACGTAGTGAAATAGATAACCTTAAGAAGCAACTTGGAGAAGCCAATGCTACAGTAGTGGATCTAAAGAATCAAATAGCTAGTTTAAAGGATCAGATCGATAAGCTTGAAAAGGAGAGGGAGCAGATATACATGTATCTAACAATGGGTATTGTGACAGCAATACTACTCTCTATAGTATACATACTAATCATAAGATCAATTGCTAGAAAGAAATAATTTCATCCAATACTATGTATTAAGTATTTTTAAGTAGAATATAGGTTTCATATACTCCATCACCCAATAAACTATTATAGCTGATGATATCATAAACCCCAGTAGATTAATGAATACTCCATCAGACTTTAACCTAGCTATTCTAAATCTATAGTTTGACAATGGATATAGAGGATATATACCACGTACTGTCAATGCATCAAAGAGTAGATGCAAAAGATAAGCAGTTGCAAAAGCATATGATATATGGAGTGACGAGTTATCCGGTAAGAGACCTAGTTCCCTATGGGCTATATACGATAATGCATAGAATATTGAGGTAAATGTTATTAGGGAAAAGATATTGTGAAGAGCTTTCCTATGCCTATACTTTAGATCAAAATCTGGAAGCCATCCCCCAAGCCATCCAAAGAGGAGTATGAGAGGTAGTAGGTAGTAGTTGCTACCGACAAAGAGGAAACCAATAGCAAAACCCATGTATCCATGTATAACCCTTCTCAAAATAAATCTCCACCAACAATGCCTATTTCTAAAAAGGAGATCAGTAGAGGACCACCTCGTCACCAGATCAGTTCGTTCCCGGGGTATCTCCTCATCCTAGCTAATATTGTTCCCTTAGGTATTGTAAAAGTTTTCCTACTTGGAGAATAAGGTAGCTAAGATTATGTAGAAACATCGTTTCATATTATATATAACTAGGTTGTCATAGATAATACCGTTATCAATAGTACTAGAGTTAAATAACTATTCTATACTAACATCCATGTTTAATCTATAAAGCATCCTTCAACAACCGCTGAAGTAATTGTTGTTGCCCTGATACAGGATACATGTCCATATAGTATATACAACTACATGCCTAGGTAGTGTACCAGATTGCTTAGCTACGTCATATGCATACCAGTGATTCCCGTGTATCCAATATTATACCTATATCAACTACTTCTTTAAGCAGAATTAACTATGCATGTAGAGTTCATTACTATAACGCCTTATTGTAGCAATGTAAAGTTCATCAAACCTCTTACTAGGATCATTAGTGATAGCAACTACCATTGGTCACATATAGCTTGCCTAAGGAATTGATATAAGTCCTGTGATGCCTCTATCTCTAGGTTATAAGATAGTATAGCCATGTATGTCCAATAAATAGAATCCTTATGGTGGCAGACTACAAATCATTTATTTAACTCATAGGCCCTACTACAATCTATGTCAAGTCCAACCTTACTAGCACTACTATTACCAGCAATGGTGGATATATCTACAATACAGCTCTCAGCTTCCACAAGGCAAACAACTATATCATACTCTCCATAAGACTATGCTAGTATATCTACGCCCTCCATCATAGACATGCTGATGAACTCCATATACTCTACTAGCTAATGTGTAGAGGTATAAGTACTATCTATATAGATAAATTTTAATTTTTACAATAACTAATAACAATGCCAGCCCATGGAACCTTAAAGAGACACATTATAGACTAGGCACTATGTCTTACTAAAAATACTACTAAAATAATACATTATCATGAATGTGTGAAAAAGACTCATCTTAACTAGACACTCCATACCATCTACCATAAAGGACCCCTAAAAACCTCTTCTTCTCCCTACCAAACCTCTCAATAGGCTTCATAAGATGCTTAAAAGCACGTGGAGGAGGCTGGTAGAAACCCGGCCTAAGATCCCTTGGGATCTCTCTAGCGATCTTCTTAGCCTTAGGGTCACGGAAGCCACACCTCGGGCACCTATACCCCTTTCCACGACCCATACTCTTCATACGCTTACCACACCTTGGACATTTTGGAGCTTCATAGACTATCCTTGAAGCAACCTCAATAACCCTAAGCTTCTCAAGATTAACCGTTGGACCATGATAGCTACTCTGAGGCCTTACAACACCATAGATCTCCACAAGATCCCCTATCCATAGCTTACCAACAATATTTCTAAAACCACCAGTTGGCTCATAAGCTGCTACATCAATCTCTTGGGCACCATCAGTAATACCAAAGATCACGTGGCCCCCACGGATCCTCCTAGGAGGCTTAGAAACCCTGCCACGGAATATGATCCCTGTATAAATATATGCTTCACCAAGACTATTGATCCTCTTCAAATGTGCATCAGTAGCTTGGTTAGTCCTATATAAAACCCATCTGGTAATGGGTTCTTCTACACGTATAATCTCTAATGCCTTGACAAGAGCCTCTGGAGACTCTCCACGTATCCCGAATAACACTGGATCGGGTCCATGAGGAGCTATTAATGGGCGATCTATTTCATAGTCGTAGTTTAGGAAAGTCTCTCCCCTAAGCATCTTATCCATCTCACGTACACTAATCGGATCGATCTTTCTTGGAGAACCCCAGTAATCCTCTCTTCTATAAGCGATCAGTTCATACGTGTAATCAGTATCCTCCATAGTATACCCTATACCAGCTAGAGCACCAATAACACCCCTCCTACCACATAAACGCTCCACCCGGACACGATCACCTAGTTTAGAGATAAGACGATCAACAAGATCAATGGGGACAATATCCTGCACAGCCTTACGGCCAAGCCATCTAAGACGATCAGTCACCCTACCAACGTAGAGAACAACAGCTGGATGACTCTCAGGATGTCTAAAATGGACAACATAGTCATAAGCCCTAGCCACAGCCTCCTCAAACAATTCCACACCAATATCAATCTCTCTAACATGGAGTCTAAGAACAACTGATCCATTACCACGTGTCTTCCAGGGCACAGCTGGGCATAGTCTAATCAGGTTAGGATAATCAATAAACCTAATACCATCTCGTCTAACCCAGTCAACAACTAGCTGGGACACCAGATCAGTTGTACAGCCACCAAATGGGCTATCAATATCATCAAACCCTATATGAACAAGATACATCTACATACACACCACACTATAGCAATAAACCCAATCCTAACCATGTAATGGTATATCACCACATTATATAGCCAATTATAGCTTAAAAATATTAAACGTGTAAAGCATAAGCAGTCCCCACTAATATAAGTGCAAAAAACTTTAGGTAGAGACTAGGGATCTGTTCAAAATTAGCTGTAATAATCGCACTAATACCTATAACCCCAAGTAGCTTCAATTCCCTACACTCTCTAGATAACCAGTACTACAGGATCAACTATATCTAGGCACCATAGTAGATGTAATTAAGTGGACTCGGTATGTATGTTGTGATCGTAGTTGTTAATCCTTGAGGTATAGCAATAGGATTGCCTATATACTCTTCAACGACAAGCCTATAAAGATAAAGGCTATATACGATCTAAGGGTGTCTCCATCAGGATATAGAGTGACAGCCTAGTATAGGTGAACATTCATGGTATATACCATGGTAGGTAAGGATGTTATCTATGTCTTCAACGCTATAGCATAATAGTTTTTTGTAGGCTTAAACCTCCTCCTAACCGGATAATAAGTCCCAGACTCCATAACCCTAAAACCCACGGTCTCAAGATCCCTTCTTAACTCCCTAAGTGTGTATAGGTGATAATATCTATATAGGTTTTCACCACGATGTCTCCAAGGAATCATTACATCACCTATACTCTCGATCCTCCCTAGAATACGTGAAACAATATTCCCTAGAAGCCTATGCATAAATGAGAGCTGATACCTAGCCCATACAGTAACAAGTATCCTCCCACCTCTCCTAAGAACACGATAGGCCTCCTCCAAAGCCTTCAGCCTAAGCCTCCGGAATGGTAGATGATGTATTGAAGCCACATAGATCAGTAGATCCATGGAGCCATCCCTAAAAGGTAGACTAACCATATCAGACTGAATACAAGCCATCCTCCATAAAACCCCCCTCTTAAAACTCCTCTTTAAAGCATGGTAAACCATATTATAGGATATATCAACAACAACACCCCTAGACCCAGCAACAAGATCAAGTATTCTCAAAGCATTATGCCCGGGTCCAGAACCAATATCACCAAATACACTAATAGAACCATTAATAACACGATCAATAATATCCCAAGACCTCCTCCTATAAACATGTGCAACCAGATCAAAGGTTCTCCAAGTCTCCTTAACTAGATCCTTACCCAAAAACAACACCATAATAAGACAATAGCATAGAACCCCCTTAAAAGGCAATATGATAAATATGCTAAATATTTGGAGAAGAATTCATTGAATAAATCTACTAATGATTATAAGGAGAGAATCTTACACTAAACTCTTGTTAACCCCACGGTTATCTAGCACCATTTCCTCTGAAGTATTCTCCACAGCCTCCATGGTTAATGGAGGTTGGGCTGGGGACATAGAGATCCTTGGATACCAAGGTTAACCCCCCGGTTAACGATGGTCTTAGCTCTTATATGGTTTTAAGCTAAACTCCATTACTGATGTTTTGCGTATATTCCAGTGGAAAAGGAGCATATTAACTGGGGGGTTAACTTTGGAGTCCAGCCTTTGGAGTTTTAAGGCAACCTCCATGGAGGCTTGGTATGAGGTTCTCCAGTGGATAAGATGCTAGATAACCCCCCGGTTAACCATGGATGTTTCATCATAATGGTTATGGATAATTATCCATGGACTATATGTTATTGAATTAGGTAATACTATATATGGAGGATAAAGTAGTTCTCTTCTAGGGAGGTATTGTATGCTTACAGAGAAGGCTTTAAGAGCTAGGGAGGAACTTAGAAGACTTGGTAGGAAACCATCAAGGATACTATCGGGTGTAGCACCAGTAGCTATTATGACAAAGCCCTATCCATGTCCTCATGGTAAGTGTATCTATTGTCCAGGAGGACCCGATCAGGGCACTCCTCAGAGCTATGTTGGTGAAGAACCAGCTCTTATGAGGGGTATGAGGGTTGGTTTTGACCCCTATAAACAGGTTTGGACTAGGCTACGGCAATACGAGATCCTTGGTTACCATCCATCTAAGGTAGAACTCATAATCATGGGCGGTACATTCCTTGCAATGCCTATTGATTACCAGGAATGGTTTATTGCACAAGCACTAGAGGCTATGAACCGTTATCCTAATCCTGCTAAACCAAGTGTATGGGTATACCTCGAGGATGCACAGTTACGTAATGAGACTGCTAATGTAAGATGTGTTGGATTAACGATTGAGACAAGGCCGGACTGGGCTAGGGAGAGGCATGCTGACTGGATGCTCTATCTTGGAGCTACACGTGTTGAGATAGGTGTTCAGAGTATATATGATGATGTACTCCAGAGGGTTAGGAGGGGGCATGGTGTAAAGGAGACTATTGAGGCTACAAGGATCCTTAAGGATTCAGGGTTTAAAGTCACATACCATATCATGCCTGGTCTACCTGGAAGCGATCCGGATAGAGATCTTGAGATGGTTAAGGAGATCTTTGAGAACCCGGACTATAGGCCTGACTACCTAAAGATCTATCCTACACTAGTTATAAAGGGTACTGTATTGTATGAGTGGTGGAGGAAAGGGATCTATAGACCATATAGTGATGAGGAAGCTATAGAGCTTATATCAGAAATGTACCGGTACATACCAAAGTATGTACGTGTAATCAGGGTTCAACGGGATGTACCAGCCCAAGACATAGAGGCTGGGCCAAAATATGGTAATCTACGAGAACTTGTTGAGAAGAAATGTATGGAGAAAGGAATCACAATTAATGAGATAAGATTCAGAGAGGTAGGTCGCCAGCTTTGGAAGTACCGTAGACTACCCGATCCAAGGTATACAAGGATAACAAGGCTAACATATGAAGCAAGCCATGGGATCGAGGAATTCCTAGCAGTAGAGGATATGGTAAATAATATATTGATTGGGTTCCTAAGGCTAAGAATACCAAGTCCATATGCACATCGACCAGAGATCGATAGTAGGACAGCAATCGTAAGAGAACTACATGTCTACGGGCCAATGGTACCATTGGGTAAGAGGCCAAACCCCCTATTTGAGTGGCAACATCGTGGATGGGGCCGTAAGCTAATGGCTGAAGCTGAGAGAATAGCCCGAGAGGAGTATGATTGTAGAAGAATCCTTGTATTATCCGGGATAGGTGTACGTGAATACTACCGTAAACTAGGATATTACAGACCATCCGGGAGCCCATATATGCATAAAGATCTTGTTTAAATATAGGCTATATAGCTATTATTTTAAGGTGCTTCTATCAAGTCTTTCCATGCTGAATAGTCATATCCTTTTTAAACAGATGACATAGATAATGTAAAATGGCTGAGTATATAAAATCAATAGTTTTTACATCACATGTAAAGGAATGCATGAATAGGTATGGGATTATTAGGGAAGAGATAGTTAATGCTTTACTTAATCCAGATTCTATAGTATTATGGTTATAAGAATAGACTTATAGCTCAAATATTGTGGAAAACATGTGCTACGGGTTATTTATGAGGAGCAGGATAACGCTATGGTTGTGGCCACAGTATATAGAGCTAGGAAGGAAAGATATGAGGAGAAAAGTAGGGATTAGATATAACCCAGATGCTGATGCATTAATAATAACGTTATCAGATGTAAATCCAGAATATGGTGAGGAGGTTTCACCAAATATAATATTACATTATAGTGGTAATGGTAAACCTGTTGAAATAGAGATCCTGAATGCATCAGAGTTTTTATCTGAAGTACTCAAGGAGATGCTAAGGACTATACATTCAAAACATCTATTAAGATCTATTAGTGAAAGCGAGGTGATTGCTTAACCTATATTATCGGTAGCCTGCGATCATTTATGTAGCTGGTGATCCACTTTATAATGTCTATGCCTTCATCATAGATCTTGTTCTCATAATAGCTTATAGCCATGGAGGCTAGTTCAGCTAGGTCCTCATATTTCTCAGCAATTTCATCCACTTTAACCTCCATTGATAGCCCCAGTATTTTTGATAAGTATCCCTCTGGGCAAGATATATCTATCAGTAACTCCTCAATATCATCTCTAAGCTCAATATTATTCAGCCTCATAAGTCCATGGAGTACCTCATGGATCATTATATCAATAATCTTCTCTGGCTCATGCATATCATTAACATAGATCGATACTATAACGTAATCGTTACTCCAGTAAAGCATTGATCCATAGAGGCTCTTGGGTAGTGGGCTAAATCCGTAGATTACATAGATCCTTTTGAAGAGTTTCTGGAAACCAAATACTTTCCTAACGGTATTGATAATATCTTGTTTTAAAGCTATATATAGCCTTGATACTCTTGTATGAATCTCTACAAGTAATACACTAGTCTCGTTCCAGAATGGGATCTCTATACCCTTGATAAGTTCTAGTGCCTTATCCAGTTCATTACTACCTCTATACTCTAGGCCAAGTATTCTATGAATAAGTTCTTTCCAGAGATCATGTTTTTCAATATAGTATCCAGTATACATTACCTCTCCAAAACCGGATACATAATATGCATAGGGGAGAACACTATATGGTGAGGAGGGTACATGGACTATATCATAGAGTGTAGCGGCAATAAATGCATCCCGATCAACTATAGGGATGAAATCCATCATCACCTACCTCCTCTGATAAACAAACATATTGTCTGAAATTAATAAGAGTGTATTTAAGGGGAGGATATATAGTATGAGGTTAAGGAAGCAATTAAGTATTGTCGAGAAATACTATGAACTATATGTTAATATCTATACTAAATATCTTAGTGGTGAAGAATCAATATATGCTATGGAAAGGGTTTCAGAACTACTGATCCAGTCATTACTTGATTTGGCAGCTATGATGGCATCTATGGAGAAGACTGTTAAACCATCAACATATAGGGAATTGGCATGTTATCTAGCTAATAAGATCGGGTTAAATAGCGAACATAGGATATTCCTAGAGGGATTAGCTAGCTTTAAGAATATCCTGGTACATGGATATATCTCTATTGATCGTGATCTTGAGGAGAAGGCTTTTAGTGAAATTAAGGAGTTTTTCCCCATCATTATAGATGCTTTGAAATCTCATGTAAAGGATGATCCTTGTCTAGAGGATGTTATCGGGGGTATTAGGAGAGTTGCTAGTAGATGGAGGAACATAGATTATATAGTATTATTTGGGTCAATTGCTAGGAATGGATGTGGTAGGGATATTGATCTAGCGGTTAAGGGTAGGTTTAGGAGTGCATTAGAGCTTGGGAGACTAGTTATTGAGTTAGCCGATGAGCTTAACATCGATCCTGAGAAAATCGATCTTGTATATATCGATAGTGCTCCAATACATTTATTGAAAACAATAGTTGATGAAGGCGTGGTAGTATATGGTGATAGGGAGAAAGCACTTGATGATCTCTACAAAATA
Source organism: uncultured Desulfurococcaceae archaeon (assembly GCA_964627005.1). Lineage (GTDB taxonomy): Archaea > Thermoproteota > Thermoprotei_A > Sulfolobales > Desulfurococcaceae > CAZHDB01. Next base: position 106,936 of record CAZVHC010000002.1, read on the forward strand.
TACCTTAGAATACTTGATGAAATAGAGGAGGAAAGGGCTATAATTACTAAAACAAGGATGCAGAAAATGGAAGAACAGCTTAGCTAGAGGAACTATAAGGTTCCATGGAATAGTTCACTTGACAAGTATTTTTAATTAAGGATTTTAGGGCTAGATATTCTTGGTGGGGTGGATAAGCTCTTGGCCTCACTTAGCAGTGAGGAGAAAGAGAGAATTTTGAAGGCTATTGAGGAGGATAGGGGTTTTAGGTATGCATTAATGGGTCTACTGGGCTATAGTGAGGTACTTGAGAGGATCTCTAGAATTGAGGAGAGAATAGTAGCTATTGAGGAGAGACAACAGAGGATCGAGGAAGGGATTGTTAAACTGGAGGAGAGGCAGCAAAAACTTGAGGAAAGATTTGCTAGGCTTGAGGAGAGGCAACAGAGGATTGAGGAGGCACTTATTGAGCTTAGGAAGAGCCATAACGAGCTTGTTAAGAGAATGGCTAGTCTAGAGAAACTTGTTGTAACGATTGCTCATAGATATGGTGTTATAACTGAGGTTTCATTCCGTGAAGCTATGAGCGGTATATTAACTAGGTACTTTGGGGCATCGGCTAGTAAGTGGAGTGTGTATGATGAAGAAGGCATAGTATATGGTTATCCCTCAATGGTTGATGCTGATGTTATTATTAAGGATAATGTGCACATAATAGTTGAGATTAAGAGCAGAGCTGATCTTGGAGACCTAGTTATACTCCATAGAATTGGGAAATTGTATGAGAAAAAGACTGGTGTAAAACCAAGACTAGCTATAGTAGCAGGCTTTATAACAGATAAGGCTAGAGAAGCTGCTAGTAGGTATGGTATAGAAGTTTACGGGTATCTAGAGAGAGGATACGATATACAGATCTAGCATATCAACCATAAAACCTTTAGATACGTTTCTGTCCCAGCCGATCTATTGGTTCAAAGCTATATAGTTCATACCATTAACCTCTGCGTCTCTGAATACTTAAAATATCTTCTTAGAACCACTATACTGGATAGCTTCAATAATGGGACACTACCCATTAATCTACGCATTTTAGATAAATTTATGGTTATGATTCAATCAATAGTTCTATATCATGATCAGTTAGTGGGTATGGCGGGAAGGTTTATCCAGAGACCTTATTCTCCATAAAACACTTTGCACCAACTACAACTAGTGGTAGGATAATAGTTGCATCACCATATACAACAACCTGTCTAGCAGATGGCTTGATCTTATTCCACGATATAGCTTCTCTTGGGTGTGCACCACTAAGACTACCATCATACTCTACAGCCGTAGTAATATAGACTGCATAGTCAAGTCCATCCTTAAACTGTGCCCACCATATAGTATGATGTTTACTAATGCCGCCACCAACAATCAATGCACCAAGCTTCTCAGAGGTAAAGACTAGATCCGCTAGGATCCTCTCATCAGCAAGCACGTCGATCTTGAGACCCGTGGATTGGCTATTGAATACAAGTTGTGAGCCAAAGGCACCATCGGTAATACCTGGTACTATAACTGGTATCTTCCTCTCATAGGCAGCTCTAAGTATAGAGAATTGATCACTAATCCTCCTACCAGCCTCCCATAGAATCTCACTAGGAGCCCAAGTATCCTTAACTCTAACAAGATCACTTATGAGCCCACGTGTAAACTTTTCAACAGCTAAACCATAGTTCTCAATAGGAATAAAGATATTGCCCAGCCTATGTATATCAAGATCCCTTAGCACGGAATCATCGGTTATGAAAGACCCCCTATAATACTTGTGTCCTGTGCCACGGGCTATATCATGATCTATTGTTCCACAGGTAGTGATTACTGCATCGGCAAAACCCTCCCGGATAAGCTGTGCAAAAACACCACGTAAACCAGTAGCTACAAGATTAGCTGTAAAGGCAAGGATCCTTTTAACACTCTTATCACTCCACATCTCAGCCACTATCCGGGAAGCCTCATACACATGGCCAGCCATAAACCCGTGTGATCCACCTAGTGCATCAATAAATTCACATAGACTCATATCAGCTCTTACACTATAGTCCCTAACCTCGATCTCAAGCAGCTTCCTCCTCATATCATCTAGTAGGGATTCTCCACTAGCTCCACACATAATAGTACACCTTAGACTATCTATTCATAGCCAACGATATAATATGTGTTACCCGGAGTACATGTACCTAACACCTATATTTCACCTGGATAAACCAGTTATATATGGTGAATGAGCTGGTTGGAGACTCTGGTAAGAGATGTTATTGAGCCGATACTAGTATATGATGGGAAAGAACTTGATCCGCTAGCTAGGTACCTCCGGATCCCTCTGGATAGACTTAAAGAGATCATTACCATGCTCCCGGGTGTGGATATAGAGAATGGACGTGTGGTTGTTAGTGATAGACTGGCTCTTGTACTCTATGGACTAAGGCTTGGATTACCAGTTAAGAGGCTATCAAAATATATTAGCTGGAGGGATTTTGAGAAAGTGGCTGCAAAGATACTCTCTAGCCATGGATACATTGTATACACCAACATACTGTTTACAAGACCCAAGAGACTAGAGATCGATGTACTAGGCATAGACACTGGTTCTGGTAGAGCCATAGTAATAGACTGTAAACACTGGAGACACGGTATATCACCATCATCCATAATAGAGAATGGTAGAAAACACATTAATAGGGTAAGGGATTTCCTAAGATATCGTTCATGGATCTCCCGGAAATATCCATTGATTAACAAGATAAATTATGCAATACCAGTACTGGTAACATTTACAACGCCAAAACTTAGAAACATAGATAATAGGCTCGTAGCACTAAGTATTGGGGAACTAAACAACTTCCTATCGGATCTACATCTAGTACTAGAAGAACTAGGTATAAGACCAATTACTGTAGAGGAGGCTATACAGGGTATTGGGCGTCTAGGGAGTAGTTAATTAGGGTATATTTATTAACATGATAGTAGGTGAACGTGGGTGTCAGTAAATTATACCGTGAGGATTCCTAAAGAATTAGCTAAGAAGATGAGAAAATACAGGGAAATAAACTGGAGTGAGGTTATTAGAAAGAGTATTGAGGACTATATAAGAAGACTTGAAGAGACTAAGGTTATTGAGACAAATGAGGAGATCTTGGAAAGATTATCTGAGCTTGGTATTAGTAAGGAGGATCTTGTTGAATATGATATTGAGGAGGAGAGAAGAATTTATAGAGAGATGGTGAAGAAGGAATGGAAGAGGGTAAAATCTACGATACAAGTGCAGTAATAGAACTTATTGCTAGACGTAAGTATAGGCATATAGATGGTTATATAACAATATTTACTGTTATAGAGTATCCTCTAGTACTAAATTATGTTGAGAAGATAATTTATCCAAGTAAAAAAGACTATATGCTAGCGATTAAGTGGCAGATCGAGCTTAGGAGAAGGGGTAATCCTTTACCAGCTATAGACTTGCTAATTGCTGCTATAGCCTTTAATAGGGATATGGAGATCGTATCGTTGAATAGACATTTTAAAGATATAAAGAGTATTGAACCAAGTCTTAAGCTTATCTCTAAGATATAATGGTTAGTATTATATAATTGGTTCCTATAGGCAAATACCTTAATATAATCAAGCCTGTATAGATATAGTCTAGAGATTAACCTAGTAGGGTGTCTGGTACATGGTTTTTAAGGCGATCTATCCAGAGGCTAAGTATTTTAAAAACATTGTTGATTCGCTGGCAAAACTAGTTGATGAAGTAGCTATACGTGTATCTGAGGAGGGATTCCATCTAAAAGCTCTTGATCCTGCAAGGATAGCTTTGATCGAGGTCTACCTACCAGCTACGAGTTTCCTAACATACGAGGTTGAGGGTGAAGAGGTTATAGGGCTTAGTATGGCTAATCTAGCTAAGTTGTTGAAGAGGCTTAAGAAGGGTGATCAGTTTGAGATAAGCTCTAGTGAAGACTACATAACACTAACGATCCATGCAACAATAAAGCGTACCTATAGATTCCGTAACCTAGAGGTACAGACACCAGAGATCCCTGAGGCAGAGTTAGAGTTTGATGTAGAGGCACAAGTACTAGCAGACACCATTAGACACGCTATCAAGGATGCAGAGGCAGTTAGTGACACGGTAGAGTTTGAGGCAAAAGATGATACAGCACTATATATCCGTGGGCGGGGTGCAACAATAGCTGAAACAAGGATCACACGTGACATGCCTGCACTCATAGACCTCATAGTCAAAAACCCTGCAAAATCAGCCTACAGCATAGACTACCTAAAATACGTATTATCACTAACACAGATAGCAGAAGCAACAACAATCAAGTTCTCAAACGATGCACCAATCTACCTAGAATTCGCCCTAACAGGTGAAGGTAGAGTAAAATACCTACTTGCACCAAAAGCCTAAACAAAAACCCCTTTTATTAAAAGACCTTACCACCACTAAGATAGAACTCAAGCATCTTCTTAGAAGCTCTCTCAAAATCAATAATACCCTCCTCAAGAAGCTTCTGCAAGAACTTCATACGTATGGTAAGTTGCTCTAGAAGCTCATCCTCACTCCAACCACGGATCTCTGCAAGCATTTTCAAACGATAGCTCCTACGAATAACCTCCTCAGGATCATCAGGTGTAAACGTATCGGTAGTCGGGTCCCAACTAAACATCTCCAGTGGCTCAACACCAGTCTCAGTCAAGACAATCTCCCAGATCTTGACTGCACGGCGTACCCACTTACCCTGAGGACTAAGCACACGCCTCATCAACACAATAGCCCAGATAAGGGCAAGGAAGCTCTCCTGAACACTAAGTGGTGGGCTACGTAGACGTACAAGGGCCTCATGGGCTGAGCCTGCGTGGAAGGTACTCATTGAACCCTGGCCCATAGCAGCTGCCTGCACGAGATACTGTACCTCGGCACCACGTGCCTCACCAACAATGACATAGTCTGCACGTGTACGTAGACTAGCCTTCAATAGCTGCATTAGACCAATCTCTGTACGAGTACTTGATTCACTAGCAGCAAAACTAGTACGTGTATATAGTGGCTGCCAATGGGTATGTGGAAGCCTTAGCTCTGGAGTATCCTCTATAGTGACGATCTTGGAGTCAACGGGTACCAGGGTCAATAGGCTCTGCAAAGTAGTAGTCTTACCACTAGCCATCTCACCAATAATGAACATGAAAGCCTTATTTTCAACAAACAACCATAGATAAGCCATCATCAATGGAGACATGGTACCATAGGCAAGGAGCTTGGGAGCAGTAAATGGCTCCTCCGGGAACTTACGTACAGTCATACCTGGTCCACGACCCGTTACCTCACGGCCAAAGAACACTATTACACGGTGTCCCTCAGGCAAAGCATACTCTACGATCGGGAATGCAGTTGATGGTACAACACCTACTTTCTGACTAATCCATGTAAGATAACTGTTTAGCTCATCATCATTGTTAAACACTATGTTAGTGTCAATCCATCTTGCACCCGGTACCTCCTTATGGATAATGGAGACCGGGATACCGGGCCCCTCAATACTAATCTCCTCTACATAAGGATCCCGGAACAGTACATCCAGTACACCATAACCCTGGATTTCACGTAGTAGTAGGTATCTGAAGGCCTCCCTCTCCCTACGGAATAGATCTAGTGACTTGAGTACAGCAGCTATACGTTCAGCATGTCTCATGATCTTCTCTGGATCCTGTGCTTCCTCATAAGTTAGGCTCAGATAAAGCTCCTCTAGTATCTGTTGGAAAAGCTTCTTACCCTCTTCACTAAGGCTGGGCTCTACAACATAGTATTTTGGTGGTGGAGGCTGTATGGTTATCTTAACCTTAGCCTGCCCAATATTATACTCCATATAAGTATCTGTTATCTTAACATTGGTTGGCTTAATAGCATGTTTACGGGTTACAGCTACTGAGGGACGTGTTAGGGACAAGCATATACCCCTTGTAAATTCTTCTCCTAATTCTTTTAAATAGTTGTTAGGGTTAAATAATGTTTCATAGGCCCCTCCCAAACCCACATATAGTACACAAATATATATTCAGTACTTAATAGACAAGGATCACGTGGATGTACTCAATGGATAATACATCATTTCCACTAAGGATAATTGATTATGTATGGAGACTTCAGCATGAACTAGAACTTATTGGTGAGAATAATGTTGTACTAAATGATATTGCATCAATAATCTATGGATTACCCCGAATAATAAGTGAGATAAGAATAGTTGTTGAAGGAAGGGATCTCGATGGTATAGTCAATGTTTTATCTTATGTACTTAGTGTGCATAGCTATAGTGATCAGTTACTAGAGCTCCTTAGGAAGAAGGGATCCGTTGCTATAAACCCTGTCACAATACCCATTGTATACATTATTGTTGCAGATAGGGATATTGAACATAGATGTCTGGATGATAAGCTGGACGTTGAGGTTAGGGGTTATAGGCTATATGTACCTAGGCTTGAAGACTATATCTCATACCTACTATCCCTTAAAGCACAGTATCCATACATAGTTGATGCATTAACTCTAGCCATAATACACTCCAGCATAATAGAACCTGAAAGACTAGCCGATAATGGAGTATCGATGGATAGACTTTGTGACCTACTAGCCGAAATAGAGATGCTGACAAAGACATTCTATGAATTAAAGAATGTAGTAGGGGAAGCCATAAGGATCCTCTGCAGTAGTGGGTAAGAGCTGATATAATCACATTTATAAAGCCTATAACATAATACTTTAAAGAGATATGGTTTTGGATAAATAGGGAGAGATAGGGGTTGATGGAGATGGTTGAATCATTGTTTGAGAAACTAACACCTATGAGTCCTGGACAGGAGGAGATGAAAAAGGCTTTCCAGAACACTAGCTATGAGGTCATAGGATTATTTGGGCCAACTGGTACTGGTAAGAGCTTGTTCAGCACGATATACGGTATTGATGCTGTACTTAGCGGTAGGTTTAAGAGATTCATAATATCTAGGCCAGTGGTTGACGTCGTTACTGGTAAGGAGCTTACAGCAGTTGATCTTGGGCAGATGTACTATGATATAGCAATCAATTATTTAAGAGATATTTTAGAGGGATTCATTGAGTGGAGTGAAGTTGAGAAACTCATTAAGGAGGGCAAGATCGTTTTTGCAGATACACACTATCTAAGGGGCAGGACATTCGATAATGCCATCATATTCTTAGATGATGCACAGAGCATACCCCCCGAAAGCAGTATAGAGATACTAATGAGGATAGGTAGGGATAGCAGGTTCATAGTAGCTGGTGACCCAGTATTCCAGAAACCACAGGGTGTTGAGAGAGATGGTGCATCCATTGTACGTGAGGTATTGCTTGGCGAGGAGACCGCTAAGGTAGTTGATCTTGGTCTTAAGGACATAGTGAGACCAGGTGCAAGACGCGGTATCCGGCTACTCATGGAGACACGTATGAGGAACCGTAGACTAAGTGATACGGAGAAGAACATCATGGACATAGCTAGAATACATGCTCCAGATGCTGATATAATAACTGTTGTAGAGTTTATTGATGAGAAGAAACAGTTCCAGATCGAGGCTGAGGGCGTACCCGATGCACTGATCATTGTTAAGGAGGGCTACCTGGGAAGACTGATCGGTAGGGGTGGTGAACGTATAGAGGCCATGGAGGCTGATACGGGGCTTCGGCTACGTGGTATAGAGCTTACACTAGACTTTAAGCCATTGATAAGAGCTATACATCCGGTAAACTGGATCCATAGACACATAGCCGACATAGACTTTGCAGGCCCGGATCTAGCTGTTAAGGTATATACAGAAGCTTTCGGAGCATTTGTTGGCCAGAAGGGCTTTCACGTGAAATTCCTTGATGCAGTATTGAAGAAGCTAATGGGTGTTGGTGTAAGAGCTATAGAGGTTACTGAGGAGAAGAAGGTTAGAAGAAAAAGAAGGTAATGATAGTACCATATTTTTATTATAGGATTCATTTATTTCATTTAATTGATCATAATAATTGATCTATAGCTATGTATATACATCCTATACATCCTAGGCTATACTGGAAGGTGGATACTAGATCGAGTATATTTGGGTTGTTGATAATGTAATGTTTCTAGGTGCTAGGAACACTACATTAGAATCTGGATCGACTATCTGTTCTCCATCTGGTATGTGAACCATATATTTACCATCATTAATGCTCTTTATAATAGCTATTGGAGCAATCCCTAACTTACTGATAGTTTCTTCATAGAGTTCCCTAAATGTTATTGTATTCTCTCGATCATTTAGTTTAATCTCATGCTTAACAAGATCAGTTATCCTTATCTCAAGCAAATCACCTTGACCAATAGCTGCACTAATAATATCCTGTATAAAGCTGTAAACCTCTGGCTCTTCAACAGCATATGCTAATAATCTTCCACTAAAGCTCTTAGTAGGTATGGCTACATCAGCTAACTCGTTATCCATTAGGACATTAGCTGTTCTACTAAGTTGTGTCTCAACAATAATGACTGGATTCACCTTATACCTACTCATACGATTATGCTCGTTAATGAGGTTCTTTATATGGAGTAGTGTATGGACTAATGTGGAGTCATCCTGTGTTGACAAGACTATTATATCAGCTGTTGTAATACCTGCTCTCCTTAGTGTTGATGGCTCAATAATCGATCCTCTAACATATACTACATTTTCAAACATTTTAGCTATCTTCTCACCCTTCATAATAATCTCTTCAATAGGCTCTTCTGAAGCTACAATAATAGTCTTATTAATAACTGGGTAACCAAATCTCTCACCATCCATGATCTCCTCAAGCTCACTAATAAATGACTCAGTTGCCTCAGTCCATCCTATAAGAGTTATATGTCCCGTCCTAAGATTTAGATTCCATAGCCTCTCTGAAGAACCCTTATTAACCCATGTATAGGCGTTAAGATCTACTGCTAGTGAGTCACCAATAATCCTTACACCTGGTATTTCATCTTTCCTAGCAATAGCTTCATCAGTATATTTTATAACAATTAGTTTATCATCAGGAGCAATGAGTATATCCGGATCTGTTGCAAGCCTAAGCCTCCTTCCATTAACACCCTTAGGTATAATACCTAGTATAGCTACTCTCTTAGATAGATCTTTTATCTCCATAAGCCTTAACTGAAGATCAATTAGTCTCATAGGCTGATCAGTTTGATACCCTATTAGCTCAAACACTCTAGAAGCATCCATGAGAGCAAACTCTATTACTCCAAAAGTAGTACTTGTAGCATCCTCTAGGAAGTATAGTATACCTGGTTCAATAATGGCACTAGCTAGTAGTCTACCGACAAGACTCCTTGATATAACAATACTTGTCCTAATATATTTCCCCTCAATCTGTGCCTCCAACTGATCCTCTAGTGACTCATACCTTTGTTTCTCAGAACCCGCTATTTTAATTAATGGAGTATTCTCATCTCTCTTAGCCTCAACAACAACGATCAGTTTCTCCCCAAGAGATCGCTTCTCTCTTCCAGTCATTTCCTCCTTATGTATTGTCTCTCTCTTCTCAATCCTCTCCTTGATCAGATGTTTTATCTCCAGTAGAGCATGTATGGTCTTAGAGTCATCATCTAATGATATTATAGCAGCACTTGCATCCCAGATCTTTGCCTTAGTCAAGGAGATCTTAAGATCAGTTTCTAGCCTCAATACATCATCCTTACCAGTCCTTTTAAGATTATCTATGAACTCATTTATCTCTGGTGCCTTATCCTCATTAGCTATTATTAGGTATGTTCTACCGGGATCTATATGGACAAGTTCATCATAAGCAGCTTCTGTAGCCTTATTCCACCCAATTATTACAACATGATCCTTGATAGGATTCTTACTATAATCTATACCCAATCCCCTCATCCTCTCTATACCCTTACGGATAAAGTTCTCAACAATATATGTGACAATAAGTGCAACTATGAAGAGTGAAATACCCCCATTCACTATGAAAAGCCAACGGGCCTGAACAATATTAGGGGAAGGATTAGATACAGGCTCTAGAGATAATCCTAGGATAAGTGTCCAATAAAGTGCTTCAAAGAAATCTACATCATAAAGCCATGATGTTAGAAAAGCTACAATAATCCATACATTAAATGCTGCTACAGCTAGTATAACTAGTTTCTCCTTAAGCTTTAGATTTCCTAATGGTCTATATTTGAATCTAAAAGTGAGAAGAACAATTACACTTATAATAACTACCAAGTATATCAATACACTTACTCCCTATCCTTATCACTTCCCACTATAAATACATTTCCTTAATATATAAGACTTTCTCTAATCTATACAAGCTACTTACACACACTAGATCTTCTGACCCAAGACATACAACCAATACTACTAGTTCTTTCTAGAAAACAAGCTAAAGCTACAATTATACCTCTAACACTACATGATCTAGATTGAGTGAAAACATAGTTATTCTAAGGATCTAAGCCTAGTGTCTGGAATGACGTCTTAGGCTACAGAATATATAGCCTATAATAATGACAATAATGTTTATCAGTAGCCCATAGAATCCCTCATAGAACCCTAGGCTCTTAATTATGTATAGGAAATTACCTATTGGCTCAAACGGAGTATGTAGTAAGACTTCCCTAATAGCATCAGCTAATTTAACCAGTGCTACAGAGATCATGCCAAGTGACATGGAGGCTAATGCTGTCCTATGCCCTATGGATCTTGGTTTAAGCATTTTAAGGATTAATGGTGGGAAGAACTGTACAATACCAGCATAGCCAACAAGTAGCAACGATATAAGAACCTCTGGGGCAAGTATAGCTAGTATGAAGGATACTATAGCTATTAACCCAGTAAACATCCTTGCACTAAACACTAGCTCACGATCGCTTGCATCGGGCTTAAAGATCCTTTGGTAGGCGTTACGGGAAAACAATGCACCACACACATGGAGTATAGCTGCAGCTGTAGAGATCGAGGCTGCAAGAGCTCCTGCACCCACAAGCCCTACAAGCCATGGGTGATCCCTGAAGATAGTTCTTACAACAAGCATAAAGCTCATATCAGCATACCTCTTCTCATAGATAGGAACATCCAGTAAACCCTTTACATAGAGTCCAACAGCTGTTAATCCAACCATTATAGCTGCTATCTGGCTTATCTGATAGATACCAACCATAACAATATTCTTCTTAACAGTATCTACATCCTTACCGCCAAAGATATTCTGTATACGGTTAGGCCATAGCCAAAACGCTAATGGTGCTGTGACTAGTAGTGTTGATGCCCACACGTAATCCTGTGGTCTAAAGTATAGTGAGAACTTAGCTCCCTCCGGAGGATTTGCTGCATAGCTCGATATAGTGTTGAAGAGGCCGTCGAAACCTCCAAAAGCTATTATCGGTACCAGTAGCCCTATACCCCATATAGCGATCAACATAATGGCTCCCTGTAGAGCATTTATGAATATAACGCTTACAAGACCACCTACAACAGTAAATACGGCTACTAATATAAACGCTAGTGTCTTGGCGACGATAGGGTCTATCAATCCATAGCCTGCAACCTCAATAATATAGCCTATACCCTGGATCTGTAGTTGTACATAGGGTATACTCCACAATGCACCAGTTACAGCTACAAATGCCCCCAAAGCCTTACTGGAATAGAGATCCTCGAATGCATCAGCTATGGTTAGCCAACCTCTATTCTTAGCACTACTCCATAGCCTAGGCACAACTATAAAGCCTATGATAAACGAGATCATACCATATAGCGTAATAGCCCATACACGTACACCCATACGTGCAGCATAGCCTGGGAGCCCTAGGAAAGTATACGCACTATATATGTTTGCACCAACGCTAAGCCATAGTACAACCAAGCCTATACTACGTCCAGCTACAAACCATGACTCAGCCTTTCCCAGCCCCTTCAACCTTCTCCTAGTAGTTAATGCACCTATGAGTGCTGTTAATCCAAGCCATGAGAATATAACCACTAATGCAAGGATCTCCATAACCACTCACCTCATCCTCCTATCAACAACATATGCTATTACTAGCATGGAGAATGAGAAGAGAACCCATAGGATCATATAGATCCATAGGATCGGGAGTCCGCCAATACTACCCCTCATATTATTTACTATTGGGAGGAATAGTAGTGGAATATAGTTTAGTACAATGATCAGTATAAAGATCTTTGTCTTCAACGTTCCTCCACTCATCAAAAATAACCACCAGTCTATAAGGGAGTAGTGGTTCACATAAATAATCTTTACCTATGGAGGAGGAAATAGATCTAGTCCTCACCATATGATAGAGGCATGTATCTCGCTTTACACCCAATAACTATGAATTCACGGTGTAGACTACGTATTCTCTCTGATGAACCAGATAATACCAGTATATCAACGCACCTATTATCAGCATGTATATGAGTATATGATATGATTATGTCACGGTACTTCTCAATAACCTTAAAGAAGCCCCTATACCTATCTCCACCTACACCTGAAAATATAATTAGTAGCCCCACGCACCTGTGAGGTATAAGGTAGTGTAGATGATCATGTATGTATGTCCGGATAGCTTCACATACAAGGCTAGAACGATCAGTTTTAAGCTTCGAAGCAAGTTCATCAAGATCTCTAGCAATGCTCTCCGGGATAGATATACCGAATCTCCTCCTCCCCCCGCCGTTGCCCATAGTGATCACCTTCTACTAGCTATTAGTGATATAAGATATATTATGAAGAGTATTAAACCTGTTGTACCAGCTGGAGAGAGGTTAAATAGTACTGCTGTATAGAGGCCTGAGAGTGAGGCTATTATACTGGATGATATGCTTATATAGAGTGCTTGCCGGGAGCTAACAGCTACTGATGAAGCTATTGCTGAAGGTAATAGTATGAGTACATGCTCAAGCACAAAACCAACTATACGTAGTAAACCAACAGTTGCTAGTGCAAGTAATGTGAATACAAGTAGGTCATAAACACTTGTCCGGAGACCCGTAAGCCTTGCAGAATCACGATCGATCCCTATGAATACATTCTCCCTATAAGTCAGTAGGACAAATACTATTGAGAGAATACCTATACTCAATGCATACAATACATCAATCCATCGGGTAAGCAGGGGATCACCTATAATGATAGCCGTTATATCGGTTTCAAGGGGATATGTTGTAAGGATATAGTATATAGCCAATACACTAAGTGATGCTGTCAATGATACAAACGTGGCGGTAGCCTTATCAGGATCAGCACCACGATGTATAGCGTAGCCCACCCCATAGATCAACGTTATACTCAATACTATAGACCACCCATAACTATCCAGGAAACCAACACTATATGTTAATGGAATAGATAATACTGCAGCTAATAGGGCTGAGTGAGGGGATGCTGATGCTAGGAAATATAGTCTACGAGCTGATACAATACTACTAAGACTACCATAGGCTAGTGCAGCTGACAGCATTACTAGAACCCATCTAGGCTCAAATACTAGTAGCATAGACCCGGTCAAAAGAATCATTAGTAGCGTCAATAGTAGCTCAAGTTTATGCAAACTCCTCCCTCCTCCTAGCCACTATATAGGCCATGAATACAATAATAGATGCTAAAACCATACCACCAACAACAATATACCCATAGCTCCTAGGCATTATCTCCTCCCCACTGGTACATGTATTCACTAATCCATAGTATTCCATAGGATCACCTATTTGTGAAACAATATACTCTAGCTTATCAATAATAGTTCCATTAGACAATGGAGATGGAATATGGATTACTGGTACATCATACCTAGAGGCTAATTCAACCAATTGTTTAGACACAGTATCTGTAGCTGGCTCCGTAACAACTACTAGTCTAACAGTTTTCCTTGCTAAGGCATCCTCAATAACCTCAAGATCACTTGGTGTAGCGGGCACGCCATGCTCCTTAACAACTAGATACTTAACCCTTATACCAAGCCATGAGATAGCATACTGTACTAGAGGCTTATCAGCAACAGCATCAACATATATCCTTGGAGAACTGGAGAGAAGCTCAATAACCCTTTGTAGAACCATCAGCCTCCTACTATTATATAGATCACTACACCTCGGTCTAAGCTGGATAAGCGTATCAGATACATTATTTATAAATGCAACATAGTTTAAAGGATCATATATAGGCATATGGAGATTAGGTTGACCAGTAGCAGGATTAGCCTTTATAACCACCCCCTCTATCCATGGAGTTTCTAGGAGGACAGCATTGATCTCGCCATCAACTACAAGATCCTTAATCCTATTCTCAAAAGGTGTATGACCAGTTGAAACTATAAGATCAGCTTTACGTAGAAGCTCAATATCATCTACTGACAACTGATAGTCATGAGGATCCGCACCAGGGGGTACAATGGATATTACATGATCATCACTGCAAACTAGCTGTCTAATATCATTAGCTAATGAAGGGAATGTAACAACTATAACTAGCCCATGATCCTGGCTATAGGCTGGAATGGGTATCTCAACAAGGACTATGAGTATCATGGTAAATACTATGGGTATTACCACGGTTCTCTCCATAATCTCCAGCCGACACACTTATATGTGCACAACTATTTATAAATCTATCTTGGAGCGTGCACAAGGTGTTAAAATGCTTAGAAAACCAATAACACTAGCAATAGAGAAACTAACAGTAGGATACAATGGATATCCAGTAATCAAGGACATAGACTTCAGTATAAAAGGTCCAGCACTACTACAGATCCTAGGACCCAATGGAGCTGGTAAAACAACACTACTCAAAGCAGTACTCGGACTACTAAAACCACTATATGGTAGAGTAATTGTTAATGGAAGTGATGTGACCGGGAAACCATGGAGAGCAGGCAAGTACTTTGGCTACGTACCACAGCTTTTCACAACATCAACAACAATGTATCCAGTGACAGCATGGGAACTTGTAGAAAACACATACATGCTATATAGAAAGAGATGGCCAAGACTATTCCCAGAGAAGAACGTTAGGAGGAGAGTGGCGGAAGTACTAAGAGCCGTAGGTCTACCAAGGGATGCATGGTATAGGAGTTTCTGGAGACTATCTGGTGGGCAGAGACAGAGGGTATTGATAGCATGTGCCCTTGTCCACGATCCCCCAATACTCTTGATGGATGAACCATTATCAGCAGTTGATCCTGCTGGTAAGGTTGAGATTGCCAGGCTAATAGGCTGTCTTAAGGAGACCAAACTAGTGATCGTTACAAGTCATGACCCAATGCTCCTTCTAGACTATACAGACCATATAATGCTGATCAATAGGGAGAAATACAGGATCGGTAGGCCTGAGGAGATACTTGTACCCAGTGTCATGGAGGAATTCTATGGTGAAGCCGTAGTACCCGTAAAGGATCATCTACACATATGTGATTACCATGCCTAGATAAACTCGGTGATCACTCTATTCCTCTCAGTCATACGGACAAGATCATCTATCCTAAGCCCATTCTCGATAGCCTCAAGTGAAACCCTATAATTACCACCACGTGTCCCCTCAACCCTCTCGATCGGTATAAACCTCCAGCCCCTACCATCAAGGATCTTTACAGCAATATATCCGGAACCACCACTCCTCCGGACAAACTCCATGAGCTTCATGAACTGCCTCCGATCAATATAGATTGTCCCTGGTTTCTCTCGTGTCTTGACTTCAAAGACAAGTATATAGCCATTCCTCAATGCAACAAGATCAGGGTATGCTAGCCTCCGTGTCCTAGACCCACTAGCTGGTGCCCGTAATACTGCAAATCCTTTCCTCCATAGTATCCGGGCTAGCTCTCTCTCCCTACTAAATCCACGACTCCTCCTACTCAACCACAGGTCCCTCCATACCATACCTTTTCTGTGGGATAGGTTAATTACTTAGCTAGTCTCTAGACTAGTATATGTAAAGAATATGGTTTGGAGTGGTATGTATGTTTTTCACAGGCTTATCCACATTACTGCTTACAGTATTCATGGTACTACTACAGATAACAGAGTATCTACCTGCAATAATAATAATTGTCATAATAATACTGATATTCCTGGCCATGAGCATCAAGATCGTGAGAGAATATGAACGTGCAGTAATATTTCGGCTTGGAAGACTACTTGGTGCCAAGGGGCCCGGGCTATTCTTTGTAATACCGTTCATAGATAACTTCATAAAAATAGATCTGAGGATAACAACAGCCGATGTACCAGAACAACAGGTTATAACAAAGGATAACGTCACGGTT
Source organism: uncultured Desulfurococcaceae archaeon (assembly GCA_964627005.1). Taxonomy (GTDB): domain Archaea; phylum Thermoproteota; class Thermoprotei_A; order Sulfolobales; family Desulfurococcaceae; genus CAZHDB01. The sequence goes on from CAZVHC010000002.1 coordinate 123,264, forward strand.
GGAGTGGATGCAGTAGTCTACTACCGTGTATTCGATCCAGTACTAGCAGTCACACGTGTAGAGAACTACCACTACGCCGTAATGATGATGGCACAGACAACACTCCGTGATATCGTGGGGCAGGTAGAACTAGACGATCTATTGACACGGAGGGAGGAGCTTAATAAAAGGCTTCAGAAGATCCTTGATGAAGTAACCGATCCATGGGGTATAAAGGTCACAGCAGTAACGCTAAAACAAGTAAGACTACCAGAATCAATGCTCCGTGCAATGGCTAAGCAGGCTGAGGCGGAGAGGTGGAGGCGTAGCCGTATTATTGAGGCTGAGGGTGAGAGGCAGGCGGCTAAGATCATGGCTGAAGCAGCTATGTTCTATGAGCAGCACCCGGTTGCTCTGAGGCTACGTGAGCTTCAGACACTTATTGAGGTTGCTCGGGAGAAGAACTTGATCCTTGTAGCACCAACTAGTATGGGTACTGAGCTAGGGCTTGTGACGGCATTGGCTAGGTCTGGTGGGAAGGGTTCTAGGGAGGAGGGCTAGGTTAGGGATTATAGGGTGTTTAGTGGATCTATAGATATGGTGGGAGTGGGGTTTGACTAGAGTTTTTCATATGGTACTGCTTATCCTACTAGTAGTGATCGCTTTTACGGGTAATGTCTATTCTAGGGAGACATCTAGTCATGTAGTTGTAGTAGAGGTTAAGGGCAATATAGACTATGGGGTTGTAGAACTTATCCGGGAAGGTGTTGAACGGGCTGAATCCCTTAATGGTGTACTGGTGATAGTACTAGATACACCTGGTGGACTACTTGATGCAGCTACGGAGATAGTATCCATTATAAGGACAAGCCACGTGCCAGTAATAGGCTATGTATACCCACCTGGTAAGGGTGCGTGGAGTGCAGGTACATTCATACTATTAGCAACCCATATAGCGGCAATGGCTCCCGGCACAGTCATTGGATCTATGCAGCCGATCTACTATAACCCTGTCACAGGTGGGTATGAGTTCCTCAATGAATCCAAGATTCTTAATCCCGTTATTGAGCAAGCAACAAGTCTTGCAAAGGATCGTGGGCGTAACGTGACTGTTGCAAAGCTTTTTGTTACTGAAAACCTCAACCTAGATGCGGAGGAAGCACTCAAATACCATATTATAGAATATATTGCATCATCAATTCATGAGCTGCTCTCAAAAGTTGATGGAGTGACTATAACGCTTGATAATGGAGAAAACGTTACATTAAGGACAAGGAATGCCTATATAGAGTACTATAGTGGTAGCATACGTGCACAAATGATCCATTTACTATCGGATCCCATAGTCAATGGGCTACTATCAACAATAGGTATTATGATACTATTATTCAGCATAATATCTGGACACTACATGGTAACACCAATAGGTGTCATGCTAATACTACTAGCCCTCATAGGCTCGGGCTTCAACGCCAACATAGTTAGTCTAGCACTAATATTCATAGGATCACTGGCTCTAGCCATAGAACTATTCGTCACACCAGGTTTTGGAGTACTAGGGTTCTCAGGGATCATAATGATAGCCCTCGGGATAGCGTTAATGCCCTTCTTTACACCAGGATGGCTGATAAACCCAGAGTATCAGAAGGCACTATTCTGGGTTGGAGTAGCCTTTGGAGTATCAATGGGTCTATTAACAAGCGTTATAGTCTATAAGGCACTTAAGGCAAAGCGTATGCCTCCAATACTGAGGACGGGTATGGTCGGCCTCATTGGTAAGGCTATTGATAAGCTAGAGCCAGGTAAGGAAGGATTCGTATTTATTGAGGGAGAATACTGGAGGGCAAGGAGTCTAGAGACTGTGGAGGCTGGTGAGAAAATAGTTGTCGTTGGTAAGGAGGGACCTATACTAGTAGTTAAAAGATATACTGGGGTGGATGAGGAAGCTAGAGCTTAGAGGCTAGTTCATAGACAAGTCTAGGCTGTAGACCACCTATACCCTTTATATAGCCTCTAAGTAGCATACGGTACCAGATCCTAGGATTATCCGGGTAGGGTAGGAGTGCATCAATATTATAGTACATAGTCTTACCCGCTACAGTAATCTCCTTTACACTATAGATCTTGGGCTTATATGAGCCCATATAGACCTTGCCATGAGCGATAGGTCTACCTATAAGCGTATAGGGCTTACCACGTATGTAGAGAACATATACATAGACACCATTACTTAACCGGATAGCAGCAGGTACGTGGTTACACGGTATACTCCACACAATAATCCTATTCCCAAGGAACTTGAGAAGCTCACGTATAAAGACAATATCCTGCTGCCTCAGTCCCTCAAAGAACCTACCAATAACACCAGCAATAATACCTCCAAAAATAGCGAGGAAAGACAGTACGGCCGCAAGATATGGAGAAACAATACTTACAAACTGACTAAGAATAATCAGTAGGAGAAAGGTAATTAGGCCAAGGAGACCCATAAAACTCGATCTCTTCTTCAAACCAATATATACGGGCTTAGGTACATCCTTAATAACCCACCACTCCAACCAAGGCACCCATGATCAGTTGGGTAACCGCCTCCTCATAACCTATCGGGCTCCCCGAAAAATCATCATCTAATTACTACATTATCCTAGCCAGAATATATTAAAAACTATCATAAACAATAGATCATAATATACATTATCCATGTAGGCAGTAGGTTATTAATAGTTATTCTACCTAGGCCCTTCTTATACCTATCTTGTCAAAGTCTTCATCTATAGAGGCTATTGCCTTTAATCCATTATTGATAATTGTAGCGGCATTTATGGCGTCTAAATGTTTAAGCCCATATCTTCTCATAATATCTCTAGCCTTAACATGCTCATTTAGCCCTATGGGTACTATGTTGACATATAGTGTTACGGCTTTATCTATAAATTCAATGATATCACTATAATCCAGATCATATTTTCTTTTTGATACATATATAGCCTCATCCAGTACTAGTATATTAGTGTAAAGGTTATGGTTAAGCATAAGATCTATCCGGAAATCCTCTATAATCATTACCTCGTTTCTAGATATTTTTATTGTTGTATAATTATAGGTTTTGCTAGTATAAGCTTTTGATAAAGTGCATTTGTATTTAATCTAAATCTACTATCTTTAACTACTGTATTTTGTTACCTATAGAGCATACCGGTAATCGTTCTAGCAAACGTGTATGCACCATTAATGTATCTAGGAGGCTTTCTCTTCCTAGCATACTCAATTGCCTCAACAAGATCATGTGAAGAGGCCCTTCCAACATCAATATAGACTCCATTTAGTTTCTTAGCTAACAACATGGAGTCCATACGTCCACTAGTTTGGGGTAGATCAGGGTTATAGGCTACAACTACTGGTTTACCATAAGCTAGTGCAGCTTCAGCAACTGCTAGACCCTGATGACCTATAACGACTTCAGCACCAGCAATCCACCAATCAATATCCGGGTCAAACCTAAATGCTTTCCAATGGGGTTTCCTAGCCAATATGTACCCAGGATCTATTTTTCCAGTCTGTATAACAACATTCTCTAGATCGGTCTCTAGTAATAGATCAAATAGTCTCCTATGACCCATAGAACCAGATAAAACAAGTACATAACCCTCATTCCTTACCCTATGTACGGGTTTCTCATATACTGGTCCAACAACTATTCCTCTTGGATAATTTCTCCTCTGATCAATCCAGTGTAGAAGCATGTTCACCCTAAACCTTCTATATAAGAGCATATTAGCCTTAGAATATGTATATATACGATCAATGGCTTCAATAGAGAATAGATAACGTGCTCTCTTAAGAAAACCAGCTATAACTGGTGAAACACCATGATTAGAGCCAGTAGCAATAACCATGTAGGGTTCCCGGACAAGACGGAGACTCTCAATAAAAGCCCTTGGGCCACGTAATATAATTCTACTAACCCCCTCAAGAGGCCTACGGGGCTTAGTAATGAAAACTATCTCCTGACCTCCCAGCCTCCTATAGATCCTCTTGAGACTCCAAATATCATCTGGATGAACTATAAATGCTATGTCAAGATCAGGTTCAATATCCCTTAAAGCCTCACCAATAGCTACTGCATAACCAGTATGTCCACCACCACTAGCTAAAACATAGATCTTCAAATCCTAAATCATTCCTCCATAATCATCTCTATATAGACTATCTATTTGTCTAAAGTATTTTAGATATTATGTATATATGTCTACATATCTACATATAGTAGTGTTTATTAGCTCTCATTTAACAGTATATATGTAGGGTGTTGCCTATGGTAAAGTATACTACAATTAGATTATCTTTAAAGGATAAGAAGAGGCTTGAGAGATTGTCTAAGCTTATGGGTAGTAAAAGTCTAGCTGAGACCTTAAGGTATGTACTTGATATTGCTGAAAGAGAATTTGATAAATGTAGGGCTAGCTTAGACTCTGTATTATCATCCCTCAAGTATGGTAGGGATATTGGTGAAACTAATGCTGAAGATGTTGATAGGTATCTCTATGGTGAGGAATAGTGGTTGTCCTAATTGACACTGGTGTATTTTTTGCATTCTATAGTTTAAGGGATAAACATCATCTAGACTCTTTAGCATTAATAGTACATTTAGTTGAGGGGAAATGGGGTAGGGGAATCATTACAAATCATATACTGGATGAGACATTAAATATTTTAAAGTATAGAGTTTCAGATAAGGCAGCCTATTCATTTATAAGAACCTTCATTGATGGAGATATAGTTAAGATAGTCTATGTTGATGAGGAGATAGAGGATAAGGCGTTAGAGATATTTAAGGAAAATATTGGTAGAAAGGGATTCAGCTATACTGATGCAGTATCAGTTGCTACTATCAGAGAACTTGATATTGAATATTTTCTCTCATACGATTTAAGATCCTTTTCAGGGCTTGTAGATAATATTATAGGCATAGACTATTGGAAGAATCTATCATTGGAAGAGCGTAGAAGAATACAGAAGCTCATTAGTAAATTTTCTAATGCTTAAGAAGTAAATTTAGAATATTCCACCAAACATTACATATGCTTCACTTTCCACTATATTCTCTCTAATAATCATAAATAATCTTAGTAAAAATGCTGTATCTGAATAATGTGGGTCTTGTTCAGTGGTGATAGTCTTATTCATTAACCTATGGTGGTAGACCTATATAGATCGACATTAATTATTTCATTTATTATCTCACCTAGATCATAGTATGTAAGTCCATCCAATATAGCTGTAGATGCATGGATGGAGTCGAAGAATATAAGATCAGGGTATTTAGATCTAAGCCTAGCTGAATAAAGCAAATGATTAAGTTCTAGTACTGGGTATCTTGGCTTAGTATACCTTAGGATAATTTGTTAGACTGCATTTAATACAAGACATATGTTGTCATCATTATGTCCTAATGATTCGAGTATTAATGAAAACTCTGTTAGAGCTACTGGTGATATGTATAAAATAATCTTTCTTCTATGCAGAATCCTTAAGGAGTTCTAGAGCCCACTTACGATGTTTATCTCTAGGGATCTAGTGCTAATAGAAAACCTGTTTCAACAAGGGCTTTCAGAGCCATGAAAATAAACCATGTTACTCCATTAGTTCTTTGATAGCCTCTCTTTCAGCCATAACCCTTAATTTACGGTCAAAGCTTAAGTCTCCTAATATCTCTTCTAGGATATTGTATGGATCATGGCTTTCTTCAACAACTATTCTCCTATCTTTAACTATAATTAGAAGTTCATCATTTGCATTAGTATTTAGTGACTCTCTGAATTCTTTGTGTCTAGTAATTTTGTCACTCCTATTAACGATAACAATAACTTTAACCACCTTAGACTTATCATATCCTTATTTATCCCGCTAATATATAGTAGTCCTATAACTCCATTTTAAATTTCTATTCAGCTTCTACTTAGGCAGTAATGTATTTACAACTAACTATATTCGAAGATACAGTTAATAGTATTAATATAGTATTAATAATTATCCTGAGATATACTTAGTTTTTCTGCTATTATCTTTACTAATTCAGAGACTTTTTCTAAGGCTCTTTCAACATCCTTATGATCCGCTAGGTTCTCATAGAAGTTCCTATGCATTGTATTTGCTGCATACCATACATCCCTTACCCAGTCTCCAAGCTCCTCAGCAACGATACTCTTGTATCTCCATAGATCCATATGTGTTTCCA
>CAZVHC010000003.1:0-85265 GCA_964627005.1 uncultured Desulfurococcaceae archaeon
CCCTTCTGACAAATAACAACATTAGCACCAACACCAGCAATCTTCTCAACCATCTCCTTTAGGATCTTTGCCTCCTCATCAAGGAATGCCTTGATCAGCTCTGGGCTTGTAATGTTTATCTTAGCTGTTATCTCTGGTTTCTCAACCTCTAATGGTGTATCCAGTAATGCAATCTTCGCCCCCTCAACCCTCCTAGGCATACCAGGGTGAACTACTTCCTTATCAAGTACTATACCATAGATCAATTGTGTATCGAGTATACTTCCTCCCTTCTTCTTCTCAATCTTTACATCATCAAGTTTTACCTTGTATGTACCATCTGGTCTCTTCTCAGCAACTGTTAGTACAGCATTAATAGCCATTTCAGCAAGCTTATCCTTCATTGCACCACTTCCAATAAATTTACTAGCTATTGCGGTATCAACAACCTTGCGTAGCATCTCCTTATCCTCTGGATTAATCTTGATAGCTATTTCATCAAGTACTTCTAGGGCCTTCCCCATAGCCTTTACATAGCCCTCAATGATCAGTGATGGATGGATATTCTGGTCCAGTAGCTCCTCAGCCTTCTCAAGCAATGTACCAGCCAGTACAACAGCCGTTGTAGTACCGTCACCAACCTCTGCATCCTGAGCCTTAGCTACCTCTACGAGGAGCTTTGCAGCTGGATGCTGTACCTCCATCTCCTTAACAATTGTTGCACCATCATTTGTCACGGTAATATCTCCAAAGCTATCCACTAGCATCTTATCAAGTCCACGTGGCCCTAGGCTTGACTTTAGTACCTCGGCTAGTGCACGGGCAGCCATTATATTTGATCTAAGTGCATCACGCCCAGTTGTCCTCTGGGTACCCTCCTTAAGTATTAGGACTGGTACTCCATAAAGTGCCATATCCCACCGCCTCTCTCCACATAAATCTTCTGTTTTGAGTTTTGATTAAACCGGTTCTATATAAGTTTAACTCTCTATGGATCTGGGTAAAGATTATAGGGTTTAATACGCTATACGGCATACTATGGTGCTGGGGGATCGATGGTGATTGAGGAGCTTGTAAAGAGAATTGTAAGGGTATACTCGAAGTATATTGATGAAGATCTAGATCTATATATGGGCAACCGTTATCTAATGGTGGCTATAGAGAACCTTATCCATGAGACACGTGCTGGGCTATGGAAATCAGAGGATCTCCAGAGGATTGCTATGATGCTTCGAGATGCATTGGTTGAGGGACCAGGTAGTGTCAACCCCTATGTTATGGAGGTTCTGGGCATTCTTGAAGAGAAGGCTGATGATGAGAATATTAGGGAGGCTTTAGAGCTATCAAGGAAGTTGTTTAGAGAGGATCGTTTTGAGAAGATCGAGGTCTAGATCTTGAAGACTGCGTTTAGGCTACGTAGTGTGCTACGTATGCTTCGGCGGAGAACCATTAGATCTAGATCTTTTTTCCCGAAACCACCTTGCTGCTCAAACACTAGTCTTCCATCAAGATATACTCTTATACACGGTAGTACTTTTATACCGTCCATTAGGTTTGGGAATTTCTTTACGGATACCCGGAGCAATAGGATCGATGGATCTAGTGTACGTTCCATCGCTTTTACCGCCATGGAGAATTCTCTTGAATCCTTGTTATCTGGGTCATAGTACTCTATTATAACTACTCTATTACTATTGATTGCTCTCTTGATCTCGTCGATGCTGTTAACTTCATACATGTTTTCTAGACACCCTTACTTGATCACTTTCTATTATTGAATTCTACCTAGACCCCCTTATATAAATGGTTTCTTATGGGTGAGGTTATATTGGTAGTTTTCTACTGTGTATCTCCTCTATTATGAGATTGATCTCGTATGGTTTGAGGTATATTGGGAAGTAGAGTCTTGTTGATAGATCTATTCTCTCCTTTGGACTACGTATATCGATCTCGCTGACTAGTACAAAGCCTATGTCGAGCACTTCACGTAGTTCTGCAACACTAGCGTTCAATATATATTCTCTAAACTTTTCGTCAAAACCAAGTTTCTCCCTTACATAATCCTCTTTAACAACGTATCCGCACACGATACATGATAGGTCGGGCATTATGGAGTTAAACATACATTTTGGGCACTGTATGGGGGATTTTCTACCGTATCTATCCCATATATACTGTAGGTATCCTATGAGATCCTCTCTTCCATACTCTAATGCATAGCTGTATAGGGTGGAGATATGTGGTACTAGTACTTCCTCACCATAGTTTATAATAAACTCTAGTTGCTCTGGAGTGATCTTGTCTAGTGTTTCCAGCAGGGATGCAGTGATCAGTTTATATATTCTCCTACGATGTCTATTGATTCTCTTGATAAGTGTATCTAGTGATGGCTTGTAGGATGAGGATGTAATTATCATGTCGAGGACGCTCCTAATGATCTCATGTGCATGTTTCTCATCCAATGACAGATTATCTAGTGCTAGTGCCTCATATAGTTCATTATAATACTTATTGGCTATTGCTCCTACATCTATCGTCTTGACTTTACGCTTTCTACCCTTCCTTCGTGGAATAGCTCAGCACCCCTTATAGAATGGAGGTATATAAAATAATCTAAGACAACCCATTACCTAATCCATTTCCCTAGACTCTAAATACCTACTTACTAGGTAGCTTATTATGTTGAATATTAGTGAACGGTATTTTCTACTTGAGAGTCTACGCAGTGTTCTCTCGTAACGCTCCGGTAGTGGTGTATCGCCGAATATACCTTTCACAAGCTCCATACTAATGTATTCAAGTAGTTCACCATATTCAGTGGATAAATCTATTTCATCATAGTATTTCTCAACAACTTCCTCAATGATCTCTCCAAGATATGCATCAGTTATATCCATGTAGTCAGCATATAGTAGGTCTGGGTATCTGGACAAACCATATGACGCCTCCGATTCTACTGGATTAGTTTCACCCACACATCCTACCTTATACTAGGGGTTATTTAAACTGGTCTTAATAGATTTATCACTGATCATATAAAAATTTTTCAATATTGAAACTGCTAAATACTTGTTTATAAAAGGATCTATATAGTGGGGGGAATAGTTTCAGTGGAGTCTCAGCCCCTGCTTCCCCAGTGGATTAAACCATTGGAATGCGAGATCGTTGAGGCTGGGAGGAGTAGAGCTAGGATAATAGTTTATGTGGATGGTGTTAAACCGGGATGTATAAGGGTCTTTAGCCATGGAGATACGATTATAGTATACTCGGTAGATGAGGAGGAGGCATATTATTGTAGGATACCCCTATGGTTCAAGCCTAGGAGAGTATTTCATCGTGTAAACAATGGTGTTTTAACTATTGACGCCTATGGATCTAAATGGGATCTATTGAAATCACTTATCAGCGGCTAGCTATACCCATCTAACATATGATCTTATCTTTCTAGGCGTTATTGCACCATCTATACTGAGGTATGCTACTCTAGAGAATCCATATGCTGGTGCCTTGCTACTAAATACTGTCGCTACACGATTCCTATGGTTAAGCTTGAAGCCCTCAATAGCCTCATGCCCCCGGATAACCATTTTAACTTTTGCAAGTCTTAATGCTCTCCATGTTAGCTTAGCACCAAATATTTTCCCGGCTCCACGAAATGATGGTTGTACAACAATATTTGCTTCAACAGGATCACTCCACAATATATCTTCGAAAACCTCATCGTCAAGTAGTGGTGTTAATAGGCTGAATCCTTCTTCAAAACTCTTTGAACTCCATACCCTAGATGGTATACCGCCATGTAGTAATAGTGCTTCACCAGGAACATGTGCTATTAATGGTAGTTTCTGGAATGTATCAAGTACCGCAAAATATATTGCTCTCCATGCAGAACCGTATCGGAGAACTAGTTCTTCGGGAAAGTCATGTGGATGAGGTATTAGGGAGGGATCGGGTTCATGGTTGCCTCTTAGAACAATAACTTTATCTGGATACAGTATCTTAAGTGTGTAGACTATAGCTAGTGTTTCAATCTGGTTAATACCTCTATCAATATAGTCTCCAAGGAATATTAGAGTAAAGTCCTCCTTATCAAGTCTATACAGTATGTTTTCTCTAAGTATAATGTTGTACAGAGTCTCTGAATCGCCATGCAGATCGCCTATTATTAGCTTACTACAGTTATTTGATAATATAATGTATTGCCTATGTGGTATGCTAATATATCTCGATTCTCTATAAAGAACTTCTAGGAACTCCATAACAAGCTTTATAATCCCATTAATACTCCCTATATATCCTCTAACGGTATTCCTAAGATCATCTATATTCATTTCAGCTTCACCATTTGCCTCCACTTAGTTCTGAAAAGTACTGCTTCCCTATCTATTATTCCAAGTCTAAACCTAACTACTACTATAGTATGGGGCTTTATAGTAAATGTTATCATGTTAGGCTTTAAAATAACTGGTCTATATCCCTCTAGATACCTAGCAGTCTGTATTATTGGATCGTATATAGGTGTAAGGGAATATATTGTTGTGTTAACAGCCATGTCCATCGGATTAAATAACACCATACTAATGTCTCCATGATCAAATCTATATTCAGCCAATAGAATACTCTGTGGATAATAGTATAGTAGTTCAGATACCTCAGATAAAGGCTTATAGTTTTGAATAAATAGCTTATCTAAACCAGCGAGCAACGGTAGAAGTTGTGAGAACAACTCATTATAGCTTAGATATATACCGTAGTTTATGAAGAATTTCCCGCTACAAAGACTTATAGTACTATTGGATACTCTAATAGGTAATCCATAGGGATTAACTATGCCTAAAGAGAAGGTATTCTTAAGAATAACTATACCATTATAATAAGTATTTTCGCTAGTAAGACTAACTATTCCATGGGAGATATGGTATGGCGTTAGGAAATATGCATAAGCATTCAACCAGTCAAGACATATGTCTAAGCATGTATTGGAACCTATGTCTATGTACACATATGGTTTAGTCAAGCTAAAGACCATCTTTACATCAGGATTACCTATATATAATGAAGAATCCACAATGTTTTTCCACTCAATCTCTCCAAATCCAGTTATTTTAAAAGAGTACCCGTTTATCAATAAATCAATTTCATCTCTACTTACATACACTTTTACACCATAACTACCTATTCTGAATATACCATCACTATCCCCTACTGTGGATGAATATGTCGTAGGGGGGCTATGTAGTGAGAATGGTTTTAGACTTTGAATAGAGCCTCTATAAGGAATAACTAACTTTATTGGCAAAGGATTATACAAGATCATATTGTCCGAAGAATAAGCGATAATACCAATCTTCTTCATAAAGTCTGTAAATCCATTGATTATTATACCTGGGAACCACGTGACCCTATAGTCATCCTCAGAAACCATATATTTAATACCATTACCGTCTCCCTTGATACTAATGGTATAGCCTCCAAGATCTTTTAGTACAATGGTTTCCCTACCTGAATACCCAATCCTAGCTCTAGATAGCTTTATAATCTGTGCTGATAGAGCTATTCTCCTAAGTAGATCTATATCTAGCTCCTTTTCCTCCATAGATAATAGTTTAATAGACAATCTATCCAATAAAATCACCATCTGAGTATAGTATTAGCATTCATTCACCATATACTATGTACTGGAAATAACCTTATATCAAGTACTTTATTCATCACATATAGTTCGTGAAAATATTTTATCAATTGTGAAAAATCGAGAACATGGCATTCAATAAATAGCATCTGTATCTTCCTAAATACTTTACACATGATCCTACGCATACTACTTACTGAACCCATGACATATAGATCATTCACGATCCCTTGAGGACTATTATCATTATCTAAGACTATTTCAATTAAGGCATTTACGCTCCCCCATCTAACCCAATATCTCCCCCTAATAGCCTTTCTAACATGTTCTCTGAAATGATACTCTAGTGTAGTACTTGGTATAATGTAATCCCTAGAAATCTCTGCTAGCCTTGTATAGCCCTTAAGAAATGCATGGGCAAGTATGTAGTCATAAATATCTGATTCCCTACGATAGCTAGTGATAGTATTTATACCTGGAATTCTGCACTCACCAGAACTATACACATAATATGGTATAAGTACTTGTTCAAGTATGAATATGTCAGAGACAATTTTTTCACTAAATAACTCATATATCCTATCATTAAATTGATCAATATGGTTTAGAGGTATGAGATATTCTAGTACTATCCTCCTGTAAGGTGAGAAGGAGAGATATATAGATAAAGGATCTATGGTGAAACCTTCTATTGAAATACTTTGGCTAGACAGACCATATACTCCTTCACCCTCAAGGAATACATAGGCTATCCCTAGTTCTAGACAATCTAGACATATATCATATACTCTCCTAAACCCATTCTCCCTAATCCGTTCAATTCTCCTAAATAATGTAGCTCTTGAAATACCTAGTTTACTGCATAACTCCTTAACCCTATCAATACCATTATTCATATAGTCTATGATCATATAGTCTATGTCATCAAGGACGCCCACACGATCCATTTTAGTCTACACCGTGGTCAAGGATTGGATATTATTGATAAGATCTGCTTAACCATATCAACTAGTTCTTTCAAACTAGTCCTTCTAACCACGTTTAGAGTGTTCTCATAGATATCGGCATTAAAACCGTGATCCTCTAGAGACCACATAATTCTCTCAAGGAAACCCTTATCACCAGATAGGCTTAAATGTATCCTTGATAAACCATTATCAACGATCCTAACGATCAAGGTGGAGCCTATGTCCTCATTAACTGCATGAACTATGCTAGATACACTCTTACCACCAGATAACGTATTCTCAACAATATCTCTAACACTAACCCTATAACCATACTCTCTAAGTATAGACACAAGTTCAGAGGCTACCATTTTCCTCATAGCCCACCACCAATACATCTAACTATAGGAGGGCTCAGTAGCGGCCAAGGCACATCATTCATTACCTCTAGTGCTCCGCCAAATGCCTTCCAATCACCATTCAGAGACGGGAGTATTCTTCATCGCACAATTCTATACTACTAGCTTATGAGGGATAAATAGATGCTCCAAATCATTTCCTAGACTCTAGTATCTTCTTTATCTTCTCTCGGACAATATTGGCTACAAGCTTACCATCAGCTTTACCCCTTACAATAGCCATGGTCTTACCCATGACCGGTTTGAAAGCCCTCTCACCCCTCTCCATGATCAACTGTATATTCTCAGATACTATCCTATCAATAATAGACTCCAGCTCCTCACGAGATAAACCAGTTAATCCAAGCTCTTCAGCAACCTCCCTAGCATGCTTGCCCGGGTTACGGGCTAGGTAGGCGAGTATCTCTGGTATAGCCTCCTTAGCAATAACACCTTCTGCAACAAGCTCTATAGTCTCAACAATATGTTCATCACTAATATTCTCAACCGGTACACCATCCCTACGAAGACCCTTAACAATATTCTCTATAGTAGAAGCTATTATGGTTGGAGAAACACGATCACCGTAATCCTGGACAAGCCTTTCAAACAAGTCAAGCCGGATATTATTGAGAATAGCACGGGCAAGTTCATGGCTAAGCCCATACTCCTCAACATACCTCTTAAGCTTAACATCAAATGGTTCAGGAACAATCTTATCAGCTTCAGCAAGTAGCTCTCCTGTAACCTCTACAGGAGGTATATCAGTTTCTGGATACATACGTGCAGCTCCGGGACGAGGCCTCATATACCTTGTCGTGCCATCAGGATTAGCAGCTCTTGTCTCTGGAGGTACTCCCTTAAAAGCATATTTTACACGTTCAACTACTGCTTCTAGGGCCTTGTAGGCCTTATCCCTCCGATCAGCAATGAATACTATAGCGTCTCTCCCAGGATCGGCTTTTAAGTACTCATATAACCTATTAACTTCTTCACTCGATATACCATAGGCTGGTAGCTCATCTGTATGGAATAGCCCTCCAACACCACCCCATACACGGGCATAGTCTGCTAATTCAGATCCGAATCTACGCCCAGGCTGTACCACACGTCCAAGTAGTCCCTTGAAACCGGGTAGTACTATGGCGTATACTCCATAGCCTTTCCTACCAAGAACTCTACGGATAATCTTTGACTTTGTATCCCTAAATACCTCTGTTACATCATGTACTTCGCCAGTTATATCCTCTGGCTTCAACCCCCTCCTATGTAGTTCATCACGTATTTCTAGGAGTCTAAGTTGCCTCATAGCCTCGTACTCAACAACTTTTGATATAAGGTATAGGTGCTGGACACCCTTTATCTCGATCTTCTCACCACCCTTGATCGATATGTTTAGGTCCTGTCTTATAGTGCCCAGGCCTCTCTTAGCCTTACCAGTAAGTCTAACCAACTGCCCGATCTTGAACGCTACTCTCTCAGCCTGCTGTGGATCATGTATGTCTGGTGCAGTAGCTATCTCGATCAATGGTATCCCTAGCCGGTCAAGCTTGTACTTTACACGGTCCCTTTCCTCACCAAGTTTCCGGGCAGCATCCTCCTCAAGACATATTGTCTGAATACCTATCCTTCCACCTTCATCCTCCAGATATCCTCCAAGAGCTATGATCGATGTTCTCTGGAAACCAGTTGTATTCGATCCATCTATAACGATCTTCCTCATAACATGGATCTCATCAACTATTGTTGAATGTAGAGCCTTAGCAACAGCTAATGTAACAACCAATGCTTCACGATTAAGCTCATGAGGAGGCTCCTCATCAGCCTCCACTAGACAAGATGCATCTCTTGGAGAATGATACTCGTATTTCCTCCCCTTCTTCCACTCAAGCATAGCAGCTACATCAACTTCCCCAAGCTCACTCTTGGCTGGTCTAAGCTCTCTCTCAAAAACATCCTCCTCACCTTCTTCAACTAGTTTTGCTGGACATTTACAGAATAGTTTATGCTCTGTATCAAGCTGTATATGGATCTCTAGACCAGCCTTTAACCCAATCCCCCTATAGTCTATCTTCATAAAGCCCACCTCGGATATAGATCGATTGTATGTCTTGGATTGATTTCTCCAACAAGATTTGTTAGAAACAATTTCCTTACTTCACATAGATCCCTTGTTTGGCCAAGTATCCATGAGAGTTTTACATAGGCTGTTTCAGGCAATATGTCTTCACCTGGTATGACACCAGCCTCTAATAGTCTTCTACCCGTGCTATATACGTGCATATTGATCCTGCCAAAGAGACACTGACTTGTCATTACAACTGCTATACCCTCCTCTACAGCTCTCTTTATGGATGGTATGACTTGGTTAGCAATATGTCCTAGCCCAGTACCCTCAATAACTATTCCATGGTATCCCTTATCTATGAAGAACTCTATGATCTCTGGATCGAAACCCGGGTATGCCTTGACAAGAGCTACCTTCTCACTAAAGTGGTTCCTTAGAATAGGTTCTTTATCCTTACTTCTCCACTCACATACTCTACCTATAACCTTGATCTCCCTTTTATCAGGGTATACAATGGCTATTGGCTTATCATTTATTGACTGGAAAGCATCCCTCCTACTGGTATGCATCTTACGTACCTTAACACCACGGTGTACAAGGGCATAGGTATCTCCAGTCTCACCATGCATTACAACAACTGACTCAGCAAAGGGTGCCTTAGCAGCTACAAGGAATGATGCCTTAAGGTTAAAGGCTGAATCAGTACTTGGTCTATCACTACTTCTCTGTGAGCCAACAAGTACTATGGGTACAGTTTTATCCTTTATAGCAAATGCTAGTGCTGCAGCTGTATAGCCCATAGTGTCTGTACCATGTGCTACTACTACCCCATCATACCCCTTGATCATTGCCTTGTAGACTTCCTCAGCTACCTTAGCCCATATACTTGGCCTCATGTCCTCACTAAAGATCCTTGCAACCTCTCTTGCCTCTAGATAGACTATATCAGCTATCTCCGGCATCCATTCGAGTAGTTCTTCAGTTGATAATGCTGGTCTTACAGCACCAGTTTCGTAGTCTACCTTGGAAACTATTGTACCACCAGTACTAAGCATTATTATATTAGGAAGCTCCTTCCTCTGAACCGGGGGTTTAACAGGGTATCTAGTCACCTTCTTCCTAGACATAACTTTTTCAACAACCGTATTTTGATCAACCTTGACCCCAATATTATATCCATTATCAAGCTTTATAACAATATATGGCTTATCACCATAGAGTGCTTCACGAGGCATGAGTATTCCTTCAAAAACACGTTCACCACGCCTAATCCTCACGCGATCACCTATTGATACACCAGCTTTAACTAATAGCTCACGAGCAATCCCACGATAGCCATAGAGTTCCTCAGTCATTATATCACCGAGGACAATACATTAGTTAGATACTCTTCTAGTAGGTATAACTACGGTATAGTTAGTTAATTAAGGTTGATTATAGTAGGCTGTAGAGATCCTAAGAAAATATCGGATCACTAATAATGATGATAAATAATTGTTAGTGAATTACTAAATTATCTTCTAAATCCTCTAAAACCTGCCTGTTGTTGTGCAAGGACTATTCTACGAATATACTCCCTTCTATTCCTTAGCCTTGGAGCTAGGTTTTTCTTCTGTTTAGGAGGTATCTTTGGCGTTTGACTCCTAACCTTACCAGCTTTCGTAAGTGATCCGTGGGATGGCATGGCTTTACCCCCTCTACCATATGGTATGACATATGGGTTTTAAATACTTAACCATACCATGGGCTCTGTGGTCATGTATTTATATAGCTGTTGCATTCTATTAAATACGTATAAGAAGGGTTTGGCTGAGGTGTATTATGGGATATGAAGGCATATATTGTAGAGTCATTAATAGGCGTAGTAGCATATGATGATGAGGGTAAGTTGATAGCCTATTCACCTGCACCAAAGGATCTTGATGAACTTGTAGAGTACCTACTCAGTATTGAGGAGGGTAAGGAGACACCACAGCTTAAAGAGGTCATTAGCAAGCTTAAAGAAGCTGGTGTAGGGGAGGCTGTTGTTGAGACTGAGGCTATTGCTAAATACATTAGTGCATCCGGTATTGAACCAAGGCTTGAGCCAGGGCACAAGTATGCTGTAATGCTTAGGGATAATCTTGTCAAGTACGCTGTTGAATACGAGTTTGTAGGAAGTGAGGATGAATTTCTAAGACTACTACATACCACGTTATTGGAGCTTACACGTAGGAAGCTACGTAGAGCTGCTGAGAAAAGGGATCTATTAGCTGTACAGGCTATACGTGCTATAGACGATATTGATCGTACCATCAACCTGTTTGTCGCACGGCTTAGAGAGTGGTATAGCCTACATTTCCCAGAACTCGATGATCTTGTTAGGGAACACCCTGACTACGTAAAGATTGTTGCTGAACTAGGCTATCGTGACGCTATCTCTAAGGAGAAACTTGTTGAGCTAGGCTTTAGTGAGGCTAAGGCCGAAAGGATCGCTAGTGCTGCTCGTAAGAGCATAGGTGCTGATCTAAGTGATTTCGATATTGCTAAGATACAGACTCTAGCCCGGATCATAGCGGAGCTATATAGGCTACGTAGTGAGCTTGCAGACTATATTGGTGCTGTTATGAAGGAGGTTGCTCCAAACATTACTGCTCTTGTAGGCCCACTACTTGGTGCACGTCTACTCAGCCTAGCTGGTGGTCTTGAGAACCTAGCTAGACTACCTGCAAGCACTATACAGGTACTTGGTGCTGAGAAGGCATTGTTCAGAGCATTAAGGACTGGTGGTAAGCCCCCGAAGCACGGTGTTATATTCCAGTACCCTGCTATACATCGTAGCCCACGGTGGCAGAGAGGAAAGATCGCTAGGGCTTTGGCAGCTAAACTAGCTATTGCAGCTAAGGTGGACTATTTCAGCGGTAGATACATTGGTGATAAGCTGCGGGAGGAGGTTGAGAAGAGGATTGAGGAGATCAAGAAGCTCTATGCCAAACCACCTATTAGGAGGCGTGAGGAAGAAAGACGTGAGAGAAGACCCCCACGTAGGGGGCGTAGGAGGAGGGGTAGGAGGAGAAGGTAGCTGGGTGGAGGTGGTTTTGCATGGTTAATGTTGCCTCTGTAAAGCCTCATGAGAAGTATAAGGGTGTCTATATAGTCGAGTTAGAGGATGGTAGTGTAAGACTTGCTACCAAGAACCTTGTGCCTGGGCACCGTGTTTATGGTGAGAGGCTTTTCCATTGGGAGGGTGTTGAGTATAGGGAGTGGAATGCCTATCGTAGCAAACTGTGTGCTGCATTGTGGAATGGTCTTGAGGAGCTTCCGGTTAAGGAGGGTGATCGCATACTGTATTTGGGAGCAGCAACTGGTACTACTGCAAGCCATGTATCGGATATAGTTGGTCCTAAGGGGCGTGTATATGGTGTTGAGTTTGCACCACGTGTTATGAGGGAGTTTGTGCTGGTTGCAGAGATCCGTAGAAACCTATACCCAATACTTGGTGATGCACGTAAGCCTCATGAGTACCGGCATGTTGTGGAGTCTGTTGATGGTATCTATGCTGATGTTGCTCAGCCTGAGCAGGCTTCACTTGTAGCTGATAATGCTGATTTCTTCCTAAGGGATGGTGGGTGGTTACTGCTGGCTATTAAGGCCCGCAGTATTGATGTTACTAAGGAGCCTAGTGAGGTTTATAAGAGGGAGATCAATACTTTGAGGGAACGTGGTTTTGAGATTGTTGATGTTGTTCATCTAGAGCCCTATGATAAGGATCATGCTATGGTCTATGCTAGATTCCATAGGAGAAAATAAGATAGTGTTTTTCCCCACTACTAGTACTAGTCCATAGCTATAAATATATCTTGTTAATTACTATAGTATACTTGTGAACACTAGGTACCGTATTATAAGGGTATTATGTGATGCCTCGTAGTCTAGCTAGAGAGCTGGAGGGGTTACTTGAAGAGGCATATAGTGTTCTTAAGCGTAGTGGTAGAAGGGTTGATATTATAGAGTATCCTCTACGTAGGAGGAGGGCTTTTGACATAGTATGTAATGGTAGGAGAAATGTATTTGCACGTGTAGTCCTTGATGCAAGTAGTCTAAGTAGAGAGGATGCTAATGAGCTAAGGGCATCAGCTCATGCATATAATGCTTCACCAATAGTTGTTGCAAAATATGTTTATGGGTATGAGGCAGAGGATGACGTGGTTTATGAGAGGCATGGCTTATATATAGTTAGTGTTGAGGGACTTAGACAGATCGCTAGGGATGAGCCATTGTATATACTGAATTCACATGGAGTCTATACTGTAAGGGTTAATCCTGAGAAGCTTAGAAGGATGAGGGAAGAACATGGTATGAGTCTTGGAGAACTTGCTGATAGACTTGGCGTTTCTAGGAAGACTGTATACGAGTATGAGAGGGGTACTATGAGGCTCTCCATAGATAAGGCGATCAAGTTATTGGACATATTTGGTGAGGAAGTATTTGAGCCAATAGATGTACTTGAAGTACCTACTGAGGAAACATATGATCTTGGGGAGCCGGATATAAGGCTTGAGGAGATGATAATAGAGTATCTTAGGAGTAGAGGATATAATGTTGTACATCTAAGGAGAACACCTATCGATATTATTGGATATCGTAGAAGAGGGGGTACGGTATCAGTTATTGTTAAACACTTTATTAGCGAGAGAAGGTTTACGCTAAAGATTAATGAGGCTGAAAAGATTGTTTCACTAACTGGTTCTCGTAAAGTCATTGTTGAGGATGAAAAGGATCTAGAGCGTATGGAGAACTAGATCATGCGATCCCTTCCTGGGAATAGGGGATGATATATGGGCCCACGAATAGCTATTACTGGTAGACCCGGTGTTGGTAAATCAACATTGTTTATGAATATTCTAGATACGCTTAAAGACCATGGGTATAGGGTAGCGGGTATACACAGTCCTGAGGTACGTTCTTCAGGTTATAGGATTGGCTTTAGATTCGTTGATCTATATGATGGCTATTCTGCATGGCTTGCACGTAAGAACTATAGTTCTCCCATCTGGATTGGTAGGTATGGTGTTGTAGTTGATGAAGCACTAAGTTTATGGAGAAGAGCCTTGGGGAATATGGGTAGAGCTGACGTTATTGGTATTGATGAAATTGGCCCTATGGAGCTTAGGCTTCCCGGGTTTAAGGATGATCTTTTAAACAAGGTTCTATCCATGGATAAGCCCATTATAATGGTTATACACTATAGGCTTAGGGATCGGGATATACTTGATAGACTTAGGGACGCTAGATGGTATGAAGTCACAATTAATAATAGGATTCATCTCAATAAGTATGCCCCTAGAGAGGTACTAGAGATAGTTAGGGAGTTTTATGAGGGGAGAAAATAATTTATCTATAGAGATTATGGAGTGGGAGACAATTATTACTGAGGGTAAGGCTAGGATAGTAGTACCTAATCCTAAGCACTATACCCGCTCAGATGGCGTCTTTGAACCTGCATGGGCACCAGTATTCTATAATCCACGTATGAGGCATAATAGGGATCTAGCTATACTTGTTCTAAATACCTATTTCAGCACAAGAGAATACTTCTTTGTAGAACCGCTAGCTGGTGTTGGTGTTAGGAGCATAAGATTTGTTCTTGAATCCACAGGTAGAGGCATTGCAAACGATCTTGATCCCATATCGTATCACTACATTGTGAGGAATACAGTATTGAATAATGTATCAGATCTTGTTGAACCATACAATACTGAAGCAAACACGTTACTCAATAGCCTACGCTCTAATGGTGTTGTAGTAGACTATATAGATATAGACCCCTATGGCTCTCCCATCCCCTTTATAGAATCGTCCGCATATGCAATAGCTAGAGGAGGATTAATTGGCGTTACAGCCACAGATACTGGTCCATTAAACTGTAGTTACCCAAGAACCTGTCTTAGGAGATATGGAGCCTATTGTACAAAGACTGATTTCTCCAAAGAGATGGGTTTAAGGATACTCATAGGAGCTATTGTAAGACTTGCTGCTTCCCATGAAATTGCTTTAAAGCCTATTCTAGGCTATTTCAGAGACTATTACTATAGAGTTTATTTCATAGCCTCTAGGAGAGCAGGTGATGCCTATAGATTACTCGATAATGTGGGCTATATAATATACAATGCGGAGACTTGTAAGAGGATAGCTACTAAATCCTTAGATGATGCCCTGGATGAAAAGGTGGAAGGCTCCATTATAGGCCCGTTATGGATTGGAGAGTTGGGAAGTAGAGAATTTATAGGAAGATTAATTAATGCTCTTGATAAACTGGACTATATTAACCATAATCTACAAGGCTTCCTTAGAAATCTATATAATGAGTATACAGTCAATACACCATACTATAGACTAGATAGACTGTATAGTATATTGAAGAGGAATATGCCTCCAATAAACAAGGTTATAGAGCGTATTCAGGAAGCAGGTTATAGAGCCTATAGAACACACTTTGACCCTAGGGGTATAAAAACTAATGCACCATATGAGGAGCTAATGAATATACTTAGGAGAATAGCTATTTAGATGATCCTAGTTTACGTTTTTCTCCTTCAATCCATTCCTCAATCCATGAGCAATTTGTTGGATCGTAAAATCCTCTGGGGTAACATTTATCAATAAATGGGCAACGGACACATGGGATATCTAGAAATGGTCTTATATCAATCCTTGTTAGGAAGACTATCTTCTGTTTCTTAGGCTTCTTCTTTCTCTTTTGAGGAGCTAATAGTAATAGGTATGTTCTTCTCCCACGGTTTACAGCTGGTTTTCTAATTATTAACTTCTTCTTTAAGAGCTTACTTACAACTCTTGATGCATCTCTACTATTTATATTCAGTTGTCTCCATAGATCGTTTTGGTATATACCTTTCTTACCAGCTTTCTTTATTAATTCATAGGCTTTTTTCTCTAATTCGCTTAATTCATTATACTCCATTAGATCTTCACCATTACCGTCTATTATAGTTACTCTAATGTCCACGTCTACTGGTTCAATTATCCTTAATCCCTAGATATATTGTTGTTGAATTAGGAATTTATTTTTATTCCAGAGTATATTCTCTTTACACTATAACTACCTAGAAGCAGGATAATGTTATGGAATAGTTTAAAAAGAAAATATAAACAATACTTATAGTAGAATATCTATATCAAGTTTCTCAACAAGATCACCATACCTGTTCCGAATGGTTACATCAGTAATATCACATACACTAGCTACTTCCTGCTGTGTTTTCTTCTCATCGAGGAGGATAGAGGCCATATAGACTGTTGCAGCTGCTAAACCTATTGGTCCACGTCCACTAGCTATCTCTTTCTTCCTAGCCAGATAAGTTAACATAGCTGCTAGATACTGCACTTTTGATGATAGACCTAGTTTCTTGACAATAATTGGTATAAAGTCCTTTGGTTCATTGGTCTTTATAACAATCCTCTTTACATTCTCCACAATCCTTTTCTCAGCATGCCATATATTCTTAATGCTTATACCTAGTGATTTAGATATTGATCTTAGGGTGTATGGTAGTCCATAGGTGCGGCAAGCCATTAGTATAGAGGCTGCAGCCATGGCTCTAATGGTTTTCTCCTTTACATTAACCTTCTCTAGTGCTGATTGTAGTATTCGTGCAGCCTCTTCTCTAACATGGTTTGGTATACCTAGTTTTGATGCATAATCGTTAAGATATTTGAGACCTATAACTTTTAGTTTATCCTTCTTACTAATCCTTATTTTCCTCTGTAGCCTAGCCATACTCTTTACCTTCTTCCTCATTTCACCCTTAAACTTGAAGCCCTTTGTTGAGAAAGAGGTTGTTAATCCACGATCATGTATTGCATTCGTAAGCGATCGTCCTGTACGTGCTTTTGATAATGCATCTTCTGAACTAAATGCTCTCCATTCCTTTCCATAGTCTATCGCTCGATCACTTATTACGGTACCACATGATGCACATACATGCTCACCTCTCTCAGGATCAAAAACAATGTTTGTTGAGCCACAGACAGGGCATTTTATGGATGAATGTCCAAAGATCACTTTTTAATCACCTCTTCCTCCTCTTTCTTAAACTCCCTCTACTCATTCTCCTCCGTGTCTTCCTCTCAATATAGTAGTAGAGATTACCTGGTTCAATCAGATCAACTATTTCCCTAGAATCAGGTTTAACAACTACATATGGTGAATCCACGGGCCCTATAACGTCAATTATTCTACCTATTCTCTTCATAGCTTCATCATATACTATTGCTCCAACAGTTCTCCTTGGATCCTTTAACTCTGTCTTAACGACTATTAAGCCAGTTCTTGTCCTTGATACTATGGAGCCAAGCTTTCTCATTGAATCACCCTTGAAGTAGGGTTTTCTATATAAGATTTCTCCAATAGTAATACTGTAAGAGTATATAGATAAACTATTCATCCCTAGGAATTTCTATGTTCATTACTTAGGGGATCATAGGCTTTTTGAAACAACTAATTAAATTCACGTAATAGTATTGGGGTATAACAATAAGTATTAAGAGGGTATTATAGAGGTATTACTGGTCATTCCTTCCTAAGCTCGAGGATCTTCCTAGCGATCATACGCAGGATCTTCTGTTTACTACCAACCTTGTCCACGACTATTCTAACCCTATATCTCCACCATAAACGAGGATATCTAGAATCTTCAATAATAGGGTTTAGACCAAGTTCCTCAGCAGCCCTAATGATCTCTTCAGGTCTAGGGTTATGGACAGCTATTGATCTAGGTATCCTTCTACCTTCCTTCCTAGAAAGTGAGGAATCAAGATAGGCTGGATAAATAACTATTTTTCTCCCTCTATAATCCCTGCTCAATTACAGCTAACCCTATCTCATCTACTCCTTCCTAACAAGAACAGCGTTAACTACACCATCTTGTCCCGGCCTAGAGGTAACCCTTGCGATCCCGATCTCTGTTCTAATGAGTGTACCCCTAGTAATGATCCCTCTACGTGCATATTCTGGATTTGCAGGTGTCTCTGCTACACCAAGTATCTTTGTCTTTACAGCCTTATTCTCACCCGGTACTACAACGTTTGCATAGGCAGCAGCCCGGATACGTACCTTAACATTGCCGCCACGTACCCGTATTATTTTCCTAACATCCCTATCAGAAACCCTTGTCTCTGTAGGTGGTCTTCCAAGTTCATACTTTCTCTTCTTCCTATGTCTTCTCTTCTTACCACCACTTGGTTTCTTCAAATCATTACCTTGATAGTATGACATATCTGACACCCATATCCTTTACCTAATACTTCCTTACACGTATTCTATGGGTATCTTTTTCCCGGCTTTTTAACATTTTCTTTAAATCATCTACACTTAGCAACTCTTTATAAAAACTTCTTCTAATGAACGGGAGTAAAGCCATTAGTACAGATTCATAGCTGAGCATAACCCTTGTGACAGCACCTATTGATAAATAGCCTATGGCACCATAGAATCTACCTATATTCTCTAAACCAGTTTTAGAAGCCATGATCTCTCCAAGGCTCATCCTCCCCAGTAATGACTTATAATGTATGGGTAATGGAAACAATGAGCTAAACCCTATACTCACAAAACCATCACGATCAACTACGACAGCCACTTGACCTTCAACCGGATAGCCTAGATCAAATAGTATGCCTCCCTCAATACCTATTCCAAGATCACCTTCTGAACCAAGGGCTTTCTCAGCTCTATAGAGAGCCAAAGATAGTGTCTCATAAAAACCAATTGGTTGCTCTACACCAGTCCTAATATCTACTGACTTATACCTACTGATCCCAAGTACTCTTAATGCTCTAACAGCACCAGTTATCTTAGACTCATTCTTACTCCCAATAATGGCTAATAGATCCCTCTCCATATACATCACCATGGGTACTGCCTTAATTATCTAGTGGAAAGTACGGGATAACAAACATTATTGTGCTAGTATATATTAGTGTGTTTAGCTAATTTATTCTAGTAACTGTAGTAGTCTTAGGCGGTAGGGATCCTATATAGGGGTATTTCAATGAGTAAGAATGAAAGGAGACTACTTAAGATAGGTAATACTATTTTAAAACCTCTCTACAAGATCTATGAGAAATGGCTTTGGCTACAGATAAAGAATGGGCCTTTCCCAGTACACATAGGTATAATACCTGATGGAAACCGTAGATGGGCTCGTAGAAGGAATCTTGAGACATGGAAGGGGCATGAAGTTGGTTATGAGAGGCTTAGGGAGGTTTTAAAATGGATTTGGGAACTTGATATAAGGGCTGTGACAATATATGCTATGTCTACAGAGAATTGTACTAAAAGACCACCTAAAGAGAGGGAGAAATTATTTGATATAGCTAGAAGGGGGTTGATAGAGCTACTTAATGATGAATCCATTCATAAGAATAGGGTTAGGGTAAAAGTTATTGGGAACCTCGATCTTATACCAGAGGATATTGTTGAACTTGCTAAGGAAGTTGAAGAGAGGACAAGGAATTATGATAAACACATGTTATATATAGCACTATGTTATGGTGGTAGGCAGGAGATACTTGATTCTGTTAAAAGAATTGCCCGTGATGTTAAGAAAGGATTGCTGGAACCAGATGAGATTAATGAGAATATATTCCGTAAATACTTATATACAAGTGAATCACCAGATCCAGATCTTATTATAAGGACTTCTGGGGAGGTAAGGATAAGCAACTTCTTATTATGGCAAATGGCTTATTCGGAACTGTATTTCTGTGAGGCATTCTGGCCTGAGTTTAGGAAAATTGACTTCTGGAGAGCTATTAGGTCTTATCAGCATAGGGAGAGACGCTTTGGTAGGTAGTTATCTGGATTCCCTTTCAAGGACTAGGAATAGTAGTGTAACAATCATTGATACAACTATTGATATACCTATTAGTGTCAGTATTTCTGGAGATACTATACTGGATACAAGTTGATCGAATGAGGCTGTTTGGGGTAGTTTTTTAACATTATCTGATATCTTCTGTAGTATCACTATTATGAATACAAATGGTATTAGAGGCATTACATCCTTCCATAGACTCTCCTCTAATCCCGTCAACATCTTGTGTATGAGTCTACCACTAACTATTGCTATTGTACCGAGTATTAGTAGTGACCGTGTGGAGTCAACCATAAAGATGAATGAATCCGGGGTTAAACCGATCGTGTATAGTGTATAAGATATTGTTAGAAAGGCTATTAAGTACATTATACCTCCAAGTAGATAAGCAAGAAATAGTACTGGGCTATTCCGCCATAAACTAGTCATTTTAGATGGGACTCCAAAGCCTTTAATAATCAATATACTTCCAAGGAAGAGGAATACTATCTCATTAATGTACCTGCCAAGATTCAATAGACTTGAAATAGCAATAACTATGAGTAAAGCACCAGGTACTCCAAGGAATATCTTTGAATAAGGTAGCTCATTAACTGCCTTCTTAATATATCTTGATAGGAGTAGAAATGTTTCCTCAATACCACGGGATTGCTCTACAATAACACGTTCAACACCAACTACGTCAGCAATACTCTGTAGTACTGGAAGAATCTTCTCATCACTAGCACCATCAGATACAAGTACTATGCTATTGAATCCAAGGCTCTCCTTCAACTTCACAAGATCGTCTCTAATCCGGAGACTAGCTCTCAGAGAGCTTGTTTGATCACCCGCAAGTACTGCTACATCAACATCATATCCTTGACTAAATAGCTCGTCATATAAGGACAATGCTTTCAAAATAGCATTTACATCAGAATCCTCTGGCTTCCTCTTACCAAATACAATTAATGCTTTCAAGACATTATCATAACCAACTATAGGGGCTTTAACACCAGCTCTACTAAGATCATCATCTATATCAACTGATAAAATAAGTATTTTAGAGCCCTTAGCCTTCTCCAAGTTCTTCAAGGAGCTCATCAGCATCACTATATAGGATTTTAAGCTCCTCTAATGTTAATCTGCGTTCACCCTTCTTAAGTTTCTCTTCTACCTTCTTCCTCTTCTCACTAATGATCTTCTGGATCTTCTTCCTCTCAATCTCCCTAATAATCCTATTATACTCATCCCTCAACTCGTTAAGCCTACCAACTAGTTCATCGATCTTCTTATTTATTTGATCGAGTCTTTCCTGTAACCTATTGATCTCCTCTGTTAAACCAGATATTTTCTCACGATAATCACTTAGTTTCTCCCTAAGCTCCTGCCTCTTAGAATCTATACGGTCTATTTCCTGGCTAATCTCATTAATTCTCTTCTGGAGATCAGATACTTCTACCCTAAGTTTTACAAGCTCTGCTCTCAGTTCAAGGAATTGTCTCTTCTCTTCACGTGCTTTTAGGGCTTTATCGAGTAGTTCTTCTAGTCTAGCTATCTCCCTAATTATACGGTTCTCCTCCTCGATAGTCAACGGTCTTGTCTGCTGGATCCATTCTAGTCTCTCAATCTCCTTCCTTATGGCCGATATCGGTATTCTAACCTCTTTAGACAATATGTTTAGGTTACGCCTCTTCTCATCCATTAGGTTCAATATAGTCTTCATCTGCCCAAGTTTCTCCCTTCTCTCCTTACGTAGGCTTCGGACTGTCTCTACGAGTTGTTTTCTCTTAGAATTTAATGTATTGTACTTCTCCCGGAGCTCCCTATACTCATTTATTAGTCTCCTACGTTCACCCCTAAGATCCTTTAACTCACCTATAATCTCTATTCTCTCATTCTTCAGAGACCTTATCTCACCTCTAACTAGTGTTATTTCATTGGCTAGTTCATCTAGTTTCTTCTGATACTCGTTAATCTCCATAGCCATAGACGGGCTTACCCCTTTCTCAGTATAATCCTTGCATCAACAACAACAGCTTTATCAGGATAAGCTAGCACAGGATTGAGATCTAGGGATTCAATCTCTGGATTCTCCTCTAACAACTTAGCAGTTGCAACAATAATCTTTGCAAGACTCTCCTTATGTACTGGAGGCACATTACGGTATCCATCAAGTATCTTTGCAGCCTTTATCTCCCCCATCATCTCTAATGCATCCTCAATAGAGACTGGTGCTACACGGAAACTAACATCCCGTAGTACCTCAACAAATATTCCTCCAAGGCCAAACATTACCACTGGGCCAAATACATTATCCCTTAGACCACCAATAATAACCTCTAATCCACCAGGTTCAGCCATTTTCTGTACAAGTACACCCACGATCTTGGCACTGGGGACCTTCATAGAGACATTATCAATGATCTTCTGGTATGCATCCATAACCTCGAAACGGCTTCGAAGACCAAGTATTACACCACCAACATCACTCTTATGGCTAATATCGGGAGATACTATCTTTAGTACTACTGGATAACCCATTTTATCAGCTATATCAGCTGCCTCCCTAGCACTCTGTGCAAGGTAGGCATCAGCTACACTAGCCCCATAGTATTTAATGACCTCTATAGCCTCGTGCTCAAGCAGTTTTGTCCTTCCCTCTTCAAGTGCTTTACGGATTATTTCTCTTGGGCTCATCTATTATCCCTCAATACATGTTTTGAGTATAGATATAGGGCTTTAAGTGCTCGTGCAGCTCTTTCCGGAGACTCATATACAGGTATTCCCTTATTCTCTAGTTCAACTTTAAACTTCACTGCCTCTTCACTACCTATGTCTATGACGAGTAATGGCTTCCTATACTTCTCCCATACACCTACTACATAGTCTATGAACTTATGGGTCATACCGGGTATCTGTGGAAGTGCTCCAAGAACAACAGCATCAACATATGGTTTAGGTAATACCTTCTCAAGGACTATCTTGAAACGCTCATCATCAGCATCACCAGTGAGGTCGATAGGGTTCTCGACAATACAGTGTGGAGGCAGTACTTCACGCAACTCCCTCTTGAGATCATCTGGTGTAACTGGTATTTCAAATCCCTCCCTAGTCAATGCATCAGTCAACATAACACCTATACCACCAGCATCTGTCACGATAAAGACACGGTTACCCCTCATAAGGGGCTGTGTTAGGAGAACCTTAGCGAAATCACCAATCTCATCAAATGATTCAGCCTCAATAACACCTGCCTGCTTAAATGCTGCACGGTATATATCGTAGTTACCAGCCAATGCAGCTGTATGGCTAGCAGCTGCCCGGCTACCTCTCATAGTCTTACCAGCCTTATAGACTATTACTGGTTTACTCTTAACAACCTCCCTGATCTTCTCTAGAAATAGTCTTCCACGACCATCCTTTAGCCCCTCAATATACATTATGATTAGTCTGGTCTTATCATCTCTCCCAAGAAACTCCACTAGATCAACATCATCGACGTCAACCTTGTTACCATAGCTAATTGCTCTAGAAACACCAATGTTGTTATAGGCCATCCAGTCCAGTAGTGCTGATGCAAATGCTCCGCTCTGGCTAATAAAACTAATACCTCCTCTTGGAGGACGCTTCATCTTATAGTCTGGTAGGAAGTATGTGTCTACACCACTCCAGTTATCATAGATCCCTATACAGTTCGGGCCAATGACTCTTATACCGTATTCCCTAGAAATCCTTATAACCTCCTCCTCAAGTCTACGTCCTTCCTCAGTACCTGTTTCACGAAAGCCTCCACTAATTATAATGGCTGCCTTGACCCCCTTCTCACCACAGTCACGGAGTACCATGGGTACTATGGGTGCTGGTACAACGATAACCGCTAGATCAATTGTATCGGGTATATTCTTTACCGATGGATAACACTTGAGACCAAGGATCTCGTTGTACTTGGGGTTTACCGGGTATATTCTGCCTTTAAATCTTCTCTTAAAGTTCTCTACAATAACTCTGCCAACCTTACCCTCCTTTGGAGTAGCTCCAATGATCGCTACTGATCTAGGGTTGAAGAATGCATTAATACTATTCTCTCCAGCCAAGTTATCACCATAGAAACGATTATCCCAGTACTCATATATTTATTAAACGGTTTGTACAGTATCGCTAGAGTATTGGTGATGGCTCTTCTGTAAGATAGTCTTCACCACCAGCAACAACTCTCTGTATAAGTGCATAGAGATTATCAAATCCATCACGACTAATAGCCGATACCGGTACCACATCATACATTGTCAGCCTTGGAAGCATGGCCTCGAGATCCCCCAGATCCCATAGGATCCTTGCGGCCCTATCATTGACTAAGCTATAGGCAAACTCCCCAGGATTCTCCATATAATTAAGTATTCTATCAATATCCTCATTGCTAAGGAGATCGGATTTAGCCAAAACATTGATCTGCGGCTTACCCAATCGTACATGTATAGAGGCCGACAATAAGAGTGCTGATAATAGTCCAGATGGAGTACGGGAGAATATGGAGTCTATAAGGAATAGTGTGACAGCCTTTGAATCCCCAATGATCGTATTGAGTACTATGGGTCCAGATTCTCGGAAAGCAAATACTTCTAGTTGACCAGGTGTATCAACTAATATGTAGTTGCTTCTCAACGCATTTACTTCATCAAGTATTTCATCAAGTTTTGTAGCAATCAGATCCGATGACACTATCAATGCACCATTGGGTCCAAGCCTATACTTCAACATGATCTCTCTAGCATTAACGTAGTCCCGGACATCAATATCTGGTTTATATGGTAGATACTCAGCAGCAGGATCAAGGTTTATTGTTGCAGCATCAAAGCCGTAGTCCTCAAGCCACCCCTGTAACGAGCCAGTAAGCGTTGTTTTACCAGAACCAGCTGTACCAAGGATCACTATATAGTATGGCATGGCCCAGCAGCTCCGATAGCCTATTACCTAGCCTATAGGATTATAAATGGTCTTCTAGATCCATGGTATTTGCCACGAATATTTAATCTATAGCCACACTTAGGACATCTATTGCCCTCTTTAAGCCTCCAATCAAGTATGTAGAATCCCTGTCTTGCAATGACTAGTTCACCACACTTAGGACAATAGGTGTTCTCCATGGGATGACCCCATACATTACCTAGATAAACATGTTTAAGCCCCTCATCCACAGCAGTCTTCGCAAGTCTCTCCATGGTCTCTACAGGTGTTGGTGGCAGGTTATGTAGTCTATAATTTGGGTGAAAACGTAGTAGGTGAAACGGTGTTTCCGGGCCAAGATTATCAACAATCCATCTTGCAAGCCTACGTATATCCTCTTCCTTATCACCATACTTTGGCACAACGAGATTCGTTATCTCAATCCACCAGCCCATCTTCTTCATCTCAAGTATAGTGTCAAACGTAGGATCAGGATCAGGTACGCCCATGAATCTACGGTAGAACTCCCGGTTACCAGCACCCTTGAAATCAACTGTTGCAGCATCCATGTAAGGGCCTAGTTCACGTACAGCCTCGATCGACATATAGCCGTTGGTGACCATTGTATTGAATAAGCCCTTCTTCTTAGCTAGCTTAGCCGTATCGATCATGAATTCAAAGAATATTGTTGGCTCATTATACGTATAGCTTATACCCTGACAACCACTAGCTAGTGCTTGTTCAACAACTTCTTCGGGAGTGAATGGTTCTCCAAAGACTCTATCTCTACGGGATTGGCTGAGAACCCAGTTTTGACAGAATTGACAGAAGAAGTTACAGCCTGCAGTTGATATTGAGAATACATATGAGCCTGGTTCAAAGTGCATTAGTGGTTTCTTCTCTATAGGGTCTGGATTAGCTGCTGTCAATAGGCCGTAGACTAGTGTGTAGAGCCTACCTTTATGATTATATCTTACACCACATACTCCATAGGTTTCTGGAGGTATAATGCATCTCCTATGACATAGGTAGCATAGCACTTTACCATTTTCTAGTGGCTTCCAAAGCCTTGCCTCACCAACACCCGGTCTATCTAGAATACTTTGTCCGTAACCCACGACTATCTACCCATAGCATGTTCCTCTAAAATACATAGTTCTTTTACATCCTATTTAATCCAGTACTTCTTTGAAACCATATACATCTTTATATGAAGTACTTGAGAGTATTCTTACTGGTGGAGAGTTTGAGGCCTAACCACAGTATTAGTAGAGATTACGTATCTAGATATGCACCTATACTACCCGCTAGAGGAGAGCCGCTAGTTATAGGTGTAGTTAAAGGGCCAAATTCAGATTCTCTAGCTAAATTATTAGCCTCAAGACTTGATGCAAAGATCATTCCAGTGTATAAGAAGGTGTTTCCAGATGGAGAGATCTATGTAAGGATCTGTATTGATGAACTAGATGAACCAGTTAATAAAATAGTCGTTGTAGCAAGTCTATATCCAAGACAAAATGACTCAATTATGGAGACATTATTGATCACGAATGCCCTAAGAAACATTGGATACACGGGTGTTACAGCTGTAATTCCATATATTGCATATAGTAGGCAGGACAAGATCTTTATGGAGGGTGAACCAGTAAGCTTTGAAGTAATACTCTCAACTCTATCAGCAATGGGTATTAGGAAGCTAGTGACAGTTGATGTCCATAGCCCCATAGCTCTATCAACCTACTTTAGTGGACAATCAATAAACGTTCTAGTATCTGATCTACTTGTTAAGGAGGCATTGAAATACCTGGAAAATCCAGTTGTACTAGCACCTGACAAGGGTGCTTTAAATAGAGCTCAATATGCTGCAGGAGCCCATGGCCTAGAATATGATTATCTTGTGAAACATAGGGATCGTGTGACTGGAGAGGTTAGTGTTGAGCCTAAGGAGCTAAGTGTTAGGGATCGTGATGTAGTTATTGTTGATGATATAATAAGTACTGGTGGCACTATAGCATTGGCTGCAAGGGAGTGTCTAAGAAATGGTGCTAGGAGGGTAGTTGTTGCAGTAACTCATTCACTACTAGTAGGAGATGCACTTAAAAAGATCCGTGGAGCCGGCGTATTTAAGCTAGTAACTGCAAATACAATACCTATAGAGGGAGATGACTTTATAGAAGTAGTTGATATTAGTGGTAGAATATCAGATGAGATCAAAAGGATCATGTATTCATAGACTCTACTATTTCATATTATCTGGAGCTAATGAGTCGCTAGCGTATTCCGAGCTTAAAGCATTATTTGAGATATATGGGTTAGTGATACATAGGGCTTACCTACATACACAGACGGTACTAATTGAGTCAGATGTTTCTGAGTTAGACACATTAGTAAAGATCATTAATAGATCGGGGATGATTAGGGAGGGAGGATACGTATTATGGGTAGGAGATAAATTTGATCCAGATAATCTAACTAGATCTCTAAGGGATAATGTAAATTTCCCTAAATGGGATAACTACTGGATTGAATCAAGGTGTATTCGTGGACTATCGTGTAAGGACATAATTAGACAGTTAAGGATGGTAATCACTAACTGTTTGGGGTTAAGGGTTTCACCAAGATCATACAATGTTATACAAGTAATTGGTATAGAGGGCTTCTACATAATTGGTGTAAGGATAGCTGGAGCACCTACTAAGGAATACTATTTGAGGAGACCGTCTACTAGACCATTCTTTAGAAGTATAGCATTACCAGTTAATCTCTCACGTACACTGATAAATCTCTCTAGGGCAAGACAGAATTACGTGTTCCTCGATCCCTTCTGTGGTACTGGAAGCATACTTGTTGAAGCATCACTTATGGGCTTGAGAGTCCTTGGCATAGATATTAACTGGGAGATGGTTAGGGGGTCTAGGGAAAATCTTAGAAACTATAGTCTCAACCTACCCGTTATAGTGGCTAGTGATGCATTAAAGCTGCCGATACCCGATAATAGTGTTGATGCTATAGCAACTGATCCTCCTTATGGTAGGGCTGCAAGTACTTATGGTGAGAAGGTTAAGGATATCTATAAGGGTTTCTTAAAAGAGGCCTATAGAGTTCTCCGTAGGAGAAGGTATCTTGTATTCATGGCTCCATCATGGCTTTCAAAGTATGTAGAGAACCTCTTATGTAGGTATGGATTCATATTAAGTGGTAGACACCATATGTACGTCCATGGAGGGCTTACAAGGATCATCTATGTGGTGTACAGGGGTTGAATATCCGGCTCTACTTCCTAGGTACTGGTGCAGCTGTACCAATTGGGAGAAGGGGGTTACCATGTATAGCTTTAAAGATCGATGGAGACATATACTTGTTTGACTGTGGTGAGGGCTGCCAATACCGTTTACTCCGGGCTGGACTAGGTGTTGTTAAGGTGAAGGCTGTCTTCATAACACATCTCCACGGAGATCACTTCTTAGGGTTATTCGGTATGCTTCAGTCAATGCATATGCTTAATAAAGAGTCTCCACTAAGGGTTATTGGCCCACGTGAGCTAGAAGACATGTTGGAGACATTTATTCCCTATAGTTTATCAAGACTCGGGTTTCCCCTAGAATTTAGTGGGCTTAGTGAGTGGATTGAGGTCTATAGGGATGATAACATTGTTGTCACATCATTTCCTGTCAAACATGGTCCCATGAGATCATATGGTTTTATTGTGGAGACTCTTAGGCGTGCCCGGAGAAGGTTCGTCTATACAGGTGATACTTCACCAGTGGATACTGTTGTTGAAGCATCTAGGAATGCTGATGTATTGATCCATGAGGCTACATTTACTAGTGAATACAAGGAGGAGGCGTTAAAACAGGGTCATTCAACAGCTGCTGATGCTGCAGAGACTGCTTTAAAAGCTAATGTTGGATTGCTCGTTCTTACACATATTAGTGCAAGATATGATGATGACTATGAATTGTTTATTGATGCATATAGGTTTTTCAGAAGAGTCATTGTTGCAAGTGACTATATGTGTCTTATACCCTAGATATCCCTTGGAGCCTCTATCTCCCAGAGAGGTTTGCCCATGCTTGTCTTGGGGGCTAGCCAGTCTATTAATTTCTTGGGATCACTTGATTCTATGTAGAAAGTTATTGATCCTAGTGGGGATTCTCTATCACTATCTATAAACGATATTTTCCCCATGTAGGCTGCTTGTTTATGTAGTTTAAACACTATTGTGTTGCCATGAACTCCTTTCTGTAGGCTCTTTCTTGCAGCATCAAGTATCCTATATATCCTCACTAGCTCATGGAGTCTCATAAGTGACTCTATGGAGTAGGATTCACCTATAACCTCTTTAACACCCTTTTCCCTCTCAATAACTCTGACTCTACCATTGAATATGTTCTCTACAGCCTTCCTAACCCTAACAGGATCCTCTGTAGGTCTAATCTCAGCTCTAACTCTTACGTACATTCTCCATCAGCCTCTCTAGTATTTCTCTAGCACTCTTATAAGCCTCCCCAATACTCCCCTCATTAACAATCATGTGATCAGCCAGGGCTATGACGTTGCCAAGGCCGAAGGATAGCTCTACTAAATCCCTCCTCCTGAAATCCTCCCAGTTATCCGGATCACCTGGTCTACCCCTCCTCCTTATCCTCTCAAACCTTGTCTTTGGACTAGCATGTATAGCTACTACAACTACTTCTCCATATCCCTGGAAAACCTCGATCTCATCAAGACTACGTATGCCATCAACTACTATAATGTCCGACCCTATACCCCTGATCCTTTCTAGGGTACGTAGTGCAACTATTTCACTACCATATTCTCTCCTAAGATCACTTGATACCTTCCTCATAAGCTCTGGTGTTATGGAGCCATATCTCCTCAGCGTCTCCTCTCTAACAATATCACCCATATTAACAACTGGTAAACCTAGGTCTTTTGCTGCTCTTGCCACTATACTCTTACCACTACCCGGCATACCTGCTATACATATTAGTAGTTTCAAAGTATGTTTCCCTCCCCATCCACCATACTATCTATGCCTCTGCTTAAGAAGTTAAGGGAAAAGTATTTTGGGTATTCCACTGTGTAGGTATCGTATTTGAGGATACCAGACTTGGTGTATGGTATGAGTATGGTACGTACATTCATAGCGATTGATATAGAGAATGAGAGTGTTAGGGAGAAACTTGCACGTATAAGGGATTATCTGGTAGAGTCTAAAGCTGATCTTAAGCCCGTTGCTACGGAGAATATACATTTAACACTACGTTTCATAGGAGAAATACCACTGCCTAAAGTCAATGAGATCTGTAGTATTCTGCAAGAGAATCTAGTGTTTAAACCATTTAAGATGAGGATCGAGGGATTGGGTGTCTTCCCAAACATACATAGGCCTAGGGTTATATGGGCTGGTGTTACCGAGGGTGCTAGTGAACTATCTAGTCTACATAATAGTATTGAGAAGCTATTGAGACCACTAGGTATACCTCCTAACCGTGAGAAGTTTACACCACATATAACGATCGCCAGAGTCCGGAGCTCTAGGAATATACAGAAGCTTATAAAGTATATTGAACAGTATATCAACGAGTTTTTCGGCGAGATAATTGTTGATCGTGTTAAGGTTAAGAGGAGTATCCTTACACCAAAGGGGCCAATCTATAGTGATCTATGTATCATTAAGGCTGTTGAGTAATGAGATCCACGGATAGGTATAGAGAGATTGAGGAAGAGGTACTTCGTAGGATAAAGCCTTCTAGGGAAGAATATGATCTTGTATGGAGTGTTTATAGGAGAATAGAGGGTACAGTGAACCAGGTGCTTGATGAATATGGAGTAGATGCAGAAGTATCTCTTCAAGGAAGTATTAGGAAGGATACATGGATCTCTGGTGAAAGAGATCTAGATATATTCGTTCTATTCCCTACTTACTGGTCTAGGGAGGAGCTTGAGAATAGGGGGTTCCAGATCATTGTTGAGGCTGCTAAGAGGATTGGGAGCTATAGTATAAGGTATGCTGAACACCCTTATGTCCGTGTATCACTAGAGGGTGTTGAAGCCGATCTTGTGCCTGCATACAGGATCAGTAGTCCCGATCAGATTAGGACAGCTGTTGACCGTACCCCTTTCCATACAATGTACGTTATAGAACACCTTCCACGGGAGAAACGAGATGATGTCCGTCTTCTTAAGAAGTTTATGAAGGCTATTGGTGTCTATGGTGCTGAAGTCCGTGTTAAGGGGTTTTCTGGTTATCTCGTAGAGCTCCTCGTGATCACTTATGGTGGTTTTAAGGAGGTATTAGAGGCTGCCTCTAGGTGGAAACCTCCAGTCTATATCAATACAACTAACTTACCTAGGAGGGAGTTCCATAGGTTAATGGGTGTTTTGAGAAAGAAGTACCCGGATTCAGTAGTCTATGCGCCTGATCCAGTTGATCCTATGCGTAATGTTGCTGCAGCAGTATCAATGAGATCGCTTGCAGTATTCTCAGTTGCATCAACATGTTATCTACGGAATCCATCGTTAAACTATTTCTTTCCAAGGAGACAGTTGATCAGATTTAACGAGCTGGTTAGGCAGGCTAGTATTGGTGGTAGATGTATGTTTTTCCTTGTATTTAGTCTTCATAGGGAGTTACCTCCGGACGTTATATGGGGTGAGATCGATCGTGTTATGGATCGTTTCGTAAAGTTTGCCTCTAACTTTGGGTTTAAACCAGTATATTATAGTGGTTGGAGTGATGAGAGGAGACTATGTGTCCTAGGGTTTGAGTTTGAGGAATGTGTTTTGAAGGAATATCGTTTCCATGGTGGTCCACCCTATCATAAAATTGATCGTGTGCTTGGTTTTATAGGGAAGCATTATAATAGTGCTTATGCAGGTCCATGGATTGATCGATCCGGTTTTCTACGTGCACTTATTGCGAGGAAGTATAGGTCAATATATGACCTCATAATCGATCGTTTAAACGAGTATCTTGTTGCACCAGATTTTAGGGGTAATCCACCAATACTATTATCTATTGAGGGTCTAGAGAGACTATATATATTAGATGAAGGGTTTAGGGAATGGCTTGTAGATTTCGTTTTAAGGAGACCTGCCTGGATGGGAGACTGTATAGCTTAGATAACATAGGTGTTTTCCATAGACTAGTTCTCTGCTACCCCCCACGATACTGTAATGATGATGTTCTACATGAGCGGCTAGAGAGTCTTAGGAGAGCTGGTGTAGATTATATTGTTGACTATGGGGGCTATGGTCTATATGGGTACCATGTACTTGGTAAGGGTTATTCATCAATAGTCACACTATGTATTCAAGATAATGAGGTTAGAGTACTTAAGATCAGAAGACTAGATAGTAGGAGGAGGGGTTTGGAGTTTGAAGCAGTTATTCTGGAATATCTAGAACCCTATGAATTATCTCCAAAGATCTATTCGTGGTCTAAAGACTATATAGTTATGGAGTATGTTGATGGTATTCCTCTCCCAATATATATTGAGAACATGATTGGTGAAATTGATCATTTAAGACGTGTTTTACGAAAGCTCCTGGTTAAGGCATTTTTACTTGACGGCCTAGGAGTTGATCATGGGGAGCTAAATAGACCTGGATCTCATGTCATGGTTGTAGGTGATGATATTGTATTCCTGGATTTTGAGTCGGCTAGTGTATCACGTAGGCCAAGGAACTTAACGAGTTTAGCATCATATTTATTCCTTAGATCAAGGTTTAGGAGGAAGCTTATGTGCAGTGATATAGGTGATGAAGAGATCATTTATAGGCTTAGAATGTATAAGGAGAGACTGAATAGCAGATCATTGAGAAGAGTACTGGAGATTATACAGTGTGAGATCTGATATAAAAATATTCTAATGCATTAGTTAGTTAATTTAATGAAAAACAATGGATCAAGTTTCAGCTATGGCTGATCCTATACGTCCTCCATGTATTGTGAATGTATTGTCTCCAAGGCCTATTGATGGGCCACTTGTTCCTCCCCAATTGATCCTTATATCCTCTAGATCTGGTTTTCTCAACTCCCTCTTACAGTTTGGACATATGCCTCCATAGACATTCATTACCTCTGTAGGTGTTGGTAGTCCATAGTAATCTTGGCCTACGTGTTTAAATTCCCAAAGTACAGTACCACAATGTCTACATATGTACCGTACTGGCATGATTGGCTTCACCTCAGGACCAAGTATTACCTATGGAGGGAGACTAGTTAAAACATAGTATACGTAATACGTTTAAATGAGTGGGAAAATACTCCCATTGATCACCATGACCACTTTAAGTATTACCAATAATACTCGGTATTACCTATGTAATATATTTAATGAACGATTAAAGATAATACAGTAGAAAAGCTTATATAGAACTAGTCTCGAGAGATCAAGCTTTGCTCTTAGAGATAATCCATATTATGTAGCTGATAGTAAATAAGGATTGTGAAACACTAGGTTCTAAGATTACTACTCATTGGTATATGTGATCAGGTATGAGGGGACATGTACTAGTAGTTATTAAAGGTATTGGTCTATGGTTTTCCATATTCCTACTTAGTACAATAGTTGGTTCACTACTAGTAGGTGTCACACATAACGCTCTTGTAGGGGCTATATCTATACAGATACTCTTCATAGTTCTATCCATAGCTTTTGTAAAACTTGCCCTAAGGAATAGGTTCTCTATTATTGGTTTCCAAATCCCTAGCTCTACATACATACTTATCTCATTCATCCTATCAATAACGTTCTCGATCCTAATAGCCTATGTAGAGATCATTGTAGCTGGTCATGAGGAGCCTATATCACCAATACCCGAGATCGTTATTGGCAGCCCATTTTATTATCTCTTAGCGTTTATTCTAGCTCCAGCAGGTGAAGAGACTCTATTCAGAGGACTACTGGTTGGATACATAGTTGAGGAGACGGCTACGAATCCATGGATACCTATACTCCTATCCGCTACACTCTTCTCCACCACACACCTAATCCCATTCTCCACAGCCCCACCTATACAGAAAGCCTTTGTAGTCTCTACAGCATTCATACTAAGTACCATAGCAGGATACCTACGCATCAAATCCAGCTCAATACTACCCGCTATAACAGTTCATCTATGCTTCAACCTGGGCGGATACCTAGTATCATCCATAACATAGGTTTAAAGTAGAAGTGGGGCCGCGGGGATTTGAACCCCGGGCCACGGGCGTTCCGGGAGCCCGTGATTGGGGCGGGGATTTCTCCCCAGGCCCGCATCCTACCAAGCTAGACGACGGCCCCTCCCTTTACTCCCTATTATTTATGGTGTGTTATTAAGTTTTATATGGTGTAGTATTTTTGTCTAGAAGGTTTGTGTTGTACGTGTGTTTGTGAATGGGTTATTTCTCTTGTTTCCTCTGTATCCATCCAACACGGTATTTCCATAGGCTTGGGGGCGTCCATATGATCCATGCTGGTACTTTCTTTATGAATTCGTAGGCTTCATCCCAGCTTTCAAGACCTAGTTTTTCAGCTAGTTGTTCTAAGGGCATTGGTGTGTGTAGGTATTCCCTTATGATCTTTAGTGTATCCTCATTAATCTCGATCTCCTTATCACCTACTCTAACAACATACCTTACCCCTTCACCCAATACAGAGCCCCCCATATACCCGCTAGGTAGAGTTTAAGAACCATTCTATACTTATTAAATTTATGCCCGGGTATCCGATGAGGAGGCGTTCCAGCCCTGATGGAGAAGGGGGATGATTGGCTCCCTATCGCCCCACTGAGGATCCTTATACCCTCGCTATATAGCCTACTTCTGGCTCGTAGAGTTCTCCCTCCCTAATCAACTTCCTAATTGTCTTCTTAATGAACTCCCTAGGTATACCTTTTTCGGTGAGTGCTTTTGTCAACTCCTTGATAGATACTCTTCCATCCTCGCTTGCCTCCAGCATCTCATTGATTGTCTCCATAATGATCTTTAGCTTCTCCTGCTGACTCCTTGGACGCCCAAGCATTAGTGTATCAATATCTATTGCACCAGTCTCTACATCAATACCTACAGTACTAAGCATTACACTCATAAGCCTTATAGCTTCTTCAGCATCCTCTATAGTCACGATGTTGCGGAGAGCCATACGTGCATGTGCTTCAGCTAGTCTAACTAGTGCTTCAAGCTGTCTAGCAGTTATGGGTATAGGTGATCTTGGACCACCCTTCCTACGTAACTGTACATAGAATTCCTCAAGTATACGGCGGGCCTCAACACTAAGCCTTGGTGTCACGTAGCGTCGTGCATAGCTAATGTATTTCCTAAGGAGGTCAGGCGGTATTATTGGATGGATCCTTTCAACATCCTCGTGAACCCTAAGAATATGCCGTGCCATCATACGATCGAATTCTGGGCTGGGAATATCCTTCATGACGAAGATGAGGTCGAAACGGGACAGTATGGTTGGGGGTAGGTTAATATTATCACTAATGGTTCTCTCAGGATCGTAGCGTCCATACTTAGGATTGCCAGCAGCCAATACAGCTGCACGAGCATTTAAACGAGCAACAATACCCGCCTTAGCAATACTAATACTATTATGGAGAACCAGCCCATGTGACACAAATAGATGATAGGGCTCTACAGTTACGTCATAGACCCATTTAGAATCTTTATTCCGTATAATTTCCACTGATCTAATGGGTATAAATCTTATATTCCCCTCAATAATCCCTTCTATCTCTCTAATCCTCTCTTTAACATAAGCCAGCCTCCTTTCAACCTCTTCAATGAATCTCCTAATCAAGTAAGGGTCTTTCTTTATAAATAGTCTATATCTAAGAGTTGAATATGGTATTCCTACCAATCGTGAAAATTCAGATAATCTTAGAACCTTTCTTAAGGTCTTAATATCGCTTTTCCCAATAGCTTTTTGCATTTTATTAATAATTTCTTTCGCTAAACTAAGGTATTTCTTAGCCCTTAATCTATGAATATTATTTCTATTTACAACAATGTTTGCTAAGTAACCGTCGTTTATATGGAGTATATTAGCTATTTCTCTTAGTGTATACGCAATCTCATAAGGTATTATGTCTCTGTAATTCTTCCTATTCATAGATCTTCTAAGCAAATACTTGATCCTTTCAAACCTAGTATCATCACTTATAATCTCACTAATTCTTTTTATACTTTCGGTACCTGATATCACTACCCTGTAATATTTCCTTCCATTTCTTTCTTCACTTTCTATATATGAATATATTCTCATAGTCAATAATAGATCTTGTAAATCTTGTGCCAAATCATATGAAGATGCCCGAAAACCTATTCTTTCCTTATCTACAAAACCATCACCTTTAAAGAAAGCGTTTATAAACGCTTTTATGCCATTTTCAGAAAACTGGAAAATAATTCTCGGTATCCTTTTTAGTCTAGATGGCCTTATACCAGTTTTACTCGTTTTATAAACAACAACTTCAGGAAATATATTAGCTATCTTAGTGAAAACCTCCTTAGAAACTACTCTAATTGTGACTAATGGCTTATTTCTATTCTTAGACTGTACTTCAATGGAATACTTCCATCCAATTTTTCTAATAACATCCTTAAATTCTTCTATCAAAGCCCCATCAGTACTTGAAAATCCTATTTCGTAATAGCCATTCTCTTCATTAGAGTACACATATCCATCGGAGAGTAAAAAGCCGATGAGCTTAGCTAATATGACATCGTCTGTACCGAACTCATTTAATATTTTCCTAAGAATTCTTCTATCCGTATCTATAACGTCAATATGATTAACGCCTATAGCTAGCATTCCTGGTTTTAGTTTGTCTGCCCTTATAGTTGCTATATCACCGTCTTTCCATATGAGAATAGGGTGTTCAGGTGTAACAATGATTTCTCTGCCATTACCAAAGATTATTTTAACAAATTTCTCTGGTGCCCTATGTCTACTTATCCTGTCAACAAGTACAGGAATTACTTTTTTAGACTTTAAATCATACGCTAATATTTTTAGACCATTAACTTTAAGTATTTCCGTATCTTTACCCTGGATTACATTGTCTTTATACTTATTGATAAGTTCATCAACTAATTCTCCTATACGTACTTTAGTGCCATTAGCAAGCATTATTTCAAAATCTTTATGATAGCTTTGTTGCTCCATTGCTTCATGTATGGCTACACGATCCTCTGGCCTCATCTTATCGATCTCATCTATGATCGCTACGCCTCCATCGGCTATAACTAGTGCTCCAGCTTCTAGATAGTATTCCCCTGTCTGTTTATCCCGTAGTACTGCTGCTGTAAGTCCTGCTGCACTAGATCCTTTTCCAGTAGTATATACTGCTCTTGGAGCTAGTCTTGCAGCGTATTGGAGAAGCATTGACTTACCTATACCCGGGTCACCCACTAGCA
Source organism: uncultured Desulfurococcaceae archaeon (assembly GCA_964627005.1). Lineage (GTDB taxonomy): Archaea > Thermoproteota > Thermoprotei_A > Sulfolobales > Desulfurococcaceae > CAZHDB01. The sequence goes on from CAZVHC010000003.1 coordinate 37,237, forward strand.
GTACATGTATATCACCACGTATCCTTGTACCATCCCTTAGTATCTTCGGTACTCCTCCGAAGAGAGCTAGTGCTATAGCCTTCTTTATATCCCAGTGCCCATAGATCGATGGTGCTATGCTGAGAGTTATCTTCTCATGGATCCATGGATCCCTTGCAAGCTCCCTAATCTTCTCCTCATCCTCACGAGTAATCTCTATCTCCTCAAGAACCTTCTGCTGTACATCAACATAGTTAGCGTCTATGTATAGGTTGAAGACACTCTTACCCGAACCACGTGTAGCTGATGCTGTAGGCATAACACGTAGTATACCAGTAACAGTGACTCTATCCCCAGGTCTAGCTATATCAACTAGATCGCTTGTAAGCATAACCTCAATACTACGGGGCATCTGCCCAGGAGGTACTTCCTCAGGCCTCTCCTGAACAACTATTTTCTGCCAATCAATATATTTAGATAGTGTCATGTCTAGCTGGAACTTACCCGACTTACCACATATTGGGCATGCAATCGGCTTCTCAAGACGCTCTCCAAGTTCACCGAATTCCGGCCAGTAGAATCCATGTCGATCCTCTGAGTCTACGTGGATATAGTATGCCTTAACCATTTTGGCTTCTACACGTGTTAGTCTTACGAGTATTCCTTCAACACTGATCATTTTACCAATGTACTCACTCCCAAGCCTCCTGATCGGTATTGTCCTTGGTAGTCCACGGAATCTTGGGTAGAACTTCTCTATGGATTCAGCGTAGTCCGGGTGCTCCTTAAGAAGGATCTCCTTGATCGCTTGGCTAGCTGCCTCAATAGCTATATCTGGGTAGTTCTCAACAATCCTTGCAAGATCCATGTCGTGTACTAGTAGGTCATCAAAGTCTATTACTAGACTGTATTGGCTCATAATAGCCATTGTATTTAGTCTTTCACGGTACTTATAGAGCCCTGTTCTCCGGTCACGGTAGTTGTATAGGAAATCCTTAAACCTCTCCTTAACATCTCCTAGACTAGTACGGCTAACTTCTTCAACCCTATACTCTAGGGCCATAACCCATTATCTCCCCAGTACATGTCTACAGTATACTATGGCTAGCCCCCCTTTTCTATCCTAAGACCGATCATCCACTTACCCAGTATATCCTTAAGCATCATATACAGTGTCCTCTCCTCCATACTAAGCTTACCAACTATATCCTGTGGAGGCTCAATAAATAATAGTTGTATAAGCTTCCTAACCCTGATCTTCCCAATCCTCATGATATAGTCCTCAATCCTCTGTATATCCGATAGTATTAATGGTTTTCTCTCAATCTCCAGCCTCCTATAGAGCCTATCGATCTCGTCAATAACCATGTTGTAGAAGTACTGGGGCACCTTGGTAAACACTGGCTTCCGTAACGTGGACTCCTCATTATATGCTATCTTAGCTAGTTTCTCAAGCCCAATCTCCTCATCCTTAGGCTTCACAAGACCCTTCTCAATAAGTTCTAGTGCAATCCATCTTGGAAGAGCATATTCTGTACCACGTGTCAGGACAATAACCCCCTCCGAAGTATATATTGGCCCGATATCCTGTAGCACTATAACCTGCACGATCTGCTCCTCATACTCCCTTCTAAGAATCCTTAGAGCATAGTCAATAAGGTACTGTATAGAGGAACCTGGTGCTGATAAGCTCAAGACTTGAGACACCCACATACAGAGTCTATAGCCCCCTATAGATATAAACTAGACCCCTATATAGAGTAGTTTAGTAGCTAAGGAGGATTGGAACGGGGTATATCTACCTTGAGCTCATCCCGTGAAGCACTAGCTGAGCTATTATGGGCTGAGAAATACAGGCCCCGGACACTCGATGAAATAGTTGATCAGGAGGAGATCGTGGCTAGGCTTAAAAAGTTTGTTGAAGAAAAGAATATGCCCCACCTACTATTCGCTGGCCCACCCGGCACCGGTAAAACCACTAGTGCACACTGTCTAGCACATGACCTCTACGGGCCAAACTATATGCAGTACATGCTTGAACTCAATGCCTCAGTAGCTAAGGATACACCTATACTAGTAAAAATTGGCGGTAAACCCATTAGGACAACATTCATGGAGCTCGATAAGATCTATTTCAACGGAGATAACGTAATAAGATATGGAGACAGTGAATACGTTGAAACACCCGGTCTAGAGGTACTTACGGTTAATAAGGAGACTGGGAAGGTAGAGTGGAAGCATGCTAAGTGGCTTATAAGGCATAGAGTAAGATATGTTGCCCGGGTAAAGTTTAGAGGAGGTGGAGAACTCAAGCTCACTGGAAACCACTCAGTTATAACGCTAAGTGATAACGGCGAGCTCGTCGAGAAAAAAGTTAGTGAGCTAAAACCAGGTGATTACCTACTCTCATTCGTAGCAGAGTTACCTGGTAGGGAGAAGATAATAGATCTAGCTAGGTATATGATTAGTGGGAAGAGAGTGAAGGCAGATGCAAAGCTATGTATAGACGAGAAGCTGGCATGGCTTCTAGGGGTGTATGTTGCTGAAGGAGCACTAGGTTTCTCTAGAACAACAAGGGGTGTAAAAACAGGAGGCCAGATCGTTATTACCGTAGCTTACCCTGGGGAGGAGCATCTAGCTAACCGTGTTACGGCTATTGCTTCAGAACATAATATCCCCGTGTACACTAACCTAGTAGGCTCAGGCTTTGATAGAAACAGGTTTAGTGCTAAACAGGTTAGGCTACTCTATACAGGGTTAGCTAGGTACCTTAGTGGTAACGCTTACAGTGGTGTTACTCAGGCTAGGTTTAAGCGTGTACCCCCTATAGTCTATAGCATTAAGCGTTCCTCTAGAGAGAGCTTCCTAAAAGGTCTTTATGAAGGAGATGGAACTGGTAGATGGGGTAGTGTGGTTAGGATAACTAGTGCCTCTAAGGATCTATTGATCGATATAGCGTGGCTAGCCCGTATAACTGGTATTGAAAGCTCTATATTTAATAGAGAAGTAAGGCTTATATGGAAAGCTGGTATGAAGTATAGGAAGGCAGACCTACTGCCATCTAAGCCCTTTATAAAGTTCTTCGAAAAGATATCTCGAGCTATAGGTGTTAATTGGAGGTATATCCTTAGACACCAACTCTACAAATATAAAGAGGCCGTGTCCAGGCAGAAGCTTAGGGAGATAATGGATTCCATTGATACTAGTAAGCTTACAGCTGAGGAGCTCAAAATATACCGTAGGCTTAAGACCATAGTTAACTCCGGCCTACACATAGTTAAGATTACTGACATCGAGGTGATCGAGTATAACGATTACGTATATGATATAAGCGTACCCGGTAACAACATGTTCTTTGCGGGGGAGATACCAATATTATTACACAATTCGGATGAACGTGGTATTGATGTTATACGTAGTAAGGTTAAGGAGTTTGCCCGTACACGTGTACCAGGTGAGATACCGTTTAAGATCGTGTTGCTTGATGAAGCTGATAATATGACTGCTGATGCACAACAGGCTCTACGTAGGCTTATGGAGCTCTTCACAGCCAATACTAGATTTATATTGATCGCTAACTATCCAAGCAAGATCATAGAGCCTATCCAGAGCCGTTGTGCTGTATTCCGGTTCTCTCCATTGAAGAAGGAGGATGTTGTAGCTAGGCTTAAATGGATAGCTGATCAGGAGGGTGTTGAGTATGATGAAGATGCTCTTGAGACAATATATGAGATTAGTGAGGGTGATATGAGGAGAGCTATTAACGTACTACAGGCTGCATCAGCCATTGGTAGGGTGACTGTTGAGGCTGTATATAAGGTTGTTGGACTAGCACATCCACGTGAGGTCCGGGAGATGCTTAAGCTAGCACTTGCAGGTAACTTTACAGAGGCTCGTGAGAAGCTCCGTACACTCATGATAAACTATGGCTTGTCCGGCCTAGACATTATTAAGCAGATCCATCGCGAGATCTTTAGTGGTGAGATAAAGCTTCCAGAGGAATACAAGATCCTTGTAGCAGACTATGCTGGAGAGATACAGTTTAGGCTTGTACAGGGTAGTGATGATGAGATACAGTTGAATGCATTCCTTGCAAGACTAGCGTTCATTGGCAAGAAGTTTAAGGTGTAGCACTTGGTTCGGAGGATCCCGTGGATCATAAAGTATAGGCCTAAGAAACTAGCTGATATAGTTGATCAGGATAAGGCTAAGACGGAGTTTATATCATGGCTTAAGTCATGGCTAGCTGGTAAGCCTGAGAAGAAAGCTGCTCTCCTCTATGGACCAGCTGGTTGTGGTAAGACTAGTCTTGTGGAGGCAGCTGCTAATGAGTTTAGGCTAGAGCTTTTTGAGATGAATGCTAGTGATTTCCGGAGGAAGCAGGATATTGAACGTATAGCTGTGACTGCTGCTAGACAGCGTAGCTTGTTTAGCCGTGGTAAGATTATATTGCTTGATGAGGTTGACGGTATCTCTGGTACAGCTGATCGTGGTGCACTGGATGCTATTCTCCACTTGATCGAGATCTCTAGGTACCCGGTTGTAATGACAGCTAATGATCCGTGGGATCCTAAGCTTAGGCCTTTAAGGGATGCTGCTAAACTCATAGGTTTTAATAGGCTTAAGGAGAGCCATGTAATCGTTGTTTTGAAGAGAATATGTGCTATGGAGAGGCTTGAGTGTGAGGATGATGCTCTAAAGCTTATTGCTAAGAGGAGTGAAGGTGATCTTAGAAGTGCCATCAATGATCTTCAGGCTATTGGCCAAGGTTATGGGAGGGTTACTGTATCACTCGTACAGCATCTACTAACCTATAGGTACCGTGAATATACACCATTTGAGGCTCTCCGTATGCTCTTCAATGCCCGCTATATATGGCAGGCTAAGGCTGCTGTATCACAAGCTAATCTAGACTATGATATGCTTATACAGTGGATTAATGAGAATATACCTAACTACTACAGCGATCCTGAGGAGATATGGAGAGCTTATGAGGCATTGAGTAGAGCTTGTGTCTATCTAGGAAGGATAATTCGTTCAGGTAGCTGGGATCTACTTAGCTACGTATTCGATCTAGTTGGGCCCGGCGTAGCTTTTGCCCGGAAGACCTACCGGTACAGGTGGGCTAAGTTCAGATTCCCAGAGAAGATAACGTTACTGGCCAGGACTAAGAGGAGCCGTGAGATTAGGGATGGTATTGCTAGGGCATTAGCTCCAAGGCTATTGACTTCTAGGAGGAGAATATTATCTGATGTACTCCCCTATCTACACGCTATATTCCAGGTTAATCCGGAGTATGGTGTACGTATAGCTCTTGGATACGATCTTACTGAGGATATGGTTAAGCAATTGGCTGGTCCACGGGCTAGTGAGGCTCTCATGTACTATAGGAGGTATAGGAGGAAGTAATACATCCTATTTTTAAACACTATGTCTCACGATAACCCCATGGCTTACCCTTAATCCTATATAGTCTCAGCCTACCATATCTTCTCTCTTCAACATAGCCTCTTACAACCAGATCCTTTAGTTTCCTAGATACTGTCCTAAAATGTAGTCCCGTAAGCCTAGCTATCCGGGTAATATTTAGTTCTCCATACTTACTCAGTATATCAAGTATAGCCCTATGATCATCATCTAGATCCACTTCTACCACCCTCAAGCTTACGGATAACCAGATCCTCTACAAACTTCTCAAGAGCATCTAGTGGACCATACCTTATGCTAAGTAGTGTTGTCCGTCCCCTCTGCCCCTTCCCACTGGTTCTAGCATCTATTATTGATGCTCTCTTAAGATTCATTACATACTCATAAACCTGTGTATGTCTACGTGGTTGTTCACCAAGTGTCTCACACAACATGATGTACTCCTTCTCAACATCACCTATCTTAACGTATGGCTGATCGCTTCTTCTCAGAACCCTTATCGTAGCCCATAGTAGTATAAGCTCATGTGGTGGTAGGTAGTAGATGGCCTCAGATATATTGACTATATCTGAGCTTACAACAGCTACAGCCTTCCTAACATGCTCTATGGTAAGCTTAGATGAACCCTCCTTCTCAGCCGCTTCACCAGCAAGCATAAGGATTTCTAGAGCAAGTCTAGCGTTACCATCGCCACCACGATCAGCACCAACTATATCAGCTATATACTTTATAACATCATCTCCTACGACATCCTCATAGAATGCTTGACCAGCTCTATATAATAGGATATCGTATAGTTCACTACTTGTGTATGGATTAAACTTTATAATGTGCTTCAATAGATAGCTCTCTGTAGCACTATCAAGTAGTGTAAGGCTTGCAGTACTCTTGGTTATGAATATGAAGTTTAGTCTCTTAATCATATCTGCATAGTCATCATATGTTCTTACAAGGAAGTATACTGCATCCTTACCAGCTATACGGGCAAAGTAATCGAATTCATCAAGTGTTATTATAGCATATACATCTGTATCGTCGAGGTGGCTTAGTATAGCCGTATACATCTCCCATACAGACAGTCCACGGCTTGGCAGTGGCACGTTTAGCTGACGTGCAATATCCAGTACAACATTGTAGAGGGAACGGTTTCTATGACAGTTTATATGGACATAGCATATATTGATCCCTTTCTGCCGGGCAATCCTTGTGAAGTCCCTTCCAAAGATCCTTGCAGTAGCTGTTTTACCAGTACCAGTACTACCAACAATTAATACTCTCTGTGAGAAACTACCAGGGCTTGTGACTAGGTGTTTGAAGTTGGAGACTAGTTCTCTTAACTGGTTCTCTCTATGCGGTAGTTTATCTGGTAGGAATTCTGGTGCTAGACTCTCCTTACCCTTAAAGATCGATGGTCTACTTAGTTCCTCCCGGATAATCTCCCATGCAACCATTAGTTTCAGCCCACTGCTTACTATGGTATATTTATAAAGTGGTTTCCAAGGGTTATAAAGGATAACACTCTTCAAACCACACGATCTTCTCCATTACCTAGGAGTGAAACACCTATAATCTGGTCAACACCCTCAATGTAGATACATTTGGGTGCATCCCTAGAAACCCTTATCCCACGTCTAGTAAGGAGTTCCCTAACACTATTCCAAACCCTACTACTAAGACCACGGATCCCTCTAATCCTGATCCTTAGACAGACCTTATCCAGTCCATACTCAAGGATCTCCTCTACAGCTCTAATGATCGATTCTACCGATGGATCCACGATCTTCTGGAGAGGTACTATTCTACGTACAAAGCCGTACTCACTCGATCTAAGCTTCCTAAAGGCCTCCATAGGATCAAGTCTTGTATCAACTATTAATACACCCTTATGCCTTGTCCACCTGATCCTTATATCCGGGTCATAGGGGTAGAGTATATTACCAATCTCTTGTTCACACAACCCCATATTGCCGGGACTACACGTGACTATCAATAAACCCATCCCAACTAGCCACCGGAGACAAGTGGTGTTAACTCAATTATATCTCCATCCCTAACAATATATGATCTATTACTAACTGATCTACCGTTAACCAATACACTAATACGTGACTGCTCAGTAAATAATCCATTAACATACCTCTCAAGCCCTCTAACATACCTACATACCTCTAGTAATACATCGTAGATGGAAGCCCCATCATCTACATCAATAGATAGCTTATCAACACCTAGTTTCTCACGGAGCCATAGGAGGAACCATACAACAACCTTCACAATAAACACCATTTCTACTGGATAGCATATAGAGTTATTAATATTTCCACCTACAAGATAAGCACATGAGTATCCCTAGTAGATTGGGAGATACATTTTGTATAAGATTGATCGCAAGGTATTGATAGCATCACTAGTCATCATAACAGTACTGTCTATAACCATACTACTCAATACACGTTTAAACACTGAATCAACATCCCCATCGGAAACACCTACGTATCGTGAGCCTCATGTGCTTATCTATGATTCATTAGCACGTGAATACCCTAACAAGACCCTAACAGATCTGCTTATAAAGATATTTATTAGGCATGGGTATAAAGTTGATCTCTACATAGGAGAGAATGCTACACTAGATCCACTGTTTAACCTCGATAATTACGATATAATCATATTTAGAGCACATGGAGCACATAACTCTAATCCTATGGTGCCAAAACCACTTGGATCATATATTTACACGGGCATATATATTGATGAAGCCATAAAGATCTATGGAAAGGACTATATTAACGAGCTCAAGAGCAGTAACATGATTGTTTTAGGTGTCATACCACCCCCTGGTGTAGAACTTACCAATGAATTAATAGATAGACTCCCCAAATATGTTGTTGTAAGCCCATTATTCTTCAATAAATATGTTGGTGAACTACATAGGAGCATTATAGTGTTTACCGGATGCTATGGTTTTGATGATGATATTCTAGCGAAGATATTTATTAGGAAAGGTGCTAGAGCCTATATTAGCTTTAAAGGCAATGTTACATGGTCTCATGGAGATAATGTATTAGAGGCTCTTATGAGAAAGTATCTAGAGACACATGATATTATGGAGGCCTACCACTCACTAGATACTAGTCTAGCTATTGATCCAATAACTGGTGCAGAACTTAAGATATTACTAAATGAATAACTCCATTCCCATCAAGGCATGTATGTAGTTAACTAGTTAGTTTTTAACATCTACATCATTATACGTAAGAAGCCCATAGCCATATTTGAATAGTGTTTTAGTTTAATCAAATATTCTACGTATATATTTCTCCAAATCCATTGATATACGTTTATAGGCCTCCTCACTACTTAGTTCATCAGCTTTGATCCAGTGTATATACATTACCCTATGTTTCTCATCAACATCAATAACTACTGTACCAGGTCTACCAGTTATGGAGTTCGCCAAGGCTGTGACCGCATAGTCTGTATCCACGTCATAGGGTATTCTAACTATAGCTGGTTTAGCTCTAGAGGGATCGATTATTAGCTTCAGCATTTGGAGATGTGCTTTAGCCTCTATAACTATATAGTAGAGTATTGTATAGATTATCCCATAAAACCATCTAACCGGACTATACAGTTTACCTGGATTCTCTACAGCAATATTAGCGAATAATAGTGCTATAGTTATTGATATTATTACACCAAGTAGTAGTTCAAAATAGTTTAGTACACCATTATATAATAGGTATAGTAGTGTTAATGGTAGTATTAGGGCTATTATGGAGACTATCCTCCTAGCCATAACCCTCCCTCCTCCTAAGCTCTATGAGCCTCATATCAAGTGTACCATACCTCCGGTAAACCATGATCGCTACGTAGCCTAGGAATAACAGTACTACCGATCCTATGATAATGGCTACCATAACAAGTACCTGTAGGATAGGATCAACAGCCTCATATGAGAATATGTCTAGTTCAGCAGTACCTGCCCACGGATGCTCTGTAAACGTTATACCAGGATATACTGGTGGTTTTATGGATCCCGAATGAACACCTATGATTACGGCCATTAGACAAACTGTACTGAATAGCATGCTGAGCATTATGAGCTTCTTAACTATGTTGGGACGTGTAGCCATACCATATATTGTCAACGCTATTATCGTTATTACTAAGGCATATATGTAGCTCCACAATATATCATTGATCACCCATGACCACCCTTCCCATGTTCCTCTCTGAGCATGAGTAGTGTAAACACGAGTGTTAATCCAGATGACATGGCTATGAATAATGCTATGTTCAGAAATAACAGTGACCCACTATAAAGGATCTCTAGACCATATAGGTTGTATGCATAGCCAAACCCTATTGGAGACCATGGCTTCCACTGATTCTGCATAATATATGTTTTAAGACCTCTAAATAACCCGGCTACGGGTATAGCTAATGCTATGGAAAATATTATCACAAGCCCAAGTACACCTAGTCCTAAGAGTCTATGCCTACTCCAGCCCCTACTCCATAGAAAGCCCTGTCCCAGTGCAATAAATGCTGTTGATACTGCTAATGCAAATACGGTACCGCCCTGGAAACCCCCTCCCGGAGCTAGGTGTCCATGTAATGCTATGGAGACCGCTATTACTGGTAATGTTAGAAGTATTATCTTAGACACAGATCTAGTGATAATATCCATACCCATATCCTTAACTCTAGAACTATTCTCCAGTTTACTGGTGAGCATTAGTGTAGCCATTATGGTGATGAAGAATATGCCTACCCCATAGACAGTATCTATTCCACGGTGATCCAGTAGTATTGCTGAGACCGTCTCTGGACTACTGCTCCACAGCCACTGGAGATCATGGTTGAATACTGTTCTTAGATAGTAATTTGCTAATGGCCTATTAGTTGACTGTGGTGGTATGGCTATTGTTCCCGTGGATAGTAGTACTGCTGCAAACAATACTATTAGTAGGGAGGCTAGTACTGCTATGATAGAATCCCTAATAATACCCCATCTATCCTCATTAGGCTTGGAACTCATTACCTATCACCCTTTCCCGGTACCTTCTCTATGGTCTCGTATTCACGATCCTCTGTATGTGATACTATGTATAGGAATAGCAGTGTATGCATGCCTATACCGATAGCCATGTAGACCAGGACAAGATCTGGTGCTGCTAGTAGTGCTAGTGCAAGTGTATAGGCTATTGCTTGTCCAGTAGTATACAGTATTGCCTTAACAAGGTTTTTCTCATTAAGAACCTTATACGTGAGTACTACAGCATATGTCATTAGTAGTGCTAGTAGTATTGTGGAGAGACTTATTTCTCCAAACACTATCCATTCACCCCTCTCTCACCCTCCTCCATGATCTGGTCGGTAGTGATGGGTTCTGGTAGGACTGTTCTGGACTTGTATGTGCTTTGAGCAAGTGCGTGAGCTCCGGATGGTGCTGTTATTGCTAGGAATAATGCTGTTGTGAACGCTATACCTGCTATATAGTATCGGCTAATACCCAGTTGATCTATTGATAGGGATAGTAGTCCAAGCCCTATGAGTGGGTATAGGGTACCGCCAATAGCTCCTACTGTAGCAACATGTAGTCTTAGGTAAAAGCTCTTAAACCTACTCAGCCCTATTGAAGCCATTAGATCCAGTATACCTCCACCAATTAGTAGAGCCATGCCTATGTAGTAAGCTATTGCCTTGACTAGGCTAAATAGCATCTCATACACGATCTATTCACCAGATCCCCTTTTAACAAGGTATCTGGATACATAGATATTCAGTAGATACGTCCATAGGATGAGTGGTAGTGCTCCAATTGCTAGATATGGTGAACTAGATAGTATACTGAGTAATACCATGAGCACAGATAGATCATATGCTAATAGATCGATTGCTAAAACCATATCAGGTATTGATGGGCCTCTAAGAAGTCTTAGGAAATACTGTATAGATGATACCATAAATATGCCGGTAGCTATTACCAATAACACATAGGTTATACTTGGTGGGGGCATGAGGTTCATCTAGTACCACCTATTATCCGGATCATAGGTGATCATTTCATGTTCACCTAGAGTATATGAGTTTAAATAACTCATAGGCTTTCTCAACATACATTCTCCTCCCATCCCCGGATAACATATAGGCTGATATGGGGTTTAGTAAATGGGTTTCTAACATAGTAAATAGTATTCCAGACACTACAGTAGCTACTACGAGTAATGAAATGGTGAATATGGTTTCCGGTAAAGCCTTGATCCTATGCTCTACATCCCTATCCATAGACCTATACATGCTTAACCATAATCTCTTGAAACCTACTAGTGCAAGTATTGATCCTAGGATGAGTACTGGTACTACTGGATATAGTCTTGCCTCTAGAACTGCTTGGAAGAGCCTTAGTCTAGCAAAGAATATGTTGAAGGGCGGTATACCTATAACTGATAAACCACCAACTATAAGTCCTAAGCCAATAAATGGTTCTTTCCTAGCTACACCAGCTACCCTCTCAACACTTGTTAATCCAGCCATTTCTAGAGGGGTTATTGATATGAATAGTAGTGGTTTCACAATGGCGTGACACAGTATATAGTATAGTGTAGCTGATAAACCCAGTGTACTACCGATCCCTATACCGATCACTATGTAGCCCATGTCAAGGATAGTGGTATAGGCTATAAGTCTCCTAATATCCTTAGCAATAGCTGTTAGGTAGCCTCCAACAACAATATTTAGTGAGCCAAGTATGAGCAGTATGTAAAGAATAGTTCTAGAGTATTCTAGGCCTACAACAGTATATATGAGCCTAATCATAACATATGCGTATACGGCCTCAACAACACCAGCCATTAGGGCAGTTACTACTAGCGGCATGCTGGAGTATGTATCTGGTAACCAGAAGTGATGGGGGAAGATGGCTGCCTCGATCATGATAGCCCATATCGCTAGTGCTAGGAATAGTGTAAGTACGCTTTTTGTATCAATAGCTATACCCATTGTATGGAATATGTTTAGACCAAGTGTTTTTGATGCTATATCGGCCATGGATAGAGTGCCTAATCCACTATAGAGTAGTATTACTGCTATGAAGTACATTACTAGACCTACTGTACCTATTAATCCATACTTTATAACCGTATCCGGTGATCCACCGTGCTTTCGTGGATAGGCTGTATATGCATATGCTACTATACATGTCAGGCTGAGCATTACGAATAGATTGAATAGATCGCTTGTATAGACTATGCCTAGTAAACCAGCTTCTAGCCCAAGTAGTAATGTATAGTACCATTCACTACGTCTTACAACCTCCCCTAGGTATCTATATGAAGTAATGTTTATGACTGGAAATATCAAGCCTATAAGTAAACCTACAAATGAGTTAAGCCTATCGATCTCATAAGCTATGCCTATGGGAGGTGGGAATCCAGAGAACATATATACTAGAACATCACCCTTCTCAAAGACATAGTATGCAACAGTAAATGTGAGATATGCATTGATGAGGAGGATTACTTCAGAGAATATAAATGATGTTCTCCAAGGCTTCTTGGATAATCTTGAGAATAAAGGGTTTATGAGAGCTGATAACATAGCGATCAATGGGGCTAAGGCAGCCATGGAGCCAGCAACCCATGGATCAATACCCATACAGAACCCCTACAAAAACCATATCCTAAACATTGTATCAGTAAGATAAACTAATAAGACTTTACATGATTAACGAAGTCTATGAAACAATGGAGAACATGAAACGATCAGCCGCAGGGAAGTATACAGCATCCCCACGACACCAGGGCTTCTACGATGCAGGTCTCATCATCAAGGATACTATGTATCCTTAGACCACCTATATCCCTTACCCATTACCAGCATAAATCTAGCACATAAGACCATTGTTAACCGGGGGGTTAACGATGAAAATGTTTTCCATAATTCTAGTCCGGACTCCATTATCTATGGAGGCTGTGGAGAGATATTCCAGAGGAAATGGTACTAGATAACTGGGGGGTTAACGTTGGAGACTGACTAGGCTGTGATGAGGCAGGCTCCATGGAGGTTAGGCTCATTCTCCAGTGGAAAAGTAGCATATTAACCGGGGGGTTAATAATGGAGAAGTGGTCTTAGAGGCTAATAGATAAGCTCCATGGAAGCTGGGATTATGTACTCCAAGGGAGAAGGTTCTAGTTAACTCCCCAGTTAACAGTGGTTGTCTTTAGTTTTTATAGTTCTTTTTATTCTTTTCCCATCACCTATTATCCAGTATTCTCCATCATCTCTTATCTCTAGTTTAAAGATTGGTATTTCATGTTTTATTCTCTCTATGATTTTTGCTGTTGTTTCAATGGCTGTTTTCCTATTGGTTGCTGTTACTAGTACGTATACTGTTGGTTCACCAGCCTTGATCGCCCCTATCCTATGGTATACACGGGCATCTATAATTCCCTCTCTAACTGATTCTTCAGCTACTATCTTCCTAAGTATGTTCTCTGCATAGGGCATGTATGCTTCATAGACTAGCTCCTCTACATCATGGCCTTCTACACGTCCCTTGACAAAGCCTATGAATATTGATAATGCACCCCCACCTCTACGGTATGCTTCACTAATCATCTCCTCAATAACCCTTCCAATATCGATCTTATCCTCTAAGATACGTGCTTCAACACCCACTATATACCACCTGATGCTGGAGGCATGAGTGCTACCTCATCACCATCACGTAGCCTATAGCCCCTATCCTTTCTCTCACCATTAACTAGAACCATTATCTCTAAACGCTTCCTCATATTAGCTAGTTCCTTATATCTATTGTATAGCTCCTCTAATAACTCATTAAGTGTAACACCATCCTCCACATAAAGATCTATTTGATTAGAGCCAACTACATCTCTTAATAGAGATAACAATACTACTCTAACCCTAGCCATAATATACTACCACCTATATGTCTCCACAATGTTATCCTACTTTAATCTAGTAGGGATGCTGACCATATATTCTTCTATAGAGCTCCATTGATCTATTGAGTATATCGTCTATGATCCTTCTATGGAGTGGTCTATGGCTACTTCTACGTGTGACCCATGCTAACCACTTAATCCTATCTATATATTCTCTAGCCTTACGTGGGTTTACATAGGGTATTTTCGTATAGTATATTAGTGCCTCTATTATAGCGTAGGAGACACGATTATAGACATTAGGGTACCTATGTCTCACAATAACCTTCCTAGGCTCCATAGATAATTCCATATAGTCTCCATGGTCTATTAAATCGTGTACAACTGATTCTATAAAGGCTCTACAGCCCATGATATATGGTGTTTCCCCATGGTATCTTATCCTCTTCATTAAATACTCCTTGTTAAAGACCGCATGATAGTATAGGACTGGATCACTGCATATGTTTATAGATACTAATCTATACCCCTTATTAACAACTACATTATACATAGATGATCCTCTGTATACTCTTGCATGGAATAACCCATTCCTATACAATATACCCAGGGGCACTATAGAGCCTATGCTCTCTCCACAATAAGTGATCGATATTGTCTCTCCAAAGACATACTCGTTAAACCCAAGCTTCCTAATAAGCCTATGCAAATGATCCAATACAGTACCACCGAGACATATAATCAATATATGGGATCCATGTGTATAGTTAAAGAATGTATCCTAGGGACTAGATAGTGGTGCACCCTCATATGATGGTTTTAAAGGACTGGCCCATCTTCTATGAATGGATCACGGGTTTACTGGGTATTGATAGGTATAGGGATTATTTAGCATCAGATACTCTTTACACATACATCAAAAACATTGTTCAGCCAATAGCTTTTCTAGAGAGGATCATATGTGGATCAAATGTATATGTGTTTGGTGCAGGCCCTAGTCTACCCGATCATGTTAGGAGGGTGAGTAAGTTACTTGATAGACTACCTTATAGACCAGTTATAGTAGCTGCTGATGGTGCAGCTCGTGCTTTAATGGAGAACAATATCGTTCCAGATATAGTTGTTAGTGATTTTGATGGTGGATCAAATGTTTTGTTGGAGGCTGGGATTAATGGATCGATCCTTGTTCTCCATGCCCATGGGGATAATATTGATCTTATACATAAGACTATGCCTAGGCTCCTCAAGATCACGAAAATGATTATTGGTACGACACAGGTTTATCCAGCCTATGGACTACATAATTTTGGTGGTTTTACAGATGGAGATCGAGCTGTCTATCTAGCTGTATGGTTTAATGCCTACTCCATAACATTGTTTGGTATGGATTTTGGGGAGATTGTAGGGAGATATTCTAAGCCTTGGATGAAAAACGATCTGTTAGCCGATCGTAGGAAGAGGATTAAACTCATGATTGCTAAGAGGCTTATTGAAGAAATAGCGTGCAGGTCTGGAACAAGGTTCTATAGTTTAATGAGTACTGGGATAAGGTGTGTGGAAGCTATAGACTATAGATTTCTAGAAGAGATCTAGTTGATCGTGTAGGTGACTCACAATTACTATATTAGTTGGGTATAGGTATTCTATAAACTGATGAGATGAGGCTTGGGTGATCTTTTATGGAGGCTTCCGTGGGTGTTGAAGGCCTCGATTTTGATGCAGCTCACTATACTGGTGGTTCTGAGGGTAAGTGTGGGAATCTCCATGGACATACCTTTAGAGTTGATGTGGAGGTCTATGGAGAGATCGATCGGAAGACGGGTATGGTTATTGATTTCCTAGTGCTTAAGAGGATTGTTAAGAGGATAATCTCTGAATATGATCATAGAGTCATAGTTCCTAGAAAGGATCTTGATAGAATACGTATTGATGGACCGTTTAACGTTGAGTTTAAGGTTATTGATTATCCAGAGGCTACTACAGAGTATATAGCACTTGATATAGCTAAGAGGATCTATGAGGAGCTAGGGTTACCCGTTAAGGTTAAACTCTATGAGGGTTCTAGAAACTATGTTGTCGTGAAATGGGGGTTTAGGGATTGAGGGATAGTGTACCTGATATACATGTTGAGGCTCCAAGGCATAGGGTACCACTTGATCGTGTTGGTGTGTCCGGGGTTAGAGCTAGGTTAACGATTTGCAGGGATAACTGTAGGGATTATGATGTAAGACTGGATATATATGTTGATCTATCCCCGGATAAACGTGGTATACACGTATCTAGGCTAACGGGCTCTCTTAGGGAATGCCTTCTAGGCTGTAAGTATGGATCGTTTAGGGATTTCCTATGGAGACTAGCCTCCATGATCCTTGATTCCTATCCCGAAATAGGGCATGTAGAGATCTCTCTTGATACAGTTGATTATGTTAGTGAAATGAGACCCTATATGCTAGGATATAGAGTCTATAGAGAGAGAACTGGTGAGTATTGGGAGGAGATACATGTAGTACTTGAGGGATTAACTGCTTGTCCATGTGCACAATCTGTCTATAGCTATTTTGAGAAAACACCATTGGGGAATACACCAACACATACACAGAGAGCAAAGCTAGAGGTATGGTTAAGAGCTAAAAAACTAGATATAGATGTTGGAGAGCTTATCAATAAACTACAGGATTCTTTCTCAGCACCTCTAAAACCAGTACTAAAGCGTATTGAGGAGTACGAGCTATTAAAGAAAGCATACTCTAGGCCAAGATTTGCTGAAGATGTTGCCCGGGAGACACTCCATATTATCAAGGAAGTCCTTGGAAACACTGATCAGGAGATACATGTACATGTAAGAGTTGAAAGCTATGACAGTATACATCAATACAATGTAGTAGCTGAAACACAGTGTACATTCAATAAAATATAATGTTCTGTTGGATCACTTTTATAACTATATCTATTCATATAAAACAGAATATAATTATTTGGTATATACACCTTTAAATTTATTCATATATTCATCATAAGATTATAACCACTTTTTAAGTGTTTAAGAATATACTGAATTAGGGGTAGCATGTATGTCTGAAGAGCCTACTGAGAGAACTTATGTAGCCGAACTTATACATGTCATTAAACAGGTAGGTAACCCTATTGGATTCGATGCTTCTCAAGAGCTTAAAACACCATCTGGATATCCAGACATTGTTCTTTACTATAGGGGTAAACCCGTAGCTATAATTGAGGTTAAAAGACCTGAGGTACCTTTAAGTGATCCCGATTTGAATACACAGGCACTACGTTATGCTGAGTGGTATAGAGATAAGTATGGAATTAAGTTTTATGGGATACATAATATGAGGTATCTAAAGTTATTCAAGTATTCATCTAAGAGGCAGGTAACAATACTTGATTTTAGTAGAGTAGGAGGGCCTGTTAATAGATGGGTTCCCGTTTCTGATTTTCCATTTAAGATAATGCCTTGGGTAAACTCCATTAATGAATACAAACATATTAATTCAAAGAAAGCCAGGGAAAATATTGAGAAATTCCTTCTCCATTTTAAGGAGATCCTTGAGGGTAGAACTCTTGATCTTAGTGGTGAGGTTATTGAGACTATTAGGAGACTTATAGAGAGAGCTGCAATTGATAGTGTTACACAGTTTAAGGAGATTTATGAGAGAGAACGTGTGGTAAAAGATCTTGTTGGGGAATGGCTTAGGAAGAGAGGGTTAAGGAAACCCAGGAATGATATGGAATTTCTTAAGCTACTTAAATTACTCCTTAAAGAGCAATACTATACGTTTACTATGAAGATCCTATTTTACCTTGTACTACAGAGTATTGATGCTGAGATGGCTGCTAAGTTACGTGAATCTATAAAGCCTATTGAGGAAGCTAGTGATCCTGAGGTTTTTAAGGCAATTGCTAATACACTATTTAGATACGCTATTAGGAGAACTGGTGATTTTGAAGAGATTTTTAGTGAAAATATTGTTGATAGACTACCGTTTACCCATGCATCCTTACCTCATCTCAAGGAGATCGTTAGATATCTCAGTCAGATTAGATGGAGTGATATAAGTGTAGATGTTATAGGTAGAATATTTGAGGGGTTAATCTATGAGGAACGTAGACATTTACTTGGACAACATTATACGGATACAAAAATTGTTGATCTCATACTAACCGGTGTGTTTCTAAAAGATGGAAAACCTGATAGACTGCTTGATCCGGCTTGTGGTTCAGGTACTTTCCTTGTACGTGCAATTAATTACTGGAGGATCAAATATGGTATTGAGATAAATGGATCGGAGAAGTATATACATGATCTTGTTGAAGGGATTGATATAGATAGACTTGCATCTATGTTGGCGAAGATAAACCTGTATATCCAGGCACTAGATGTTATTAAGAAGGGGCATAAGTATGTGCCTAAGGTATACCATGCCGACTTCTTTAAGATAAATCTCGATCCTGTATACAAATATATGGTAGCCAATCCTCCATATACACGTCAGGAAGAAATGGCTATGGCTTACTATGATGACAAGTATAAAGAAAACCTTAGGAGAACGGTATCTGATATAGAGGGATGGAGTGAAAGAGCATCAATCTATGCTTACTTCCTTGTCAGAGGAGGGAAGCTGTTAAGAGAGAATGGGAGACTAGGCTTTATAGTTGAGAACTCATGGCTTAATGCAGAATATGGTAAGGCATTAAAGCATTGGCTTTTCAATAATTTCCAAGTGGATTTTATTATAGAATCTCTTGTAGAAAGATGGTTCAAAGATGCAGCTATTATAACTAATATATTGATTGCCAGGAAAACACGTAAGAATAACTATATTACACGTTTTATATTCCTAAAAAGACCCCTAAAAGAAATATTTGGAGAACCACCACCAACTAGTGACTACATAGCTTGTGAGAGATATTATGAGAGAATAAGTGAACTATATGGAAGGGCTAGTAAATGTATACCGGTTAAGAGCTGCTATGATATTTGTGAGGATAAGGAAATAAGAATTGTATCACTTACTAAAGAATTAATTGATAAAATCGAGACAAGTATTGGTAGGCTTGGCATTATTAAAGGGCCTACTAAGTATCTTGATCTAGTACTAAAATTCATAGATGGAGAAGAAACTAGGATAAGGCTACTTGGTGAGATTATTAACATCAGAAGAGGGCTTACAACTAATGCAAACGATATTTTTTATCTACCATCTAGATACTGGTCATTAGTTAGAGATAATGAACAGTTTCTAACAATAAGGAATATCAGCACTAATCAAGTTATTAAAATAAGTAAGAAGTACTTACGTAGACTAATAAGGCCTGTACATCTTAGAACCATTAGTTATAAAGTTGAGAATATACCTACACATGGAAGAGAAGACTACGTCTTATGGATAAACACTACTGAAAATATAGGTGATCCTGGAGCCAGAGAGTATGTTAAATGGGCTGAGAGATTTGTAATAGAGGAATTCCGGCTTAATAGGAGATATCCAACGCTATATAGAAGACTTAGTGATCCATCATGGCTAAGGTTACCTAGTACATCTGGTGGATTATTACTCTTTAGGAGTGCTATACATAAGAACTATAGCGTATGGCTTCTCAGTATAGCGGATGCTGAAGTTGACAAACGTCTCTATATAGGATATATTAGTGAAGAGTATAGAAATATTGTCTCCTATGAAACACTCTTTGCAGTAGCAAATTCCATAATTACCTACCTTGGTATGGAGCTTTTAGGTCGGGCAAATCTAGGTGAGGGAGTACTCGATATAACTACTATTGACTATGAACATATACCCATTATCGATCCTATTTGGCTTGAAAACTATCTTAAGGAAAAGAATATGTTTACTAGATTTAGAGAGGCTGTACATAGAATGCTTATGCTAAAACCAAGTGATATAGATTATGAAGTTAATAGAAAGGAACGTTTAGAGGTAGAAAGATATGTCTTAGAACCATTAGGATTTAGCTTAGCTGATATTAAGACACTCTATAGTGGACTAATAGAACTCATTAACTTCAGGACACAAAGAGCTAGATACATTAGCTAGAGATAATATAGTATCATTAGTAATTAGATTTTAAACATTGGAAAAAGGAAAGAGATTATATCTTTTATGCAATCAGGATCTTTATTCAAGATCTATGAAGAAGTCTATCTTGTTGTTTCAGAACATTAGCTGGATAAAGTTTCATATAATGTATATTAAGTTGATAGCGGTGAGCTTGGACCTTAGAGACGTCCATACATGATGATTAATTCCTCCTCACTCATTATAGTACTTGTATCCTCTTCATTCTCTTCTAGAAACTTTATGAGTCGTTCATCCCGTGTAAGGAATGTGATGTTATGTGTTAGTGAAGTGGTATATAGTAGTAAGTCTATGAGATCATTATGTCCCTTACTTCTAAGCTCTAGAGCCTTTAGCCAGCCATGGAGGGATGGATGTATCTGGTGGAATTCCTCCTCAATAGCTAATAACCCAATAGCTACTCTCTCTGGATCATACTTTATCCTCCCAAGTTTACCAAGGAGCTCAAGTATATTAAACTGTGTATAATAATATTCTGCAATACCCTTATCACGGAGTTTCTTAAGTATGTGCATTACCTTATCTATACCATCAACATCAACACCCACTATAGGCAGTAGATATGTAGTGTCAAGGAGTATCTTTATCCTCTCTGAAGAACTCATTCTGCATCTCCTCAGATTCTCTCTCAAACTCTTCAAAGGTTGTTCTAGCAAACTTGGATCCTCTCAATGCAAGATCGAATGGATCAGGTATTGGTTCAATAATTATCTTGGTACCCTCAACCCTAAGTTTAAGGATACTACCTTCCCTAATACCTACAGCTCTAGCTATATCCTTAGGAATATACAGGGTATTCTTCCTACTCAGCCTAACCTTAACTTCTAAGACCAACCATAAACACCCAGATAATTACATAGAATCTCAGAGATATAAAGATTCCTTAGAAGATAGAAGCGATTACCTATGTACTCTTACATGGAATCCAGTATTCCGTGGTTTTGCTATAAATACTTGTCTAGGCTCTATCCCCTCTTGTTTTAGATTGTATAGTATTTTCTCTAATAGTCTCTTAGCCTTCTTAGACCCCCTTACTACTCCATAGGCTACGGGTCCCCAGCTACTTTGCCCTACACCCACTATATTACTATCCAGCATATGTCTTATGATCTCTTCTGTCTCTCTACAACAGAATATTCCTCCCTGGTGTTTCATAAAGTATTTTCCTGTTGTAAACTGTATCTTGTATAGTCCTTGTGAGAAACGATCTATGTCATTCAATGATACCCCGGGTATTATGTCCATTACAAGTGCACTATATAGTTGAAGCTGGAGATCACTTGGTAACGGCTCTGGTTTCCTCATAAGCTCCTCCTCAACACTCTCATCAAGCCCTCTAGACCCATTTGGTACTATTACTATGAATCTCCAGTCACCCGGTACCTTTGACCAATAGATCGGTTTTGGAAGATCATATATTGTCCTAGGGTGATTGAGTAAACCATTATCTCCTAGCCTCCGTCCACTATCAATTATGAATCCTCCCTTCTCAAAAGCCGCTATACCTATCCCGGATACGTAGCCTCTACCTAGTCTTAACGCTAGTTCCCTAATACTATAACCTAGCCCATATAGCCTGGTTAGTGCATAGCCTATTGCTAGTGATAATTGTGTTGTTGAACCAAGTCCTACGTGCCTAGGTATTGTTGAATAGATACTTATCTCTGCACCCGGTACATCAAGTCTATCAACTACATGTTCAATAATATCATCAATATATTCATCCGTATAATTGTTAACAAGTAGTTCACCACGTCTCCTAACAACAACCCTGATCACGGGCCGATCAATAGCTAGTCCAAGACTACCATAGGCTATCCTATTGTTTAGGAAGTTGTAGAAGCCTAGGTGTAGCCGGGCTGATGCCGTTACCTCAATAGCTTCCATAACCCATCACCCTAATGCTCTTGAGACCTATACTCTATTCCTTCCTCTTATAACCTACTCTCTCGATCCTTAATGGCTTCCTCACTATAAATAATGGTCTCTCCTGAACATAGTTTTTACCTATCCTCAAGGCCTCCTCAGCCTTAGCTAGTTCACGTCCAAGATATGCTGCATGTGATAACGTGGATACAAGCCCCCGATCTATTATGTACTTGGAGAGTTCCTCAGCACTCCTTCCACGTAATAGGATCTTCCCCTTCCTACCGATATAGAGTGCCTCTATGTACCTATCCCTATGGTTAACCCTGATCTTAAATATACCCATTGGATCTATCTTATATGGTGCCCTATAGTCTTTAACAACTATTGTCTCTGCACCCTCCTCCTCAAATGGTATTGTGATCCTTCTCTTATCCTTCAGTATAAGTAGATCGATCCCAAGATCCTTTGGAGGGGTTTTACGTAGATACGCTAAGGTAGCCATTTGAGATGCTATAGCTAGCTCTCTAGTCGATCCTTGTGCTTTAACGCTTTTCTCAACGGTAAGTACTATGCTAATACCTATCTCCAATGCAAACATTACCAGTAGAGCGTTAACACCAACACTATCAACATCAACTAGTTCAACAATATTACCCGATCCTATGAGCAATGGTATCCTTGGATGCTTCTCCTTAAACAATGAGTACATATACAGTGTTTTAAATGAGTCTCCTATAATTGGTGGTTCCAGCACAAGATCACCTATAATATGCTTCATACCAAGTGATCGTGCTCTACTAACTAGTCTCTCAAGTAAGTATGTCCTCTCAACAGGATCCTTAGGTAGATACTTGCGGCTATGATCGTATGGTATGAGTACACATGGAGTATTGGATACATACGTTGAAACCTTATCAATATTTGATAACTCAATACTCAACACGAGATCTACTCCGGCCTCAATAGCTCTAATGATCTCACTGGGTATTAGTGAATCAATAGCTATTGGTACATCAACTTCCCTTTTAACAGCCCTTATCACCTCATAAACCTTATCTGGATGTGGTGATTCAGCTTCAAAGCCTAGGCTAACTATATTGGCCCCATCATCAACATACCTATTGATTCTCTCAATGATCTCTTCAATAGATAGTCTATGAGAATCCGTGACCTCAGAAATAATCCTTATAGGAGGTGGTTTCTGTGGAACAACTACTCCTCCAACAACAACCCCCATACCAGGATCAAGGCTTTCCTCAAGATCTCTAAGCAACCCTATATTTCTAGCAATAATCCTCCCCCTAATAACCTCATCAGCTGGTTTATCAGGTGATAACTGGTCAAGTGGATTATCAAGCTCAAGCACTAACGGTAGATCATTAGCGTGTAGAGGGCCTTTAACAGCTGGTACCCCAATATATTCCTCTATAACCCTAGCTGATCCTAGGCACCCACCAGGTATGAGGACAAGATCATACATTCCCCTCCTAACACCCATTCTAGCTAGGTGTTTAGCTATATTCTCTGTAGACAACAGTACTATTACTGATACTGGTAATACAACAACATCTACCTGGTGCCTTGTCCGGGCTCCTCTAACGATCTCTTTAACAAGTGGTTCAGCTAGCTTACCTGTTACCACCAGTATCCTCAATAGCCCCATAGCACCTCCACTGATCGGTTCTGTACCGTGTAAATCTATAAGTTAAGGTACCTACTTAATTATTTACGTAAATCTCCATGGTGTACTAGCTATGCATGTATTATGGGGAGTCACTGGTGGTGGAGCCTATCTTAGGGAGATAGTTGATCTAATGCATGGGTTGAAGATGAGGTATAACCTAAAGATCACGACAGTACTTAGTAGGTGGGGTTATGAGGTATCAAGGATCTACGGTGTACTTGATAAGCTTAAGACTATTAGTCCCGGAGGTTATTATGAAGAGTTCCTTGTGGATATGGAGGCTATGTACTATATTGGCCGTCTAAATCTTGGGAGGTATAGGCTTGTAGTTATAGCTCCAGCTACAGGTAATAGCGTTGCTAAGATGATCCATGGTATAGCTGATACACCACCAACACTAGCTTTTGCTGAGGCATTGAAGTCTAGGATCCCGGTTGTAGTGTTCCCTACTGATACTCCTTCTAGTGATGGCTATGTATATTCTGAGGCTCCATGCTATATAGACCATGGATTATGTAGGTATAGTTTTGAGTGTAGGAGTTGCTCTGCTATGGACACATGTCCTGTTAAGGCTATTGTTGATGTGGGGAGTGGACGTGTAAGAATAGATCTTGGTAAATGTATTGGGTGTGGAGAGTGTGTAAGTGTATGTGGCTATGGTGCTATAAGGTGTTGGGAGAGAATAAGGATTAGGCCTAGTCCTATAGATTTATCTAATATAGATGCCTTGTCTAGGATTAATGGTGTTTATGTAGCACGTTCCCTAGAAGATCTTGAGAAGCTGGTTAAGGAGCTGGGTGGTTTGAATGGCCCGTGCTCTAGGCATCGATCCTGGCACTAGATCATTTGATCTTGTTGTTGTAGATAATGATCGTGTTGTTTGGGAGAGAAGTATTGATACTATTGAGATAGCCCGGGATCCAATGGTATTGGTTAGGGCTATTGAGGATGCTGGTGAAGTTGATCTTATTGCTGGACTCTCTGGCTATGGTACACCAGTTGTTTGTAATGAGGATATCCTTGATCCCCGTACATTTGCTCTTGAAGTTCTCCTACTAACTAGTAGAGAGGATCTATTGGATGGCGTTGGGAGGGGTGGGATCGGTATTGCTGTCTATAAGGCTTTGGCTGATGCTGTAGCTATTCTCTGGGAGAGAGGGTTTAGGGTGTGCTATATACCATCGGTTATATTGTTACCCACTGTGCCTAGGTATAGGAAGATTAATCGTGTTGACATGGGTACTGCTGATAAGATGGCTATTGCTGTCTTAGGAGTCTATGATCAGAGCCGTAGGCTCGGGATTGACTATGGGGAGACCAGTTTTATACTTGTTGAGATGGGCTATGGATATAATGCTGTCCTAGGAATTGATCGTGGCAGGATAGTTGATGGCTTTGGAGGTACTCTTACACCAATGGGGTTCCTAACGATTGGTTCTATTGATGGAGAAGCTGTTGTTGCTGGTAGGGTTTGGAGGAGGAGTGATGTATTCTATGGCGGTGTAGCAACCATATGTGGTGAAATGGATTTTGAGAAGGCTTTAGAGAAATCCTCTAGTGATAGTCTTTGCCGTGATGCTTTCCAGAGTATGTTTGACTGGATTATTGGGCATGTATATGCTATGAGGAAGTCTGTTCCAAGGCCTAAAGAGATCATTTTATCCGGTAGACTGTCAAGGGTAAAGGTGATCAGGGAGTTTCTAGAGGAGGCTCTTGAGGATATAGCTCCAGTAACACGTATAGATGGTCTCCCTGGTGCTAGGGTTTCTAAGGAGGCTGCACAAGGTTATGCTATTATTGGTGAGGGATTGGCTGGTGGTTTCTTCAGAGACCTCATTAACTACATGGGCATACCTAGAGCATGTGGTACAGTGTTTAATTGGCTCTATCACCCAAGACTAGCTAGTGCTAGGGAGAGGTTATTGGATGCCTATAGACAATCTGTTAGGAGGGAGCGTCTTAAGAGAATCCTCTACTGCACTAACTGGCCCTCAATAGGGATCTCTATGTTCAGATAACTAGCTATTTCCCTAACAAGCTCCGGATCACGTCTGATCCTCATACATATCTCACATATTACCTTATCCGGCCTACACACCCCATAATAGATCTTTTCTGCAGCCTCCTCAACATACTCCATGATCTTCTTATTCCTTCTCAGAAACTCTATTGCCCTCCTACCCCTCTTTGAATGGAAATAGTAGCTTATAGCAGGCTGTGATACACCTAGACGGGCTGCTACCTCAACCTGTGTCATACTATATTTCTCGATAAGAGTAAGAGCTATCAATGCACGTAGGGAGGGGATTATGTCACGAGATACGATCTCACAGAAACTCTTCAACCAGCACCCAGTAACACCTACTGCACACAATAGTTAATAACGGTTTACACAGACACTATGGGGAAAGATAAAGTAGTTGATAGAATAAAGTAAAGGGTACTAGGAATATTTTTCTAAGTACGAATAGATTTTAATTATCTATTATCTAGGATGCCTAGTTCCCTCCTAAATAGGCATGCTCTACATATATCGTGTGCTGCTGGTTCTCCACAGATACTACATGTTCCTATCTCTCCCTCACCACCATAGCCATATCTATCCAGTATCTCTATGATCCTTAGGAGGGATCTCAATAATGAATACTTGGTACCAGGATGTTTCTCCTCAAGCTCATTAATGTGTCTCCGTATACTCCATCTAACACTATGTACTGCATAGGGGCATTCAATGAATTCTGGATATAGGTTATTAAGTATAGCGTATAGTGTGGTCTCCTTCTCCAGGATCTCATAGAATGGCTTAACACGACGTATAAACCTTGGATGTGATGGTCCCTTAGAGACTGGTGCTAACTTAGGGATCTTATCCCAGTTATTCTGTATTATATTCAATAGGTATGTCTGGACTATATCGTCTAGGTTATGGGCTGTAGCTAGTACAGTTCCACCCATTTCCCGGGCAGCCTTATTCAATAAATACCTGCGGAAGACACCACAGTAGCTACATGGCTGGTATGGTAACCCCCTCTTCCTCCCAATCTCAATGATCTCGTCAAGAGTGTATCCGAATTCATCCTTAAACCTAACGATCCTATACTCTACGCCAAGTTCATTAGCTACTCTAAGGAAGTCCTTGATCGTGATCTCACGGTACCCCTTGATCCCCTCATCAATGAGTAAAGCCATGATCCTCCATCCCGGTACCCTCCTTGACAGTCTATATAGATAGTGGAGTAGTGCTAGTGAATCCTTACCACCAGATACCGCTACCACTATATTCTCCCGTTCCCTAAACATACAGTATCTACGTATAGTTCTCCGTGCCTTCCGGTCAAAATACCGTAGGAAATGGTGTTCACAATAAGCTTTACCACCAGCTTTAGACAAGTATACAGCCGGGCGATCACAGAGACTACACCTAGCCACCAGAAACCACCGGGTAAAGCTTTACCTCATCCCCATCTCTAAGCACATAATCCTCTGTAACAACACGTCCATTAACAACAACAATATACTCCTCAACAAGTAAACCCAGCTTTTTAAGTAACTCACCTACACACATCCCTACAGCATCAACTTCCTTAATACCATCATTAGCAAACAATATCTTTACAGCCAATACCGTTTACCCCTAGCCTAATAACGTATTAAAGCACATAATAGTCAAATCCATCTATCCCTTATATACATGTATCCACCATAATAGTTGTTCTCTTTAAAACCGACTGTTAAAATCATCACATTGAACTACCCGTATATTGGCCCCTATACGTCCTAATATGCTTTAATCTACTCTCCTTATCCCTAAGTCTTCTTAACAACTTTTCATCAGCTGTATAGAGCACAGTATCCAGCTTATATGCTAGTATAATGTAATAGGCATCATAAACTACTATGTGATTCTCTAAACTATACTTTAAAGCCTCCCTAAGAAGCCCTTCATCAATATCCATGAACTCTATCTTCATTTCATACAGTAACTTCATTATCTTAAATACTTCATCCACACCGATAATACCTCTAACATAGTATTTTCTTAAAGCATTAGAAAACTCTAATAATGAATACATTGGAGCTACAATATCTATAGACCCCATTAAATAATCACTACATAGAGCTAATGCCTGCTCACTATAATCTTCAGGTATAAACCATTTAATCATTACATTAGAGTCAACAACTACTCGCTCCAACCCCGATCCCTATCCTCTCTAATAAATTCAGCTGAAAGATTCCCCTTTATCCGGCCAATCCTTGCCCTAAGTAGGTTTATTTCCTTGAGAATTCTCCTGGCACGCTCTTCTCTGATACGTTTTATAAGGTATTCTCTAATCTCTTTAGAATAGTCTATATTGAGTCTTTCAAGTTCTTCCTTAACCCATTTAGGTACACGTACTCCTATAACTACTGTCTTACCCATAGACAGCACACCGTAAACAATTCTTCGGTAAACAATATCTGTTAACAGAAACCTATATACTTTTAGTTAACAAAACCTATAGAACACCGTACCCTCTATAAAATCAGAGTTCCTATGTAATACTGGTCTTACGGTATAATATGTATGGAAGTATAATGAGTATAATGACCAGTACTATTGATAATATCATTGCAAGGATCATTATCCGTGGCTCTCCGTATCCAAAGCATATTGGTATGAAGAATATAATTACGCAGCCTCCAACACTAACATTAGCCTCTCCACCACCCTGTTGGGCAGGGATTATTAGTAGTATTGAGGCTATGAAGATAACCATTATCCCTATGAAGGCTATTATAAAGCCTAGTTTCACGAGATCGAGGTTCTCCACAGCCTTCACCTCATGATCAATGGTATTATGTAGATTGAGAGAACAACTAGTGTAAGAATTATTGCTAGAACTAGGAGAGCCTTTGTAATCTTCTGCGATGTACCAAATACTATTGGTATAGGGCCGATAACTATTACACCACCACCCTCAACTTTACCTCTACCACCACCTAATAACCCGATAAATACAAGTACTATACCTATGAATACAAGGGATAAGCCAATCACCAATAAGGTAAGGTAGGTAGATGGATCAATCAACCTATACTACCCCTAGTGATAACGAATTACACAAACCCGTTTATAGAAGTATCCTTTAAAACACCTAGTCAGGCCTAGATGGTGTAACACCCCGTTGCCCCTGATACTTACCACTATAAGGTCTATACACAGGGCTACTTGTACGGGCAAAGATTATGTGTAGGAATCTCTGTCCAGGGTAAACCCTTATTGGTAGGCTACCACCAATAATCTCTATAGTCACCTGCCCCTTGAATCCAGCATCAATTATTGTGGGCGGCACATATGTGCCTAACCTAGCAAATGTGCTACGTAGGTTAACGAATCCTATTAGGTCATGGGGCAATTCTATCCATTCAAGTGTTGTAGCTAGTACATGTTCTAGTGGATTGATAGTATAGCCTTCATCTTCATCAACTACTGTACATTCTAGGAAATCCCTTGGATCGTATTTTCTAGAGTCTATTATGCCTTTATAGTCTCTCCTAAATCTACAGAATTCATGGCCAAACCTTAGATCAACACCATTCTCCCGAATAGTATCGTTAAATAATGGTTTTATGACAAGTAATCCCTTCTCAATATATACACGTATATCCCAGTCACTAAGTATCATTCTACCACCATAGCCTACACAGTGCTAGAGCCTGTAGATAAAAATAGTTATTGAGTAGACAATATTTTCCATGGATCACTTGATGCATGCTCCAGGCAAGACCTTATCTGTTCTCTTGGTACGAGTTCGGGGCATCTCTCTATAGTGAATTGTTTTTCTCCACTAATATAGTCCTCTAACGTACATGGTTCTCTACGGACACGGTTTTCATAAAGTATACATCTTGGACCCGTGTACCTGAATATTTGTGGATGTATTTTTACAAGTTGTCTCCATAGACTCCACGCTATATATCTGATCTCCCATTGTGCATGACTACACATTCTTAGTGGCAGGAAGTTCTCCACTAGTTCACGTGTATTCATTGTAACGTATAGTCTTGTCTTGACCGACTGGGGTAGTAGGTATCGTGCATCCTCTGGATGGTATCCATTAGCTAATGCTCTATAATACTCCATCAATGATCTGATTAGTTCTCTAAGGAACCCCTTATCCCTCCCATGATATACCATGGGGGGTATTATGAAGCCCCTACATGTAATCTCCAGTAGCTTATCCCATGGTGGATCATGATCAAGTATTTTCCCAAGGATATCTACATAGGCCATATACGTACTTCTACTACCTGGTTTACCCGGGTACTCGATACCAAGGTATCTACAGGCTTCCCTAACTACTTCACGGAGAAGCTTATCCCCCCTTCTCTGACTAAGCTGTGTATAGCTAGCTATACGGTGTCTAACGATCTGATGACTTGTTACACGGCTACATGTGATCTCGAAACTATATACTCCATGTTCAAATGGTGATCCATGTCCTCTCCTAAATAGTTCCAGAACCCATTTACAAGCCTCACTTTCATCCATTGATCCAAGTATATCGTTTATGGGTTTAACAGATAATGTAAGCTTAGCAGAACCCGCTATGATCTCTGGTGCCCTATCCATGTACATGATTATCCTTACCGATGGCTTGTAGAGACACATAATCTAACCATTATCAGTAGTATTGATCTATAGTTAGCCGGTATAGTGTTTCCTTGTCCAGAACTCCCTCCTCCTATAGGGGTTCCAGTTTCTTAGAGGCCTATAGTATCCTATGATCCTACTCCATATATCGACATCCTCTGAACCACATCCTGGACATACCCTATACAGTCCAGTGAAGCTACGTCCACATTTCCTACATACTGTTATAGCTGGTGTATAGCTCCAGTACACAAGATCTGTTTGCATAAGCCTCTTGGTAAGCTTGGCAAGAGCCTCTGGATCAGGTTCTTCACCAAGGAATATATGCATCATAACACCACCAGTGAATAGTTTCTGTATCCTAGATTCTATCTCAATACGATCCGGTAGTTCCAGTGATCCATAGTATGGAGCTATGCTTGTACTATAGATCGGGTTATCAGGGTCACCGAGATACTCTACTACCTCCGGATACTCCCTCACATCCTTGAGTGCTAGTTTTGCAGCTGCTGATTCACCCGGTACCTCCTCAACATTCCATGGATCACCTGTTTCAACCATGAGTTTCCTAGCATACTCCACAGCATACTCCACGATCCTCTTCATAACCGTTGTAGCCCTCATCCAGTCCCTCCTAGAACCCTCTACCCAGAGCCTTGGCTCCTGTAGATAGATTGCCGCTGCCTCGGGTAGCCCTAGTAACCCTATAGTGTTGAAGTGGCTTCTTGGAAACTCCCACATGTACTCAATGATCATGTTATAGACTGCTGGGTAGCTAGTTATTAGCTTTATATATCTCCTTCTAAACCACTCCTCACTCTCCCGGACAATATCGAGGACCTCACTATAGATCTCCCAGAACCTATCATCGTTTCCACGTGCCATTAAAGCTATGCGTGGTAGGTTAATTGTTGTGACATTAATCGATCCAGTTATGTCCGGTACAGCCCATAATCCGCCGAATCGTCTCCTCTCAATACTCCTTATCATCTCCTCTCTCTGCTCCTCAATATCTCTCTTAAGGCTATAGCTGAACCCATACCCCTTAACACCATTGTTGTAGGCATGGAGTAGTTCCTTCCTATCGATTGATATCCTACAGCACATTGCATAGCTAGCATCCGGATCAACTATCCTTGTGTTTAGCCAGTAGAAACTTCCACGATGAGCTGCAGTCCTAAATACGGCCTCATGTATCTCTGGATCATCCCATAACATCTTGGCTGTAACCATTATTGTTGGTATTGGGAAGGTGAATGGCTGCCCAAGACTATCTCCCTCATACAGTATCTCCGCTAGTGCCTTAACGAATTGTCTTGCCTCCTCATAATACCCACCTAGAGATCCAGCTTCAGCACCAGCATATATTGCCTGATCCTCTTTAAGCATCCTCTTTGGTGCATCAAGTGCTAGTGTAAAGTTTGTGAATGGTGCTTGCATCCCTACACGACTGGGGTAGTTTAGGTTGAAGACTAGTCTCTGTATATCTTGTTTTATCCTCCTATAGTCTAGTCCATCTCTTCTAATGAATGGTCCTGAATACCATTCTACACTACTGAATGCTTGTGCTCCTGAGAAGTAGTGTTGGAGTGTCACTAGATAGTTGGCTACATGATCTACGTATGTATCAAAGTGTCTAGCTGGTCTGGAGATTACTGTTGGTGTTTTTAAACCCTTCCTTAAGAGCCTTGAGATAGAGTGTCCGGTACAGTATGGTATGTATAGGCTGTAGGGGAGTTTATGGACATATACCAATCCATTTATATGTGCTCTCAAAACCCTCTTAGGCATAATATCTATGTATTTAGACAGGTGTTGCTCTAGAATATATGAGAAGAAACCAGTTGGTCCTGGATAACGGTTTGCATTCTCTAGTGTGTAGAGATCATTCCTCCTAGCATATATGTTCAGAGGATCCCTTCTTTCCATACACTCTTTCCTAAGGATCTCGTGGCTAGGTATGTTTACCGTCATATATTATCTCCAGAAAGCCTTTTATCACTTACTAGTTCGGTGGTAATACTATATATTGTACACTGTTAATTATATCCATACAGGTATGTATAGGATATTCTAGTCCATAGGTAATACTGAATCTATAGGTTTCAGAGACTCCTATTGAGAGCCCCAAATGATCTAATTATATCTATGGATTGAAAATAGTCTGTAGCACTAGTATAGCATTAGTAGACTATCGTCGAGTAACAATAAATATACAGCTAGCTAATAACTGAATACCAAGTATTACTACATAATAAAGGAATAACTAATTACCCCTTAGGAGAGATTCTTTAGCATCTAAATAGGGATTATTAATAACTAGGTGATGCTAATAACATGACCCCTAAGACGATAATATGGATATTTACAGCAAAATGTAATCTCAGATGTCCCCACTGCTATGCATCAATATTTGAAGGTGAGGAAGAACTTGGTTTAGAAGAGAAGCTTCTACTTATAAGAGAGGCTGGTGAAT
Organism: uncultured Desulfurococcaceae archaeon; assembly: GCA_964627005.1. GTDB lineage: Archaea > Thermoproteota > Thermoprotei_A > Sulfolobales > Desulfurococcaceae > CAZHDB01. The sequence continues at coordinate 70,337 of CAZVHC010000003.1, forward strand.
CTGGTGTTGAACATATTGGTTTGAGTGGTGGTGAACCGCTTATCCATCCTGATCTCCCTATTATGCTTAGGGAGATTAGTGATTATGGTATGACGGTATCTCTAGTCACTAATGCTACTGTATTAGGAAGGGATGTATTGGATGCTCTAGCTAGATATGATGTTTATGTCTATGTTAGTCTTGATGGTCCTAGGCATGTGCATGAGTGGATCCGTGGACGTGGTACCTATGATCGTGTTCTAGAGACTATATATTTACTGAGAAGATATGGTGTAGACTATGGGTTTGTCATGGCTGTTGGTAGGCATAACTACATGCATGCTAGGGATTATGTAGGGCTTGCAGAGGATCTTGGAGCCGATCATGCTGCCCTAATCCCAGTTATGCCCGTTGGAAGAGCTTTGATTAACCATTTATGGGTTAGAGCTAGAGAATACCTATTTGCTGTTAGGAATGCATTGGATAGAGCTATGGAGACTGGGTATCAACTGTCTTTCTGGTGTACTCCATTTCTGGATCTGATAACAAGCTATGGTGGTGCATGGACATATTATTGTAGGATAGCTAATGTTGTAGATATTAGTCCTTCGGGGGATCTCTTGTTATGTGATGTGCTTAGCTATAGGGTAGCTAGTGTACGTGGTAATGGTTTGAGGAGAGCCTTAGAGAAGTACTATGTTGATCCTGTTGTAAAAGAGATTGTTAGACCCAGTAGGCTTCCAAGTCAGTGTATGAAGTGTAGATTAAGGGATCTATGTAGAGGGGGCTGTTATGCTAGATCATATGTTTTACGTGGAGACTATAACATGGGTGATCCATTGTGTCCACGTATTTCTGGTATAGAGGATGATGATTTACTCTACTGATGGTTTTATAACCTCTGTTTTGAATGTTATGAACTTATTCCATGCAATATGTGCTAGGAAGCCTGCCCCCGGATCTGGTTCTCCATCCGGATATGCATCTCCTCTATAACTATAGGCTATGATCTCTCCTACAAATAGTGTGTGGTCACCATAGTCTCTTGAATCAACTACTTTACACTCAAGATTAGCTAGGGCTTCCCGGATACTTGGTGTACCCACCTTCCTCGACTTTACAAGTGTTATCTTCATCTTCTTAAGCTTGCCCGGGCCACTTAATGTACCAGCTATCCATACATCATCTATCATATCCTTACCTGGTACTGCTATGACGTACTCTCCATACCTACTGATCAGTTTATGGGTATACCTACGTGGTGATACTGCTACACCTACTAGTAATGGGTCATGGGATAATACCGTCACCCAATCAGCAGCCATAACATCCACTTCATCCCCCATTCTCCCAGAGACTATAAGGTACGTCCTAAGCGGGTATAGGAGCCTATACATACTAGGGTCACCATAAAACAATAATCTCTAACCAGAAATAATAGCTTAACCGATCAGGGTATATTATCCCTTTAAAGAGATTAAGTACATAGACTATAATGGAGGACTAGTGTCTCACATCTTTTAAAGAAATAAAGATCCCTAAGGAGATAGTTAAAGCTTAAGGGTGCACGTATAACATTAAGATCTTTATTGAAGAATAAGTTATTCCAGATACTCATGATCACCAGTAATAGAAGACCACCAATAATAAACACCAACCTAAAAAACAATAACAATAGTTACATACCAGGCTAAAACCCTACATAAACACCAGCAAAAGAGTCAGCACTCAAGACCCCATTCATAGGGGGATAGTAAACACCCCCTCAGATACCCGAGCTCATCACCTAGAACAACATATACCAGTTAAGGACTATTTAATCTAGCCCAATAGAGATTATGGTAAAGGATAAAAACACCACACACCCCATAAAACATGTATGGATATGCGGCGGTCGTCTAGCCTGGACTAGGACATAGCATCCTCCTGCGCGGGAGGGGCTACCTGAAGCCGGCCCTCCAAGCCGGAGATCCCGGGTTCAAATCCCGGCCGCCGCACCATAATATTCTATAATCGATTACACGACATGGCTATACTTATTATATTTGTGATTACATATTACATGTTTGGTGATGTGTATGGTTGACTTGTGGAAGCTAGGGGTATCTGTATTCATGCTTGCCATAATATTTGCTGTTGTAGAGATTGTTACTAAGTATAGTGAGAGTACTGCAGGTGTTATACTAGTGCTTGGATTTATAGGTTTTGCATTATCTCTAGCAGGTGCTATAGCTGGTTCGGATACTGGTAGGGAATACACTAAAGCTGCCTAGTTTCCCCATATATTCTAGGTGTAGTTGGTTTTGGAGAGTATAGACTATAGCATATTGTCCTCCATGTTTAGGAGAGTAGATGGAAGAGGCTTTAGATGTTATAAGAGGCTATTATCGGGGAAGATTATAGAGTATGATCTCTTCAGCCTTAGGGTGACTAGAGTTCAAAGCGATCCTTATGCACCACCATCCTTTATAGAGGTTCTACTGGAGAAGCACGGGTTTCCAGAGAGATTCTTTAGGGATGATAATAGAGTTCCTTTTACAGATTATCTAGCCCGTAGACTCTATAGTTTAACCCGGAGATATAGTAGGAAATGTGGTTCTGGATATAGTTGCTATATAGGAATACCTAGGCCGGGTCCATGGATACTCTATAGATCATGTGTAGAGACTATAGATAATAATATTATACTGAGGTTCTACCTAGGCTTACCTGCTAGGGGTAGGAGAATACTTGGTGAACGAGCTAGAGCTTTATTCATTGATATTATACCAAGGATTATCAAGGGCATAATTGATCTTAGAGAGCGGCTTGATGGTATAGATGAACATATAGCCCTTTACCATGACCAGGAGTATATAAGGGATTGGTTGTGGAGGAATGGTTATGTAGCATTTATTGGTGATGGTAGTATACTGCCTAGGGAGTCAAGTATATCCTATGAGCCTATGGAGAATGCAGTACCATTTAAGTCTCCAGAGGAGCTGAGGGTTAGAATAGATCTCCCTAGTGGTAGAACTGTATATGGTATGGCTTTACCACGTGGTATAGTAGTGGTTACTGGTGGTGGTTATCATGGTAAATCCACATTATTAAATTCTATACAGGAGGGTATATATGATCATGTAGCAGGTGATGGTAGGGAGTATGTTATTTCCTTAAAGGATACGATATATGTGAGAGCTGAGGATGGTAGGATAATATCATGTGTTGATATTTCAAGCTTCATAGAAGAACTACCATCAGGTACTGATACAAGATGTTTTAGTACCTTAAATGCTAGTGGTTCAACAAGTATGGCTGCATCGATCAATGAAGCGATTGAGGCTGGGGCAAGGCTTATACTTATTGATGAAGATACTAGTGCAACTAACCTACTGTACAAGGATCCTTATATGGAGAAGATAATATATAATGAGCCCATAAAAACCCTTCTAAAACAAGCTAGAGATCTTTATAGGAAGACTGGGACAAGTATTGTTATTGTATTAAGTGCATCATCAATGTTTATGAGAGTATCTGATAGAGTCATTTTAATGGATAAGTATGTACCATACGATATAACAGATAGGATTAAGGGAATCCTTGAAGGAGAACATGTAACTAGTATACAGTATAGAATACCTAGGAAAAGAATGTTTAAGGGTATAGTAGGGCTTAAGAAGGTTAAGGCTAAGGGGTATAGGTTATCCATAGAGTATACTGATAATACACGGTTCGAACTCGATCTATCGAGTAATCCAAGGATTGTGGAGAGAGGACAGGTTAAACTTATAGCTTATACCATAAAGAATGTCTGTCGAAAAGTGAGTGGTATAGGTGTTAGGGAACTTATTAAATACATCAATAGCCTGTATAGAGAGAGATCGTTTAGTGGAGTAGTATATCCAGTACCACCCGATCTCACCATGGTTGACGGATTTGACATTATATGGGTTCTAAATAGACTTTACAAGTCTTTATTCGTAATATAGTGGGGAAAAATAATATAACTATGTCAAAGATATAGTCTTAGGTACAATTTATGGTTAAGAAAGTGTATCAAATAGGTCAAAACATTATAATATGTATCTAAGTCTATGGTTTAGAAGCCTATGAAGTCACTTGGCTTTGGAGGCTCTGGCTTTAATCCCTTCCTCTCCCTAATCTTCCTCACAAGATCGAGTAGCATACTATCTGGTACTGGTGCCCATCTACTGAACTCTTGTCCCCATAGAGCCTTGCCTGCAGTAGCACTTCTTAGAGCCTCTGCTAGATCGAATGTTTCTGCTACTGGTATCTCGGCTATAATCCTTGTTATTGGTCCCTGCTGTAGTACCTGTAGTATGCGTCCACGCCTCTTAGTTATAACTGATGATACACTACCCATGAACTCCATTGGAACCCTAATATCAAGCTTCATTATTGGCTCTAGTAGTGTTGGACGGGCTGTAAGCATTCCAGCATATATGGCGTTACGTACTGCTGGGTAGAGCTGTCCGGGTCCACGGTGTGCTGGGTCCTCGTGGATTATTGCATCATGTAGTATAACCTTTACACCACGTACTGGCTCCATAGCTAGTGGTCCTTCCCTCATTGCTAGTCTGAAGCCCTGTATTATTGTGTCCTTTACCTCTCTTAGGTGCTGTACACCGGTTGTCTTGTCTATGAATACGTTTATGTTCTCATCAATAGCCCATATTCTCTTAGCTTCATCATAGTCCCATCCAGCCTCGTTACGCAGGATCTTTGCTCTCTCCTTAGCATCCATATCCTCTGTAATTATACCCTGTGCTATTAGTTCAATGGTCTTTTGATCGAGTGGTTCTACGCTAATGTAGAGCTTGTTGTGCTTATTGGGTGACTTGCCCTCGAATACTTTGCTTGAGCCACGTATGCTCTCTCTATAGACAATTATTGGTGGTGATACATCTACTACAAGCCCATAGTTTTCCTTGAGGAATGTAAGTGCTATCTCAATGTGTAATGTACCCATGCCGCTCAATAGGTATTCTCCTGTCTCCTCATTGATCTTTACGACAAGACTTGGATCCTCAATACTGATCTTGTGGAGTGCATCAATAAGCTTTGGTAGCTCTGCAGGATTCTTAGGCTCAATAGCTACTGTGACAACTGGTTCACTAAGCATACGTAGTCTCTCAAAGGGTACCATGGCATCCCTGAACTTCATATCAACAATTGTCTCACCAGCACGTGCCTTACTAAGTCCCAGGACTGCAGCTATATTGCCTGCAACAATCTGATCGGCGATCTCACGATATGGACCCATATAGAGGCTTACCTGAAGGATCTTCTGCTTCATCCTAGCGTTTACAAGCCATACCTCTGTACCAGGCTTTAGTGTACCAGAGAATACACGTCCAGTAGCTACAAGTCCTGCATGAGGATCAAACTTTATATCATGTGCAAGCATTACAACAGGGCCATCGGGATCAGCTTCAAGCATTGCCTTACCAATCTCGCTATTTAGGTCTCCACGCCATATCTTTGGTATTCTATACTTCTGGGCTTCCCTTGGGTTAGGCACGTATTTTACAACCATATCAAGTATTGCCTCGTGGAGCACAGCTGTTTTCTGAAGCTCCTCAATAGCCTCTTTAGTGCCTTTCTGGTAGGCAGCTATGATGTCACTGAACTTAATACCCCTCTTCTGCGCCATCGGTACTGTGAAACCCCATCTATCCTTAGCACTACCGAACGCTACATGTCCCTTAGCAGGGTCTAGCTGCCATTTTGACTTGAATGGTTTGTCTGCATACATTGCTATTAGGCTATTCACCTCCTTAATGATCTGTACGAATCTCTGCTGTATCTCACTTGGACTAAGCTTTAGCTCCTTGATTAAACGGTCTACCTTATTTATGAATAGTAATGGTCTGACACGCTCCTCTAACGCCATGCGTAGATACATTTCTGTCTGTGTCATAACACCCTCTACTGCATCAACTACAAGTATTGCTCCATCGAGTACACGTAGGCTACGTGTTGTCCTTGATGAGAAGTCAACGTGTCCGGGTGTATCGATTAGGTTGATCACATATGGTTTTCCATGGTATTCGTGGTAGAGGCTAATGTTTGCTGATTTAACAGTTATACCTCGTTTCTGCTCTACATCTAGGTAGTCTAGTGCTAGTGCTTCACCAGCTACTTTCTCAGATATGATCCCTGCGGCTGCTAGTAGTGAGTCTGATAGTGTTGTCTTACCATGGTCTACATGTGCTGTAATACCTATGTTGCGTACTTGTTCTAGGTTCTTCATTATCCTAAGTATATCAGCTACCTGCTTATACCTAACCATCCCGTGTACACCATGATCTTTTCTTCCAGCCCAAACCCTCTATCAAAACCCTATAACCGGGTATTGGTGGTTATAAACCTATTTCATATCATTAACCCTAGCCTTTATCAGCTTAGCTATTAGTGATACAGTATACTCCAGAGCCTCCACAAGATCACCTTTACCAGTTGCAACTGCTGCTGTATCGTGCCCCCCACCCGATCCACCTAGATACTCTGCTACGAGAGGCATTATGTCTCTTCCAAGGCTAATCCCCAGCTTTCTATAGAAATCCTGCCTCGATCTTGTCACCACCCTTAACTCCTTATTGGATGATGCTACAACTGCTACGTCTGCTCCAAGATCAATTAGTGATCTTGCTACGCTTGACTCATATGCACTAACATGTGTATATGCTATAATGTATTCTCCAATCCTCTTGTAGTTGAGTCTCTGCATCGCCTTTAGCCGGGCTATTCTCTCACTAATATCCATCTCTACACGTAGTAGTTCTAGGACATACCTATAGTCTACACCTTCTATCCTCAATAGTTCTCCAGTAACCCAGAGGGTGTTGGGTGAGGCATATAGGAATCTACGTGTATCATATAGTATCCCAGCTAGTAGTAGGATTGCATCAAGTTTGTCAAAGCCATAGTACCTACGTATAACTCTATAGACTAGTTCTGATGTTGAACTAGTACCTGGATCGCTTATTGATACTATAGCATTATCCACTAGATCCCCTGGTCTATGGTGATCTACTAGTATATGGTCTGAAGACAATACTATATCCTTTAGAACACCTAGTTGCCCAGAATTACATGTATCAACAACTATGAATAATGGATTAGTTCTTCCTAGACAAGTGTTTAGTAGATAACTTGGCTCGTAGAGATAGCTCCATAGATCTAGTTCTCTAACAATCTTTTTTGAAACCTCATTGAGTCCTTCTGGAAATACTATGAAGGGTCTCCTATGGACTATGGTTTGTATAAACCGGGATAACACTATTGCTGAGGCAAGAGCATCCGGATCAGCATTCCTATGCGATGTTATAACAATATGTTCTCTATAGAATAGCTCATTAAGTATTTTTCGAACTATATTTTCTAAGCAATTCCTCAACATATTCTCTAGTCTCCCTAATAATATATTGTAGTATCGTGTCATAGTCAATAACATCCTCAAGTTCACCACGTACACCAATATCTATATAAACCTCCAGCCGATCCCCCTTATTCTCAAGAGACACTATTATATCTGCATCATAACTCTTAGATACTGGTATCTCCTTCTCAAGTAGTTCAACAATCTTACCCTGGATCTTTGATGCAATATCCTCTAATTCATCAACACCTATCCTATCAAGATCAAGCCCTATAACTACTGGTTTACGTTCTCTAGCCAATCCTTATCCCATACTTAGCAAGTAGATCCCGGACCTTCCTCTCACTTTCAGTAACTTGTTTCCTAAGTATCTCTAGCTGTTTCTTATACTTCTGTTGTTTAACGAGGAGAAGTTCTTTTCGCTCCTCAAGCTCCTTAACAATACTCTCACGATCCCTTTTCAATAGTATATGTCCTATAGACTTGTATAACTCGACATCTTCAGGTAGATCCTTTATATTATCAAGTATTTCATTGATCTCAGCGATCTCGCTCTCAGTAATCCTTAGTTCAGCCTCCATCTTAACAAGCATATTCCGTAGATTCTCATACTCTATAATTGCCTGCTGTACCTCGGGTGGAAGTCTTTGTTCACTCAACACCTATCTCCTCTAGACTTTGTACTAGACTTGATATTACGCCTAAATAGCTATTGGCTACAGCTCTTAAAAGATTTATTCTATCACACTCTATGGTAATTACCAGCTTACCACCACTGATCACCTGAGAAATACTGCATTCAGTTGATGGAGGCTGTTGTGATTCAGGATATAATGCTCCGTATACTGCATCTAGTAGTCTTTGATCAATTGATTCAATGACTATCCTAAGCCTCCCCCTCAAAGAACTTTACCCTCCACACGCTTATAGCTGGTCCTACAATATGTCCTAGTCTATTCCTAAACACTATTTTCACCATATTATTTCTCTCACTAACAACTATCCATACATCAGGTTTATCTAGATCTAGTTTTGAACCAAAGATTTTTAGGAAGAGATCAGCTAATTTAAAGCATTCATCAGATACACACTCCCTAGAATCAACCCCTACTCTCTCAACATTATATGTTCTCGTAGAACCCGGTACTTCCCTAGATAGCTTTACCCCCCTAATAACTATTGATACTATATGTTTCAAAATACTATCCCGTTCAAAATATAGACCTATACTATAGATCCTTATAAGGCTTGGATTACCTTTCCTCTCACCCACAACTAATAAGTATCTAGCACCATATCTCCTAGCCTCTAAAGCTAGCTGTAATAACGTCTTCTTACCCCTATGAACCCTGAGTATACCCGGTAGACAACTAGCCAGATCCTTTATGAAACTACGTGTCCGGGGACTTGGGCTATGGGATGTTGTTAGAAGAGCAATATATTTCATACCAGGTCTAGACTCCAAAAACAACTATATGGATCTACTCTTCCCGGACAATGATCTTTGGGAAATACTTACTAAGCTCAGTCCTAGGAACATATGCCCCTCCAGCCCATTTAGCACCACATTTACGGCAAGCCCATATACCAGTGCTAATCCTGTATACTGTACCCTTGGCTGCACAGAATGGGCAGGTGTGTGGAGCGTATCTCTTACGTAGTATGTCACGTACTTTCTTCCTTAGTGTAGCACCATATCTAGCGCCATAGCGTCCAGCTATACCTACTACTCTTGTCCTCCTACCCATCCCTCTATTCACCACATGCTCTAGACTATTGGTTTACTAGCTGTATCGGGATTTTTTAATACTTTCTCCAGTAGCTCATGGAGTTCACGTGCCTTCTTAAAAGCTAGTTCAACTGCATAGTCAATCTCTGATCTTGTAAATCCACTCATACCCATTTTCTGCATACCAACAATCCTACCTAGACTATCAAATCCTATTGCCAATCTTGCATCAGCTATAAGCTCCTCGTCAAGACATGGATCAACTATTATGTAGTCACCAATCTTAGCCAACGTGACAGTTACAACATTAAGACTTAGAGGCAAAGATGTTTCCCTTACACCCCTATCAATAACAACGTTGTCACCCTCAATACCCACTACCTTAGGTAGTTTAACGGTATTAAGAGCAGCCATTGTAGCTAATGCACCAGCATCTATAACGTTCCCATCATGATCTATAAGGTATATATCGTTGAATACAATCCATACCTTCCTACCAGGTATAATGACTAGCTCATCAAGCTTTATAGCCCTAGGCTCCCTTAGACAACGATCAATTACACGTGCCGCCTCAATAGCATTCTCATCAGGTGGACCGGGCTCAAATGACGGTGATGCAAGTGGTACAAACTCTGCATGAACCTGTAGCACACCTTCAAATGGACGGTCACGAAATGGTTCTCCAACTTCCGTCTTTACACCAACCATAACCATTGTATCCCCTAGTTTCACAAGTGCTGAACCCTCGGCTTTCGGTATTGGGTTCAACTGTATAGTTATTGGCCTATAGTCCTCTGGACCCCTACCATCTATACGATTACCCTTTCGGAGCAATGATAATAGTGTGTCACGTTTAAGCCTGGGCATTACGGGCTGGGATGTAGGTGTTAGTGACACACGGGCTCACCTCCCTTACTCCATAGGATACATAAGGTATTTTCTTGTCAGAGCTTCTTTCTGCATCCTATAGATCTCCATGATACCCTTCCGGGCAAGCTCTAGGGCTTTCCTAAACTCCTCCCTTGTCAATACACCGTTGAGCTGCAACAGTACTATCTTTTCTAGAGAAGGCATCATAGCAATCGGCATATCGGCTTCACCATACTCGTCCTCAACCTCGTCAATATCAAGTACGAGCACCCCGTCAACCTTGCCTACGGCAACTGCTGCAACAAGATCCCTCATTGGTATACCTGCATCAGCAACTGCTAGTGAAGCTGCTGTTAAACCAGTTGTACGTGTACCTCCATCGGCCTGCAGTACCTCTATGAATACATCTATTGTTGTCCTAGGGAAATACTCTGTGAATATGGTTGCCTCCAAAGCCTCACGTATGACTTTTGAAAGCTCTATCTCCCTACGTGATGGTGCCGGGCTCTTCCTCTCACTAGTTGAGAATGGGGCCATGTGGTAACGGCATCTAATAAGTGCCCGGTCGGGTAGTGTTAAGTGTTTTGGATGAACCTCCCTGGGCCCGTAGACAGCTGCTATAACCTTTGTTCTTCCAAACTGTACTAGTGCTGATCCATCAGCATTCTTTAGTATACCAACCTCCATACGTATGGGTCTTAGCTCATCTGGGCGTCTACCATCGTGCCGGAGACCATCTTCTCTTATGAGTACGGGTTTCTCCATCATGTTAGACCAAGCCTCCTCTTCTCCTCCCCTATGAACCTCCTGATACGCTCAGTTAAACCAGGTATATGGGCTTCAGCCTCTATTTTCCTAATTGCCCTCACCAATATATCCTCTAACTCCTCACTAGGACATCTTATCCATATGCGTCCGTTTTGCCCAACTATTATTGTGCATTTAGTTTCTTCTATAAGTATGTTTAGCATCGCCTTTCTCTTACCAATGATCCTTGGTACTCTACTGGGTTTTACCTCGATCACCTTACCCTCAGTTATCTTTCCAAGACCCTTACCCTTGATTGTCAGTAGTGGGTTCCTTGTTCTATCAAATACTATTACTCTAGCAATAATGTAGTCTCCTACGTCAAGATACTTCCTAAGATCGTCTGTTATGGGGTTAAAGGATTCTAGTGCTTCATTAGCATTTAATATAGCCTTATATGGTCCCCTTATATCAATAATCCAGTTAGTGATACCTACACCAATGACTAGCCCTATAACTATATCTCCCTCACGAGGTACATTCATGCCCTCAAGGGGTATGATTGATACTACACCATTATCTACATTAGCTAAGCCAAGTATTGATGAATATACTCTACTGCCTATACGATAGGTATAATCACCACCTTTAACATCATCCCCTTCAGCCAGTAAGTCTCCCGGACGGACTATCTGTCTATTAGCTACGTATATCCTAGCCATAGCCATACTACCCCACATGGAGTATCTTTATAGTTGCCGAACCCTTTGTGAACTTATTGATCTTATTGATCACCTCATCCTGCATACCAGCAGGGATCTCAAGCTCTACCTGTAAAGCACCACTACTAAGCCAATTACTACGTTTAATCTTCCCTAACCCAGCTAGTTGTTTATAAATCCTACCAGCATATTGTGGTGGTACGTTTATCAATAGTATTGCACGAGCTATCTTTATAGGTATGATCCTGGAGATCTTGGAGATTATCTCTCGTGCTTGAGACTCAACACTCCTATAAGGATCTATCGATACTCTCACCTGCTCCATGGCAAGCTCTATTCTCTTAGGTGGTATCGGAAGCTTAGTCTTTGGATCAATAGCGTTACGGGCTATGAAGCTAATGATCTGTTTCTTCTTAGCCTCTAGAATAGCACGTCTCTGTTCAGCTGTAAGCTGTAGCTCACCCCTTCTAACAATCTCTAGAGCAACCTTCCTAATATCATCTGTACCAAATACCTCCCTTAAACTCTCAGGTGATGCCTTCAGCCCCTTCCGTGCATCCTTATACACCATATCGCCAACAAGCAGTTCATCAACATCAACATCCTTACCCTCCTTAACCTTCAACGCTAGATCCGGGTTTACAAGGATCTCGAATCTATGTCCACGTGCTTCATATCGTGCAATTACATATTTCGTAGTTGGCACGCTTAATCCCCCTAGCTAATCACTATATTAACTATGTATATAGACAAGGCTATAACTGTATTTAGGATTATGATTAACTAGTTCTTAGAAGTATTTAGGAGGAGCTATAGTAGTAAAATATCTTATGATATCTAGTGTAGTAGTTTAGCTATTTCCTCCAAGGATAGTATCTTAAATCTTTTCTCCTCAACATCAATATAGCCTATCTCTAGATTCTCTGGTTTAACCTTTTCCTCAAGTGCTGCTGATAAAGCATCTATACCTAGCTTGATCGTATCCTTCATCGATAGATCTTGCCTATAGTGTTTCTCAAGATACTCTGTAGCTGCTTGACTACGTTCTCCAAGAGCTACTGCATAGTAGCTCATATACCTACCACTAGGCTCCGTCATATATAGCTCTGGCCCCTTAAAGTCCACTCCCACAAATATCATTGCCACACCAAATGGTCTTACACCAGCATGTTGTGTATAAGCTTGCTTAACATCACATATTTGCTTAGCAAGGAATTCTAGCGGTATTGGCTCGTCATAGAGAAACCTATGCTGTATAGCAACTCTCCTTGCATAATCTATGAGGACACGTCCATCACCAGCTATACCAGCGAAAGTCACACCAACATGCTCATCAACCTTAAATATCTTCTGTATAGCAACCATATCTATGAGCGGTGATATCTTTTTCTTCTCAACAACAAGTGCACCACCAGCCTTTGTCTTGATACCCAGTGTTGTCCAGCCCCTACGTACGGCTTCAAAAGCGTACTCAACCTGATAGATCCTTCCATCTGGTGAGAAGATGGTTATTGCACGATCATATCCCATAGCAGGTGGTCCAAAACTCATTGCAACCACACTCAATAAATACTATCAGAAATACATACCTTAAACACAGTTAATAAGGTTATTCCATAAAAGACGTAGATAGAGATGATGAAGAGTCCGACCCATGACCGAAATAGAAGGGATGAAGAAGACTATCCTAGCTGATCGTCAGACGGTAGTCCCCTCCTCACCAATCAGATACCGGGCCACATCATCCCATACATCTAAGCAGTATCTATACAGTACTATGGCAATAAATTATATGGAAATACCTCCTAAAAAATCTACAGAACAGATACCACGATCGTTAAAAACCCAATTACAATATATCAAATAATAAGAAACATTCATAATTCCTTTTTAGAGTTAAAAAATACTAGTACATATATAAGATAATAATTAGGTGAAATTGTGAAGGGGATTTATATATTAATAATTCTATTAATACTACCGTCTATATATAAATCCTATATAATATATAGGCCTAAGGCATATGTAAAGCCAATAGGTACTCATGCAGTTCCTCCAGAAGGCGGCCTACTACTTGATGGGGAGCTTCTTCAGAATGTACTTAATAGATACAATATAAGTATTAAAGATATAGATATAGTTATTTCATATAAGTATGGTATACTTCATCGTACCATTAGTGGATATAGGTGTTTATATTGATGGTAAGGTATATATCAGAGATGAAACTAGTAACTGGGAAAGGATCATATCTTTGTTCAGAGAAACTTCCAATAAGAATCATATTAGATGTGGTATAGTAGTTTCACCAATATATACAAAGTTGATGATTATAGGGTCTACAAAGGAGCTAAAACTTGTACACAATCCTGGGAAAGTGTACAATGAATTTAAATGGGTTATGGTACTGCCTTTGACAATAATGGATCTTGATCCATCTATAACAACATTCTATATAGTCCTAAGAGAAAACAATGAAACATACGCTAGTAATAAAGTATATAATATATTACTAGAGGGTATTGAGAATAGAAGGGCTACCATAGAGGAGAATAAGGGTAAGCCATGGATACTTTATGAAGGCCCTAGAAAAGAGGGAGTTATCACGTATATAAATAATTGGCCTGTTATACTTCTCCCTGAACATGATATCTGTAACATAGTGGGTCAGAATAATGTTGGTATTGATTATTGTATAAAATACCCAACACATGTAGCAACGGGCAAGGGGAATATATGGATCATTGTACACACATACCTTGGTGATCAATATGGTCTTGAGCAAATAAGAGTATTTATTGAGAAATACGGGTGAGAACCATGACAAGATCTATAGCTTATACGGTTCTAATAGTAGTATTGTTAACACTACTAAATATTATAGATGTATCAACTGTATATAGTGTTGAAAACAAACCGACACCTAACCAAGGAGAACCACTAATACCAACAGCTTATCTTACATATAAAGCTCTTGATGTAGAACATTATAAGAATGGAATATTAGGAACCCTCAAACTATATGATGTAGATATTCCAGATCCACCGTTCTTGGAATATAGTGGCATATGGACCCATGTAGCACTATATAAGTCTACTGAGAATCCAGATTATATTGTAGAAATAGGGTTAAGAAGGTTAGAGCTTAACCTTGGCCCTATATTTACATTTAGGCAAATATTTATAACATACTGGGATCCAGATATAGGAGAAAAGAGATCAGAGGTATTAGCCTCTGTCCCACTTGGTAGAATATATTATGTTAGAATTGCAAGGATAAAGAGTAAAGTTTGGCTTATTGGAGCCTATTCCCCTGCAGAAAATATAATTGTTGGTAAAGCACGTTTCTTTGCTGAAACCACTGTAACATACATTGCTGTTTCACAATTAGAATTTAGTGCTCCAGAAAACCATATAAATGAAGAACCCTATACTGTGGTGAACCATAACTGGTTATTAAGATGGGAGTATTGGGGAGGGTATAAATGGTATAATGGC
>CAZVHC010000004.1:0-13629 GCA_964627005.1 uncultured Desulfurococcaceae archaeon
CTAGAAACCTAAGTCCCTTACTAGCCATAGCCTCGATCTCAAGCTTAGCTAGTGTCTGGAAGAATATACATATCTCACGAATCCACTCTGGGGTGCGGAACCATGGATACCCCACTAGATCCTTTTTCTTCCTAATCCTAGACTTCATCTCACGATCACTTAGGCATACCTCAGCAATATCATAGCCTATAAGCTCTACTGCACGCTCAATATCCTTGGGCTTAGCCTTGATAATATAGTTCCTCCTCTCACTCTCCGATAAGTATGGTTTCTTCCTAGGTAGTTTACTGATCTCATCAACCGGTATGCCCTCAACACCCTTAAGCTTCTTTAGATGCTTCCGGACAATATCATCACCAAACACATCACTCATCATAACACCAATGAACTTTGCATCTGGTGTTGCTAAACGTTCACTCTCATAGGATAGAGTTATAGATCCTATCTTGAACACGCTATAAATATAGTATCCGTACGGATCAGAATCGGCTAATACATATACTGGTAATTTAAGCTCCTCACTAAGCCTACGGACAAAACGTCTTGTAGCACGATCTGGTTGTCCAGCACTAGTGATCAGTATAGCCTTATACTTTCTCCAGAAACCATAGCGGTGTAGCTGCTGGAATACAGCGTCCTTCTCGACAACAAGTACGAATTCTGCATCAACATCTAGGAACTCTATGAGATCGGGTGTAGGCTCTATAGCGTAGGCTCCATGGCCCATCTTACTGAGATCGATTACATCGTCTCCACTACGTATCCTCATATTACCTACAACCTTACCCTTCTCCTTACTAAGAATCAATAGCTCCTCACGGAGGAGCCCTAGGTAGACCTCAAGATCCCTTATAACACTATCACTCTCCCTCTGCTCATCCCATGTATACTCACTCCTAGACCTACCCTTCTCATCACGGTATACTATAGTGTGTTTACCACGATAGTATAGATCACGTATTGTCGGGTACTCGTTGTTTACTAGAGCATCATATATTATTGCAGCCATAAGTGTTGTCTGCATAAACTTACGTGCCTCATTAACATCTAGGAAGCTCCTACGCAACATCTCTGGGCCAAGGAGTAGTAGTCTCCTCCTCTCATCATATATCGTATTAGATAGTGTACGCTTAGGTATGACTAGAACTGGTGGTTTACCCTCAAGTATCCTCTTAGCTAGTCTCTGGAACTTCTTCCTAAAGATCTCAATACCCCTCTCCCGTGCCTTTTTATCAACACCTGATACATAGGCCATTGCCTAACCACCCCCCCTCCAGCTAGACACCTATCTTAACATTAGCTATTGCATTGAGAACCTCCTTCTTATCAAGACCAGTTCTAGATGCTATTGCCTCCACCAGCTTCTCCCTTAGTAGGGGCTCTATATTGTCATGGCCCATGATATCCCTTAGTATTATTGATAGGTTACGGGCTATTTCGGGCACGTATCTTGTAAGTATTATTATTCTTCTCCTCCGCTCCTCCTCCTTGATCTTCTTTGATAGGTATACTCTTAGCCTACGTAGTACATCTCTAAGTGCAAGCCTTAGCTCCCTCTCAATCTCTGGTACATCAGCTACACTCTCCTTACCAACGCCCTTGAAGGGTACCTTGGTACTACATACATGTGTTAATACAAGTATTGGTGCAGGAAATACAACTTTATACTGTTCCCAGTTAATCCTCTCAATAACCTTCCATGAAACATCACTTTTCTCATCATATAATAACGGGATCTTATTAGCATACCTCAGTAGCATAGGGTATTTTTCAGAAACAGGTACCCTACCACCATAGGCTATACCTACCTCAATAATGAATGGGTGTCCCTGATAGGCCTTAGGCTTACGGGTTACTGCATCTACAAACTCTGGTTCAAAGACACGTTGAAGACCAGCCTTTATAATATCTTCTCCAAGTGGTGATAGAGCATCTGGTGTTGGAGGCCTAATCCTAGGATAGATCTTGTTTAAGGCAGAGACTATACCATCGATCTCTTCAATAGTTAGTTGCCTAGGATCCTTATCTGGATCAATACCTTTTTCCTTAAGCAATTTCCTAAGGGTCTTTCGATCGAGCCCTATAATCCCTTTTAGAAGCATATCAATCACTTTAGACTCCTTAGTTGAATCCCTAAGTCTCTGGATAAGCTCCTGATCAATTCCCCTCATAACACTAGCTAGCCGTGATAACTCCTCCTCAGATAGTTTTCCAGGATCCTTACCCGGATCTATTCCTGCAAGCCTTAGTATTTCATCAGCAGTTTTATCACCAAGTCCTTGGAAACCATTTATAAGCATATCCTTTACACTAGATCTCTGCGTATACCGCACAAGTTCCTTCAGGATCTCAAGATCTACTCCATGGGGATGGGGTTTAACCTCCCTTGGAGGCTGTGGTAATTTATCTATTGTCCTCCTATAATAGTAGATCTCTCCATCAGGTGCTACAAATACTATGTTAGCATATGGTGTTATAACAGCTGTCCTACGTATATACTCTACAACATATCTCCTAGCCCTCGACCAGTCACCCTCAATAGTAATCGAAGCTATTGTACCATGCCAGTCACGCACCTTTCTCCAACTACCACGTTCTAGTATGACTGGCTCATTCTTATTAAGATCTATTCTTAGCTTAAAATAGTAGATCCTCCTTGACCCTATAGTGCTTGTTATAACCTCTACCGGGTTACCAGTCGTTAGCTGCCCATAGATTATTGCTGCCTTAACACCAAGTCCATACATACCACGTGTCTGCCGTAGGACATACTTTGAGCTATAGAGTACACGTCCAAAGGCGTTTGGTACGTGTTGGGGAGGTATACCTATACCATTATCCTCTACAGTCACTATGTAGTGGTTTGGATTAGTGGGGCTTTGGCGTATAACGATCTTTATGTTAGGGAGTATTCCATGGGAATCTGTAGCATCAAGAGCATTCTCCACAAGCTCCCTGATCGTCTGGTAGAGTGCTCTTGTTGGATTAGAGAATCCCGCTATCTCACGATACTTTGCAAAGAACTTTGCTGGGCTTATAGCCCTAAATTTCTCTGGTGCTAGTGTTGCTGCAGCCATTTTAAATCTTCACCCTTCTTCTATACATTTCCTAAACCCTTTTAATTACTTTTAAAACATGGGATACAAGCTGATATTCTGGGAATAGTTACGGTATACCCTCTCCCTAGAACCTATTTATTCTTTTCATTATAGAACCCATTAAACCCCTCTCCTCTAGACTATGGGTGCCCGGCATATGGAGGCCATATCCCCACTAGTGGCTACAGCAATACTGCTTATAGCAACTGTTGCTGGGGGCATTATACTCTACAACTACCTTGTTGATACACTAAGTGCCCCCGGAGACTATGTAACAATATCTCCCGTATCAGCCAAGATCATTGATCTAGGCAATGGAACTATATATGTGAATGTAAAAGTCGTAGCTGTAGGAACTAGATCCACTACAATAGATAAGATAACAATCCTCCCAGAGAACATAGAGATCACTGGTATAGATGAAACTATAAAACCAGGTGAAACAAGGAGCATAACACTTGTTAAAACAGGCGTCTCTCTAACAAATGGTAAACACTACATAATAATCCATTACGAGGATCAGTCAACAGAACCTATTGAAGCTAAGATAGTAGGCTAGCAACTGATGGGGATAAAGTAGATCGGAGGTGAACCAATATATTTAAGCCTCTTTTTCAACTAATATCTAGTCTAAAGTATAGATGGTCCCCTACATTATTCTCTCCAAAAACACTCTTTATTGAAGAGCATATATCAAGTATTATAAGGGATCTTATAGTCCGGTACAGTATAGGTGGAGATAGCATCCACGGCTCTATTGTGACACTGTATAGCCTAGGTGATTATGTAGAGATAGCTGTTAAGAGAGTTGGTGAGAAACTATACTACATAGTCCATGAGCCACCAGTTGATAATGATGTTTTGGAGGTTATAGAGATACTCTATAGGGTGAATATAGGCTCTAGATGTAGATCGGTGGAGTGTATATCAAGGGAGCTGGAATCAATTGATAAAAAGCTTGTGGAGAAGTTCTTCAAAAAACCAGCCTCAATAATCTATCACTATAGTAAACTGGAGAGCGGCTATGGACCAATATATCCACTTGTACTAGATGATAGGATTGAAGAGATAAGCTGTAGCCAAATGGATGGACATGTATACATTATCCATAGAGACTATATATGGTATGGGTGGATGGAGACAAACATAGTGCTTAACCGGGAAACCATAGACAACCTAGTACTAGCACTAGCCCGTAAAACAGGGCAACACATAAGCCTAGCACACCCAATAGCCGAGGGGTTAACGCCGGAGGGCATACGTGTAGCACTAACATATTCTAATGAGGTATCCCGGAAGGGGAGCAGCTTTGTACTACGTAAGAAACAGGGTACACCATGGACTATAACGAGGCTCATAGATCAGGGTGTGTTGTCACCACAGATTGCCTCCTACCTATGGCTAGTCCTAGAACTACGTGGATCAATAATGATCGTTGGGGGTATGAGCACTGGTAAAACAACAATGCTACAAGCACTACTAACACTAGTACCTCCAACAAAACGTGTTGTGACAATAGAGGATACACCAGAGATAACAGCTACAACAGGACTATGGGATCCACTCGTCATAAGACCTAATCCAAATACACAGCTACACATTGATGAGTATAAGCTACTAAAGTTCGCTCTAAGGAGGAGGGCAGACTACATAGTAGTTGGCGAGGTACGTGGTAGGGAAGCCCGGTTACTCATACAAGCATCTAGGCTTGGCCATGGAGTACTAGCTACAATGCATGCCGATGATGCTGAAACAGCTATTGAGAGACTATCCTCTCCACCAATATCTATTCCACGCAATCTACTCGATAGCCTATGGTCGATTGTTGTAATGGATCCCTGTGGTAGTAGTGGATCGAGGAGGGTTAGGGAGGTTTATGAGGTTCTAGGTGGAGCACGTAGTCTTAGGAAGGTGGCTTGGTTCAATGGATCTGGTTTTGAACCAACAGGTATTGAGGAGATCGTGGATAGTAGTGTTAGGCTTAGGGATACACTTGATCGGGAGACACTTATTGATGAGTTGAGTAGACGTGTGCTATTCCTATCGCAACTAGTATCCAATGGTGTATTCGATATATCCGGTCTATCACGTGAACTCCATAGGTTCTATAGTGTTGTTGAAGAGGAGGCTGTAGAGGCAGTTGCTAATGCTGGTGGGGAGAGCTAGGGATTACCCAGTAATACTAACGATCATTTCTACAGTTGCCTATGTAGGCTTTATCCTCTACTATAGGTTATATTATTTATTGCCTGCTACACCATTCCTACCACTAACACTATATCCATACCTTAAAACACTAGTTTATAGGAGATGTATTGGGAGGATAGATGGTGAGTTATTGGAGTTTCTCACACTACTTATAAACTTTGAATCCATAGGTCTCCACATAAACGATCTGTTTAGAATGATCGCTTCTGGAGAAATTGGTTCAACACCACATATACTGTATGCTGCACGGAAATACCTATCGCTTGAGAGGCTCTACAGCGATCATGTACGTGCACTATCAAGGCTATCAAGGATCTATAGTGGTACGAGGTTTTCAAAATTCCTTGAGGGATACGTAGGGATACTATTGACTACTGGTGATACACTAGCCTATACAGAGGCTGCATTGAATGAGGAGTTATCAAGGCTTGAGACAAGTATTGGCGGTCTAGTTGGTTTTATTGAGAACTTCTATGAATCATACCTAATAATACTATTGACAGTTATAGTTGTATCATGTCTACCCGGTGCACCAAGGATAGATCCCCTGATCTACTTCCTACTACTATGTATTAATAGCATAGCCTACCTATTATCAGGATATGTTACTGGTAAACTATATAGGTATGAGCCGAGAACAGTATCCATGATCACCTACCTGAATATATTGGCTGCATCAACACTACCACTACTCCTACCACCCCATATACTCCTGCCAATGATCCTAGTGTTCCAGCTAGCCTCGATCATTATATCTAGGATGAGTATTGAGTGGAGGAGAGCCCTTGAGGATTCACTCTATGAGCTTACAGAGGATCTCTATAGCGAGACTAGGCATGGATTTACAGTTGATCGTGCTCTTGAGAGACTCTCTGATAAGAATGTTGGTTACAGGGGTATAGCTTATGAGATTAGTAGGTTGTTGAAGACTGGTTTAAAAGGTGATCGTGTAGCATCAGCTATAGATACATCACCACTTATAGCCCGGGTTCTAAAGATGATCCTATCACCCATTGAGTACTCTAGTGACCATAGTAGGCATGTAGGCTATACAGTTAGGTTTCTACGTAGACTCCATAGTATACGTGGTAGGCTATCCCTTAAGACACGCACACTGTATCTGTACACACTAGTACTACCAGTCACAGCATATGCTATAGCCTATGGACTACTATCAATGGCTTCAACAACACTACTAAGGATAAACCCATCAGGTATCATAGGCTACGTAATCTCATCATCGATACCCGCGTGGATTATAGCCTGTAGAATAGGTGATGGATACGGGGTTTATGGTTGGAAAAATATCCTGGTTACATTAGAGAATATAGTTCTATACATGCTATTCAGCCTTTAACAACACCTATGGGTCGGAGACGTGCAACAAGCTTAGCAATACCAACATGATGAGCTACAAGAGCTACACGATCAACATCCTTATAGGCACCAGGTGCCTCCTCAGCAATAACACGTCTTGTAGCAGCCCTCAACACTATACCCTTACTAGCTAGCTCCTCCTGAACCCTTGATGGGTTATAGGTACGGATAGCTGCGTGACGGCTCATCCAGCGTCCCGCACCATGTGGTGCACTATACCATGTACGTGCACCCTTTGGTGTACCAACCATTACATAGCTTGCAGTACCCATGGAGCCCGGTATAAGTACTGGTTGCCCTATCTCCTTGTAGTCCTTCGGTATATCTGGGTGTCCAGGTGGGAATGCACGAGTAGCTCCCTTACGATGTACTACTAGCTTCATCCTCTTACCATCAACATCGTGTTCCTCGATCTTGGCGATATTATGGGCTACATCATATACTATATGTAGATCAAACTTATCCGGATCAGTGTGGAATACTTGTTTGAAACTCTCACGTACCCAGTGGGTGATCAACTGCCTATTAGTCCATGCAAAATTAGCTGCTGCAGCCATTGCCTTAAAGTAGTTCTGGGCTTCGGGTGTATTGAATGGTAGGCTTGCAAGCTCTCGATCAGGTGGTCTTATACCATATTTCCTCATAGCACGCTCCATAACCAATAGATAGTCACTAGCAACCTGGTGCCCTAGTCCACGGGAACCAGTGTGTATCATAACCATTACCTGACCCTCATGAGTAATACCCATAACCTTAGCGATACCAGGATCATAGATCTTATCAACAACCTGTATCTCAAGGAAATGGTTACCAGCACCTAGTGTACCAAGCTGGTTATGGCCACGCTGCTTAGCACGATTACTAACACGACCAGAATCAGCAACTCTCCAACTACCACGCTCCTCAATATGCTCAGGATCATCAGGCCAGCCAAACCCCTTACTAATAGCCCACTCAACACCCTCATCCAAAACCCTATTCAACTCACTAATACTAAGCCTAACCCTACCAGTACTACCAACACCACTAGGTACATTACGGAAAATAGCCATAACAAGATCCTTAAGCCTGGGCCTAACATCACCCTCATCAAGACTAGTCCTCAACAACCTAACACCACAGTTAATATCATAGCCAACACCACCAGGACTAATAACACCCTCATCAACACTAAAACCAGCAACACCACCGATCGCGAATCCATAGCCCTGATGACCGTCAGGCATAACATAACTAGCTTTAACAATGCCGTTTAAACAAGCAACATTAGCTGCCTGTACAAGTGTTAAATCGGATTTCATTTTCTCCAGTAAATATTCATCAGCAAAGATAATAGCATCTACTTTCATACATGGTTTTGTACCTTTAGGTATTCTCCACTCATACTTATCTATTCTCTCAAGCCTTATTGAGTGACTCATATAATCACCCTTGTAGACCGTAAACTTCAACTACTTATTTAGATAGGTTCTGGGGAGCTATTATACTTACTACCTGCTATCTAAACAATACAATTCTATAAGATTGCATGGCTAAAGCCTATCTTTACCTACTATACTTCTTAAGCCATAGTCTAATAGCCTCTTCAATAGCCTTGGATAAAGCTCCTTTCTTAAAACCATAGATTCTAGCTACTGCCTTTCTAAACTCCTCTTCAAGTTCATCATCTATTACAACAAGTAATCTCCCCACTACTTACACCAAAATATTTATATATATACATATATATAAAGTTATTGATTGACTATGTAGAAGAGGCACTTACGTTATCCACTCAAGAATCTTTAAGGTATGGTTACATAATCACATAATGTATAAATACCTAAGAATTAATGAGAAAATAGGATTTATACTAGGTCTTCTCTTAAGTGACGGATATCTATATAAACAAGATAGATATGCAACATTCTATCAAGCACTTAGTTTAAGAAAGAGATCATTAGAACCTACCGTCATTGACTTGATCGAAGTTACTAAATTAATAATGGAGGACATTGGGGGAAAAACCTTGTTTTCTATTGGAAAAAAGTATATAAGAAATCCCACTACTAAGGCTATAGAGGAAGTTTATGTCTATAGGTTAAACATTATCCTTCCTAGAATAATAACTAATACAATTAATGAGATATATTATCAAATAGCTAAAATACATAACCAATCCACAATCACTTAAAATCTAATCAAGATAAATTTAGAAAATATTATATTTTAGATTATGTTTCTAGCTAGTATTCTTACTATTATGAAGGGTGATGTTATTGCTTCAATCATTAATACGAATATTATAATATACTGTAGAGATAAGGAAGCAATGAGTAGTGAGAAAAACCTATATGATCCTAGGTCACATCCTTGACATATAGGTGCTACGAAGAAATACAATGCATCAAAAGCAATAGTGGAGGCTACAATTAGTATGGGTATTGATAAAAGGATCAGTGTGGATCTTTGGTCAATTCTATAGAAGTAATAGATTATGTCAATACCCCAAGACTCCTCCTTAACTCACTAAAGTTACGCTCATGCTTCCATGGATTAAAAGGCTGATCAATGCTAAAACAAGCAATAGCAATAATAGGAGAATATAGTAGCTTGCAAACCCAGCTATAACTAGTGTATACGGTATAATGATGATATAGAAGATACTAACTCTCCTACTAACCCATGCACGGATATATACAGTGATAAACACTAGTTGAAGAACCAGTGCTATATACGAAAATGACATGGTTAATCCCTGTATAAATAGGATATTAATAGCGGGCTACAAATACCTTATAGAAACACTGTAATCAGTTTATGAATAGCCTTTAGAGGAGGTGAAGAGGATTGAACCTAGGGATCCTAGGCACCGGATTAATGGGTTCAAGTCTAGCAAAATGTCTTGTTAACAAGGGGTATAGTGTAGTAGTCTATAATAGGAGTCGTTGGAAAGCCGAAAGACTATCTAGGGAGGTAGGTGTTGAGATAGCTGATACTCCAAGGGATCTGGTTGAACGTGTTGATGTAGCCATAGCCTTTATAGCTGGTGATGAAGCACTCTATGACATAGTCTATGGGGAGAATGGCGTTGCAAAGGCTAGGGGGAACTCCCTCCTAATAAATGCTAGTACGGTAACCCCTATGGCTAGTCTTAGAGTCTACAAATACCTTAAAAGACATGGGATAAGGTATCTAGAAGCACCAGTTTATGGAAGTACTAGTGAGGCTATGGAGTGTAGGCTACTCTCAATAGTTGCTGGTGAAGAGAGTACCTATAGGAGTGTAGAGGATCTAGTGGAGAAATATAGTTCTAGAGTCTATTACGTAGGCTCAATACCTAATGCCTCAGTAGTCAAATTAGCACTAAATAACATAGGCCTTGCAATACCAGCTCTACTAGCTGAAAGCCTAGCACTACTCAAGGCATGGGGTATTGATCCAGGGATTTTCAGGAGAGTATCTGGAGAACTATGGTTTGGAGATGCTGTAGAGAGGTATTGGAAAAGGATTATGGAGGGGAAACCGCCAAGGTTTAAGGTTTGGATGGCTGGTAAGGACTACTGGTACATAGCACAGTCTCTAAAAGCTAAGCGACTACCATCAAATCTATCAGAAACCATATCCTCCATGTACATGGAGGCTTCAGCCCATGGCTATGGGGATAAGGATTATCCATTAATAGCTAGGTACTACATGGATCTTGTGGAAAAGGCTAGGGGGGAAGGTTAAGGTATTCTATAAGCCTATTTTTATCTATAACAACCTGTTCACCAGTACTAAGATCCTTTATTGTAACCCTATTCTCTACAACTTCTCTAGAACCTATGAATATAGCGTGTGTGTATCCTCTCCTAGAGGCTAGTGATAGTATTTTTGATGGCTTTCCAGTATAAAGTGGTGCTTCTACACCATATCTATGTAGTTCTTTAACAATATCATAAGCATACCTATAGCCCTCAAGATCACTTTTAATAAGGATCACAATAACCCTATACCTAGCTGATGAACCTTCAGCCCCCCGCTTAAGCACCAACATGATCCTATCGAGGCCAAGTGCTGCACCAGTCATATACTCTGGAGAACCACCATAGACTAGTGTAAGGTTATCATAACGTCCACCACCACCAATACTTATATCAAGACCCTCAGCCTTAACCTCATAGATAAGCCCAGTATAGTAGGCTAGTCCACGTACAAGTTTAGGCATATACTCAATCCTTAGACCAAGTTCTCTAGAGTAAGTGATAAACCTCTGTGTATCCTCAACATACTCCATTACAGCCTCATAACGTTCACCCAATAGATCCTTATAGCCCACAACATAGTCTCTAAGACCATCTATACCCCTATTCATAAGACCAGTTATTACCTCAACAGCCTCAACACCATATCTCTTAGCCAGGAACTCCCGGACATCATCCACTAAATCCTTATCTATAAGGTGTAACACATGATCTTGATCATCTTCACTAATGCCTAGAGAGTCCATGAAAGCCCTATAGATACCCACGTTACCAGCTACAAACCAGTGCCCAATACCTAGGCTCTCAAGATACTCATAGATCGTATATACCACACGTAGATCACTATTCAAACGATCCCTTTCACCAATAACCTCTAGCCCAAGCTGCCAAAACTCACGATAACGGCCACGCTGAGGCTCCTCATAACGGAAACACTGTGATACATAGTATAATAGTATAGGCTTAGGTTCACCAAGGAGATTACGTAGGTATGCACGTACAATACTAGCTGTAACCTCTGGTCTCAACGCTAGTAGACGACCAGCCTTATCCTTGAACACATACATAGACCTAATGATCTCTTCACCAGATTTACGTGAGAAGAGCTCGAAGAACTCTATAGTTGGTGTCACTATTGGTTTAAACCCATTTAGTCTAGCGATCCTCCTGAACTCGTTGACTAGGTATTCAAAGGTTTCAGCATCCTCTCCAACAAGATCTCTTGTACCCCTAGGGGTTTGTATAAACTTGGCCATAGCTAGCCCCTCCTAAGATCGATTACGTTAAGCTCATAGTATGTGAGATCGCCTTGTAGAGACACTATGGCAGCTACAAATAGTAATCCATTCCTCTGAGCCTGCCTTATGAGATCGAGTAGTTGTGATGCCTTAATCAATTGTTTCTCTTCAAGGACTACGAGTAGTCTAAGGGTATTATCCTTGTGTTTAACAAGGAATTTACCATCCTCAAGAACCCGGACTCTCCTACCACGGCTCCTCAGATCATTGTATACCATTAGCCTTGGCCAAAACATTTTCTGGAAACAATTGTAGAAATCATCCATAAGCATTGATAGACCAGTATACAGTTTATCACCCACTTTTACACATACATACCCCCTTAGTAGGAGGTAGGCTACCTCCTCAATAGATAATAATAGTTTATCGCCATCCCATCTCCCAAACCACCTACGATCAAGTGATTCGGCCAATACACGATCACTACATACACCAGTACATCTACTTGGGTCAAATCCTACGATCCTACTACACTCAACCACACACCTACACCCATGCAGTACTAGGTTATACAGTACATGGTAATAACACTACACCACTATATATTCCTCCGGCTAAACCCTTATTTCCCATGTATCACTAGAAATAATGATTAAGAGTTAAAGGGTGACTGTAATGGAGCTTAAGTATCCTCTGAAAGTAAGGGCTGTATGGTGGGGTGGAGAAAGGGTATGCTGGATCGATACACGTCTCCTACCATTTGAGGAGAAAACATACTGTACAAACGATCCATTGAGACTAGCCAAGGCCATAAAGGATATGGAAATACGTGGTGCACCAGCTATTGGTGTAGCAGCAGCACTTGGTATAGCAGCATATGCTTCATCAATTGACATAGGAGACTATAGCCTATTTAAAAAGAAGGTCATAGAAGCCATAGACATTCTCTGGAAAACAAGGCCTACAGCCTACAACCTATTCTGGGCACTAGAGAGGATAAAAAAGGTATTAGACAACTCATCAAGTATTGACGAGGCCAAGGAGAGTCTTAGGAGGGAGGCACTAGCAGTGCTTGAAGAGGATCTTAGGGCCAATATAGCTATTGGTGAATACGGCCTAGAGATCATAGATGATGGAGATACCATAATGACACACTGTAACGCTGGAGCACTAGCTACTGCAGGCTATGGTACTGTTGGTGCAGTCATTAGGATTGCATGGTATAGGGGTAGGAGGATCAGGGTAATAACTACTGAGACAAGACCAGTATTACAGGGTGCAAGACTAAATACATGGGAGTATACAAGAGAAGGCATACCAGTGACACTCATAACAGATAATATGGCTGGCTATGTTATAAGGAAGGGTCTTGTAGACAAGATCATTGTTGGAGCTGATCGTATCACTAGAGAGGGCTATGTAGTTAATAAGATAGGTACGTACATGATAGCATTAGCTGCTAAGAGGAATAATACACCATTCTATGTAGCAGCACCAACAAGCACCATAGATCTAGGGTCAAGTATTAATGATGTAGTTATTGAGGAGAGGGATCCTGATGAAGTAAGGAAGATTATGGGTAAATACCTGATCACAATACCAGATATACCCGTTCTAAACTACGCATTTGATATAACAGATCCCGATCTAGTCACAGGAATCATTACTGAGAAGGGGATTGTCTATCCACCTTATGAGGAGAATTTGAAGAAGATCCTTAATCGCTAATAATGTTTTAATACATAATACATAGTAGGCTATGGTAGATAAGGATATTACTCTCTAAAACCTATATATCTTTAGGTGAACGTTTTGCCCACTAGTTTAAATCTCAAGTACGTATTCGAAAATATATTCCCACTCTTAATAATAATATTACTCATCACAATAGCCACACTAAGTATTACTGTATATACATGTAGAGTGAGTACATCAATGGAGCAGGGAATAACTGTTGCCATTGATGGAGATCCAAGTGAATGG
>CAZVHC010000004.1:13729-40469 GCA_964627005.1 uncultured Desulfurococcaceae archaeon
TACATCAATGGAGCAGGGAATAACTGTTGCCATTGATGGAGATCCAAGTGAATGGCCCGATCTACCTAAGCTCCATAAACCAGTATCTATTGATGGAGATCCAAGTGAATGGAGCTTGGGAATATTAGCTACAATGGACAATAATACTTATACAGTATCTAATGGAGAGTTTATATGGAAGGATATGGTTGGGGATGAGAGAACTGATTTCTATAATCCAGACCCAGGTGTTGATATTATTAGTTTTCACGTCACCAGCAATAAATCCCATCTAATGATCCTGGTAAGATTCCGTGATCTAGGCGATCTTGGTGTTGATGGTTCACCAGCTATACTCATAGCATTAGATACCGATATGAACTATACTAATGGTGAGAGATGGCTTGCACTATATAGTGATACGAATACGTCACAGTATGGGTTATGGGATTACCAGATCGTAGTGGACTTGGCTAGATCAGATGTAGTTTCAGGTATACCCATTAGGGGTGGCCCCAGTGGTTCTGATGCATTGATAATATATGATTCTAGCTGGAATGATGTATCATCATCTAGCTCCGTATTTGTTGCCGATAATAGTACTGATTGTGTAGAGATAGCTATTGTATGGAGTGATGTTGGTGTATCTAATCCATCTATTGTTAGTAATGTAAGGTTTACAGTGGCTATTGTACATAGTAATGGTCATGGGGACTCATGGGATCTGGGTGGAGGTAGTGTTAGTGATGTACTTGACTGTATAACATCCTATGGGACTAATACATGGGATGATGTACAGGATCAGGTTATAGATGGTGATGGGGATCCAGCTACAG
This sequence comes from uncultured Desulfurococcaceae archaeon, assembly GCA_964627005.1. Taxonomy (GTDB): domain Archaea; phylum Thermoproteota; class Thermoprotei_A; order Sulfolobales; family Desulfurococcaceae; genus CAZHDB01. The sequence goes on from CAZVHC010000004.1 coordinate 14,545, forward strand.
ATAGTGGTTTTGGAAGAGCTGGAAAGGGTTTCATAGATATAGGGTTTAACAGCTATCCAGAACCAGCAACTCCATATGTACACTATGATCTTAATAGTGGCTATGTAGTTGTAGTTGATGGATTCAATGACCATAGGGATGACAAGATCAGGATAGGCTATGGAATAGTTGAGGATTGGGATGTAGATATTATTGAGTGGCGTATGCTTATAAACACAACAACTAATACTGTATACTTCCTCATACACCTACATGGGAGAGCCTATATAGCTGGGAATATCACACCAGCAATAGCTATTGTACTAGACTATACACCACTCGATCCAGGTGATGGATGCAGTGAATGGGTATACTCACCAAGTGGATGGGGTGATACAGATACAAACATGTCACTCAACGGTACACCAGCTAAGTGGCAGTATATAATATGGTTTGAACCAGAGAGATCAGTTGGTGCTGGTAACAAGGTCTTTGTACTACGATGGACTGGTGGTACAGGCTATACTGAGTCAACAACTGGCTCTATAGCCTATACTACACACTACATAGAGTTCCAGGTACCAGCTGATAGTATTGGTGGTCTAAATAATCTCTCTAGACCCTTTAGGGCGGCAATGCTGACATACGGTTACGACCTTGATACAGACTCATTGATAGATATAGATGCAGCTAACACATACGATGTAGCTCCCGGCGGCTTCAAGGATCTAGTGCCTACACCCGGTAATCCAGACTACACCATTGACACAGTATATATTAGGAAGTTAACCACTAGAATTATCGACATAGGATCGGATAGTAGCAACTACACAATTGGAGAACCCATTAAGGTATGGGCTAGACTAGAATACTACAACCTATCAACCAGCACATGGGAACCGCTCAAGAACAGCATCATAGACTTCTACCTAATAGGTAGCACCTACTACCTAGGATCAAATACCACAAACACAACCGGGTACGCCACACTAAAGACAAAAATACCATACACAACCACACCCGGAAACTACACACTAACAACAGTATATAACGAGACACAGCTATACCTAGGATCAACAGGTAACAAGACAACAAAGATCACAATCACACATGCAACAGCACCACTACCAGAACCAGCAGCAACAACAGTACTAGCAATAACAACAATATTGATCACAATATGGAAGAAAAGGAGATAATGGGCCCGCGGGGATTTGAACCCCGGGTCACGGGGAGTTCCGCCCAGATTCAGCGGCTGGGTCCCGAGTCGGGCACCCCAGTGGCTAGTCTGGGGTGTACCCCGCATCCTAGTCCAGGCTAGACGACGGGCCCGTGTTTCTAGTCTATATGGTTTTTCTTTGTTGGGTTATATGTGTTTATAGCTAATGTATATTATTACCTCTAGGGTTCTTTATTGTGTGGTGGGATGTGTTGGTGGATATTGAGGTTGTTAAGGAGGCTGTTGCTTCTAGAGCTTTTAGTGACTTGCTACCCCTTCTTAGGGAGTCCCGGGTTATTGGGTTGGGTACTGGTTCTACTGTTAAGTACTTTATCCGTGAGTTGTTGAGGAATGAGCTTTTCCGGGATCATGTCTTTGTAGCTTCATCTATTGACACGATCATGTTTCTCCACGCATATTCTCCGGATACCTATGTAGCCGATATATCTAGTGTTAATGTTGTCGATGTATATGTTGATGGTGCTGATGAGGTATCTGCTAAACTAGATCTTGTTAAGGGCCGTGGAGCAGCTTTTCTGAGGGAGAAAATGATCGCCCTACGTTCACGGCACAAGATCTATCTTGTTGATTATAGGAAGTATAATGGTAAAGACTATCTCTATAGGAAACCTGTACCCGTAGAAGTTGTAGTACATGCTCTACCATGGGTTCTCGATAGGCTCTGCCTTAACGGCTTATTTAAGCCTGTTATAAGGATGGGTAAGGCTAAGGATGGACCAGTAGTATCTGATAATGGTAATATAGTTATCGATCTCTATCCTCTTAAGCCTATTGATAACCCTGGTCTAATCGATCGAGAGCTTAGATCCATTAATGGGGTTGTAGAGACAGGGCTTTTCCCCAGAGAACTTGTTGATAAGGTATATATTGGTTATGAAGATAAGGTTGTAGTATTGAAGGGAAGAGGGTAATGGACTACAGTACTGTCAAGGAGTATATTGAGAGTCTAGATATAAAGCAACTAGAGTCCATGAGACGGATCATTTCACCAGTAGCTCTTAGGAAATATGTAAAAGTGTTTCTAAAGGAGAATGGTAGAGTCTATGAAGCACCCATATGGTTCTATATAAGCTCTAGAAATGATCATGTTATAGTGCCACGTCTCTACTGCTCATGCAAACACTTCATCATAAGGGTTATGAGTGAGAAACAGAGCCTGGGATGTATACATCTCATTGGACAGAGACTAGCTGAGGAGAAGAGTTTGTATAGGGTTGTGGAAATGGAGCCAAGAGAATATGTAGATGCTATCTATGAAGTCCTAAGATATGGTAGATCACGGGTTATACGTAAAATATTATACTCTAGTAAGAGTAGAGAATAGTCCTAGAACATGGAAAAGGTGATCATTGTGGGTAGGAGGAGGAAGAAGTATAAGAAGATCATTAGGAAAGTACGTAGAATACCAAGTGTATTCCAGTGTCCAAACTGTGGATCTAGGAGTCTAACTATAGAGCTTGGCAAGGAGCTTGATGAGGAGGGTAGGAAGCTAGCCGTTATAAGGTGTGGTAATTGTGGTTTAAGAGCTGAGATGAGGGTACCAGAAATCTATGAGACTGTTGATGTTTATGGAAAGTTTATTGACATGTTTACAGAGGGGACTATAGAGATAACATTTGTTAAAAAGACTGAAGAGGAAGCTCTAGAGATCTCTGGGGAGATGACGTGAGTATCCATAGATACATAGTTGACAGGATCGAGTCTGGGGAGAAACTACACTTTACACTCATAGATCCAGATAAGCCTTTAGAGAATATTGATAGAATAGCAGGTGAAATGGTTGATGCAGGTACAGATGCATTCCTAATTGGTGGTAGTCTTGGAGTCACTCCAGAGGAGGCTACTGAGACAACCAAGACCCTGAAGAAACATGGTGTACCAGTGATCATCTTCCCCGGAAACATTAACTGCCTAACACCGGAGGCTGATGCTGTACTCTTCATGATCCTCCTAAACAGCCTTGACCCATATTATCTAATGGGCGCACAGCTAGCTGGTGCACCAATAATTAGGAAGTACGGGCTTGAACCACTACCTACAGGATACCTTGTAGTATATGGATCATCTGCTGTAGCCCATGTTGGCAGGGTAGTACCTATACCGGAGAATAAGCCGGAGATCGCTGGAGCCTATGCATTAGCTGCTGAAATGCTTGGCCTAAAATACCTCTATATAGAGGGTGGTAGTGGTGTACCAGAACCAGTACCTCCAAGCTTTATAGCGGCTTCACGGAAGGCTAGTGATAAGCTAGTAATCATAGCTGGTGGTGGTATAAGAGATCCTGATACCGCTAAGGCAGTAGCCTTGGCTGGTGCAGATATACTTGTTACTGGTACGATTGTTGAAAAGGATCCGGATAGGGCTAGAGAGATCATTAGATCATTTAAGTCTCTACATACTTCCTCCTAAAAGCCTCATCAAGATCAATGTTTACCAGATTAGCTATACTGAGTAACCATGCAAATACATCAGCAATCTCCTCACTCAACCCCCTATAATCACTCCTAAGAAGTGCTTCAGCAAGCTCTCCAACCTCCTCAACAAACCATGTAAATGTTGAAAATAATCCACGGCTACTATCACGCTCATAGTACTTCTCCCTTATGATCCTTTGAGCCTCCCTTATATCCATAGTAGACACCCCATTACCTCATGCATGTCCTAGTAGAATAGAGGGTGTGAATAAAAAAGAAACTATCTCCAAAACTTTCCATTCACCTATGTTTTAGCTTCCTAAACGCTACCGCTACTATCGCAACTATGCTTATTACTGCAAGTATGAGCAAATTGCTATAGGCTGGCTCCGGTATTGGCTGTGGAGGACTTACCTCTATTACATCCTCCTCTCCAGTAGCATATACTATAGCATTCCATAACAGCCTCCAGATATACTTGCCCAACGTTAGATCTCCTTCACTGGAGTAGTAATAGTGCTCTGGATGTGGGCTAAACAATACTATTTTTCCACTACCATAGGTGGTTGTTAGAATAGCTGGTTTACCTATGAGGACAGTATTAGGCCCACTTGTAAATGTTGCTATTGATGTAGGTAATGGAGCATTTAGTCCAAGAGTTGTATTATCTAAACCACCTGGTGAGAGAGCAGGGCCATTATAGTAGGCCATCTCTATCTGTCCCTGGAAACCATAGGATACTGGACTACTACTTGTAAACTCTATAGTGACTATTCCCTCACCAGGGTTCTGAGCAGCTACAGTAGCATTAACTATCTCAAGCCAGGATGTCTCGGTATTGTAGCCCTCTACTGGTAGGTATGAGCCAGCACATATACCTATATATCCACCGCCATTAGCTACGAAAGTAGCTATTTCCCTGAGATTATCCTGCCCTATACCAGTAGCTATCTGGGTAGCTGAACCTCCAGGCATTAATATTAATGAGTATCTAAACCTCTCTGTATTTAATCTCTCTAGTTTGGACGGATCACTTATTACATCATATGTGAACCTAAACCAGTTCACAACATCAACTACCTTCTCATAGATAGTGCCATCTCCTGTGTAGATGAATATACGTGCTCTCTTTATCTTTATCACACTATATGAGGTACTGCTTGAGTATGGATCAACCCTAAATATTACGCCATTACCATAGCTAAACGTTGCTTGTGCAGCTTGTAGCATATACTTAGCTGATACATTACATAGTATTATAGATCCTGGATTCACTGTAATGCTTGTATAAGTGTCTGTCAAAGGATCATATGCATCTAGTACCACCTGATCCTTAACTACTACCGCTGGTGCACCAGAGTATACATAGCCATTAACCATCTTTAGCATACGTACAATATATTCTCCATCAGTACTTGAACTCGGCTGTTGACTAGGTAACTGTACCAGTACATACTCATTGGATGCATCATTACTTACAAGTCTAACCATCAATAATGTCCCATCACCCCTCTGATCCCTAAATACCTCGTTAACACCATGCCCTGTCATAACGTATATTCCTTGATAATAGTCTGATGTACCATGGGGCTGCCTAGACCATATAAGGCTTCTCCAATCCCATGTAAGATCAACGTTAAACTCCGGATAACCATCACCATCAGGATCCTCGGTAGTTGGATCCCACGTGGATCCGGGGCCTATGTAGCTAGTAGGCCATGGATCTAGTATCCAGTAGTATCTTTTAGTAGAATCACTAGGATCATCATAGGTATAGGCTACTACTGCAACATAATGGCCTGTCTGAACATTCATTACTGCAACCCAGCCTTGCTCAAGATAATCCCTCATTTGACTTAATGATACATACTGATACTCGAAGGTAACACCTATATCTAGGCCATTAAGCCAGTCAATAATATTGTCCAGCTCACTATATCCATAGCCTGATGTACCTGAGTCATAGCCTATACCCTCATGGACCATTAAGGCCTCGACAGCATATGTTGATCCACTATGGTATATGTATGGATCGGCTTCTATAAGTTGCCTATTAAATTGTGGATCGCTCCAACTAGGATACTTGACCTTGAGCCTAGCAGGTAGATCAGGTACTAGTGTATGGAGGGCTATGTATAGACTTGCTACACCACACCATCCCTTGTACTCTCCTGAACCAAAGCCTTCATCATTATACCATGTTGGCTGTTGATGATACATAGCATAGTCTCTTTGATCGCCATAGACTCTTCTATCCCATGGAGACCCAGTAGATGGAGTTCCTCCACCTCCTTCACCACCTCCACTTTCCCCACCCTCTCCCGGCTGATACTGATCTAGTACTTGTAACTGTTCTGCTGTAGGAAGATCGTATGAGTCACCCTGGTTACCTGGATTAGTGGATTTAGAAGCATATCTAAATACACTGAATCCATTTGTAGCATCCAATGCAGCCTCTATATCTGATTGTAGGCTTGATGCATCTATGGGTGTTGGGTCTGAATCACTATAGTATAGTACTAGTGCAGGATATGTTCTAACATCATCCAATCTCTCTGGACATTCACTATTGATCTCATCATAGATTGCATTGACTACCTCCGTAATCCATGATGTAGGCTCATTATAGAATCCATACCTATATGTTTCTGGGACAAGTATATCACAATACTTTGCTAGTTCACCGAAATCCTGACCATACTCATATGCAGCATATCTCCATCCATTATCCTGGTCATACCAGTCTATTTCCGGATGTGGAGCAAACCCTAGTAGTATATCCTTGTTATACGTTGAGGATACTTCATTCACTACATTCCGCACCTGCTGTACAAAGCCTGTTATGGATTCAACTCTATGTGATGCATTCCCTCCATAGTTATGACTAGGCCACTGGAATGTATCATCTAGCATAACCCCATCCGGTACATAATCTACATAACCCCTAGATGGATCTAGGGCATTCTCTATTATGTTAACGAGGTAGTCTCTATAATCACTATCATCTGGTGAAACCCAGTCTCCAACAAGGTAGTCCCATGACTGATCACTATGGCTTTCATCATGGAATCCAACTAGCCAAGCCCATATCCTTATACCCAGATTCATATCGTGTTTCAACGTGAGAGTCTTATTCAATACATCATATCTTACCGTCCCACTTACTCCCTTTATCAGGATATATATGTCTGTAAAGCCATGCTCTATAGCCCAGTTTATAAACTCCTCCTCATAACCCCTTATAGTTGAACCCCATACCCATATACCCTTACTTTCTAAACTATCCTCTGAACCACTATCTCCTCCATTAGTCTGCATCAAATCTCCCCTGACAACAATATACCATGAACCATCTATCTGCTGTAGCCAAAAATCTCCCCCATAATCCCTTATACTAACCATCCTATACCTGCTTGGATCCCATTTCTCATAGCCACTACATGGACAGAAATCAGCATCATCATGGGATCCCCCGCTATAGGTGAATTCACATGCACTCTTTATATGGACATATATTCCAGCAGTATCCACTATCTCTCCCGTCGATGTAGAAAACATTATGTTTTGAAGCCATACAGCTACATGTCCTTTCCATAGTATTGATGGTTCTGTGTTCTCAACACTCCATACACCATCGCTAAAGCTTAGATCACCAACTGTTTTCTGTACCCAAGTATCTCCCTCGGGATGTGTTGGATAGCCTATGCTAACTATGAGTTTATATCCATCCTTAGTAAGCCATTCTCCAGGTACGTAGAGTATGGCCATATAGACTTCATCAGATGGACAATAGACTGTTACTCCAACTCCTTCACCAGGATCACTTGGTGTGACATCCCTATCATAATCGTATATTTGATTGGACATAAAGGATAATGGTATGTAGAGTAGACTATACCCTTGATCTACATAGTCCTCCCTATACACTCCATTACCTAGATCAATTCTCTTAATCCCTATATCACTATAGGTAATGACTATTGATAACATGGGACACAGTATTAGTATGGCTAGTACAAGTGTAGATAAGTCTCTAGCCATAAATATACCCGCCCTCCACCACTGGTACACAGTAATCCCACTAATTAACAGTAACTATATAGGATGAATAAAAATATATGATAATGAAAACTAGTAAAAGTTACTAACATACAATAACGTATTGGTAGATAAGTTATTGAGAACCCCAACAACCATAGGATCACATATAAAATAGAGATATATAGGGGAGAAGCCATACAAATATTTGAAGTAGTCAATAAATAGTCTTGGCGATTACAATGCCTAAGTCGAAAAAGGGTAGGAAGAAGAGGGAAGCTCCAGGACCATTTACAGCAGCAGGTCTTGTACGTTTTTATGAGGAGGCTGATGTAGGTATTAAGATGAAGCCCTACGTGATAGTTGCACTTGCAATAGCGTTATCGGTTACAGTAATAGTACTACAGAAAATACAATTGCCATTCACATAAGAAAAAGAACCTATTTATAAAAAGATATCTAGTTTAAAAAGCTACATATGTCTCTTAATCCAGTCCCATAATTCATCAACATACTTCTCAATAGCCTTCACATGCTCCTCAGTAACACCCTTAAACCTACCCTGAAGCCTCAAGTACTCCATGATAGGCTTTCTCCTACTCTTATCCATATATGGCCTACTTGGACCTGATAAGTGTATATGGCCATCATAGTATTCATAGAGAACCACTAGACCAGTCTCAACAGCTAGTTTAGCAATTTTCACGGTTAATGCTGGATCGAATCTCCAGCCTGTAGGACATGGTGCATGAAGGTATATGAACTTAAAGCCCCTTATACTAGCCGCCCTCTTAAGCTTAGCGTAGAAGTCATGTGGATAGCCAACGCTAGCCGTAGCAACATAGGGGACGCCATGGGCAATCATAATCCTTGCAACATCCTTCTTAGGCTCCCTCTTACCCAACGGAGTAGTAGTAGTCCAAGCACCCTGTGGAGTAGCACTACTCCTCTGAATCCCCGTATTCATATACGCCTCATTATCATACATAATATAGATAAAATCATGGTTACGCTCAGCAGCACCACTAAGACTAGCCATACCAATATCAGCAGTACCTCCATCGCCTGCCCATGCTATGACCTGTACATCTTTGATCCCTCTCTTTCGAAGACCTTCGGCTATACCGCTTGCTACTGCTGCTGCTGAGGCGAATGCTACGTGTACTATTGAGCCGTTGAATGCGTTGCCGGGATATGCTCCTACTACTACGCTTGTACAGCATGCTGGTACTACTAGGATCACCTTGTTGCCGAAGGCTGCTCCAACTACTTTGAGACCCATTGTTATAGGGCATCCGTGGCATGCTGCATGTCCTGGTAGCACGGTATTTCTCATGAGACGGGGTAGGGGTGGTATGGGCCTGCTCATACCATGGTTCACCTCCGGTGGTACCATGTGAAAACACTTGGTTCAACACCCTTCTCAAGATCATCTATTGTCTCCTTAACTAGCTTGTAGAAGTCACTGTATGTCACATTAACTCCTCCAATACCGGCAACTATATTCCTTATATAGGGTAGTCTACGGGTATATCGGGCCATGTTAGCAACTACGTCAAGATATATTGGTCCAAGGCTTCCATAGCTGATCGCACGATCGAATACTATTGCACCCTTAGAACCCGATAACAACTCGTACATCTCCCTATCAGGATATGGACGGATAAACCTCATACGTATAAGTCCTACCGGGTAACCATCCTCCCTAAGCATATCAACAGCCTCCATCAGATCCCCGCTCCACGCACCCATGGCTATGACATGGTATTTAGCGTCCCCACAACGGTAACGGTGTATGAGACCACCATACCTCCTCCCAAAAAACCTGCCATAGCTCTCATCAACCTCCCTTATAACATTCTTAGCCTCCTCCATACCCCTCTGCAGATCCATGAAGAACTCCTCAGTATCCTCAGGCCATGCTAGATTACCTAGTGCTAGAGGCTCACTACCATCGATCACATAGCCCTGCCTACGTGGGCCAAGCCATTTATCAAGCTCCTCCTGCTCAGGTACATCAACAGGCATACTGGTATGGCTTAACGTGAAGGCGTCAAGCCCGATCATTACTGGTAGGTAGACACGTGGATCCTCACTAATCTTAAACGCTTGTACAGTCATATCAAAAACCTCTTGGTTATCCATTGCAAACCCTATGATCCATCCTGTGTCCCGTTGTCCAAGTATATCCTGGTGATCACTCCATATATTCCATGGTGGTGCCAATGCCCTTGTAACTATGGCCATTACTACTGGTATCCGTGCCCGGGAGGTCCAGTGTACCCATTCATGCATGTATAGTAGTCCATGGCTACTTGTTGCTGTGAACGCTCTTGCCCCTGCTACTGCTGCTCCAAAGGTTGCTGCCAATGCCGAGTGCTCCGACTCAACCCTGATCATTATAGCATCTAGTTCTCCCCTATCAATATAGTCCGCTAGCTTCTCAACAATACTTGTCTGTGGAGTGATTGGGTAGGCTGCAACAACCTCTACACGGGCCATTTTAGCAGCTAGTGCAACTGTATAGTTACCCGTGAGCACAGTCTTGGGCATAGCTCTCAAGCCTCCTTAACCATCTCTATAGCATTTACGGGACATACATTAGCACATATACCACAGCCCTTACAGTATTCATAGTCTACAATAGCCCCCTTTTCAGGATCAACTGTGATCGTGTTATCCGGGCAATAGATCTCGCATAGGAAGCAACGGGTACACCTACTGGTATCAACTACAGGTTTCACCCACCTCCAGGACCCAGTCTTCCCAGCAACACCTACCTTAGGACGGGCTATGGGTACCCTATACTTTATAGGAACTATCTCAACCATAGAATGGATCACCTCTCTAGAGAGTATTCGCCAAGGAATATAGTTTCATTAAAAGCATCATATACAGCCTTAGCATTAACCTCACCAATTCTACCACCAAAATACTCACGTACTGCAGAAGCCATACTATCAACACTGATCAGCCCTAATGCCTTGGATAATGCACCAAGCATAGATGTATTGACAACAGGCCAGCCAGCAACAACAAGTTTATTCCTTAAAGCAATATCTGTAGCATTAACCATATAGATCCGGGTCTTTCCAGAGAGACTGAACTTATCGGGTCCAACGAGATCCTTTGATGGTGCATTAACTACGATGACACCATTATCTCTTACAACAACTGATCTCGTGTAGCCCGTCTTGAGGAGACCTGTATCAAGTACTACTAGTACATCGGCATCACTAAACATTCCATGCCTCAGTATAGGCTTATCACTAATACGGGCAAAGCTCCTTACCGGAGCACCACGTCTCTCAGCTCCGAAGAATGGGAATCCCTGTCCATAGAGACCCTCCTTAAGTGCTGCTGCTACAAGTATATTTGCAGCCGTCACTCCCCCCTGTCCTCCACGACCATAGAATAGTATCTCGATCAGCAACACATGTACACCCACGTACATCTACAACTGTATACATGGTATATAGATGTTGCCTAGGGCATTAAACCGTTATCCCTGCTAAGCAATTATTTCCATATGGAGGGGATAATAGTTTATTAGTTAGAGACTACACTTTATAAAAATATGTATACTACTCCTAAAACAAATGCATAGTTTTTGGAAAAAGTGACCTATCATGAGGATCGCTTGGAAATCGTATATATTAGCCTTATTCATAGTATCTACACTATTACTTACACTAACTCCTATTACAACATATAGTGGGGAGACAATAGCCACGGGATTCACAATAGAGTATAAGGTACCTAGCCCTAACATTGAAATTACAGGTAATTATACGAGAGTCTCTATTGAAGGCTATGTATACGATAATACACCAGGTAAACCAGTTGTACCAGTTAAGAGATTATTCATACTAGTACCACCAGCTACAATTGATCTTCGTGTAGATGTCTATGTAGTAGATAAGAAGCTAATACCGCTGGAGAACCTGCCACAGCCATCAAAACCTATATGTGTATTCAATGTATGCTATACTAGGGGGGTCATTTATAGAGGGATCTATCCCAGTAAACCATATGTTGTTGAGGATGAACAGTGGCTTGGGCCATACCGGTATATACCGGTTGTAATATATCCTATACAGTATGACTTCTATACAAACAATATAGTCTATAATGCTAAATACACCATACATGTAAGCTATAAGTTGCTCCCGCCAAAGAATGTACCTAGGATTGCTACAGAGTTTAACCAGAGGCTCATGGAGGCTATAACGTATAATAGATGGGTGCTTGACTACTTCTACAACCATGTAAAGTATATACCGGATAATGACCCTGGTGGATATAGGTATGTAGTTGTTACAACAACTAGTCTAAAAGACTATTTCCGGCCACTACTAGAATGGAAGAAAGCCAAAGGATATAGCATAGGGATATTCACGACAGACTATATAAACCAGACATACACTGGTAGAAACCTACAGGAGAAGATCAGGAATTTCGCTATAGACATGTACAACAACTATGGACTAGAATACCTAGTATTAGGAGGAGACTATGACCAGGTACCACCACTATGGTACTATGGGCCAAGCGACTATGATCCTGAGCCGGAATGGAACACTACTGATAATAGGTATAAGGCAACAGATCTATTCTACGCCCTACTCAATGGAGATAATACACAATGGGATCCTGATCATGATGGACTATACCTAGAATACACTAGCGGCACAGATCCAAATGGAACAGTTGATGAGCCATTACCCGATAAACTACCGGATATAGTTGTTGGGCGTATAAGTGCATCTACAGCAACGGAACTCAACGATGTGATCAATAAGATCCTTCGTTATGAGAAGAACATTACGGTTGGGCCATGGATTAAGAAGGCTATTTTAGCAGGTGCAATAGCTAATTATGAGAATGAAGACTATAATAATGTGCCGAAAACTGATGAAGCATATGTTATGGAGCTTATAAAGGATGACTTCCTAACACCAAAGGGCTATAGCTATGTAAGACTCTATGAGAAAGCTGGTCTTGACCCAAGCACTTACCCATGTGAGTATTCACTAACTAAAGAGAACTTCAGCCTTGTATACAATAGTGGAGCTGGAGTAGTTTTTGAGAGTGGGCATGGATGGCCTACTGGACATTATAGGAAGATATGGGCATGGGATGATGGTGATGGTATACCTGAATCAGGTGAAATGGATTGGTATACGTTCTTTGATACTGATACAACTATAAGTAATGGTGTCTATAACCCTGTTAGCTACTTATCAGCTTGTCTAACCGGGATGTTCGACTATAGCTCTGAGTCTCTAGCTGAGTATCTACTTGAGAGGAGTGATGGCAGTATTGCTATAGTGGCTAGTGCACGTACAAGTTTCTATGTCCCGGGATGGAGACTTGGCGATGGCGGTAACCATGAGCTCCTATACTATTTCGCTAAAGCACTTATCTATGATGAGATCGATTCTATAGCTAGTGCACTCTATACCTCTAAGGTATACTATGTCAATGCTGGTTTTAACATGGATCAGTGGTGGAATATGAAGAACTTCCTAAACTATAACTTCTTCGGTGACCCAGAGACCAGTCTATGGAGGAACCCTAGAGCTCTTAATGTATCTCATCCAAGTGTTGTATCAATTCCTGGTTCTGGTAATGTTAGTGTTGATGTAGTTATCAAGGTTAAATATGCCGATACAGATGATCCCGTTGCTAATGCCTCCGTAACTCTATGGCTTCGGAATGGCTCTATAGAGGTGTATCTAGTGAATACCACCAACTCTAGTGGGATAGCGTTATTTCATCTATCCGGTAATGTGTCTGGAGCATATAATGTGACTGTTAGTGGAAGGGATCTAATACCATATACTGGCGTATTATATGCAGAGCCATTACCACAGCCAATACCTGAGCCATTGAATATCTGGTTTGCAGCATTAACTGTACTTGCATCAGTAGCTGGTATAGTATTGTTTAGAAGGTTTAGGAGGAGGTAGAGTAGATACTATTTTTTGATAAACAAGTGTATTGGTTCACCAAGGATATACTCTGCAAAATCACGTACAGCCTCAGATACCGTTAAATGTGGATATGGAGTATAAGCTGCTTCTTCAACCCCGATTCTCCTAAGGTATAGTGGTAGGAATGAAGATATTGCTTCAGAAGCATTTGGTGCTACAATGTGTAGTCCATAGAACTCTCCATTCTCTCCAATGAGTGCCTTTACAAAACCATAATCTCCACCCTTTATCCTTGATGCTGGTAGAAATGATAATGGTATCTTGATCCTCTTATACCTAAGTCCACGGCCACGTAGTTCATCCTCTGAATAACCTATAGAACTCACCTCTAGACCAGAGAATATCACTAACGGTATTTTCTCAGGTTCCAGCCTCTCAACATTCCTACCCATTATAGAGTTTGCTACAAGGAGGCTCTCAACTAATGCTTTCTGTGCAAGTAGTGGTGGCCCAGCTACATCTCCAGAAGCATATACCCTTGGATTACTTGATCTATAGCCATTATACAGCCTTACATACCCATACCCATTAACCTCCACACCAGCCTTCTCCAGCCCAACCCCTCTTGTCCGTGGAATCCTACCTATGGATACAAGCACCTTCTCCACACACAGTCTAGACCCATTGGATAGAGCTAGTTCAACATCTTCACTAGAAACCTTTACTGTTGACGCTATCGTGTTCTTAAACACCTTAACACCTTTACTGAGAAGGAACCTCTCAATAACTCTACCAATATCACTATCCATCATAGGCAATAGCCTCTTCATGGCTTCAACGAGATATACATCAACTCCTAGTGAGGAGAGTATATAGGCCATTTCAACACCGATAACACCTCCTCCAATAACTGCTATTGATGAAGGTAGGTCTTCTAGGTAGAATATCTCCCTATTAGAAACTATCTTGTCACCATCAAACACTATATTAGGTAGGGGCTTTGGATCGGTACCTAGTGCTAGAACTATATGTTTAGTCCTAAGCACTGTGTCTCTGGAAAGCCTTATAGTGCCCTCCTTATCACCTAGTACCGCATGATCGTTTATAACCTCAACGCCATATTTCTCAAGGAGGTAAGCTATCCCATCACGTGAACCAGAGACTATACTTTCAACCCACTCCCTCAAAACACTCCATTCAAAACCAACCGATCTACCTAATACACTGATTATTGAGTCTATTGAGGAGGCTATCCTATAGAGTGCCTTAGAAGGTACACAGCCATAATTAGTACATTCACCACCAAGGAGATTCTCCTCAATAAGAGCAACTCTATAGCCATGTTGTGCAAGCCTTATAGCTGCTGGATAACCGCCTATTCCCCCACCAATAACGACTACATCATATTCTCTAGAAACCATACCGTAACACCCAACTTCCTAGATAGAGTAAAACATACTATACAGTACTTATAATTATACCGATAAAAAGATCATTTTAGACCAGACAGTTTACCCTTAAGCCTAAGTCTATGTACACGCCAACTAGGAGTTACTGTTCTTGGGTGACTAGCCTTTACATTATCAACTCTACCAACAGCTGTATTAACAGGTGATCTCTTGATTGAATCCGGATCACTATAGGCTCTACTAGAGATCTCCTTGAGAGCACTAGCGTATGCCTCAATGTTCTCCTTTGTCTCGGTATCCGTAAACTCTATCATCAACGCCTCCTTAACGATCAATGGGAAGTATATTGTTGGAGCATAGAAGCCATGGTCAAGCAGTGCCTTAGCAACATCCTCTGCAGATACCCCAGCCTCCCTATGAAGAGGCTCGGCACTATAAACGATCTCGTGTTTACGGTACCTACCCCTCCCATAAGGTAGACTATAGCCCCGGACACCCTCCATAAGCTTCATAAAGTAGTTAGTATTGATCACAGCTTGTTCAGTAACCTCCTTCAAACCCTGTGGGCCAAGTGATAGTATATAGATGAATCCCCATATCAACGGGACTATGTTCCCAAAGAATGTCTTGAGCATACCAACTGAGTATCTACCGGGCCACTTGATCCTATATAATCCGCTATCACGATCATAAATAACCCTAGGCCCTGGAAGCAGATCTGAGAGCCTTATACCTTTCTCAACATCAACAACCCGATCCTTTACACACACTGGACCTGCACCCGGTCCACCACCACCATGTGGTGCTGAGAATGTCTTATGGATGTTTATGTGGGCTATATCAAATCCCATGTCACCAGGTCTTGTATAGCCCATTATACCATTTAGGTTAGCACCATCATAGTAGAGTAGGCCGTCAACCTCATGGACAGCCTTGGCTATCTCCAGTATATGTTCCTCGAATAAGCCTAGTGTACTAGGATTAGTTATCATAAGACCTGCTGTAGACTCTGATAATGCCTCATAGAATGCATCAAGATCAATATTACCATCCCCAGCTGAGGGTATCTCTACAACATGGAACCCAGCCATTGAGGAGCTAGCGGGGTTTGTACCATGGGCTGAATCCGGCACAATAATCTCCTTCTTACGATCGAGTTGTCCACGCAGCTCATGATACCTACGTATTAACAGTACACCAGCTAGTTCTCCATGAGCACCAGCTGCTGGGTGGAGAGTACATGCATCCATACCAGTTATTTCCGCAAGCCATTTCTGCAGCAGATAGAGTATCTCAAGCAACCCCTGTACAGTTCTTTCATCCTGTAGTGGATGTAGCCACGTAATCCTCTCATCACCAGCTATCTCAAGAGATATTCGGGGATTATACTTCATAGTACATGAGCCAAGTGGTGCCGGGCCACTGTCAACTCCATAGCTCATCTGAGTTAATCGTGTATAGTGTCTTAGAACCTCGATCTCAGAGACCATTGGGAGTTCCGGAGGCTTCTTCCTACGTATCTTCTGGGGTATCCTTATATCTCCAACAACCTCTCTTACCTCAGGCTCCGGATCTGGTACTAGGAAGCCTATTCTCCCCGGTGCTCCAAGCTCGAATATTAGTGGTTCACTCCATCTAGCCTGTCTATACATCCATTATTCACCTCCTAGAAACTATCTCCTCTATCCTCTCCACAAGTAGATCTATATCTTTCTTCGTATGTAGTTCTGTGACACAGTATAGTGCTGATTCCCCAAGATCCGGGTAGTAGGGTTTAAGGTAGAGGCCACCATGTATACCGTGCTTCAACAGCTCATCATGTATTGTACTGTATTGGAGACCAGTATTGTTGAAATCTACTACGAATTCCTTGAAGAAATCAGCCTTATACCTAGGTGCAACTACTCCATCGATCCTGGATAGCCTATATGCTGCATAGTGTGACCTATAGTATATTAATTCACCAAGTCTCCGAATACCCTCCCTGCCAAGTAGGGATAGGTATACAGCAGCTGCAACTGCACATAATGCCTCATTAGTACATATGTTACTGGTAGCCTTCTCCCTACGAATATGTTGTTCACGGGTCTGTAGGATCATGGAGAAAGCCCTTTGCCCCCCATCAACTGTTGTTGTTAAACCAATTATTCTACCAGGCATCTGCCTAACATACTTCATCTTAAACCTTGTAGCGAAAATACCTAGGTATGGGCCGCCATAGTTGAGTCCAAGGCCTAGTGGCTGACCCTCACCAACAACTATATCAGCCCCGAGATTACCCGGTGCCTCTAGCAGCCCAAGGCTTATGGGGTCGATCCCCATTATATATAGTGCCCTATAGTCATGAGTGATCTCTCCAATATCACCTGCATTCTCCTCAATAAAGCCTAGGAAGCTCGGGTTCTCAACATATACTGCTACAGCATCTCCCTTGGAGAGCTTCTCCTTAAGATCCTCGTGATCGATTAGTCCCGTCTCGTGATCATGTTTTACCTCCTCAACAACGATGTCCTTAGGCCAGGTATACGTCTCTAAAACCCTCCTGTGAAACGGGTTCATGGTAGAGGGGACAAGTACACGTCCACCCCTCCTCAATATCCTCATGGCCATGAGAACAGCCTCTGCAAGTGCCGATCCCCAGTCATACATACTAGCATTAACAACCTCCATCTCCAGTAGCTCGGCCATAAGGCTCTGGTACTCAAACAATGCCTGCATTAAGCCATAGCTAGCCTCGGGCTGATAGGGTGTATAGGCTGTAAGGAATTCACCACGTGATACAATATATTTGACAACAGCAGGTACATAGTGAGGCCATGCACCAGCTCCAAGGAATGGAGGTGGATTCTTAAAGACCCTATTCCTACCCAGTTTCTCATCAACAATTCTCCAGACCTCAATCTCTGACAATGGCTTTCCAAGACCTATTTCTAGGTTATCCCAGTCTCTTACACGAGCCCCCCTAGGTATGTCCCTAAATAGCTCCTCAACACTATCAACACCTATTCTTCTAAGCATTTCCTCCTTAATCTCCCGTGGAGAATTAGGTAGCCATGGATGCTTAACCATTATAGTAAGCACCAAGTAAATAGATTTCCCCTATGAGGATAAAAAACATATGTTGAACAGTAGTAGCTAAGGCATTAACAGGGTAGATGCTGATGAATAGATACAATAGTTTTGGAGAGGAAAAATAAACATCTGAAATAGCAGTTGTTACTGGTGAACCTATGAGAATATTCTATATAGTCTCTATAATAATCCTGGTTCTACTAATACCCATATCCCTATACATAGTTATGAACACCCATATCAATGGCTTTGGGGAAAGCCCTGACAATACCATTACCACTAATACAGCTAACATAGATGGAGACACTAACACTACATCCACAGATACAAGTAATACCTCCATCAGCTCTAAAGACTCCTCCATAGAGGTAATAGGTTCCTTTAAGGAATTACCGTCTACATGGGGTATGATCGAGTTAAGCATAGTTAATGGTTCAGAGACTATTAAGGTAAAACCGGGCTCTATAATAAAGATCCTATTAAAGATCACATACATGGCTAAGCCTAAGGCACCAAAATATGCTGATATAATACTTGGAAATAGTACTGGTGGTAAATCATTTTCCTAAGTATCCCCCTAGACTATATAGACATGGATATACTTAGATCATGTAATAACATCACCCTATACCAGCATTAATGGTAGACAACTAAATGATCTCGTGAACACCTTATCCAAAATACTGACTCTAAGGAGGTATTTAGAGATAAAGTTCCAGTATCCTGTGTCAGAGGTAAAGATCATATATTGATGAGAGCCAATGATCTAGTATGGTATAATACCTTGTATCTAAGACTTAGAGCTAATGAGTCTAAGATTATAGAGATTTATATAGATACCATCATTTATAAAAAAACTGGATATAGATTCCATGTATTTAGTACTATTATAACTGCTAACATATACCCAGCGACAGAAAGAGTAGCACAATCACATACACCTATACCAGTTATTGAAATAGTTGAGGGGTAAAGAAAGTGAATTCAATCTTTTAAACTATATCTATCTTCATAATCCTAGCTACCATCATGTGAATTAGTATTTAAAGTAATTAATCTTTTCTAACGATCTTATACAAGATCCTCATTAGGATGTTATCCTAGTAAATATTCATAGTCTACCATGGAAACATTTATAGATTAATACTGGTTGTTAAGAGTTAAGTATGGTGGGTATTGTATGTATAGAACACATCTTCTAGACTATCATGTTGAGAGACTTGGTGCTGATACTGGTGAGTTTGGCGGCTGGATCGTGCCTATGAAGTATACTAGTGTGATTGAGGAGCACATGGTTGTCCGGGGGGATGCTGGATTCTTTGACGTAAGTCATATGGGTCGTCTAAGGCTTAGGGGTTCGGATGTACTAGAGTTTATCCAGTACATCTATACAAGGGATCTTGGTAAGACTAGGGAGTATTTCCTTAGTGGGCCAACACTAGCATTGAACCAGTGGGCACGTGTTAAGGATGATGAGATGTTGTATAAGATGAGTGATGATGAATGGCTTGTAGTAACTAATGCACCCTATCGTGAGAAAATGATCAGTTATTTCAGGGAGGTTATTAGGGCAAGGGGCTATAGGGTTGAGATCGAGGATCTAACTTTTAAGTATGCAATGATAGCTCTACAGGGTCCAAGGGCTGTTGAGGTAGTGGAGAGTTTGGGTGCTGTATGGGCTGGTGATCTAAGGGTCTTGGAGTTTAGGATTAATGAGGAGATCATTGGGGAGAAGTACTATCTAGTAAGCCGTAGTGGATGGACTGGAGAAGATGGATTTGAGATCTGGGGTGAACCTAGGGCTATAAAGAAGCTATTGGAGAAACTATTGGAGAAAGGTGTTAAGCCATGCGGTGTTATTGCAAGGGATAGTCTACGTATGGAGATGGGGTTTGTGCTTGGTGAGCATGAGTACGGCGAGGATCCATTAAAGTATCCATGTGCAGTTAGCCTAAGATATGGTCTTGGAGCTATTGACTGGGGTAAACATGGTTTTGTTGGAGAGGAGGCATTAAGGGCTTGTAGGAGGGAGGGTGTCCGTTGGATAAGGGTTGGTGTTAAGATGAAGAAGAAGTATGCAAGGATTATACCTAGGCAGGGCTATAGATTATATGTTGAAGATATACCTGTTGGATGGATTACTAGTGGTTCATACTCACCAGTACTCAGACGAGGTATTGGGCAAGCCTACATAGACTCACGCTATGCACTATTTGGAGAAACTGTGGATGTTGAAGTCCGTGGTAAACGCTATAGTGCCAAGATCGTTGATTTCCCATTCATAACTAAATAGAGCCTATTTAAATATGTGACCTAATGCTTTACCTTAACCACATATTCTATGATAAGGCATTGATAGCTATTGATCACTAGTGAGCCTTTACGTTTAAACCATACTAGCATCATACATGATTTGATATATTTATACAATATAGTAAATACAAATAATCTTTTCATAAGATATACTAGACTAGCTGATGATACATAGATCTCCATGTAGTGATCGTTGTTAAGACGGATCCAGGGCTAAACCAGGTATTAGTGATAAATGCTATGGCTACTGGAAAGACTGGTGCTGGATGCATGTATTCCTGGGATACATCGATCACTTTATCCCCAGACTATGTCCAGGTCTTTAACATGACTAGCCCTCTAAATAATGATCTATATGATCATTATGTATTATTAAAGTATGATAAGGCATTAAACCCACTAATACAAGCTCCCTATACACTAGCTATACTAGGTATAGCTTCACCGGTATTCATAGCCAATAGGCATAGGAAGGGATTAGGAGTAGTGGAGAGCTAGGCTAGAACACACCTATTTTCCCCCACTACATGATCTAGGAATACATCATATCCCTAGAAACTACTTGGTTTCTGTGGAGGGAAAATCGTTTATACAAGAACTGGGTCTATCTAGTCTATTGTGGTGAAGCCTTATGGCTGAGGTAGAGGTTGTAGTTAATGGTAAGAAGTATATTGTAATGAGTGATCGCAGGTATACGGAGACCGATGAATGGGCATTGCTTGAGGAAGGCAACCATATCCGGATCGGTATAACTGATTATGCTCAGAAAGAGCTCCGGGATATCATTGGTGTAGAACTCCCGGAGAAAGACTCCATGGTTAAGAAGGGTGATGTAATAGCTACTCTAGAGTCAGTTAAGGCTACGGGTGACGTGTACTCACCAGTATCCGGGAGGATTGTAGAGGTTAATGAGAGGCTCTTGGATGAACCAGAACTACTCAATAATGACCCATATGGTGATGGATGGATAGCTATTATCGAACCTAGTAGTCCGGGTGAATATGAGGAGCTAATGACACCTGACCAATACGTTGAGTACTTAAAGAAACGCAAACACTAGCTCGGCATAGCCTTGTAGTAATATCATGACTTTTTAAATAAATGATCCATGACATGGGGTTATATATTGAAACCCAGACTTGATAAAAATGATATAGTTTATATTAAGAAGCTCCTCCACGAGATAGAAGTAGCTCTAGATGTTATAGATAGAGTCATTAGGAAGAAGAGGTTGAGAATTGATGATAAATATGCTCTTAGATACGCTATTGTAGAGATTGTTGAATCTCTAGCACTTATTTCCCAACGTATAGCCCATGCTATGGATTATCCATTAGAAGGGTATATTGAGGCAATGAGGTTTTATTCTAAAGCCAATGTACTTGATGAAGATATTGTTAATGGACTTGTTAGGCTAGCTAGATTAAGGAATCTAATAATACATAGGTATTGGGAGGTAGATGATAATAGGATAGTAGTAGAGGCAAGGGATAATGGTTTAGAGGTTATTAGGAGGGCTCTGGATGGAATCCGTAGATTTATTGAAGGGTAAGAGACTATTCCGTGTCACAGAGGATCTTAGGAGGAAGGTACTCAATATACTGGAGAGGGAGCTTAAACGGGAGAACAGGGTTTTACTAGCAATTGTTTTCGGGGGCTTCATGGAGACCGTGTTTACAAGGGATGTTGATGTAGCAGTATACCTACGTGATCCAGGGGATGTTGTTGAAGACTATGGATATGCAGAGGATCTTGGTAAACGGCTCTCCATAAAAATAGGTTTACCAGTCGATATAGTTGTACTGAACCATTCCCCTGACTCCATATTCAATAAGGCCTTGATCGATGGAGAGCCTATAGTCGTTAAGGACTGGAGACTATATCATGGCCTAAGGATGCTGGCGATTGAGCAGAGAGAACGGTTTTACCAACCATATTAACAGCATAATATACGGTATAGCTACTGGATTGAATTAAACAACCTTCTTCATAATAGTCATGTTATAGTCTACTATGACACGTATATATCCTCTCAACATGGAGTCTACCTCTGGATCACCAGTATCTACACGTAGCACGTCAACTCCACGGATCTTCCGATGAGTAGCGATCACGATAACTCCTTTCTTACCCCCAACTCTCCGGATAACCTCGGGGGAGATCTGCTGATTACCTCTCCCAAATATGAAGCCTTGGCCACCGATTGGGGAAACTATGATCTTTGCACGTGGGTACTTGTCTAGTAGCTCCAGTAACCCCTTCTCACCAAGATCTCTTCCTACAAGCTCTCCATTATATACTGCATCAACACCAAGTAGTGTCTTTGGGAGACCGAGCTGATCGGCTATGGCCTTAACAGTCTTGCCCGGGCCAAGGATGTAGAGTGTATTTGGCTCCATATTCTCAACAATATATCTTGCAATAGCCTCCCGGTTACCAGCCTCATCACCTATGTCTGGACTAGGCTCCTTACCACCCTGGATAAACCCATGGATAAAAGGCACCTTTAGATAACCATAGAGCCGGATAACCAGCTGGTCATGCCGGAAAGCCTCCTCATCAATATCTAGAACCTCCTCATCAACCAAAACAGTCTCACCACGAGCAAAAGCCATAACTACATGAGCTGCAGCCTCAGGGGATACGGCGAACACACTACTATACATCTTAACACCACTAGGTACACCAAGGACGGGTACTCTCTGGTCAATGGAGTCCAGTATATCCCGTGCAGTACCGTCTCCACCAACGAAGACAAGCAGATCGATCCCATGATCAACCATTTCACAAGCTATTCTCCGAGTATCCTCAGCCGTTGTTAACCCCCCGGTTAACGATCCGATAATAGCTTCTATAGAGACCCTCATCCTCGATCTAGAGACTATATCATAGCCCATGGGCCCAGGGGCTACTAGAAGCCTGATTATCCGGGGATCGAGCTTCTCTAGAAACTCCATAGCTCTCCGGGGTGCTACTGGTTCAGCTCCCCTCCTAAGAGCCTCTAGGTAGGCATCACCATCAGTACCCTTGAGCCCTACACGTCCACCCATCCCTGCTATTGGATTAACTATAAAGCCTATGATCACAGTATCCATAAGGTATCAGACCCAATAACCTACATTGAAGAACTATATTGTGAATAAAATACTATTATCCATGTAAGTTTATGGCAGGGTTATTTGAATAGGATATTGCCTACCAGTTGTAGTATGTACTATTATCTGTACCACTTGCCCAGACTCAAAGGAATCATGTGCTAGATATAGATATATCTCTACAGTTTCTCCAGGATCAATAACTGTATTGCTACGGATCCAGAACATATCATAGGAATCACTAGGTACTGTAAGAGCTTCTGCCAGCCTACCGTTTACGGATAAGTGGTCGATCGTAGCTGTTGTCGTACCAGAATTCTTGATCTCCAAAAATACCCTATAGTAGCTCCTATTATCAATAACTCCATCGATACTGTCAACATATGCTGAACGAATTTCTAGTCTTTCATAAACTGCTGTTGTAGTGGTAGTTGTTGTTAGCTTAGGAGATCCTAGAAGCTTATAGGATCCCTTTTCCTCTATGACACTATATTTTTGGGTAAGCGTATTTAGTGTCTTGTCTCTATAAAGGGTCTCATGAACTATGATATACTCAACAGTCCAATCACTAGAGGTTAGCTCTACTTTCTCTGACCTACTATATAGTCCGTATCCAACTAGATATACATCTCCACCATAGCCTGTGGGTACAAGTGCTACTGTGATCTTATTCTTAGCCTCATCAGGGATCTTATTAAGTAAGTCCCTTGCATCATCATTAAAGCTCCACGGATGGGGATTCAATAGTCCATCGGCAATCCTTATAAGTATATCTAATAGCTTGTCTGAAACCATGGTATCAGGGACATGTGCTGCAAGTAGGACATTGCCTTCATTGCTGATGAGAATACTTGTTCCCTGCCCCTCCTTAAGCTCCCATACACTATATCCTTCCCTATATGTCTTTGTACCTTTCACCACTATCTTATTGAGATCAGTATTCATAGACAATGTCCTATTAAATATATCTACTCCATCAACACCCTTCAAACCCACAATATATATTATGGAATTTTCCTGTCCTCCCTTTACACCCCATATAACCACCATATACTCTATATTATTAATAGGTAATTTATCGCCCATAGGACCTAGTATAATTGTATCCCTTACCTGAGGGTTATTGAGGTTTATAATTATACATGATACATTGTATCCCATATCAGCTAGTCCATAGACTCCATCGCTAGATATATATGCTAGTAATCCATATGAACTCAGATCTCTGCCTCCTAATAATATTATATATGATAATATTAGTACTGAGACCAATGCTACCAGTAGGAGTATGAGTACAATAATTGTTTTAGCTAAACCCCTCGATCCAGACACTATCTACACCCATACAGACTTGAGGTATTACACAGAAATATCTCTCCTATAGAGGCACACATATACTTTTCCATGGATGTAGTGGTTATGGAGGATACCATTTAATATCTATAGTGTATTCAGGGAAAACCTTTCGGATAACCTCCAATATAGGCTTTAAAGCCTCACCTGCAAGATCACTGTATACACGGTAGAGCCTTAGACTAGCTTCACGATAACCTGGATAGAGGTGGAGGCCTGCAACAATCTTTCCCTGATAAAAGATCCTGTAGCTATAGCTGTGTCTACAAACATAGAAACCCTTCTCCATAAGACCGTGTACAAGTCTATCAAGATCGGAGACTCTAACCCAATACACTAGGAGATCACCCGATCAACTCTATCTATGGTTTCTCTCTATCCATGGAGCCCTATATGTGTATGGTATGCTAGGTCAATGTTAACTGGGGAGTTAAACCCCTCTGCTTCGACTCCAGAACCCCGGACAACCTCCATGGAATCTCCAGTTGCACTGGACCCCCTTAACCGGGGGGTTAACCATGGAGCCTTGTCCCATTCTTCATCACCTAACCTCCATTGTTAACCGGGGGGTTAACCAGACCTCCATTTCCACTGGAGCATCCCACATGGATCGATTTAGGCATTAGATCGATAAACATATTGTTGGAGTCTCTGACCCCCTCTCTTCCTCTGGAATATTGGTTTTGTGTATCTCTTATCTCTATACATTATGAATGGTTTGTATAAACTAGTTCTTGATCATTAGCTTAAAATAGCTTTTCATGATCGATTATTTACTGTATAGTGTATGTAGGTAGGCTAGTGTTGCAATGGAAGTCCGGGGGTGTGAGAGCTCTATAACTTAGGCCTCTTCCTTTTTAATCCATAGATTTGTGGTATTAGTATCAATGCTCCTATGGATACTATGAGGATTGTATGTGATATTGTTAGTGTGCCTAGAGTTTTGAGTAGGTATGGTGCTATTGGTATTGATGTTATTATCAGTATTATCGACTGTATAGATAGTACTGCATATGTGGTTTAGGAGTATAATTGCCTCCAAAACATACATGGTTACTAACACGATCCAGTTAACT
>CAZVHC010000004.1:40569-70153 GCA_964627005.1 uncultured Desulfurococcaceae archaeon
TAGGAGTATAATTGCCTCCAAAACATACATGGTTACTAACACGATCCAGTTAACTGGTATGTATAGTTGTGTTAGAAACAGTAAGCCCCAGAGTATAGCTACTAGTATAATAAGTATCCCTGATACTATGCCTCCTCTACGTGATCCTATGTAGTAGATAGTAATTATTATGTAGAGTGGGATTAGAAGTATTGATACATTATACATTGTTATATAGAACGTGGTTAGGGGAGATAGAGCGTTAATGGGGACCCCGGAATACTGGATATGTAGGCTAACCCGATCACTAGGGGTAGTATGTAGAGTACAATATTGACCTTTAATAGATCATTTATCAGTATAGGGTTTCGCCTAGGCTTGAAGAGATAGTTTATAGTATATATCATGGCTATGGATAATGGTATGGTGAATGGATTGGGTAGAAGTACTGGTGAGTACTTGGGAGGACCTATGGTTAGTACTGGTTTTAGACTATAGGTTCTAAGGTTGTAGTAGACACTATACTCATCCTCACCAGGATAGGCTATGAAGTCACCAACTAGTTTCTCTGTAGGTATGCTGCCGTACTCAACTGTATAGAGTAAACCATTACACCTGCCATCTAATACATATGCCTCGGGTATAACTGTGCCCATGTACTTTGAGGCATTGGATATAATATGGTAGAAATGCTGTGCATCCAGAGGATCACCTATAAACCTTAACATAGCATTCCTCAATACAGTCTCCATATCCAGATCTACATCATAGCCTTCATCTACACCAAGATCCCCTGGTGAAAGGGGATCCTCAGATATTATTGTAAGAGAAACCATTGTTTGTCCGGGGGCTAGCTTATCGACATAGAGTGGATAAACGATCTTGTCAGTCCTGAAGAGATAATATGTCACGATAACCGAGTTGTTATCGAGCACGGTCTTACCCAAAACCATGTACTCCCATCCAAGCCTACTATAGTGATCGATTATCTCCTCAAAACTACTAGGGGGGTCAAGGGACATGTTATTCATTGCTAGGAACAACCTTACATCCTCTAGCGTAGGCTTAACAGCCTCAACAACACGTAGATCTATACCCTCACCACCAATCCTACCAATCTCCATAAACTGTGGCTCACCAAGACCGCCATAGACTATGAAGAGACCTTGTGATAAACTAATAAGACCGGACAATGGGTTACCATCAGGATAACCAGTTGGAGCCCCTGAGCCCCCATGATACCTACTAATAATCTCTAGGGTAAATGGTCTCCGGATCCGGAAAACACCATAGACAAGAGGCTTTGACGGCAGGGGGGAAATAGTAGAGAGCCTCAGAACCACTAGAACCAACACTATAACGGCTCATAACAACAAGGAGCTCATAACCATTACCATAAAGGATCAAAGCAGACTGCTCAGGAACACCACCATAACGGTAAACACCAACACTACGATCAAAATAGACAACACCAGAATCACCAACAACAAGACAATACAAAAACAACAAACACCAACAACAAAACCCTAAACAACACACCCAACACCCCTACACAAGAGAGGGGAGGAGACAGCCCCACCATAACCCACATTCAGTACAAACCACATTCGACTAAGCGGCCACCACCCCGGATCACACGGCAACTCATCCCGGGAACCACGGCCTTGCACCCCACGGGACCCGGCCGTTCCAACGCATCCACCCACCGTCCATCAGCGGGTTATCCGGCCCCCCGTTGCCGGCGGGGCCCACACCGCCTCATAGCCATCCGGGGGTGGCCGTGTCGTTTCTGTGCCGTTGCCACGGCTTCTCGCCGTGCCCCTTTTCGGGGCCGTGGTGCCGTGGGGTGTGTGGTGTTTCCTCGGGGCCTCTGGGGCCCCGTTTGTGGTTGGTGGGGCTGTCTCCTCCCCTCTCTTGTTCTTTATTTTGTTTTCCTGGTTTTTCTGGTTTTGGCTATTAGTGTTGTTATTGTTATTGCTGTTATTGCTGTGGCTATTAGTATGGTTGTTGTATCTATTTGTCTGGGGTGTTCTTTGTTCTCTCTTGTATGTGTTGTTGTGTTGGTTTGTCTCCATGGGTTTTCCAGTATTGTTTTAGTGGCTTTGTTTCCTGTCTTGTCATGTGCTGTTGCCGTTATATTGATTGTTTCTCCATAGGCTATATGGGTTTTTGTCTCTAAATGTACCTCGTGTTCTCCATCTAGTGTTTTCTCATGTACTTTTTCACCATTAATGTATATGGCTATATGTTCTATCCCGGATAAACTGTCTACTATCTGGGTCTCTAGGTCTATTCTAGCATATCCATTGTTATCGTATGTGATGTTGTATGTGATCTCTATGGATGGGGGAGTTTTATCAACAACTATGTGTAGTGTCTTATTATATATGTTCCCTACTCTATCAATAACTATTACATAGGCTTTCCAAATACCCTCCTCGAGCGTGAGCATGAGGCTGTAGTGTCTGGTAAAGCTGTACCGTGTATTATTGATAATGATATAGGCTTCTGAAACACCACTTTGTTCAACTATATCTAGTTCTAAGGATACATTACCAGAACAACTATAGATGGTATCGGGTACACCATGTACTACTGGTGGATCTAGGTCAATATATAGGGTTAGATTCTTAGTAGAGCTATGGCCAACAACATCAAATACATGGAATGAAATATTAGCCCATCCACTACATGGTAGAGGTAGGGTTATTAGGGACTGTAAACCACCAGCTATACTCCATGATCTATTAGCGATTTCTTCCAGATCATAGGTTTCACCATTAATAACTATATATACATGATCGGGGAAGGGATCATAGATTGTTAACAATATGTTCCTCACTCCATAGCAGTCTCCATAATCGATCAAGAGATCCCTGGGTACGTAGTATCCATAAACACTCATATCCCATGGAAACTGTATAGTCATCTCCGGAGCATTATTATCTATGTATAGTGTCCTATTCCAGACGGTAACGTATGTTCCATTTGGTTCCAGTAGGTCTATAGATAACCTATAGATACCATCAGCATACATGGTTGTATCTATATAGTGTGTCGAGTTACCACTCCAAAGACTAATAAGGTAATCCCTACCATTAGAACTAACTAGCCTTATAATACCCATAGATTCCTGACTACACGTTATCCTAAGCTCTAAGATACCCTCCACGAACATTGTATTCGAAGGCTTTAGTGATACATATATATACGTGTTCTCTAGAGATACGTTGAAATACAGTGTTATGAAACATGATCCTTTATGCCCAGCAATATCAACTGCATAAATAGTTATTGTATGTAGCCCTAAGCTATAATCCCATGGATTTATCTCTATAGAGAACTTCCTCTCAAACGGATCATCTATATGCTGTATAGGTATATTATCCACATAAACATATACATCATCTAAAAACTCCTCTAAAACACTAAATACAAGATCGAATCTATGCCCTACTATAGAATCATTAACTGGTGCTATAATGGTTATCTCTGGAGGCTTAGTATCTTTAATAATATATAGTTTCCTAGATACATTATTATCTACAATAATATCTAATACATAGACTCCGTCTAGAAACTCTGAAAGATCTATGCATTCCGTCAATGATCCATTTCCATGGAGTGATGTATAGAAACTACCATTAATGTATATGTCTATATCCACGTCCCATGGATATGCTATGGCTAAGGATAGGTTAAACACAGGATCTGTTATAACTGACCAGTTAGTGGGTTCAGCGACTACGATTATAGGCCTTATATTTGGCGGGGATGGTTTCTCTATGACTATAAATGTATATAGTGTATAACTAGATAGTCCATCAGTATTGGTTGCAGATATATTTAGTACATAATCACCTATCTCAAGGTCTATTGTGTGGGAGATACTTGTTCTATTGTAGAATTTCCTGTAATAAATAGTATCTCCAGAACCACTCAATAAATTGATCTCTAGACTATAGATAGGTTTATCATCGTTAACAAGTGCTTCAATACGTATGGGTGAGTAAGTAATTGTGCTATTCGGTGATACGATGATTATCTGCGGTGGTGTATTATCAATGCTCTCCCATTCATCCAGCTTTAATAGGAATAACCTGTTCCTCCCCATATAATTCATTATCATATATAGGTAGAGATGCTCTGAAAAGTAAAGGCCTCTCCAGTCAAACCTATACGTAGATGGTATCCATTTAATGTATTCAATACTCCTATTAACAGTATATATTATTGATAAATAATTCTTGTATATGATAAGGTATTCTGGAAGCCCATCTTGATCAAGATCCATTGTTGGATGGAGAGGTAAATAGTCACTTGGTATATCCATGTATCCGAGAAAAACTAGATCTGGTAAACTATAATAGAGGATCCTATGTGTCCCAGAAGATTTCTCCATATATACAATTGCTAGCTTATCATAGAGTATGTGGTAGTCTATTAGTGTATAATTACTGAGGATACTGGGTATGGTTATATAATACTCTATGGAGCCATTTACTGGGTCTATAATCCTCAGATAATACTTGTTATTAGTCATAGAGATCAGTACTAGTGAGCCTTTATAGGTAGTAAATGAGAGGTATTTCTCATAAAATACTATGTTCCAGTTGTTTGTGGTTACTGTAAAAGATCCATTACCACTATATATTATTCGTATATCTCTATCCAGCACATAGCTGCAGAGGATAGGCTTTGCTCTACAAAACCCATTAACTACATTATAGGTTAGCTCTACAGCCTCAGTGTATATAGGATCACCTATTATTGGATGAGATATATTGACAACATATTTAATAGGTAGTAGAGCCTCTCTAAACCTATATTGATCAAATACTCTAACATAGATAATGTATTCACTAGAGTTCTTTATGAATCCATGGATACCAAGGCCTATATATGGTCTATCTATAAGGCTATTTATAATAATGGTTTTATTCAATAGATCAATAATGGTTAGCCTAAGATCATTTGAATAACTTGATACAATAAATAATAAATTATCTACAATATACATGTGGGAAAGACTATCCATGTATAGGGGTGGTAAACCAGTAAATACTACCAATGGATCTGATGAGGAGTAGTAGACTATTATATGAGTAGTGTTAAGGAGTACAGCATCAGGTAGGCCATCACCATCATAGTCATCCAAAGCCCTAATTTCAACAAAACCATTTAAATCCATGGGTATACTAGTGAGTGGAGCTAAATAGCTACTTGATCCAATAATATTATCACTGTTAATGTATTCATTAGATAAAGTATAGATAGGTAGCCCCAGTACTAATAGGGATAGAGACGCCAATATAGTCAATAGGATCCCTATACCACTACTCATACCCTATACCCTAACGCCATGGTGTCTATGCAGTAATGGTTTCACGGTATATATGACTCTATTACACTAATATACTCCTCCCTACTCCCAACCCTACTATAGTCCTCCAGAGGATCATGGTTGAGTACTAGGAATGTATCAAGCCATTTAAATAAACCTCTAAGCCTTTCAACACACTCCCTGAAACCAGTAATATAGAGTGCTGCAACTACGGCTTCAATACTGCTAAGCATACATGGTTTCCCATAGTTTATCGGGTTAGCAGCTACTAGATACGGTAGTCTCCTATGTAGTCCTGGAACCCTTCTAAAATAACCTGGTGTTAACTTTCTCCAGGAGGCATCAACAACTACTAGACCATACTTCTCAATAAAACCCCGATCCCATGGTCCAAGATACTCTCTAGCATACGGATCTAGTACAATGGCTTTCCGTGGGATCCTCCTGGCTAGGACTGCATAGCCTTTCCTAACCATTTTTAAAGCAGTATTCTTCCGTGGATCGTCTTCCCCATGGTATATAACGTATATCCTTACATTCATCACTAATCCACAGTCTATTCTCTACTCCCCAAGATACTGTATTAGCTGGGGAAAAACCTTAATTATTTAATCCCCATAGTTATTCATAGGAAAAGAGGTTTGCCAGGAGGTATTTCTAGATATGCCTAAGGCTAAGGCTATAGTATTGATACAGACCGACATTGGTGCAGAGAACCGTGTTATGGAGCAGCTCTTCCAGATCCCTGAGGTCATGGAGGTCTATGTAATATATGGTATATATGATGTTGTAGCTATTATTGAGGCTGAAAGTCTTGAGAGAATAAGAGAGATAATAACCAACAAGATCAGGAAACTACCGGAGATAAGGACTACCTCTACAATGGTTGTTGTAGAGTCTAAGAGTAAGAAGGAAAGCTGACTATATTAGGACATTAATTATCCAATCCCATGTTTTTCTCTATAGAAATCCTCGTAGTCGATATTCTACTTCTAAATCTAAACAATTAAACCAATAATATTTTAGATAAAGTCTCTCTAACCCTTCTATATAGCTAGTGCTAAGGGTGTTCTAGGTATGGGGATTAGTATAGCTGGTGAGACAGGTACTACACCAGATATTGAGGAGATTGTTGAGACTATTGAGGAGCTTATTGACAAACATAGAATGGATGATCTTAGGAAATACGTTCTAGGGCTTAAACCACAGGATCTGGTTGATGTACTCGAGAGACTTGATAGTAGCTATAGGAGGAAGCTCATAGGGGTCATACCAGGGAATTACTACATCGATATACTCCCCCGGCTCTCAGAGGATCTATTATACGAGGTTGTGATGATAAAAGGTGTTTCTAAGGTTGCACGTGCAATTGCTGAAATGCAGCCTGACGTTATAGCTGATATCCTCGAGAAACTGCCTGTCAGGATAAGGAGGCAGGTAATAGCATTGCTGCCTCCATGGAAGGTTGAGGAGGTTGCTGAGATCCTTAAGTATCCTCCAGAGAGTGCTGGTGGTGTAATGACTACACGTATACCTGTCTTCTCAGCTGATGAGACTGTTGGTAAGGCTCTTGAGAAGTACCTTATCAAGTACCAGCTCGGCCTATATGATAGGCTTGAGTATGTTTATGTTGTTGAAAGTGATGGAGGCCTCATTGGATGGATTGATCTTAAGAAGCTAATGGCTTCTCCGAAGGATAAGTTGTTGAGGGAGATTGTCCAGCCAGTACCTGCTAAGGTCCATGTACTAGCTGATCGTGAGGAGGCCGCTAGACTCGTTATCAAATACGATCTTACTGAGATACCTGTTGTAGATGAACATGGTAGGTTATTGGGTGCTATAACTGTTGATGATATTATTGACGTTATTGTTGCAGAGTCTACAGAGGATATACTGAAGTTTGGCGGTATTGGTGAGACTGTCCGAGGTAGCTATCTTACTGCAAGGGTTACAGAGCTTGCTAGGAGGAGGGCTACATGGCTTATCATACTCTATCTCCTAGAATCAATAACTGTGTCTGTGATCAGTAGTTTTGAACATGTAATATCCAGTTTTGTGGCTTTAAGTTTCTTCATACCCCTACTAACGGCTACTGGTGGTAATGCTGGTTCACAGGCTGCTACACTTGTTATTCGTAGCCTAGCTACTGGTGAGGCTCATCCACACGATTTCCTAAGGATCCTTGGTAAAGAGCTTATATCATCCACATTACTAGCATTCACGGTTGCTCCCGTAGGCTTCCTTGTTGCACTAGCTATATCTCATAAGCTACTCATAGCATTTATTGTTGCACTAGCTCTTCCATTTATAGTAGTGGTTGCTAGTCTTATGGGTGTACTACTACCGTTTATAGCCATGGTTATAAAAGCTGATCCAGCTGTTATATCAGCTCCACTTATAAGCACTATATCGGATATAACTGGTCTCACAATATACTTTACAATAGCAACCCTCCTACTCCAAGGCCTAGGCTTATCATGATCCAGTTGAACTGATCCTGGTTAACCCCCCGGTTAACGATGATGGCTCCCATACTTTACACACCAGGGATTTGTTTAGATAGATGGTTATCCTTTTCAAATGTATATACTGTGTGGGATACCTATATTACAGTATATACTTCTACCGTAGAATTTATCTACTCTATACATGTAAGAATTATAATGAAGTGTAGGGTATTAGATAGCTACTGGCTTAGTTGTTAAGGGATGGAAAATAAAGGGAGTAAGAGATTATAGGAGGTGTCTAAACACATTGGCTAAGATAATGAGGTTCACGTTTATGTGTCGTGAAAAACCAGGATCAGCTGGTGCTAGAGTAGCTGTTATTGGTGCTGGTCCAGCTGGACTAGCTGCTACAGGCTACCTAGTATGCCATGGGTACGATGTTGATGTCTATGATAAACTCCCACTACCAGGTGGGTTAATGATCTTTGCTATACCTCCCTGGAGGGTATCTCGTGAAGCTGTATTAGGTGGTATACGTGAGCTTGAGGAAAGATTTGGTGTGAAGTTTATACTTAAGACAAAGGTCTATACGGGTAAGGGGGAAATGCATGAGGAGGGTGATGAGTTCATTGAGAAGACAGTATCTTTAGAACAAGTTGTTGAAGAATATGATGCTGTCCTCATAACAACTGGTACATGGAGGTCAAGAGTGCCCCGGATACCAGGTGTTGAGGCTAAGGGGGTTTATACGGCTCT
Source organism: uncultured Desulfurococcaceae archaeon (assembly GCA_964627005.1). Classification (GTDB taxonomy): domain Archaea; phylum Thermoproteota; class Thermoprotei_A; order Sulfolobales; family Desulfurococcaceae; genus CAZHDB01. The sequence continues at coordinate 49,096 of CAZVHC010000004.1, forward strand.
AGAGTACGTGTACCAGCATCGTCTATACGAGCTGGGGCTTAGGAAGGAGCCTCCGCACCATAGTGAAAGAGTTATCGTGATTGGTGGTGGTTACTCAGCTATTGATGCTGCTGAACAAGCCTTTAAAGATGGTGCTGAAGCCTATCTCGTCTACCGCCGGACTATTAGACAAGCACCTGCTGGTCTCTATGAGTTTGAACGGGTTAAGAGACTTGGTGTAAACGTTGTAGAGCTTGCCTCTCCACTTGAGGTTATTGTCGAGAATGGTGTTGCTAGGGGTGTTAAGTTCCAGCGTATGAAGCTTGGTCCACCGGATGAGAGTGGTAGGCCTAAGCCTATACCAATACCCGGTTCTGAATTCGTATTGGAGGCTGATACAGTAGTATTTGCTACTGGAGAGCGTAGTACGCCACCAGTATCTCCAGAGGATAGGGAGGTTCTAGAGAAACTTGGTATAGAGCTTACTAAGTGGAGTACTATTGTTGTAAACAATAATATGCAGACCCGTAACCCCAAGATCTTTGCTGCAGGCGATGTAGTTAATGGCCCATCAAAGCTTGGTCCAGCAGTTGGCTCTGGTTTAAGGGCTGCACGAAGTCTTGACCACTGGATTAGGGCTCGTAAGCTAAAACTCACACCTATACCTGGCTAGGGGGTGATAATGTATTGTCTGGTGTAGAGGGTCAAGATTCTATGCCTAGGTATCTGAGAATAATTGATCTATCAAAGTGTATAGGATGTGGAGTATGTGAGGCTGTATGTGGATTTGTTAGGGGTACACCCTTCATAAAGGTCTATAGGACAAGCATTGGCCTAGAAATACCTGTATCATGTATGCACTGTCGTAAAGCACCCTGTATCGATGTATGTCCTACTGGGGCTATGACGAGAGATAAGTCTGGTGCTGTATATGTTGTTGAGAGTAAGTGTATAGGCTGTATGGCCTGCCTATATGCTTGCCCATTTGGTATACCAGAACTTGATGCTAAGGCACGTGTATCAATTAAATGTGATCTGTGTAGTGAGCTTAGGGAGAAGGGATTGGAACCAGCATGTTATGCTATGTGCCCAGCATGTGCTATAGTTTATGGTGAGGAGTCAAGGGTTTTTGACAATATTAAGGAGAGAGTTGCTGAAGTATTTGCTAGATCTAGGTTTGAAGTCTTGGGTGAGGGGTATCATTAGGCCATGGACGCTGGATCGCTTTCTCCCATATATTTTTTAATACCTACATACATAGTAGTATCTCTTGTGATAGTTTTAGGGAATAGAATATCTAATCTTGGTGCTAGAGTCACAGCTAAATTCTCTGGCTACATACTTTTATGGATGATTGTTTTAGTACTATTTACGTCTGGATATATAGATAACTTATCACTTGTATTTGCACTAATATCGTTATTCGTAATAATACCTGTATCCATCTACTGTATAAACTATACCCGTATAGGTGGATATCCATCAAGCCTACCATATACAATAGACCTTTTCTCAATACTACTTGTCACAGCATTTATCTCACCTAATATACTGTTCTTCGCCATATCATGGACTCTTGCAGAACTTATAGGTTTCTACCTAGTAGGAGTTGGTGAGGAGCATAGTATTGAGGGTAGTACACGTGCATCCCGTAGATTCATACTTATGTCTGCAGCTACATTTGAGCTAACGCTGTTCACAATGATCTATGTTAGTGTGTTCATGCTTGTATCAACACTAGCTACGGGCTTAAATGTACTGGATATACTCCTTAAGCCATACTGGGGTCTTGGAGTAGCTGAAACACCATTATACCTAGTCCCACTACTACTCATAGGCTTTATAGCTAAGGCTGCACAGGTACCACTACATTTCTGGTTACCAGATGCACATTCTGTAGCTCCAGCCCCTGCATCAGCTCTCTTAAGTGGTGTTATGACTGCTATGGGTGTTTATGGTGTATTAAGGGTTTCAATGATAGCTTCCATAGGCTATGATGTTGTAGCATATGCTCTTATGCTCATAGGGCTGGCCTCCATAGTCTATGGTGGGTTACAGGCGTATGTTCAGAGGGATGGTAAGAGACTCCTAGCCTATAGTACTATTGCTGGTAATGGGTTCTCCATGGCTATTCTAGGCTACTACATACTCTATGGAGGGCTCGATGCATATGCCGCACTAATATTATCTGTAGCAGCTCATGCAGGCTATAAGGCTACGCTTTTCCTAGATATTGGTTTAGCTGAGCAGGTTACTGGGTTAAGGTTTGTACATAGGCTACGTGGTCTTGTAAAGATACTTCCATACTCTACACTAGCTGGTTACCTAGCACTATTCTCTATCATGGGTATACCTCCAACAGCTGGGTTTGTATCAAAATTGCTAGCTGTAATCTCAGCCATTAACGGTTTCCCATCAATACCATCCGTGATCCTTATACTATCAATTGTATCAGCAATTACTACATCAATACTTATAGGGCTTAGATACATAAGGATCTATTATGGAGAACCAGTAGTTCTCTATGGTAGCTCTAGAACTACCGATATAAGGTCTATGGAGTACTGTGTACTTGGGCTTTCGTGCTCAAGTATCTTATTCCCATTATTCATACTATTTTATCTAGAGCCCACAATCTATATAATCCTATACCTTGTATCAATGCCTCCGCTACTCATACTATTGTATGCCCTATACATAATGGCTAGGAGGACGTGAGGGATATGGACTCTATTGTTGTAAAGTACATTTATTGGTTAATGTTGTTCCTACTGATTCTAGTGGCTAATATCTCACCTGATCGTAGGAGGAGATTCAGCCGTATTCTACGTATAATAGCGTATCTAAACATATGGATACCCCTAGCACTAGGCTTGATCGGGATAGATTATTTACAAGTGTTCTTCATAACCCTATGTTCTATAGCTTGTCTAGCCATTAGCCTCTATAGTGAGGGGTATTTGAGGATACTTTTTGGACGTATAGCTCCGCTACAGTTTATAGTGGATTCGACACTCGTACTACTCATGCTATTCTTTACAGCCTATAATCTCGTGGAACTTGTGGTGCTATGGATTAGTATTGAGCTTCTAGGCTTCATCCTAATACTTATGGAGAGAGGTATTAGGAACTGGGGTATAGCTACAAAATACCTTATACTATGTGCAACAACAGGAGATATATCATTATTCACATGGCTAGCTATAGTATCACTTAATCTAGGTGTTGAAAAGGGGTTGTTCATGGGGTTTGATCAGCTAGCCTCCATGGGTATAAGAGCTGATCCGATTATTACATTTCTTCTACTCATAGGGTTCACCACAAAGCTTGGTCAAATACCCCTGCACTTCTGGCTTGTAGACACCTATACCGAAGCTCCATCGATCTCTACAGCTGTATTTAGTGGTTTAATGTCTAAAATGGCCGTATACGGTATACTCAGGCTATACTATACGTTATCACTGGACACTAATGTATTTATGTATCTACTGCTGATACAGGGCCTAGCTACGGCAATCTATGGATTCCTAATGGCTTCTGCACAAACTGATGTCAAAAAGCTCCTAGCATATAGTTCTATGGGACACTATGGTGTAATGACCATGTTTATGGGGTTTCTCCCAGTCATGGAGGATACAATATTGGTTCTCATGTACATCTATATACTATACCATGGTATAGTTAAGACACAGTTATTCCTTAATACTGGTTCTATAGAGTTATTAGCTAATACAAGAGAGATCTATCGTTTAGGCTACCTATCACGTATTGCTAGGGAAACTTATTTTTCAGCAGTCCTTGGATTCCTATCACTAATAGGTATTCCCCCAACAATAGGTTTCGTCACCAAATTCCTATTGATCGTTATAGCATTACAGATATTGGTAAGCGGTACACCATATTCGATATTATTGCTCATAGGTACAGTATTTACTTCAATATTCTCTATAGTATACGCTATAAAGTACCTAGGTGTGTATACTGGTTCATATGCTAGGGAGGCCTATAGACCAGTTATATCGCTTGAGGATACACAGTTATTTTCTGAAAGGTTACTTGCAATATCCCAATTAATACTACCTATAATACCCCTAGTTAAGCTTTCCATACCCTATAACTTAATTATATCTATAGTGTACGTCCTGGGATTATTTGTGCTTGTAGCATCATTACTAGTATATCGTAGTAGTTTTATTAGAGAAGCTGATGTATGGCTTGGAGGGATTGAGGCTTGAGCTCACTTGGAGCATCAGCTCTAAGGCATCTTGAGAAACTTATTGAGAAGATCAGGAGAGGTACTAGATTAATTAGCAGAAGTCCACCTAGGCTACTCGAATATGTAATGGTGGGTATTGTTAGAACTGGAGAGAGGATAGAGAATGGTTTTATACAGTATACCAGATTATTTACAAAATATCTACAGAAGCTCCAGAGATCAATTTCTGAATCAGTATTACTTGCATCGCTATGGGCTGGGCTATTATTTACTCTAGCCCTGCTTATAATAGCCATAATAAATGTACTGGGGTGAACATGGTTGATCGATTATATTATATATACGTTAGTTTTTACGGTAATAACACTATTAATACCTCCTCTCATGGATGGTGTTGAGAGAAAGATTAAAGCATCTATTCATAGCCGTATAGGCCCTCCAATAACACAGACATGGTATGATCTGCTCAAGCTGTTTGAGAAGGAGACAGTTATTCCTGAAGGGGGTCTCCACATAATTATATTATCACTACTCTACATAGTACTCACTATACTAGCAATGATCTTATTGATATCTATGGTTTTATCGGGGTATCAATATGTACTCGTAGTACTTATTGCTTTAGCACTATTTATCCAAGCTATTCATACAACAATACCATTCATTACATCAAATCCATTCGCCATAATAGGTGCATCCCGTGAGGTTGTAATAGCACTTGTAAATGAGGTTTTCTTTATAGTATCACTTGGTCTATACATGTACTTTACTGGTTCATCAGCTCTACAGCCTGGATCCATGGATATCCTTAAACCTTCAATACTTATTCTCGTAATAGCATTATTTGTATCAGCATATGTATCTAGTGGTAGAATACCCTTTGACATTGCTGAGGCTGAGCCTGAACTTGCATCTGGTGCTCTTATAGAGTTTGGCGGCCCTATACTCGGGGTTTTCCTATACAGTAATCTTGTTAGGAAGTTATTCTTCAAACTATTACCTTCAATACTTATCCTCCTACCTTTCACTAGTGATAACCTATACCTACTGGTCTACTCAATGGCCCTATCCCTAGGTCTCTGGGTATTGTATGGTGTAGTAGCAGCTCTACTTGGGCGTACGAGGGTTGATATTGCACCATCGTCGCTCCTAAAGATCTACATACCCTTTATAATAGTGTCTATATTAATGTATTTACTAGGATATTAAGGGTGTTGTATATGGATATCATTTCTAAGTACATAGATGTAATAAAGGCTATAGAGCCTAGTGCTGACGTAGGTGTTTCTGGAGACACTATATACGCTACTGTATCTCATGAGAAAATACGTGATCTTGTTAAAACCATTTACTGGGATCACGGTTGCTTCTTCCGTACATGTGCTGGTTCTGATGAGAGGATGCTTAATGGCTTCTTTGCACTATACCATATATTTGGTGATGATGGGCATGGTCTGAATATAGTTTTGAAACTATATGCTGACCCGGATAAACCAGTAGTACCATCTATAGCTGATATAGTGCCTGCGGCTGATTGGTGTGAAATGGAAGCTCGTGATCTACTTGGTATAGAGTTTAGTGGACGTAAACCCTATAGACTAGTACTACCACCTTATTGGCCCAAAAACCTATACCCACTACGTAAGGATGTAGCCTACGATACTAAGCCCCAGCTTATAGTCTCTAGTGAGAAAGTTGGTATCTGGGGTAAGACAGCTACCGGAGTAGCTGTACCTATAGGCCCCTACCACCCTGCTCTCCATGAGCCAGAGTATTTTGAGCTATATGTTGAGGGAGAACGTGTTATTGATGTACGTTATCGTGGCTTCCATGTCCACCGAGGTATTGAGAAACTTGGTGAGTCCAAGCTTACTTATCAGCAGGTGAACTTTATTGCTGAACGTATATGTGGAATCTGTGGTTTTGAGCATAGCGTATGTTATGCTCAGGCGGTGGAGAAGGCTGCAGGTATTGATGTGCCGGAGCGTGCAAAGTTTGTACGTAGTATTGTTTTAGAGGTTGAGAGGATACATAGTCATCTTCTATGGATTGGTGTTGCAGCTCATCTACTAGGCTATGATACTGGTTTTATGCATACATGGAGGATACGTGAACATGTAATGGTTATTGCTGAAATGCTTACTGGTAGCCGTAAAACCTATGGTATTAACTTGATTGGTGGTGTACGCCGGGATATAGATGATGAGAAGAAACGGAGGGTGCTAGAGGTACTTGAGCTTGTTGAAAAAGAGTTTACAGTATTGGTTAAGACAATGACTAGTGTACCACAGATTATGAAGAGGCTTAGAGGTACTGGGATACTGTCTAAGGAGGATGCACGTAGGCTATCGGTTGTAGGTCCTACGGCACGTGGTTCGGGTCTTGATCGTGATGTAAGGCGTGATCTACCGTATGCAGCCTATAGCTATGCAGACTTTAATGTGCCAGTATATGATGATGGTGACAACCTATCTCGTTTCCTTGTACGTGTTGATGAGGTTTATGAGAGTATATCGATTATAAGGCAATTACTAGATCAATTGCCTAAGGGGCCCGTGATGAATGAGGAATTCAATATACCAGAGGGACGTATGGCTGTATCTGTTGTTGAGGCTCCACGTGGTGAGGATGTACACTTCATTATAACTGGTCGTGGTAAGCCCTATCGTTGGAGGGTTCGTGCACCCACGTATCAGAATATACCTGCTCTCCGTGTAATGCTCCGTGACCAGCCCTTAGCTGATGCTCCTATTACAATAGCTAGTATTGACCCATGTTTCTCATGTACTGATCGTGTTTTTGTAATAGACCGGTCTGGTTCTAGGAGAAGGCTAGACAAGATCATGTATGGGCTAGGGTGAGAGGTATGGGTTTAAGGGATATACGTGGCTCTAGACTTGGTTTCCTACGTGCCCTAGTTATTGCTGGACGTCGTGGGAGGGTTACCCGTCGCTATCCCTATGAGGAGCCTCTTCTAACAAGTGACTTCCGTGGAAGGATTGATATTGATGAGACTAAGTGTATTGGTTGTGGTGCATGTGTTAATGCTTGTCCACCTAATGCCCTTGAGCTTCTAAGGTCTCGTGACGGCTATGTATCGCTACGCTATTTTGTTGGACGCTGTATCTTCTGCTGGAGATGTGTTGATGTATGTCCTACGGGTGCTATTCGGGGTACTCGTGAGTTTGAGCTTGCAACAGATGATCTAAGTGATCTCTATGATGTACTGATCCATGAGCCTATGAAGTGTAGGGAGTGTGGTTCACTATTCTCTACAAAGCGTATGGGGGAATATGTTGTCTCTAAGAGCCCCGTTGTAGAGAACTATGTCGACCTCGATCCCGGGTGTAGGAGGGAGAGACTTCTAAAGGCTATTGAGGGTAGGTTTGGTGGTAGAAGTGGGTAAGCCAAGGTTTCTAGGTAGGAGTATATGGGTTTTCCACCTCAACACTGGTAGTTGTAATGGATGTGATATTGAGGTTCTCGATGTACTTACTCCATATCATGATGCAGAGCGTTTTGGTGTAAAACTGGTTGTTAGCCCAAGACATGCTGATGCAGCATTATTGACTGGTCCAATAACACTTGAGTCACTACCCAAGGTTATCCGTGCTATTGAGGCCATGCCTCGTCCACGTATAATAGTAGCCCTTGGATCATGTGCTTGCGGCGGCAATATATGGTATAAGAGCTACTCAGTAGTTGGTGGTGTACCAGAGTTACTAAAGATCCTTGAGGAGAGGGGTGTGGTTGTTGATGGTGTATACTATGTTCCCGGATGCCCTGTTAGACCCGAGTCAATAATTTATGCTATTGCCTTGATCAAGGGTCTTGCATCTAAGAAGGTCCGGGCTAAGGTGAAGAGGGTTGGGGGCTAAGGTTTTTATCTATTTCTGTAAAGTCCATGGACTTGAACAGCCTATCCCTAGACACCATATAGCCTCTATAGCTTCCTGTCGTTTACTAAGATCTGTTGATCTAGAGTTCATCCGTGAGGTTTTACCAAGTAATGATTATAAGGAGCTCCTAAGTAATGGTGAGACATTAGTGACTGATCATAATGTTATTAGTAGGATTACATGTATATCTCCCAATGAGGAAGTCTATCTTAGACTTGTGCTTAAGCATGATGGGTAGGATGATCATCTTTGGATCTACTTGGTAGTTTACGTAGGCTTTTTCGCAGAGAATATGTATATATGCTTATAGTGCTTGGTATTGGACTATTCCTCCGTATATCTATTGCTCCATACTCTACTGGTTCTGATATACCACAGTTTGCTGGTTTTGCAGATACCTTCCTACGACATGGTATATGCTTCTACAAATATGTTGGTGCTGAGAACTGGTTTTCTGAGAAATGGCCTTATCCATGGCCCTACGTCTACGGGCCTATGTGGGCTCTAATGCTTTCCCCCATAAGACTATTTATAGGGTCACCTATCGAGTTTGGGTGGAGGGGTTCTACATACTATGTGTATGCTCCTATGGACTGGATTGTGGGTGTTAAGGCTATACTTATAGCCTTTGATACTTTATCAGCTATTCTACTCTATATGATCCTATGTAGACTCAAACCAGGGCTATGGCCTCTCATAGGTCTTGCACTATATTATCTAAACCCCATGACAATCTATATATCAGCTATCTATGGCATGTTTGATCAGGTTGCCTTAGCATTCTTTCTAACATCACTACTTCTCCTTGATAAAAGGCCCTTCTTATCGGGAGTATTTCTCTCACTAACCCTACTCACTAAACATACCTTCCTCTACCCAGCAATTATGCTACTGATCCGCATGATCCTATGGAGGCGATGGAGAGCCTTTACCCACTATCTACTAGGTCTTCTAGTGACATCCATAGTACTCTTAGCACCATTCTTCATAGGCTGTCCAGGTTCACACATGGTATTTATAGATACAGTACTGGAATCCAGTAGTCCCGGCTATACATATCCTATAGTCTATAGCTTTAATGGAGTATCAAGTCTAGCAACATATCTACATGATGAGTATGGTTATGATACAGTATGGGTTATAAAGATCTGGTACATACCAGCAATAATATTATTGATAGCTTTGGTAGTTAAGACAATAAAGCATAAAATAGATCCGATAACGCTATCGGCAATAGCATACATAGTCTATACAGCAACATATTGGAGGGTAAACCACCAATATCTAGTACCAACAATTGCTCTAGCAATAATAATGGCTGTAACGACAAACAATAAAGTAGTAAAGACACTAGCTCTAACAACAACATTAACAATAGCTTTATGGCCAATAATATTCCCAACAAGCTGGTGGCTACATGCACATATCAAACAGCCAAACTATCAACTAATAGAGTTAATAGATAAACTAACACTAATGGTATTTGAAGACAAAGTATATGTGATATATAGTTTAACACTAACAATAACCCAATACATACTAATAACAACATCAATTATACTAAAAAACATAATACCAGAGAAAACGACTAAAAATCTATACATAATAGCAAAGGCTAAAACTAAACACAAAGAGATAAACCAGTAGTTTTTACAAAGTATGAGAATATAGGACAGAGAGATGGACCGGCCGGGATTCGAACCCGGGACCTCCGCCTTTCCTAGACTTCGGAGCTTCCCTGAAGCCGTGCAAGGGCGGCGCTCTTCCAGCTGAGCTACCGGCCCACTTATGGAGTCTATTTCTAGTAGTAGTTATTGTAGGGCTTTATATTCTTTTTATCACTTCCTATATTATCCCACCTCTTTCTCTGGAGGGTGTTCTATGTTTCTTCTGGATAGTGGTTTTAGGATCTATCTATTGATCTTGTAGGTGTTCTAGTGTTGTTCTGTTATAGCTTTATGTAGTCTTGTATTAATGGTTAGACCATGCTTATTCCTGAGATTCACTGGTTGAGCTAGGTATATATGTTATCTCTATTTGTCTGTACCCTTTTATTGCAATGCATACTGCTGCCACTACTAATACATGGACTATAATGTATAGCAATAGTACTTTTGGCACTAGACCATACAACCATATAGTCTTTAAAGGTCTAATGACGACTTTTGTATAGCATCTCATGTATATGTCTCCATAGCCATGTTCATCCACTACTACCTCTCCCTGTGGTGTTTCATCACTGATCTCGCCATAGACGTCTATTATTCTTCTACTTGTATCTGTATGGTAGGTGTAGAATGTGTCTACTGTGGTTCTGGTTATTTTCTCCTTAATGTATATCGTATAGTATTTACCATCGATCTCTTGTGCCCGTATATAAGACATATTCGCTATGACTAGTAGAGCTATTGATGCTAGAACTAATGCTATAACGGCTAGTGATGATAGGGAGTGTTGCCTAAGCTCATCTGGATCAGGACTTAATCCACGGTATCTCCCAGCTGCAAGTTGTCTCCTTAACTTACTGATCCTCTCCTTATCAGCTAGTAGGTAGGCTAGAACAATACCTGTAACTAGCCCACCTAGATGAGCCCATACAGCTATTCTATAGGCTATTAATGGATATACAAACTGGAATAGTATCCAGAGCCCAAGGTAGTTGGAGGCTTTTAAGCGGAAGCAACGAAATATAAAACGAAACCCCATGCACCAGCACATAGTTGATCCTGGATATAGTACGAGGTATGCACCTATTAAGCCACTAATAGCTGCTGATGCACCAACCATGATAGTATAGGCTCTACCTATATCGAATGCTATAGTGTACATGGACTGTATAAATGCCCCCATAAGGCCTGCTGAGAAGTATATTATTAGAAACTTTATTCTCCCAAGACTAATCTCTACATTATCTCCTACAATGTATAGGAATATCATATTACCAATTAGGTGGATGGGATCGACATGTACAAACATTGATAAGAAGACTTCTCTTAGGCATGTTAGGGATAATACACATATAGCTGATGGGAAAAACTCCAGTGCCTTATAGGGATCATATATGTATCCGAGTAGTGGGAGGAAGAGTATAACGTTAATAGCTATGAGTATCTTGGTGACTATGTAGTTTCCGGGAGGAGAGGTATCCTTAAGCTCACATGCTATAGCATCCCATATAGGAACCCATCTATCAAAATAACGTTCTCCCCCACTTTTACTACTGGTACTTAGTTCTGGTAGATGTTCTCCCCCACGATCAGTGTAGGAGACTACTTTTGAAGCTAGGGGAGGAGCGCCCATAGGTGTAGCTATATAGTATTTCCTTTTCTCTCTAGAAGGCATGTTCTCAGGATATAGTATGGTTATACCTTAATATAAATCTAGTGTATTATGGGGGCAGTATCCATGGACTATCTAATCCTGATCCTATTAACCTTCTTATTCTGCCAACTATACCGTCTAATCCTGCGGCTACGTCCCCATCCACAGGCTGCACAATAGCCTTTAGCGACATTGTATGAGTGGCGTCCACACCTTGGACACCGGATATGTGTTTTACCCTTACTTGCTTTACCAAAGCTTGTAGTACCCTTTACCATGTTCTATCCCTCCCTACATTGTTGGTGTTGGGCTTATGAGTACAACTGTGTCTCCACGTATAACTATTGTGCCTAGCTTCCTAGAGCTACCGTCCTCAAGGATCTCCTCTGCATCATCGAGTACTATGTTTAGGTGTTGATCATAGCTCTTAAGCTTACCACGTACGTTATGGTTACCCTTGAGCTTTATGAGTACAACAGCACCTATTGATTCCTGAAGGATCTTGTGTGCCGTCTCAACCATCATGGATCAACTCCATAGCCTATATATCATAATATTTGAATCCATATATTCTCCACTATAGACTCTAGGTTTACAAAAACCTCTATTTAAGGTTTAAGGATGTAAGATATCTAGTATAGGGGTTGGTGATGCTATGGTTAGGAGATGGTATTTATCTAAGAAGGAGGTTAAAGCTTTAAGGAAGGAGTTAGTAGGCCTATACCCTAACCTACCATTAGAAATTGATCGTGTGGAGAAGATTGTTGAGAAAGAGATTGGAGAGATAATAGTCGTTGATGGAATACCGGCATTCTATGTATATGAGGATAAATACTATCCCCTCCTAACCCTACTGCTTGAGAAAGGCTATGAATGGATGCCCTATGTAGTTGTTGACATGGGTGCTGTAAAGCCGCTTCTACGGGGAGCTGATGTAATGGCCCCAGGTATCAGGGAGGTTTATGGAGAGTTTAGAGAGGGTGATCCAGTTGTCGTTGTTGAGGAGAAATATAGGAAGCCATTTGTAGTTGCAAAGGCACTGGTTGACTCGAAGTTGTTGGCTGAAGGGCTTATTAGACGTGGTAGGGCTTTAGAAAATATACATCGTGTTGGAGATAGGATTTGGAAGATGGCTAGATCACTCTAGGTAGTGGTTCATAAAGTATTTTAGACCATATACACCTTATTGCATAAGGTAAAGAATAACTGGTATGGGGGATTATGTAGAGATGCCTCTGAGGGATGGCGACTTCATACTCATAGAATATACCGTACGTGTTAAGGAGACAGGCAATATTGTGGATACAACTAGTGAAGAGATTGCTAGAAAGGAGGGAATATATGATTCCAATAGGATCTATGGTCCCCAACTAGTTATTGTTGGGCGTGGATGGGTTATAAAGGGATTGGATGAGGCTTTGAAGGAGATTGATCCTGGTGTTGAGAAGGAGATTGAGATACCTCCCGAGAAAGCCTATGGAACACGGGATCCAGGTAAGATCAAGGTTTTCAGTATTCGTGAGTTTAGGAGACGTGGTATTGATGTAAGGATTGGGGATGTGATCGAGTATGGTGGAGAGACTGGTATTGTTAAAAGTATTGGTGGTGGACGTGTAGTCATTGATTTTAACCATCCACTTGCTGGTAAGACACTAGTCTATAAGGTTAGGGTTGTACGTAAACTAGAGGATCCTGTTGAGAAAGCTAAGGCTTTAACGGCTAGACACCTTGGCCTCAAAATGGAGAATGTCGACCTAGAATATAGGGCTGAGGAGAAGGCATTATATATAAGGATACCCACACGGATCATGACTAGGAAGGATATACAGTATGCTAAGATAGCACTTGTAAGCAATATCTATGAATACCTAAGGGATTATGTGAAAAAAGTTGTTTTCCAGGAAATATTTGAGAGGAAAGAGGAGAAGGAAGAGGCTAAGGAAGAGACTGGAAAGGTTGAGGAGGGAGAGAAGCAGGCCGAAGAACAATCTACTAGAGCTGAGGAAGATGTTAGTCAATAACACCAGTTGCTCTAGCTAGTCTCTCAGCAGCCTCCCATGTAAGCCCTTTTTCACCTAGTATAGTGTATCTCCGCCTTATCGTATGTGCTATTGTCAGAGCCTTTATAATGATCTCATCAGGTATACCTAGTTCTTTAGCTGTTGTAGGTGCACCTATTTTCTGCAGCACTCTCCTAACCCTCTTCCACCTAGGATCACCGTAGAGGTATAGCATCATTATAGTGCCTACGCCAACCTGTTCACCATGGAGTGCAGGCTTTGGAGCCAATATATCTAGTGCGTGGCTAAACAAGTGTTCTGAACCACTTGCGGGCCTACTCGATCCAGCTATACACATGGCTACACCACTACTGACTAATCCCTCAACAACGATCCTTACACCCTCTGGGTTACCACTAGCAATAACCTCATGATACCTTATAACATGCTTAGCCGATAATAGTGATAGTTGTGCAGCATAATCTCCATAATACTCACCCTTAAGCCTATGTGCAAGTCTCCAATCCTTTACAGCTACGAGCTTACCAATAAGATCGCCTACGCCGGAGTTAAGTAGTCGCCGGGGAGCACGGGCTATAACATCTATATCGGCTATAATGGCTGTTGGAGTAACAGCTTTTACACTAGTTGGTTTAGTGAATCCCTTGAGGCTAGCGAAAGGACTTGTTATACCGTCGTGGCTTGCAGCTGTTGGTATACTTATGAATGGTCTTCCAATCTTTGATGCAACATACTTTGCTATATCAATTGACTTACCCCCGCCAATACCTATTATAAGCCGGGGCTTTACCCCCCTAGCTTCAGTCTTAACCTGATCTGCTAGATCCTTTGTTGCTCTATCAACAATCCAATACTGTACCTCATAACCAGCATCGATTAGTGTATCAATTATCTTTGAGCTAACAAGCCTATATACTGTAGGACCCGTTATGATCCCTAGGGCTTTCTTCTTAAAACCAAGTTCCTCTAAATATAATGGTATCTTATCGAGTATACCCTCCCCAACAATAACCTTCTTTGGAAGATCTATTATGTGATCCTGGGTGTTCAAGGCCTATATACACCAATTGTTTGACTAGAGATACTATACTATATAGTTAAGCCCTCTATACTATTTATCTATTAAATAGCTGGCCATACACTTAAAAATGAGCATAAACATTTCCCTTACTAGATAGAGTTTCAAAAGGTGTTTAACATGGATCGTGGAGGTATTGTTAGGGAGTCAAAGACAACAACTGTAGGGATTAGGCTTAAAGACTACGTTATACTAGCAGCTGATAAGAGAGCTACTGCAGGTACTTATGTAGCTCATAAGAGGGTTACTAAGATACATAGGATATCTGATAAAATGTCAATGACGATCTCCGGTCTCGTAGCCGATGCACAATACCTAGTTAGTCTAGCTAGGGCTGTAGTGGATTACTATACACTTGAGACAGGGATTAGGCCAAGCGTTAAGGCTGTGGCTTCCTACCTAGCCAGTATATTGTCATCCTATTCTAAGCTATCACCATTCATTGTACAGCTATTGCTGGCAGGCTATGATACAGAGCCTAGGCTATACTATATCGACTTATTTGGTACAGTTAGTGAGGAGAAATACATGGCCACGGGATCGGGTTCACCAGTAGCCATTGGTGTTCTAGAGCATCACTACCAGGAGGGTATGGGTCTTGACGAGGCTAAGGAACTAGCTGTATCAGCTGTAAAGGCTGCTGTTGAGAGGGATTCGTGGAGTGGTGAGGGTGTTGATGTAGTTGTTATTGGTAGGGATACATATAGTTTTGAGACTATATTGTTTAAGCCGAAACAGGTTATAAGTGAGATTAGGTAAGTGCCCTATATCCTGGGTTTTTGCTATATCATCTCAAATAGAGACTATTATATAGAAAATTATAAAAGGGTTCCATAATAGAGCTTTTAACAGATACTGTAGCTTATTAGCTATGGTTGTCCATCCTTATACTGGATGATACTATGGTTATTAGATTAGTGGATGTAAGTAATGGATGGTTTTAGCCTAGGAGGTAATAGGGTCTAATGAGGTGTGTAGTGGGTTTTGAAGAGTATACTAATGGATAGATCTAGGGAGTTTGTGCTTAAGACAATAGCTGCTGAACTACCACCAGAGGTTATGCTTACACGTATAGAGTTTGAGGGCCCGGAGATAGCTATTTATGTACGTAATCGTAAGGCTATAGCTGATAAACTAGATCTGATCAAGGCTATTGCTAAAAAGGTTAAGAAACGTGTTGTCGTAAGAATAGATCCTAAGGAAAGACTACCTCCAGAACAGGCTAAGGAGAAGATACTTGAGATCGTGCCTAAAGATGCAGGCATTGATCCTAAGAGCATAGCTTTTGATGAAACACTTGGTGAAGTATGGATCAAGGCTGAGAAGCCCGGTATAGTAATTGGTAAGGGTGCTAAGCTAAGACATCTCATTATGGCTGAGACTGGGTGGAGACCAGTTGTTCTCCGGGTTAGCCCCTTAGAGTCAAAGACCCTAAACACCGTTATTAGCCATATGCTTAGCGAGAGTGATTACAGACTAAACTTCCTTAGATACATAGGTGACCGTATACACCGTGATCCATTGTTTAAGACAAACTATGTGAGAATAACAGCTCTTGGAGGATTCATGGAGGTAGGGAGATCAGCTATACTGCTCGAGACTCGTGAAAGCAGGATACTACTGGATCTAGGAGTTAATGTTGGTGGACCCGATCCTGAAAGGATGTTTCCATACATAGACCTTGATCTATTGAGGCTTGAGGAACTTGATGCAGTAGTTGTGACACATGCACATCTTGATCACTGTGGACTTGTACCACTATTGTTTAAGTATGGGTATAGGGGACCCGTATACGTTACAAAGCCTACGAGGGAGCTCATGGTCCTAATGCTCCGTGACTACGTAGAAGTTACTCAGAGAGAGGGTAAATCACCACTATATACTGAGAAGGAGCTTTTGACAATGATACTACACATAATCCCTCTAGAATATAATGAGGTTACCGATGTAGCTCCTGATGTAAAGATAACATTCTACAATGCTGGACACATACTTGGCTCTGCAATGGTACATATACATGTGGGTGCTGGACTACACAATATCGTGTATACTGGGGACTTCAAGTACAGTAATACAAGGCTATTGGAGAAAGCTAATGATAAGTTCCCACGTGTAGAAACACTGATCATGGAGTCAACCTATGGTGCTACAAAGCAGCAGAATAGGAGAGAGGCTGAGGAAATGCTTATCAGTATTATCAAGAGGACTATTGAGAAAGGAGGTAGTGTATTGATACCAGTATTTGCTGTAGGACGTGGGCAAGAGATAATGCTTGTACTAAACGATGCTATTGAGAGAAAGCTCATACCACCAATCAATATCTATATAGAGGGTCTCGTTAATGAGGTCACGGCTGTACATACCCAGTATCCAGAATACCTTAATCGTGAGCTCAAGGACAGGATCTATCGTGGTGAAAACCCGTTTACAGCAGAATATTTCAATATTATTGAGGGACGTGTAGCACGTCCAGATATTGTTGAGGATAGGCCATCCCTAATAATAGCTACATCAGGTATGCTTACAGGAGGGCCTGCCGTCGAGTACCTAAAGCTCATGGCTAGTGATCCAAGGAATACACTTGTATTCGTGGGCTATCAGGCTGAAGGGACGCTTGGCAGGAGGATTAAGGATGGACTTCGTGAACTCCAGACTATTACCCCGGACAATAGGATCGAGGTTATAAAGATCAATATGGAGGTCTATAGTATTGATGGATTCAGTGGACATAGTGATCAGGATGAACTACTTAGATTCCTAAGGGGCATCAGCCCTAAGCCTCGTAACATCATATTAAACCATGGCGAGCCAACCGCTATAGCTACATTAGCAGCACTAGCTAAGAGGATAGTACGTAATGCTAAAGTTGGCTATCCATCTGGTTCAAGGATATATACTCCATCAGTACTTGATTCACTAAACCTTACAGCTCGTAAGTAGGGTGTATAGATGTATTGACCCCCATAATAACTCTTCTAACCGATTTCGGGCTTAGGGATCCATACGTTGGCGTTATGAAGGGTGTTATTAAGAGGATTAACCCGGATGCAGAGATCATTGATCTAACCCATGATGTGCCACGGCACGATATAGAGACTGCAGCACTTATCCTATGGGTTAGCTACAAGTACTTCCCAAGGAAGACAATCCATGTATGTGTAGTTGATCCTGGCGTGGGCACTTCTAGGAAGGCACTACTGATCGTTACCCGGAACTACTACTTCATAGGCCCAGATAATGGCTGCCTATATCCTGCAGCGAGAAGTGATGGTATGGAGGCAGTCTATGACATTAGTGATTCACCATATAGTCTAGAGAGAGTTTCTGAGACATTCCATGGGAGAGACCTGTTTTCACCAGTAGCTGCCTACCTAAGTACTGGTGTGCCTCCAGAGCGTCTTGGCAAGCCCTTCCGTGGAGGAATAGTTGAGTCATGGATATGGTTTGCTGAAAAACGTGGTGAATGCTTTAATGCACGGATAACCTATATTGATGGATTCGGTAACCTAATGACCAATATACCGCTTAACTATATAGGTGGCTGGAGACCAGGGGATCAGCTTAAGATCATGTATGGCAGGGGATCGTTTACATGTTCCTACGTTAGAAGCTTTGGATATGTTGGTGAGGGGGAGTATGCATGTTATATCAATAGCTGGGGATTCCTAGAGATCGGGGTTAACAAGGGATCAGCTGCAGAGAAAACTGGCTTAACCAGAGGAGACTATGTGCAGGTGTGTAGAATTGGTTAAACGTGTCCTCTACCCGGGTCGTTTCCAGCCATTCCATCTCGGGCACCTACGTGTTGTTAAGATGCTGCTTGAAAGCTTTGATGAAATAGTTATTGCTATAGGCTCTGCACAGGAAGGCTATACATGTACTAACCCATTTACGGCTGGTGAGCGTCTAGAGATGATCCGTGAGACACTATTGGATGAAGGAATTGATCCAAGGAGGTTCTGGCTAGTACCAGTACCTGATCTAAACAAGCCCCTTGCATGGACAAGCTATGTACTCGGGCTAGTACCCCGTGTTGAAGCTGTTGCTACTGGTAATCCGCATGTAGCAGGTATATATAGTTGGCTAGGTCTACATGTCATAGAGCTTACACTCTATAAGCCCGAGCTATACAATGGATCCCGTATAAGGTATCTCATGACATATAGTGATGAATGGATGAACTGTGTGCCTAGGAAGGTAGCTGAATACATTGTAGGGGTTAATGGAGTCTCTAGAATACGTAAGCTATGTACTAGCTAGGCCGTTGGGGTGGATGGAGGCTGTGACCGGGTATATAGAGATTGATGGGAGTATGGGTGAGGGTGGAGGACAGATCCTAAGGTATAGCCTCGCTTTATCAGCTGTACTACTCAAGCCCGTCCATATCTACAACATACGTGTTAAACGTAGTAACCCCGGACTAAGGCCTCAGCATCTAACGGGTGTTAAGGCATTGGCTTCCATAACTGGTGCTGAACTCCGGGGGGCTAGTGTTGGTAGTCTTGAGGTATGGTTTAAACCACGTTATCGGAGGGGTGGGTACTATCGTTTCGACATAGGTACTGCTGGTAGTGTAACACTAGTTATACAAGCTATTCTCCCAGCACTATTGTTTGCTGATAGGGATAGTGTTGTAGAGATTACTGGTGGTACCGATGTTAGTTGGAGCCCACCCGTAGACTATATGAGGTATGTGTTCCTACCAATGCTCAAGCGTTTCGGCGTTGATGCCGAGCTAGAGGTTAGGAGGAGGGGGCATTATCCAAGGGGAGGTGGTCATGTAGTACTGCGTGTAAGGAGGCTTATGGGCCATCTAGAGCCTATTGATGTTATTGGGAGAGGGGAGATCATGGGGGTTAGGGGGCGTAGTCACTGTGTAAGACTACCTAGCCACGTAGCTATTAGGCAGGCAAGGGCTGCTGAGAAGATTATTGTGGAGAAACTGGGTATTAGACCGGAGATCGAGATTGAGTATTATGAGCGTGGCCGTGACCCCCATCTAGGCCCGGGTAGCGGTATTGTATTGTATGCATTGTGTAGGAATAGTGTTTTGGGTGCTGACTCACTTGGTGCTCGTGGTAAGCCTGCTGAGAAGGTTGGTGAGGAGGCTGCTCATAAGCTCCTCGAGGAGCTTGAGCCCGGCATGGGTCTTGATAGCCATATGGGTGATATGGTTATACCATACATTAGTCTAGCGGATGGAGTGTCATGTGTTGGTGTCTCTAGGCTTACACTGCACACGCTAACAGCGATCATGGTTACCAGGAGGTTTTTACCAGAACTGGACTTTAGAGTTGATGGCGTTGAGGGGGGTCCTGCCAGGATATGTGTTAGGGGTGTTGGTCTCTAGGGATTATCTTCTCCAAGAGCTTATCAAGACCTATTCCCTTGAGAGCAGAGATCTCTAGTACATTGGCTATACCGTATTTCTCTACCAGGGTTCCCCGGGCCTCCATGATCCTTTGTCTAGGCGTTATATCGATCTTGTTTATACATACAATGATCTCTTTACCAGAGATCCTCATTACATCCTCTAGTACACGGTACTGTTCCTCCAATGTATAGTAGCTACTGGGTGATGCATCCAGTAGATAGATCGTTTTGTCGGCTAGGTGTTTTAGTGCTAGTATAGCCTTTAGCTCTATAACGTTTCTCTGGTCAAGTGGTCTATCGAGTAGTCCGGGTGTATCTATGAATGCTATCCTATAGTATGGCTCCCTGATCAGGTGTCCCACGATTATTGTCTTTGTAGTGAATGGGTATTGTGCTATTTCTGGCTCTGCTGTTGATAGCTTTGATACTAGTGTTGACTTACCTACCTGGGGCATACCTGCAACTATGACCTTTAACTCATCATCTCTTATACTCGGCATATCGGATAGTTCTCTAACTGCCTCCTTAACCTTCTCCAATAACCTCCTATGCCTCTTTAGTACCGATAATAGTCTCCCAACTGCCTCCCTATACCTTATCCTAAGCTCATACTCTAGATCAATTGTTTTTAAGGCGATCCTGTATCTACTGTATAGTCTACGGAGGATCCTCTTCTTACCAATATATAGTCTCCTAATATAGACCGGGTCTTTTCCAACCCATATAGTGAATAGTTCCTGGTAGAACCTATGTGTTTTCGTGAGCAGAGTTAATGCCTCAACTACACGGTCTATCTCGGAACACAGTATATTGTATACAAGCTCAAGTCGTTTTAGATAAATCGTTTTAAGCCATCCAAGTCTATCTCTATGACTCTTCGGTGGACTGGGTATTTCTAGTTTCTCCATCCTCCTCCTAATCTTCTCGAGTACCTCCTCATAGCTATGTATATAGTGTTTCTTCAGCAACCCTATATCCAATACCTATTGCCCAGTCTATGACTAGTTGTTTGAGGGGCTTATTAGCCCTACCTACCTAGTCATAGCTACTGCCTTAACCCGGGTCTTCAGCTTACCATATAGTCTACGGGCTATTCTCTCAAGCCTCCTATAGGTTGTATGGCTTATACTGAAAAGCTCCACAGTCTCACCAATATCTGGTGGATGCCCCT
>CAZVHC010000005.1:0-66671 GCA_964627005.1 uncultured Desulfurococcaceae archaeon
TAAGCTTGTATACGGATGTATTAGTATTGGTGTCTACGGATGAGTGTTGTATTAAGTATACGAATACCACGTAGACTTAAGGAGGAAATGGATCGGTTGAAGGATTATGTGGATTGGAGGAGGGAGATAACAGGCTTTATAGAGGAGCGTATAAGGTATTATAAGCGTCAGCTGGTGTTAAGAGAGATCCATGGAATACTTGAGAAGCATCCTACATTACCAAGGGGCTCTGCTGTTAGGAGTGTGAGGGAAGACCGTGATCGTGGTTGATGCATCTTCCCTAGCAAAATATATACTTAAGGAGGAGAACTGGGTTAGTGTTGAGAACTATTTATATAGTGACAAGGTGTTATCAATTGATCTCGTGTTAAAGGAGGTTTTAAACGCTATATGGAAACACTACATATTACTAAAATCTTTTGATTACGATATTGCTATGAGTAAGAAGAATATACTGTACATACTGGTTAAAGAAGATGTTATAGCTATTGAGCCTGAAGATAAGTACTTAGACAAGGGATTTAGTATCTCGATCGAGAACGGTATACCCGTATACGATGCACTATACATAGCACAAGCACTAGAGTATGGGGCAAAGCTACTAACAAGTGATGAAAGACAATCTAAGATAGCTAGAAGATACAATATAGACACAATATACATTCCCTAAATAAACACATAGTAACCCCATAATAATCTATACGATCTCTTATTAAATAGATCACCATTATAGAGAAATAGATCTTCTTGGGGATACATCAATAGCTGTCATATGAACTAAAGCAAGTACTTATAAGGCTATGTGTCTACACATTTACTTCTTTTAAGAACTTAACTCCAGTTCTCCCTGCTCAGCTAGTACCAACTCCATTTCCTCCCTAATAGTTTTAAAGGGTAATAATGCCCCTACTTTCTCAACTATTTCGAATTCTTTACTTTAGCCGCACAGTATACCCTAGAAGATATGTTAAGACCCCACTCAACATAAATAGGATAAATATATCTACCAAGGCTTGTCCACGACCGATAAAACCTATACCTTCCTAGGCATCAATTACACTAAAGAAATGGGAGAAAACATCAAGTATAGTAACAGGTTGTTGATAAAGTGTAAGCTCTAACAATAAACATTAGAGGTGATGAAATGTGAAATGGATGAGACCCGAACTGAGAATGAAGGGCCTGGCCAAACCTTATACCTAGGATTAAATAAAGCATCACACCTACTATATCTTGAAGGTTATGTACAGTAAGAAAACATTACACTTCTATGATAATTAGATCTATTGATTAAAAATAGATATAAGCCTTGACAATTTAGACAAAAGAGAGACAAACTATGGTTTAATATGTAAGTATATATGGATTGAATTGGCCTTTATGATGATTTCAACGGCTTCTTTAATATTTGAATTAGATCTACATCTAACCATGAGTTACCAATAAAGGCTTATTCAGGGTTTTAATCCGTTTTCAGAAGTTCTAAGTTGTCATTCTTTAGTTGAAAATATATTTTATTAACCAGAGGATAAGTAGATATATGAGTTTACATGTTTTAAATAGAATTTATATTAATTGATTTATATTATAGTAGTTATTGTTTTTATCTCAATAGATAATCTATTGTGCAGTTCCCTACATTCATTTTTATTCATATACTTATACTTTTTCATTAATTTATACATTATCCTCTTTATCTCCATGATAGCATTTACTGTAGGCACCTTCTCTGTGAACTCCTTAATTAACTCTATTAGCTTATTGAATAGCTTGTCCTGAACTATTTCTTCCTCCATACACATGGAGAATATGTATATGTATTCGTTTAGAGGAGGGTTAGGCTCTTTAGCTGATCAATAACCGTTTTATCCATTACATTGAATAACGGCATATAGTTCACCCAGTACACTAGATGCTTCTATGCCTAGAGTAATAATATTGTTTTTGCCCCCTCATCTATAGATCATGTTTGAATATCTTCATTTATACTGAGGAGATTCTCTAGATAATATTTTCTCTCGGCTTTCAATACAGCAACAATATCCCTCCTAGACAAGCCCGTCTGATCCATTATATACCTTACCAGTGATTCAGAGATCTCTTCTGATTCACTATACATAGCCAATTACACCCAAAACCATGTGGGGTAGGGGACTATATATAATATGGGTTTGAAGATTTCTGTCAAAACCTATCTCTATCCATGGAGTGGTCAGTGTAGTAATCTTTAATAGTGTCTAATCATATACTCTATAGTGCATAGTCCTTGGAGTTGATGAGTACGTCTGCAGGAACGAGTGATCTTGCAGAAAAGATCACTCGTGCACTTAGTAGTAAGGTGAATATACAGATTCTACAACTACTATCAAGATCAAGGCTTTATCCCAGGGAAATAGCTAGGATCCTTGGTAAGGATGAGACAGAGATTTCACGTAGACTTAATCAGTTGAGGAAACTTGGTCTTATCGAGTGCTACTGGGAACGTGTTGGGGATAAGAATGTTAAGTTGTGCTATAGCCTTGTTAAACGTATTAGTTTTGAGTTTAGAAATAATAATGTCTATCTAGAGATCACAACTGTAGATAAAAGACTTAGGATAACAAGGATTATGTCAACTACATACTCTACAAGTATACCACAACCAAAACACTTTATTGGGAGAACTAAGTATCTGGAGCTACTAAATAGATCGGTTGAACCAGTAGTTGTAGTATGGGGTCTCCCTGGTATAGGTAAAACCTATCTTATAGCAAGGTATACTCTAGATCAGGATAGACCAGTACTATGGTATACTGCTTCATCAATTAGTGATTTAAGACATTTCCTGTGGAAGGCCATGCTATTATTAAATACAATTGGGTATACAGAACCAACAGATCTTATTATGGGTGAACTTACTCCATCAATAATACTTGATATATTGTTGAAGGGTTTTGAGGAATTTAGAGTACTCATTGTAATAGATGATCACCATAAAATCGTTGATCAGGATCTTCTAAAGGCTATAAGTTATTTAGCTGATAATGTTAAGAGATCAAGGCTCATCATAATTAGTAGGAGAAAGCCCAAGGGATTACCATATGCTAAGGGCAGGGTTTTAGAGATCAAGTTGAGTGGTATGGAGTTTAGGGAGGTAGTAGAGTACTTTAAGAGTAAGAAATTCAGTGTAGGAGATAAGGAGCTTGTTGAACTATATGTTGTCACACAAGGTATTCCTGCACTAATCTCCCTATACTGTGAAATGAAGAGTCTATATAGAGGCTTTAATCTAGAGATTTTCCGTAAACGAGACATTATCTCATACGTTATTAATGAGATATACTCCTCACTAAATAGTGCTGAGAAACACGTATTTGATCTACTTGTACTTGTTGACGAACCTATTGATATCACTATGATTAGGGACGTAACAGGTATAGGTAATGTTGAGTATATACTATATTCCTTCATTACACGTGGTTTTGTAGAGGCAATCGGTGAAACACAATATATAATACATGATATATTCAGGATTATGGAGAAAAAGATCCCTATTGAGAAGAAGAAAGCTATCTATAGTGCTCTAGCCCGCCATCATCTTTTCAGAGATGAACCATTTAGTTTCTACAAGGCTTTGCTATACTTCTATAGATCAATGGATCTAGATGGTATTAGAGACATTCTCAGGAAAAGGATCTATGGTGATCTTGATTATCATATGTTCTTCCTTAACAAGTACATATCGATACTCAAAGATATAGAGGATACAGGTATAGATGATCTAAGACTAGCTATGTTGTTAAAGTATGAAATAGGGCATATTAAGATGGTTAAGGGAGAATTTGATGAAGCAATTAGTAGGTTGAATGAATGCCTTAGATACATTGATCCTAGGGGAACTGATCATGATAAATACTTGTATGTACAGATAATGACTGATCTTGCTGAAGCATATGCTAATAAGGGATTGCTCAATAAGTGTTGGGAATATCTACATGATCTACCTATGGTCATAGATTCTATAGCTACTAAGTCTATGAAGGACATATTATTATATCATTACCTAGGATCACTTGGTCTCTATTATTATTATAGACAGGATTATAGAAAGGCTCTTGATGCTTATCTTAAGAGATTAGAGATCTCAAGGAGTATAGATGATCCCAAGTACTATATATTTACGCTAATAGGTGTTGCTAATCTATATGAAGCACTTGGTGAGAATGAGAGAGCACTCAATATACTCATGGATCTACATGGCTATCTATCTAAGACTAACAGTATCGTAAAGAGGGCTCTTACTGAAGCAATAATAGCTGATACGCTAACTAATCTAGGGAGATATGCTGAGGCTGTTAAGTACATTGATAAGGCTATAGAGGTTTTTGAGAGATTTGGAATCTATGGTAGATTGGCTGGAGCATATATGTTGAAGGCTTATTGTATGTATAGACTTAGGGATCTTGGTGGGGCTATTAAGTATTGTGATAAGGCTATAGAGTTGTTTGGAGATGCACTAACGTGTGAAAAAGCTAATGCTATTGCAATAAAGATCTATGCTTTACTTGAGACAGGAGATTACGAGAATGCAGTAGCTAGTCTTAGGGAGAACATAGACTTTATCAGGAAGTGTATTAGTTTCGGCACTATAGAGGAGCTTGTTAATGCATTAAAGAACCATGCTAGCAGTAGGGGTTTAACCGTTATAGAATCATTACTGGATGGGGTTTAAGTAGAGTCGGTTTTGACCAGATCCCTCAAACCCAGTTCTTATATAACTATATTCTAAAGAGCATCCTACAGAAATGAAGTGGTGATACATGGTAATGTATGTAATTAGGGGTTTCTATACTCTCTCCCTAATACTATTCATAATAGCTCCAACACTACTACTCACCATATCACCAGTAGTTGCTCAGGATGATATCAAACAGACAATAATGCTTGAGAAAGTACGTCCAGCTGTCGTACTCGTTGTAACCATACCCTATGGATACGTGGTATGGGATGAGTACTCCTACCTCTTTGAGGATGTTGGATTGGGCTCTGCAGTCTATGTTGAGACAGGAATGTTTGGATCAGGGTTTTTCGTATCACCAGATGGCTATATTATAACAAATGGGCATGTAGTTAACAAGTTTGAATCTGATCTACAGGAGAAGCTACCGCTACTCCTCGACCTAGTTAATAGATATGCTGAGGCCTATGCAGAGAAGTATGGTGGGTATCCAAGCAATGATCAGTTGACACAGATGTTCTATGCAGCTGTTGATGCCTATGTATCCAATAAGCTTAAGATCCAGGATTATGGCGTTGATGTCTATGTATGTATGGGTAAAACCGTGACGGGACTTGGTAATATTAAGAAGTGTAAACCAGCACGTATTGTTGAAGCTACCCCCTTTGAGAAAGAGGATCTAGCTCTAATAAAGATCGAGGTAAGCCATGCACCATCATTAAAGGTTTCCACTAGAGATAATGTGAATCTTGGAGAAACCGTATGGGTTCTAGGGTACCCAGGTGCAGTCACATTCCATGAACTACTGAGTACATCTACACAAATGATCCCGACAATAACTAAGGGCATGGTTAGTGGTTATCGTGAGAAAACAACGGGTATTACAGTACTACAGTCAGATGTCAATGTGAATCATGGAAATAGTGGTGGACCCATGATTGATTCCAATGGAGAAGTTATAGCTGTAACCTCGTTCGGCTCAACAGATCCTACTGGTAGTGGTAGGGAGGTACCTGGATTCAATTTCTTCATACCATCTAAGTATGTTAGGGAGCTCATGTCCCGTAATAATGTGGATAATACACAAGACCCTATCATGAGTATCTATGAGGAGGGGCTAAGGCTATACTATAATAAACACTATAGTGCTGCTATAGAGAAGTTCCAGCTTGTTAAGAACCTTAACCCTGGGTTCCCCTATGTCGATGACTATATAGCTAATGCTCAAGCTGCTATACTACGTGGTGAGGATGTACCTCTAGAATCTGGATTCAACCTATTAATAATACTTGCTATCATAGGTGTTGCTATAGCTGGTGGTGGTGCTATCACATTCATATTCCTTAGGAAGAGGAGAACCAGAGAAACTAGAGTTAGTGCTCCATATCAGCATCCAGTACAGCCTACACCAGCACCTACACCAGTACAACCACAGCCTATACAACAACAGCCACAGCAGGAACCCACGACCCCTACATCGTTTAAGTACTGTTGGAACTGTGGTAGGAGAATACCTGGTGATGCAAGGATCTGTCCATACTGTGGTGTTGAGCAGGAGGACTGATAGACTATGTCTCCTAGGTACGTACATTTACTGGTTTTAACCATAATATTATCTATAGCTATAGTATACCCTACCACTATATATTCTATAGAGACCCCACCACCTCTCAATGTAGGTGAGGAATGGCTTTATAATATAACAGTATATAATAAGACTACGGGAGAGACTACATCATTATATAGTGATATATCTGTAGAGAGTTCTAATGGTCAATACTATGTATTACATGATAGAGTATACAGCCCATATACTGATGAGACCATTTATGAGAGAGATATAATAATGGATCAGGGCTGGAGAGTACATAACATAACCATATACTATCCAGGTGGATATATACTGGAAAACGTATATCAGAGTGGTGAACTACCATACTTTATAGTCTTCCCATCAAGTATTAGTGAATCACTATCTCTAACGGCATATGTTGATAGATATCTGGATGGAGAGTACTATTATACTGATAAGGAGGTTTATGATATAGTTGCTCTAAGGCAGGACGATATAATCTATGATAACCATGTAATACCATCATATGTTGTCTCAACATATTGTGAGATAAGAGATCCAGATACAGACTATCTTTATGGATGGTATAATGAGACCATATGGGTTAGTATAGACTTTAAACTCCCATTCACAATAATCTATGAGGATGATGCAGTAATAATTGTGTCAATGCTAATATCCTACACATTAGCACCCGATCCAATAGACAACTACCCATTAGTTGGAGGACAGAAAGTCTCATTATCAATAGATCTAGATAGAACTGGAAACTATACATCTGGAGTACCAGATACAAGTATTGTTGTAAAAGATGAAGATGAAACCATAGTGACTACATACCGTGTATCACAATTACCTGTATCCATAGAACTAGACCCCGGTATATATACACTAGTTGTTGAAGAACCTTCTGGAGAGACTATTGATGGTAATGGGTACTATACGTTCCTCTACTGGAGTGTAAATGGAATTAGCTATGCCGATTCCACAGTCACCATAGATGTTCAGGAGAATACTAGTGTAATAGCTGTCTTTGAGGTAAATAGTTATCCAGAGACACCACCTACAGAACACGTCAGGTTATCAATATCCTATGATACTGTAGGAGACTATGGAACAGGTATTCCGGATACAACGCTTACAATATCCAGTAGCAGTGGGACAATTAGTACGTATCGTGTAGATGAACTGCCAGTGCAACTAGTTATTGCTCCTGGTCAGTATAGCCTATCAATATCCTCTACAACTGGTAATACAACAGATGATCTTGGATACTATGAGTTTAGGAAATGGGTTGTCATGGGCGATGAATACACTACACAGTCAATAACTATCAATGTCCAAGGTGATACATCAGTAGTGATCGAGTTTACAGTAAACAAGTATACAATGGAGACAACAGCTCCACAAACAAATCATACCGAGACAACACACTCACCAGCACCAACACCCTCTACAACAACAAAACCTAACGGAATAGCACCGGGTGGTGGAGCAACGGGTGGTGGAACAGCAAGTGGGGGATCTGGGGCTGGACAACAGTATACACCAGGATCAGTTGCTGGAGAGACAGTAGGTTCTGGTGGAGGATGGTATATGCCTACGATGGCCTTGGTAGCTATTGGGGGTATTGTAGCTGTTGGAGTAGCTTTATTTATTGTTTTGAAGATAGTGAGGAAGCCTAAAGCACCAGCAGGACCAGTTTATCCCGTGGAGAAAGTATCTCCTAGAGAGGCTATGGCTAGTCAAGTAGCTACTACTATGCCTACAGTAGCCCCTAAACCATCTACAAAACCATCTATGGGAGCCTATAAGGTCTGCCCATACTGTGGTGCATCAATACCTGCTAAAGCAAAGTTCTGCCCGAAATGTGGTAGACCGCAGCCTATGGGTACTGATGGAGTGACAGGAACAGGTGGTATGGGGGAGCCTCTACAGAGGTACAAGATCTGTCCATCGTGTGGTGTTAGAATACCTGCTAAGGCACGGTATTGTCCAAAATGTGGTGCTAAGTTAGAGTAGTTCTTCACATCCTATCATCATTTTTAAGTTCTCCCTCCTAACTATTATACTGGTGCTTTATTATGAAGAGCTTCTCATTAAGATATGGCTATACAAAACTATACTTTGGGGTAAACACCATAGATCGTCTGGCTAGACATATTAGTAAGCATAAGAATGTAGCTATTGTCACAGGCAAGAGATCGGCTAAGGTAAGTGGTGCCCTAAATGATCTGTTGAGGCTATTGGATGGTCAAGGTGTATCATACAGTGTCTATGACTTCATAACCCCTAATCCGTGGGCTAGTCAGGCTGATGAACTTGCAAGACAGCTTGTTGATAGGGAACATGATGTTGTTATAGCTGTTGGTGGTGGTAGTGTTATTGATACTGCTAAGGTTGCTACGGTTATAGCCTTATCTGGTGGTTGTGCAGTTGATTATCTTTATTGGAGGCTTAAGCCCAATAGGATGCTACCACTATATACTGTGAACCTTACACATGGCACGGGCTCTGAGATCGATCGATATGCTGTATTAACGGTTGATGATAATAGGGAGAAACGTGGTATTGCTATAAGGTATCCTGATGTCAGTATTGATGACCCAAGGTATACGATGACGCTACCTAGGGATCAAACACTATATACTTGTCTTGATGCATTCTACCACTCCTATGAGGCAATAACGTCTACTTATTCAAATCCATTTAGTAGCCATATGGGTGTACAGGCTATAGAGTATATTAGTGGGTGGCTTGGTAAAGCTTTAGAGAAACCAGGAGATCTTGAGGCAAGGTATTGGCTTCTCTATGCATCCATGGCTGCTGGAATAGCTATTGATATATCCCCAACACATGTTATTCATGCATTAGAGCATGTACTTAGTGGTTTAAATCCCCGGTTACCACATGGCTGTGGATTAGCGATCATAGGTCCCTACCTCATAAGGTATATACATAAGGCTTCTCCAGGATCCTCAGCTAAGGCTTTAAAACCAATTGATCCAGTGATTAAGCCCTTGTCTGAATATAGTGGTAGGGCTATGGAGGCTGTTATGAGGTTTCAGGAGATGCATGGTTTTAGTGAGAGGCTGGGTGACTATGGTTTTGATAGAAGTGATCTTGATGGGATTATTAAGATGCTCTTTAATGGTTTAAGGTATTTAATGGATGGTACTCCATTCAGTGTATCAGAGGATGTTATTAGGGATGTATTTATGAATAGCTTATGATACCTACCTAGTATACCCTAGTACATATCCTAAACCGATACTTTATAATCTCTCCTAGTAGATACCTCTTATACCTATTACCACCTTGTACTTTAATCTCCATTAAACCCTTCCTAATACCTATACCAGTTATTCTTAAGCCAAGATCTCTTGCAACACTATATATATATCCCTTCTCAATAGCTGGTGGCTCCCTATCCACCAATATACCTCTAGTAACCATTTTCCAGCATACATAGCCATGAGTATATATATTAGCCATACATGCCTCTGGAAATGGAGTTAATCCTATCCTCCTAGCATATTCTAAAACCATATTCTTAAGATCAGATGCCCTAACAGTTATCTGCTCATCCCCCCTGGGTATCCGTGGTAGCCTCCCGATGATCTCCTCAACTGGTAAGCCTACACTCCTTAGACGGGATAGGATTAGCCTAGAGACCCTTAGTGAACCTACAACAACCCCTACTGCTCCAGCTCTACGTGCTTTCCTAAGGATCTCCCTATACTCTTGATCGGCTATCCCAGGTATTAGTGGGCGGTAGAATAGTATTGGTTTAAGACCTGCTTTTGAGAGAACCTTTATTGTTTCAAACCTTTCTTCAGGTGATGGTGCATATGGTTCTAGTTTATGTGAATACTCTAGCGTTAGGATCGTTACTAGGGGGCTTATCCTATGGTCTATTTCCCTCAGCCTATATGCATCCTCTTGTGATAGGCTCATTTTTGTTGAGAACTGTATGGGGTTTCCAAGGTGTTTGGTTATGGCCTCTATGTACTCAAATGTTTTTTCCCTGGTAATTGGGTGGAATGGTTCTGTCACAGAACCTATGGCTACTAGAGTTCCCTGTTCTCCTGGTAGGAAGTACGGGTTTTCTAGTAGTGCATATACTAGTTGAAGCCCGTTTAGTGGATAGGGTTCTATATTCCATTTAAACCCCATATCCTCTATGTAACAGTATAGGCATCTTAGACTACATCCTATCCCGGTATGTATGGTTATACCGCATGGTCTAGGCTTTCTCCTTGCATGATGATCTTTTCTAGCTTTTACCCTCTCCTCACCAGTTAATAGTTTACTGATTTCTCTTCTAAGCCTCTCCTTAAGATCGAGTATTTCTACCATAGCCTACTACCACGACTATATATCTATTTTTCACTAATTTAATTAGGTATATCAATACTGATGTTGGATGAACTATAATATGTTTAGTAGACATATTCGTTATCGTAGGGTGAATAGCCTATGACTACTATAGATGAGCTTATAGAGAGATTGTCTGTTAAGGAGTTTGCATCAATGATTGATCATACAATGCTTAAACCTAGTGCTACATATAGGGATCTTGAGAAATACATAGATGATGTTAGGGAGTATGGTTTTGCATGCCTTATGATACCATCATCACTTATACCAAAGGCTAGGGAGATCGCTGGAAATACTGTGAAATTAGCAACTGTCGTAGGTTTTCCACTAGGGAGTTATTTAACTGATGTAAAGGTGCTAGAGGCTCGGCTAGCAATTATGGAGGGGGCTCGTGAGATCGATATGGTTATGAATATAAACATGTTTAAGTCTGGGGAGTACGATAGGGTTTTGGAGGATATGAGGAGAGTTGTTTCGGAATCTCGGAAGAGTGGTGCTGAGGTTATCAAGGTAATTATTGAGGCTGGTCTATTGAGTGATGAGGAGAAGGCTAGGGCTACAGAACTAGTTGTTGAATCAGGTGCTGACTATGTTAAGACAAGTACTGGCTTCCTAGCTGGTGGTGCTACAGTACATGATGTCCGGTTGCTCCACAGGGTTTCTAGGGGTAGAGTTAAGGTTAAGGCTGCTGGTGGTATTAGGCATGCTGTTGATGCATTAGCCATGGTCATGGCTGGTGCTTCCAGAATAGGTACCAGTACCGGTGACCGTGTTATTAGGGAGTTTATAGCTCTTAAGGAGGGTGGGTAAGACATTATTTTTTCATATCAAAAACACATGATACATCACTATATTCCTTCAGGCTTAGGTTTAGGTTTAATAGACCATTTATTAGCTCAAGGTATAGTAGGCATAGGTTTTTACAAGCCTTTGGCTCCTTAATCTCTAGTTTTAGACTATTCTTACTGATCTTGACACTGGATATATCACCTAGTCCAAGTACGTGTATGAACTCTATGACTACATCTAGATCTGTTTTTCTATCTCCTATAAAGATCTTTATGAAGCTTATGAACTCCCTTATCTTATTCTTTATTGAATCATAATCCATTTCCTCAATAATATCCCTAATAATCGATCTGGGGATAATGACCAGCTTATCACCCATAAGACTTGGTGGGAATAACCAGTGATTTGTAAAGACATTCTCCATAGACTTCGCTGGACCATGTATCTCAATAAATTCAACACCATTTATATCCGATAGCTTTTTAACGATCTTCCATAGACCCTCATCACTTGTAGTGTTTAAGAGAAATATAGCTATCGCTGGTTCTTCTGTTGAGAAAACATAAGACTCCATAAGATAGGGCTCACTACTTGATAATAGGTAGTTGAATACATCCTTCAAAGCATCACGAAAACATACAACACGTAACCCATAGATCTTCCCGTCATCAACTATCTTAATAGGGCTAAGCTCTATAGATGGTACAGCATAGAGCTCTATACCACGAGTACTAGGCTCCATAAATGTCCTCTCTATAATGATTGATCGTATGAGACCTAGGAGACCGGGTCTAACCTCCATTTCACTCATTACGGCACACCCTTGCGGTCTAACAATATGTATAAAGAAGCCAATAAACATACCTATTATAGCAGATGAAGAGAGAACCGGGGCAGACTCGTAGTGGAGGGGATGATGAACACGCTCTTCGCTGAGCATTTCTAGCAGGTGATTGGTATGCCTATTAAGTTACTCGATCTTATTGATCTAGATTATGGCCTAATATCATCTTCTATAATAGGTTTTCTAAGAGATTATCTTGACGAAGCCTGTGTTGATGGGTATGTTATGGGATTAAGTGGTGGTGTTGATTCATCAACTGTTCTAGCATTAGCTTCTAAGGCTGTTGGCAGGGATCATCTTTACGTACTTCTAATGCCTGATCGTGAAACTACTCCTGAGGAGGATATTTCTGATGCTCTATATCTCTTAAAGACATATGGTATTAGCTATGAAACCATATATATTAACGAGATCCTTGATAGCTATAGAAGGAGCCTACGATTCTTCAATGGTGAACACAATATCGCTACCGGTAATCTCCGGGCCAGGATACGTATGAACATACTGTATTACTATGCTAATCTTAGGAACTACCTAGTACTTGGTACAAGTGATCGTAGTGAATTACTGATAGGTTATTTCACTAAGTATGGTGATGGTGGTGCTGATCTACTGCCTCTAGGATCACTGTACAAGACCCAAGTCCGTTATCTGGCTAAGCATTTAGGTATACCGGATCACATAGCTTTTAAGCCTAGTAGTCCAAGGCTTTGGAAGGGGCATATGGCTGAAGATGAACTTGGTATGAGGTATGAAGAGATCGATTTGATATTGTATGCATTATTCGATCTAGGATTGAGTATTGAAGAGACTGTTAGGGAGACTGGTTTACCTAGGGATAAGGTTTTAAGGGTAATTGAGATGCATAGGAGGAGTAGGCATAAGAGATCATTGCCTAGAATTATCCCAGTTCCCGGTATAAGTGATCCTATAAGGGAAATCTAGATCTATTTACGCCTAATACTTATTTTAATAGAATCCTTTCCCTTCCTAATCAATAGCTTATGTGATCCGTCACAGTAGATCCATATTGATAGGAATGGTCTTGTTAGTACATTAGCTATTGAGCCACTCATACATGCTATATCAACATCAACGTTTGAAACACTATATTCTTTAACACCTTCAACAACTACTTTTATAGATCCATTGTCCTGCCTAATCTTTAGATCAACGTTGTCCATAAATACTATTACCTCATCCCCTTTCTCCTCGATCTTTCTAATAACAGGATTATCAATAATTACTGTACTAAGTATATCCCCGATCTTTACCAATGATCCCTCTGTATATACTCTAGGCATTGATCTATAGTTCATCTCTATATTAAACCCTTCATTATCTATAACGACTGATCCATTATCAAACCCCACTATGTACACGTGATCTGCAAAGTACTCTCTACCACTAACACTTACCCGTCCCTCCTTAATCTCGATCTTAACCCTAATACTCGTAAGTCTCCGGGTATAGTTTGACGGCATTACTAGAACCCCTGCACTACAGCATATTCATTAACTATATCACTACTAGCCCCATTTTATTTATATTCTCTGATCTATTATCATGGAATCTAGTGAATAGCTATGGAGTCCCATGTCTACTATGGATTATCTAGAGTTTATAGCTATATCTGACGTCCATGGCAGATATAGTTATGTTAAGAGATTGGGTAAGGTAGTTAGTAGTATTGAGTTGCTTATAATAGCTGGTGATATAACCCGTTTTGGTAGGATGGATGATGTACTGGATTTTATCAATAATGCTCTAGAATATTTTAATACCATATTATTTGTGCCCAGTAACTATAATCCCCATAGGGTTCTAGGTATAGATAGTGCAGGTAAGAAAACATATAATGTCCATGGCAGGCTTTATAGGTATGGACAATACCATTTCTATGGTATTGGAGGCTCAAATAAGACCCCATTTAATACCTACATAGAGTTTAGCGATAATTATCTAAAAGATCTAGTCTTTAAAGTTGATAGGCTATAATATCTTGTCTAGAGCCTCTAAAAGATCCTTTACTACATATGTGGGTTTATAGCTTGTTCTCTCTAGATCATCTTGGCTCGTTATACCCGTTAGAACAAGTAGTGTATCAGTACCACTCCTAAGACCGAGTGGTATGTCTGTGTATAGGCTATCGCCTATGACTAGTATCTCATCCTTTGAGACACTATATTTGCTTGTGATCACGTCAATTATCCATGTATTAGGTTTACCAGCTATAAAGTCTGGTCCACGGCCAAGGGCTGTTGATAGGAATGAGACTATTGCTCCAGCACCAGGTTCTAAGTGATCGCCTACTGGGTATACCGGATCAGTATTTGCCGCTAAGAATAATGCTCCATCCACTAGGTATCTTAATGCTTTAGCTAGCTTATTGTATGTTAGGTATCTATCAAGACCTACAACTACATAACCTACTCTCTCAGCATCACTTACTACAGGTATACCATTCACTACAAGTTCGTAGTATAGGCCAGACTCACCAATTACATAGACTGGTTCAATACCCTTCTCCATAATATATAGTGCTAGTAAGTAGGCACTTGTATAGATATTGTCTAGGCTAGTCTCTATCCCGGTTCTCCTTATCCTCTCTAGGTATTCAATCCTTGATCTAGATGCATTATTTGTCATAAACACTATCTTGTATCCTTTTCCCAAGAGCTTCTTAATAGCCGATATATTCCTATCAAGGTAGACATTACCTCTCCATACAATACCATCTAGATCCATTAGTAGTAGTTTATATCTAGCCATAACCGATCACCTTAAGCTTATTCCTTAGCTTCTCCATAAACTCCACTTTATCTCGGGCAAATATGAATAGACCATAGGGTTGTAGTAGGAGATCCCTGCATTCTAAGAAGGTTGTTTTAGATAAACTGGATATTTTAGCGTATACATGGGTTCTCCTATCCCATATACATAATACTATGCCTTCACCATCATCCATGAGGGCTATTATTGATGTATAATCACTTGTTCTCTCAATAAGTACTTTCTTAAACACTTTCTCCAGATAATTTTTAGTAGCTACATATAGCTCTTTATCCATTACCTAATCACCTCTATTATAGACTAAGTAATGTGAGGTATAGAATTGGTGTGAAAACCATATATACTATGACTAGTATTAGGGACTTATAGAATGCTTTCTCAAGGAGACCGAGAAGCTTCCATACAAAATCACCCATTAGACTAACCTCCTTCTTTATAGATGTATATCTGAGCTCACACTTCCTGATTGAATCAGATGCCTCCTTAACCAGCTTCCTAACAAGACCTAAGAGCTCATTACTGTACTGTACGGGTGTATATATGTAGTCTGAGAATAAACCAGTTTCACGGTGTTCATCGTTTGTTATAACCTCACATAGGCTATATCCATTCTCCCTAATGATCTTTAATAGTTCATCCCTTACCCCCGGAGCCATATTGTTACCCGGTATGTATAGTAGTCCTACTTTCTCCCCCCCAACATGAATTGTTAGGAATGAAATGTTATCAATTACTCCCGGTACCCCCTTGACTTCATTTACTGCATAGCCTATTTCAGCATCCATGTATTCTCCATTAGCTCTTCTAACACGATCTATGATCATGTCTATGAGTTTATCAAGACCACTATAATCGATCTTTTCGACAACCTCCCAGTTATGAGAGTCTATGAGAATCAATGGCGGTACATTATTTTCTAGACTACGTTTCAAAGCCATTTCCTGGAAACTATAGGGTAGATCATCGATACCCTTACCAGGCCTAGATATGAATGCCAAGATTATCTTGGAAAACGGTATTACTAGTGCTTCCCAATCACCATGCTTAACCCTAAATGGTTTAGCGATCCATACTCTAGAGCCATTGTTAATGGCCTTACAGAGCTCAGTAACATATTCTATGGACTCTCTAGTAGAAGCTAAGTTTCTCTCATGACTACCCATACCATGTAGTACTATAGGCTCGATCCCTGATTTTATAAAGAATTTCCTAGTTATTGATGGGAACATGCTGCTACCAGTATTTCTGAAAGGGCCGAAATGTATATCTGGATATATGATTGCTACTCCACAACCGTGTATTATATGTGCATTAACGTTTTCTTTAACACTATTCTCCTG
The DNA here is from genome assembly GCA_964627005.1 of uncultured Desulfurococcaceae archaeon. Lineage (GTDB taxonomy): Archaea > Thermoproteota > Thermoprotei_A > Sulfolobales > Desulfurococcaceae > CAZHDB01. The sequence continues at coordinate 16,437 of CAZVHC010000005.1, forward strand.
GAAAACCTCCTCAATATCTCTATCTCCATCGAGCCAGTTCTTTAGAAAGAGTGCTACAAGTTCTATTGCTCCATACTTGTTTGCTCTATGGCTGTTTATGTAGTAGAGTATAGAGATCCCTATTAGCGGGATTATTGTTGAGGCTAGTAGATACCTTATGTTTTTCATAAGTATTACTCCAATCACTACCACAGCGGCATAGATTGTTAGGTATGGTAAGAGGACCTTAGCCTTAAGCCCATGGATACCAATATATGTTAGCAGGAGTAGTGTATTGGAGCATGTTATTGTAGATAATATTATCAGTAGATTATTATTGAGTACAAGTAGTAGGATCGATATGGTTGCTAGGGAGTATATGTTGAGAACTAGTAGTAATCCAAGAGCTCTCTTGGGAGTTAATAGTGGGCTTTTTACGAGGTAGAGGGCTAGTAGGTGGGCTAGGAAGTGTAGTAGTGTAGCTACTACATACTGTGTATAGAGTACTTGATCATATATTATGATATAAGAGATCAGGTAGACAATTATATTCAGAGCTAGGAGAACCATTGAACTTGGTAGTCCAAATAGTACACTATAGTATTTCTGAATATTAGAGTTAGGATATACTCTCTTCAACCATAGCTCCCAGTACACACATTATCTATTCCAGAAAAATATGGGGTTAGTGTTTAAAAACTATGTAGATTATTTCTTCCTTAAATGGTACATAGCCGCTAGTATGAATAGTATGAGTGAGACTATTACAGATAATGCTGTAGCCATAGAGCCTCCTATATAGCTATCAAGTATGGAGGATAATCCTAGGTAGAACAATGCTATACCAAGTAACGTCATGGCTACAGATGATAGTTTTTCAGCCAACATATAGGCTATCAGTATAGAGAATATGATCAATAGTGCCAGAGCTGGTAAATTACCCGTCAACCCAAGTATTGAGGTTAAGGCCATGCCGACGGCAAAGCCTATGGCTAGAGCAAGTACTAGCTTAACGAGGAACCATGCAAGAAAAGCACCAACAATAAACGCTAGCAAGACAGCAACATATACAGCAGTACCCTCAAGACCAAACTCACCAGAATAGCTATAGACTAGATAAGCAAAAGCAGCTCCACCACCAAGCATCACCATAGCCTTCATTAGCTTCTTACCAATAAACGCCAACACTAGACCAACAAGGACAAGTAGTACTGGAGACACAAACTCCTCAAACAACACCATACACCATCCACACAATACTGTATCAGATAACTAATAAATCTAACCCATAGAAAGATAACCATAAAATACAGTTCCACATGGAACTCCCAATTATCAGCTGAACTAAAGCTATACCAACCAATACTGTAAATACCAGTTGCAACACGGAAATAAACTACTTAATAACAAAAATACTAGATTATAAATCATTTCCTAGAGACAAGATCAGACTAAATAGAGAATGGGCCCGCGGGGATTTGAACCCCGGACCTCCCGGTTATCAGCCGGGCGCTCCACCAGGCTGAGCTACGGGCCCATACTACTAGTAGATTCACGTAATGTATGGGTTATAAAGTTTATTTATGTGATCTCAGGATCGATCGCTCATCACCCCCTCAGATTATCCGCTGATCCTCATCGATCGATTGGGGGCTGGGGTTGATGCTACAATGGATCATCACATACTCAGACCGCCCATCGCCTCCATCCCCCAACCCCCATGTACTATAGGGTGTTTAGAATGGTTTATAAAGGGTGGTGGACCGGCCGGGATTTGAACCCGGGGCCTCCGCCGTGCGAGGGCGGCGCTCTTCCAGGCTGAGCTACCGGCCCACCTTGTATTAGTTTCAGTTGGGTGTCTCTGTTATATATTAGTCTCTCCCGTTACTATTGGGTGTTGAGGCGTTGGCTGGGGATCGTGTTTCTGTTAGGATTGATCTTCATAGGCTTGGCCGTAGGCTTGGCCGTGTCTATCGTGGGTTTGTTACTGTTGAGATGCTTTCTGAGGATCTATGTATATCTCGTTGTTCTGCTGGTAAGGTCTTATCTGCTCTTGAGAGGCTTGGCTATGTTGAGAGGTGGAATAGGCGTTTCTATAGGATACGTGTTGGTGGGGATGGTGTTTCTCGGTAGTGTTTCCTTTCTTTGGGTTAGCTTGTCTGCCTAGAATATTCTAGTACTAGATCTATTGCTTCAATTATGTCTCTAGTGTCTATGAAGCCCATCATACCTATCCTGATCATCTTGTCACGGTACTCTCCTACACCAAATGCTAGTAGTACTCCATGTTCTCTCCTAATTCTCTCCACGATCCTTATTGAGTTCTCCATGTGAAATACTGCTACAGCATGTGATCTATAGTACGGATCTTTGATCACGGGTTCAAGCCCATGGTCCATAGCGTATTTATAGACTTCCACTGCTCTCCTACGATGTAGCTCTAGATAGTTATCTAAACCAATATCCATGATCTTTCTAAGCCCTGCATAGAGGACGTAGAGAGAGTTTATTGGTGGTGTTGTAGGTATCCATCCATACCTACCATACTCCTCTACATACATTGGTATGTCTATGTAGAAAGGTACCTTATGCCCCTGTCTACGAAGCTCCATAACCCTATCATAGAACCTCCTCGTAAATCCTACGATACTTAGCCCGGGTAGACCGCTAAGAGCCTTCTGTGAACCAGTTACTACTGCATCAACACCCCATCTACTAAGCATAAATGGTTCTACACCAATACTTGATACACCATCAACAACTAGGTATGCATCCTTACCATGGACTATCCTGACTATATCTTGTAGAAACCTAATTACATAACCAATACTTGTCTCATTATGGACTATGGATACCACATCGTAATCATGATCCTCAAGTACGCCAAGTATATCGTCTCTACATGGTATTTCCGGATACTTATAGGTTATAGTATCAACCTTATCTGTATACCGTGAGACTATCTCCCTGATCCTATAGCCAAAGAAACCATATTCTAGAACAAGTACCCTAGTATCACGGCTAACTATGTTTGAAAATACTGCTTCTAAACCTATTGTAGATGAACCAGGTATCATGATCAGGTGATCCTCATTATCTATGCCAAGTACTGTTCTCAAATAACCCATTACCTTGGACAATAACTCTATGAAGTCACTACTCCTATGATTAATTGGTTTAAGTGAAGCATATTTTAGTAGTTCATCCGGTATTTCTATGGGCCCGGGCAAGAGTATCTTCTTTATACTCCTAATCCTATTAATTACTTCATCCAATATATTATCCACCAATTCAATAGCTTTTCTACACAGACTAGTTGGTGTAGAATAGTAAATATGTATTTTTATCCAGTGGTATTATTTTCCCACAGATAATCTATTAAAACCTACACCTAGTATATTCTGGAAAAAACTCTCTTACCAATATACATCACTAAAACACCTATGAGAGAACCTATAACACCAATCTCATATATTGGTGGTTTAACCATTAGTGCAACATATATCGATGCACCTATAATTATAAAGCCCATAGTAACGCTAGTGGCTAATACAGCTAAGCTTCTATAAACTCTTTTACCATTAATTGAGTTAATCTGGGCCTTACAGTATGGACAACGTTTGATCCTAACATTATATCCGCAATAAGGACACCTAGATACTATAAATGGTATTGACCTACCACACCTTGGACATATATACGTAGCTAATGTTAGATCTTTGTTGCATACACCACATTTTACAAGATCCCTTCTCCTAAGTCTATCAAATACTAGTGATACCGAATTATATAGTCTATTATCTCCATAGAGAACATATATGTAGTCAAGATACTCCTCAATCTCAATAATATTATCACCTAGGCGTATACACATTGATTGTGGAACTTCAGAACTCTCTTTAATAGAACTTAGGACACCCCTTAATTTCTCAATAACATTTGACATCTCGAGGAATATACTACTCATTCTCTGTGCTTGGTCATCACTTATAACCTTGTACATATACGTTAATGAATTAGTAGACTTATCTATGACAATACCCCATTTAATACCAGTAAGATTCTTTATGAAATCAGTAATCCTCTTAACGGTCTCTGTAGTAACCACTTCTCTACACCATTGGATTAGGAGAGATCACTATACTTTATCTATTAATTGTTATTTTCTACATTCTATAACTATTCCATTGCTACTTATATAATTAGCCTTAGATTCTTCAATATACTAGCTTCAGTAAACACATAGTTATTATCTTCCTCTACAACAACCTCACCATCGTATATGACTATATCTGGTTTATAGCTTCTAACAATTATTGATAAGGGATCTCTTCTTATTAGTGGTGTATGAATTAGTTTATCTAGTTTATAAATAATAAGATCTGATGGTGATTTTTCCTTTAATTCATAGTCTCCAGATAGGAGTTTATAACCTGAGAATAATAGCTCTAGGTAATTACTGCCTTTAGCCAGTAGTTTTTGGAGTATATATGGTGGTTTATAATGCTCATCTATATAGAGTATTTTACATTCACTCACACCCACTTGATCGATTCTACATATGTTTTTACTATCAATGTACTCTATATTATATTCTCTGGATATTTTCTTTGATACAGTATATGTGACAAAATTACTTGAGTCTACAAACTTCCTAACATCAGAACCTTCATCAAGTACTATTATAGCCTTTAGCCTATGCAGTTTAATAACATCATAGAGTATATCCAGATATTTTTCACCAAATATTATTGGTAGTGTTAAACCATTCATTAACTGTTCATATAAAGATGCTTCAATAAAAGATCTTATCTCATCAACCGTAAATATGCTATAGTCCATAGCAACCCTAGATCCACGGAATGGATATCTTGATGGTGTATATGCATAGCTGTATCCACGGAAAACTATGGCTTTACCATTGAATCTATAGTGTAGTTCTGAAAACTCGTACTCAACCGGGTACTCTTTACCAAAGCCTATATCAGCTACGTATTCGCCATCAATATAGATATATCCTTCTCGGGCTTCACCTTCATAGTATATCCATGTATTTGAGATCAGTATTCTCATACCCATATACACCTTCTTAGAAAAACCTTATACCATACCTATTATGGTATAGTATTGTATTCAATGTTTTCGGTTGTCTAATAGGTACTCTACTAGCTGGTTTACCAATAGCTATAAGTGTATGTAGGTATAGGTGTGCTGGTATACCAAGTATTGATCTTACTATAGGATCGTTATTTAGATATACAGGATATACTGCTAGTCCATGGAGTGATGCTTGAACCATTATGTATGTTGCTAGGGAACCTCCATCAACAAGATGCGTATTAGGTGCTATCCTTGGATCCGTCACTATGACTACATATACTGGTGCATTATGTATACGTCTACCAATAGGTAACACTCCGGCGATCTTCTTAATCATAAACTTGTCATCAATAACTATTATCTCCCACGGCTGTATAAAGCCTATGCTTGGAGCCCATCTAGCTGTATCTAGTATCCTCAATACAGTTTCTCTAGGTACTGGTTCATCTATGAATCCTAGTGCATATCTTATGTTAGTAAAGATCCTTCTCTCATAATCTAGGCTCAACTACTACACCATACATGTTTTTCTTTGTCCTACTAGGATATAATGTATAGCTTAGCTAGATTGATCGATTCTATTAGGTTTACCTACCGTTAAATTTACTATTTTCACTCTATAAATAATATCTTATGGTGGTTCTACCTTGTATGGATGGAGTGGTAGACTTCTAAGAATAGATCTTAGCCGTAGGAAGACCATCGTAGAAAAGATCGATCCAGCTATACTAAGGGATTTTGTTGGAGGCAGGGGTTTAGCTGTAAAGATACTATGGGATGAACTACCGCCAGGAATAGATCCATTATCACCATATAATAAACTGGTAATAGCTGCAGGCCCATTAAGTGGTTTACCAGTACCATCATCTGGTAAGCTCGTAGTTGCTAGTAAGAGCCCCTTAACCAATGGCTATGGAGACGGAAACATTGGTACATGGGCTAGCACACACATCCGTAAAGCCGGGTTTGACGCCATAGTTATTGAAGGACGTGCTGAGAAGCCTGTCTACCTATATATTGAGAATGATAAGGTAGAGTTTATGGATGCCCGTGACCTCTGGGGCTTGGATACCTTCAATACAGAGGATTATCTATTGAAGACTCACGGTAGAAATGTGGGTACATTAGTAATTGGACCTGGAGGGGAGAATCTCGTTAGATACGCCACTATAGTCTCTATGAAGGGTAGGAGTGGTGGTAGACCGGGTATGGGTGCTGTTATGGGCAGTAAGAACCTCAAGGCTATTGTCATTAGAGGTACAAGGGATGTTGAACTAGCTGATAAGGAGAAGTTTATGGAGACAGCTAAGAAAGCCTATGAGGATATACTTAGTAAGGAGAACTATGATTTCTGGATCAGACAGGGTACTATGGCTACTGTTGAGTGGGCACAGAAACACAGTGTATTACCCACTATGAATTTCCGGGAGGGTGTTTTTGACAAGTATATGGAGATTAGTGGTACTACTATGGAGAAGATGAAGGTTGAGAGACGTGGTTGTCCATACTGTAATATGCAGTGTGGGAACGTTATACTTGATGAGACTGGTGAAAAGAGTGAGCTTGACTATGAAAATGTGGGTATGCTTGGATCAGATATAGGGCTAGGTGATCTCCGGAAGGTTGCTGTACTCAATAGACTATGTGATCTATATGGTATAGACACTATATCGATGGGTAGTAATATAGCGTTTCTCATGGAGGCTAGTGAGAAGAAGCTTATAAGAGAAAGGATCGAGTGGGGAGATTTTGAGGCAGCCAAACAATTGATCGAGGATACAGCCTATAGAAGAGGACTTGGAGCATTAGCAGCTGAAGGTGTTATGAGGGCTAGCCGCTACCTAAGAGGAGGATCTAGTGATTGGGCTATGCATGTCAAGGGACTAGAGATCTCTGCTTATGACTGCCATACAGCACCCGGTATGGCCCTAGCGTATGGTACATCACCTATTGGTGCCCACCATAAGGATGCATGGCTTATAGGTATTGAGGTTAAGATGGATAGGCTGGGTTATGGTGATGAGAAGGTTATGAAGCTTATTGAGTGGCAGAGGATCCGTGGTGGCATGTTTGAGTCATTGACTGTCTGTAGGCTTCCATGGATCGAGCTAGGGCTTAGCCTAGAATATTATCCTAGGCTACTAACCTATGCTACTGGTATAACCTATACACTTAATGACCTATATGTTGTAGCTGATAGGATCTATGCATTGATAAGAGCTTTCTGGATCAGGGAGTATAGAGGCTGGAGTAAATACATGGATTACCCGCCAATGAGATGGTTTAGGGAACCATTAACTAAGGGTCCATATAAGGGCCGGAAACTAGATCTTGAGAAGTACGATGACATGCTGAGGAGATACTATCATATGAGGGGATGGGATGATAATGGTGTACCTAGGAGAGAGACTCTTGAGAAACTAGGTCTAGGTTATGTGGTTGATACCTTATCCAAATATGTTGAGGTAAGGTAGAACTCTAATACCAACTATTACCACAATACTATTTTTAAACAACTCTTTTAAATAGGTATATAGGTAATTGTGGAATAGAGTATTTAGAGTATTCTGAGTTAACAAGCTAGAGGACTCTAGGGAGTCGGGTATGAGGAATTATATGGTTAAGCTAAGGGGTAAAGTTGTTTCTGGCACAGGTGAAGGTAGGAGGTATGTACTGATCTATATGAGTGTATTTAGGGAGAAACTGGGGTTTGAGCCCTACCCGGGTACATTAAATATTGATGTGGGTTTTGATGCATCTAAGATCTATTTAAGCCTTAACCCCATAGTAATAGATCCCCCCTCTAATACGTATAAACCCGTATATGCTTTACCGGCTAGAATTGATGATACTGAGGGATATGTTATAAGACCTTTTGCTACATCTCATAAATGGAACATCTTAGAGTTTATAGCCCCATATTGTATTAGGGAGAAGCTGGGGCTTAGGGATGGCGATCTTGTAGAGATAACTTTATACAATAGAGTATACAATTAATTTATCAATAAAAACGGGCTATAACTAATAATATACTCCCAAAGATACTTGTAGATGAGGGGTAGCCTGCTAATGAGTGTGAAGTTACGTCTATGGACAAGGGATGAACTGGTAAAGTTTATTGAGTTAGCTGAGACAACCTATAGTACTGCCAACAAGCTTGCCGAGGTCCATGGTAAGAAGATCTATGAAGGGCTTATGAGTGTCCTTAACCTAAGAGGATCTACTGAAGCTGCTGTAAAGTACTCTATGTTGCAGTGGAGAACTGGTATGCCTATAGCTATATTGTCTGAGAAGAGTGGGTGGGAGATCAATGTTGATTTTCTATCATCACTCCTCTACCTAGTTGATCCAAGAGCTAATGTAGACAAGATTATTAAGAAGGGTGAACCTGACTATAGAAGGTTCGTTGGAACTACTAGGCTAAATATAGCTGGTGGTTGGGGAGAGATTATAGCTTTCTATATACTCAATAGCCCACATCCTAGAATGGATACGATCATATACTTACTACACATGTCAATATATGTAGATACATTTCTAACAGCAACAATCTCGGAAGTATATACGGCTAGTGAGGAATTCCTAGGACTTATTGAGAATGTCCATGTTAAGAAAGGTGCTATAGAGTTTCTTACAAGACTGCTACGTAGAAGATACATACCTGAAGACCTATACTCACTAGCGATCGAGGCTGTTGAGAACCGTAGGGAACTACATTTCACAAGTATACGTGATCTCTTAAGAGAGGAGGAGGCACGTCTCTACTTAGCTGAATCACTATTGGCTGGACGATACGGTGTTGTTGAGAAACTGTATAATGTTTTGGAAAGATATAATGGTAAAATGATCCCTAGGGAGGAGATAGCCTCTGTTGCTGGAGAAGTATATTCCCTAGTTAGCGGATTAGAGAGAGCTGTTAAGGATTACCGTATAATACTTGATAAGTTAAATGAGTTACTCGTATCTAGTGGTAAGGATATTGATGCAGAGATCCTTAAGAAGGTTATTGAGGAAATAGCTGTAGGGAGATAATATTGATTGATCCAGTTCTCCTACTCCAGGCTATTATACAGGGTATTCTAGAATGGCTTCCCGTTAGTAGTAGTGGTTTTGTCTCACTAATATCTCTCATCCTAGCTAATAAGCCGCTATCTAATGCTATTGATATTGCTCTAGCCATGCACCTGGGATCTGGTTTAGCCGCCCTCCTACTCATGAGGACTGATGTTAAAGATCATATATTGTACTTGGTAAGGCGGGGTTCCAAGGAAAAGACTTATCTTAATCCATATGTTTATGTTATTGGTCTAGGTATTTCATTAGTTATAGCCTTCCTTATCTATAAAGTATTTATTCTTAGAGTAAAAGATCTACCGCTAGCCTTTATAGTTATAGGCTTATCACTTATAATAACATCTATTGTCACATACAAGAGAGGTGCTCCAAGTGGAACTGGTAGGATCAGTGACCTAGATCTATTGATCCTATTTATTCTTCAGGGTTTAGCGGTTATACCAGGTATTTCTAGAAGTGGTGTTGTACTTGCCTATCTAGGTTTTAGGAGAGTTAAACCAGAGATTGCTTTTAGAACTAGTCTCCTTATAGGTATTCCAGCTCTCTTAATTGCTGGTTTCTATGGACTTCTAGGTATAGCTAAGGAGGTTAATGTGTTTTCTCTACTTGTTATCGAAGCCGTAGTGTTTGTTGTGAGTCTCTTTACAGCATACTATCTACTCAATTACCTCAGGAGAATACGTACATGGTTATTCACATTATTAATTGGGTTACTATTGCTGGTTTCAAGTATTATTGAGATTGTTCATTGAGTCTATATGGGCACATTCTACTATATATACAGTATCTACATTCCCAATCCCATCTTGGATGTACTGTATCATTTATTGTCTCCTTAACTAGCTCAACAAGATCTATTGTCTCCCTTAAAACCTTGTACTCCAGGATCCTATCTGGGGTTATATAGACTAGTAAGCCTTCCTTAGCATCAACCATTTCCATGTATATCTGAAGCTGCATAATATGGTGTTTATGTGGTACACCTTGTGATGAACGTGCGGTCTTTATCTCCACCACAAGCTCCTTATCCTTACTATATGCATCCATTCGTCCCTTAACAACATACTTGTCACCATTAATCTCCACTTTCTCCTCAATAGAAACCTCTTTCTCAAAGCCATTACTGGTTAGTATATCCTCAAGACCCCTATGGACAAGCTCACCTAGTATAGATGGGGGCTCAAATCTAAACTGTAGTTCTGGAAACCTTAGTCTAAACAATCTTTTATGAGAACATGAGACTAGATCGCTTACATATAGTACCTTCGGATTCCTCAGTTCCTCAAGTCTTTCTCTAAAATCCTTAAGCTTTAGATCATATATTATACCCATTATGTAATCACTTGACATGATACTAATGAATTGGGACAACATATTCACCGCATCCCCGATATCTACTAACATATAGTATCATTGAATGGTAATATCTTTATAGAGTTCCAGTTTTCTCTAAGGTATTTTATGAGTTTATATGTCGATGGGGTAAGCTTTAGATTAAGAGCTTCATCGATTCTAGACCATTTAACATCTAATGCATCACTTCCAGCTTTTAACCTATAGTCCTTAGCCTCCATGAGAAAATCTATTATCACATAATGATACTTAACCCTTCCCCCACGATCATGTATTACTATATTATCGATCCATATAATACCCTTGGGAATAGCCTCTAGACCCGTTTCCTCAAGTAGTTCACGGGATACTGCATGTAGTAGTGACTCTCCATAATCAACTACACCACCCGGTATGGACCAGCATCCACTACATGGCTCATTAGCTCTCTTAACAAGTAGTATAGCATTATCCTTGAGAACAACAGCACCAACACCAACAATAGGATATCCAGAATATTCTCTCTTCAAAGATAAACCCTCATAACACCTTATCTAGCAGTAATTCTAGATATGTTTTCTCAATTATATCATAGCTGAAATCCAGCCTATCAAGGATCTCGTTGATTATAGCCCTAGATCCTTCTATTTCGACGTATACTCCCAAGTCCTTGACGTTATCTATTGATAATATCGCATCATGATATCCATAGATGAATCGTTCCTTAACAATAGTGATCAGTTCTCTAAACCCTAGTCTCTTTAGAATGAGATTCATTTGTTCATAACTACTAATATACACTTCTATTTCCTCTCTAGCCTTTATCCCTTCACTAATTGTTCTTCTACCCTTATACGTTAGGATATATTCTTCAGTACCATGTATCTTGGAGATTCTCTTCCTAAGTCTAATTACCTCATCACTAGCCCATAGATCACGGCATGGATGGATGTAGTATATATCATAGTCTATAACTAGATCGTGGAAAACAGCACCAAGATCCTTAAATATCCTTCTTAACTCATTAATACCTATATTCTTAGGCTTTAGCTTGATCTCTTCCTCAACCGGCATTAGTTATTCACCAGTTTAGTAATAATAAATACTCCAGTATTTTTTGATGAGCTTCAATACTTTTCCAAGATAACTATTAGCTCTATCAGAGATCATGGGTAGACTTGTTGTCTCCTGATCCCTTATAGGATCAGGTATACCAAGTAGACCAGCTATGAATGCAGGCAATCCACGTTCCAATCCAACAGTATATCCACCCTCTAGTACTGCCAGTACTGGTTTACCAAGTTCTCTCAACAAAGATCCTATTCTATAATAGGTGTTACTTGTTAATCTAAGCTCTGTATAACCATCACCATCATATCCATCAAAACCAGCCGATACAAGGATCATTTCTGGAGAATATTGTTCTAATAAAGAGTTAATGAGATCAATTAATGGCTTAACACAATCATCGCCAGCCATGGGGGGTAGAAGCAAATTAATACTATAACCTCTCCCCCTTCCCTCACCAATTTGATCTGGGAACCCAGTATTAGGATATAGACTCCATGGATCCTGGTGTATATCTATATGTAGCACACGATCATCCTTGTAGAATATCTCTTGAGTACCATTGCCATGATGAGCATCAAAATCAATGATCGCTATATGATCCACACCCTCCTCCAGTAGCCTATATGCAGCAGCAGCTATGTTGTTAAATATACAGAATCCTTGTGTAGGTGCACCCATGGCCTTACCTTCCCTACCAACATGGTGTCCCGGAGGCCTTATTATAGCAAAATACATCTTTTTATCCATGTATGCTTTGTATGCATACTCCATTGCTGTACCATAACTGTATAGTATGGCCTCCATTGAGTCAGGAGAAATATATGTATCCGGATCTATTTCTGCAGGGGCTTTACTGTGTAAATCTATTATGTAGTCTACATAGCCTTTAACATGGACTTTGTATAGATCGTTTTTATCGGCTTTTATGGGCTTATACCACTCAACTCTATTCCTCAGCCCATATCTAAGTATACCCTTTAAAGCTCTTCTAGCCCTTGCTGGATTCTCTGGATGTGGATGCCATGGTCTATGATGATCCTCAAATACTTTACTATAAACTATTCCGATACCAACTACCATATCCAAGCACCTACTATCTCCAGCATAGCTTATTCACTACAATATGATGTATCCGATATAGTAGTATTTATGGATAGACTTAACGAGCTTAGGATAGATTATATAGGTACTTATTTCTACAATTTATTTAAATCTTATAAATGGCTATGCTAAACATATTTGGTAGAGATTTAAGGGTATCATAGATAGAATGGTGATGTGATACTAGGTAGCTGTCCTAGTAGTTAGGGGGTTATTTGTGGCTAGTATTAGGTATAAGATTAAGAAGAACCTGGAGGTCTTAGGGCCATTTTATATGAGAGCACTTGTTGCAAGCATTCTCCTCATGGTCTTTGGCCTCATATTGTTTGGTACTGGACTATACATACTTGGTTATAAGATTGCTTTTCTACCGAATATACCATTTATAGGTTATGAGGTTAAACAATACATTGTATATTATAGATCAGATTATATATCTGACGTAGTACCTCTGGTTAGTTCAGAAGCGTATTTTACATCCATAGAGGTTAAGAGCCGTAGTGTCCTTATACTAAGAGTCTTGGAGATCCCATCCTCCCTTGCAGGACATGATCTCTATATGGATATTGTGAGGGAGGGTAGTGGAGAACTTGTGAAGAGTGTAAAGATACCCACTAATCCAGCTGGTGAACACATTGTTAAAGTAGAGATTGATCCTGGTAGATACGATATCTACTTCCATACAAATGCTGTTAAGGCAGCCTATATCTCAGTATCACTAGAGGTTCTAGCTAGTACTGAGAGTAGCCAATTGATCATAGCTAAGTGGTTCCAGGGAGTCGGATTAATACTATCAGGACTTGGGCTCCTTACATTCATTATATCCTATGAGATTGCCAGGAGGGAGGCTGAGGTAGCCTATATGGTTGCTCCTAAGGAGTTCCGTGAAATGATTGCTAGAGAGAGCTATCTTAGGCTTTTGACAAGTAATGTTGTCCGGAAGAGTATGGAGGTTGAGGAGGTTGAAGAGGATACTGAATATACTGATTAGATGTCATGGGCTAAACTATTATACTCCCTACATGATTTACTAGATTAGCTAGAGTATCCGTGCTGGAGGGCGTTTAGAGGGGGATGTCGTCTCTCCTAAGGGTTAGGCCTACAAAGATCGAGTTGATTAGGCTTAGGAAGAGGCTTCAGTTAGCCCGTAAAGTACATAGGATACTTAGGGAGAGGCTAACAATACTTGTTAATGAATTCCTCGTCAAGATCAGGGAGGCCTATGCTTTACGTAGAGAGGTTAGTGAGAATCTAGTGAATGTGTATAGTAGAGCGTTTCTCCTATACAGTGTCTATGGAGAGAACATTACCAGGTACTATAGTTCAGCTACTAGGGAGAAGCTTAGAGCCATAGTAGGTCTTGAGAATATAATGGGTGTTAAGACAACTACTGTCCGGCTTGAGAAACCAGAGTACGTGGAGGAGACATTGATCAGGGATCTGGGGGTTTTTAGAGAGGAGGCAATAAACATTATTAGAAACATAATAGAACTGGGTAAGACTGAGAAAGCAATAGATTCACTTGGGAAGGAGATTCTCCGGACTAAGAGGAAGGTTAATGCCCTTGAATACACATTGATCCCTCAGATCTGGAATACGATAAGGTATTTGAGGATGAAGTTTGAGGAGAGAGAACGTGAGGAGAAGGCCCGTCTTAAGAGGGTTAAGGCACTTCTTGAGAGGAGAAGGGGGAGGTAATTGGAGGATTATCTTGAGAAAGCCCTTAGGGATGAGCTGAGGATTATAAATAGGCATCTCCCCTACCGTAGACCCAGCCTTAGAGAGCTTATGTCCATGGATATACCCTATATTGTCCTACGTGATGGTACAACACATCTTATTGAGAGGGAAGAACTAGAGCTACTCTATAGATATGCTGGTGATGAGGCTGCTGATAAGCTACGTATACCTGTCATTATAGAGATCAACCCGGGGTATGGTGAAGGTGCAGCCGTTATAAGAGATCATGTTGCAGCAGCCATTATCTCCAAAATACTTGGTATAGAGTATAGTGGTGGTGAATTAATCATATACATGCCCCATATAACAATGCTTAGACGCTTACTCAGAACAACCACTACAATAATATTTATGCCTGGCTAGATGTAGAAGCTAGCTTTCTGAAGAGCCCTCAGCAACGTATCTACATCAATATCCTTCTTAATCCTCACAATAGCTAGGTTGGGATGCCCAGCAATATCCTCTGCAATACCTTCACCAACTAAGTACTTAGCTATCCTATAAGCCGCCCCTTTCGAAGCCTTTATGATCAGTATTGGGTAACCCTTACTTGTTGAGAACAATACTGCAACAGGTGATCTCAGTATACGTCCTATCTTTGAAACAAGTGATGTAGACCCCCTCTTCCTCCACTTCCTCCTTGCATCAACAAACCTGATATAACCGATCCTCCTAGCACTCATAGCGAGGTCTATGGCTATCTCCTTAAGCTCCTTATCCCTCTCAGCAACTGCCTTCCGAACCTCCTCTAGAACCCGCTTATCCAGTGGCATTGGTATAGGCATTGGGTTTGCAAGCCATTTGACAAGCTGTATCCATATGTTTTCATCTCTCTTAACAGTTAATGCTTTTGAGAATAGTGCTGTCAGCTCATATAGCTTCATATACTTATCTGGTACCCTCAGCCCTCTATCCATATAGGATACTGTTTCAACGAATAGTTTTAGCTTTCCAGTAACCCTAATACCGTGCTTAAGGAGTACCTTGTAGAGGATTGTTGATGTAGGCTCCTGTGATACATGGAGTTCATCAACAACATCCCTTAGCTTAGCCTCATTATTTAGAGTAGATATATGGTGATCAATGAATACTATCTTCTTAACACCAAAGTGCCTCTTAAGAATGCCAAGTAGGTTCTCAAGCCCCCTTATATAGGGTATATCAAGTAGTACTACAGCGTCATAGTTTGCCCTAACCTCCTTGATCAGGAAACGCAGTCTCTCAGGATCCATGGGCTTTAGATCAACTATAGCCTTACCCTCTATAGGGTACTTACCAAGTTTCTCCTGTGCATAAAGTAATAATGCAGATGCAATCACACCATCTGCATCCCAGTCTCCAGCTACGAATACCTTTGCTATACTTAATGGCTTTATACTGGTCATTGAAGTATCCCTTCATACACCATAGGATCACTTACTACTATGGACTCCTACGCTTCTTATACTCACTCCTAACTCTTAATAATGTACTTGCAGCTGTAATCATTACCAGTACATAGAAGATCATGTGCATCATCGGCGAGAAGTCTAGCTCTAACAATATATTGTAGCCTGGTATTTCCGCCTCAAATACGCCAAATCCTATTGTTGACAATATATAATATAGTATAAATATGCTTAGAGCACCCTCTAAAGCAGCACCATAGGGTATGAATTCCCTCAATAGACTACCAGCAACATACATTATTATGAAGAAAACTAGTACATTATAGTTTATGAGACTATAGTTGAGGCTTTTAACAACAAGATCTCTTATATCAGTATCAGTTAAACCGTATTGTTGGCCTATTGTTGCTAACAGACCTGGTATTACTAGATAAACTAGGATACCAAGTATTACTATATAGAATAAGATATAATATGATATGCCTAGGCCGATACCCTTTAACAAGGCTTTAATAAATCTTGCAGCCCCAGATCCCATGATCAATCACCTAAGCCTCCAGGAGTATACGTCTAATAACTATATTAGGGTTCTTAGCTGATACTATATCGATCCTGCTAATCCTTTGATAATCCATATGATCTAGTCTAAGAAATAGTTTCTGTGTATCACCAGTGTTTAGGAGATTAATCCATGATGTATTTAAAGCAATAATGTCACCATTGCTATCTAATGCCTTAACTATAGCTAGTGTATCAAGTTCTAATGTATCTGATTCTAGAGATAATACTATCTCTAAAATAGAATCATTAATAATGTGTACAGATACATTTAATGCCTCAATAGATGCCAAAGCCATAATACCTATGGTGAACTCCTCCAATGTCCTATTAAGTGGAGATACTATCCTTATTGAGCCCACTGATAGTTTCTCACAGATTACTATAGACATATTAGCACCTAGATCACTAAGGTCTTTGGTAAAATGTATAGGTAAGGAATAATTACCATACATTGAAGCTGGATTAAACTCCCCAAGTACCATGTCCTGAGCCATAAGCTTAACTAGGGGTCCAGGTAACCTATTACCCTCTGGATTAGGGAGTTCTACCCGTATTAGAGCATCAACTGATACGGTATTATTGGTTAGCGATACCATATCGATCTTCTCAATATCAATCCTTATGGCTGATGAGACGGCATTTATGAATGGTACTAACTCATTCCTTACAGATGTGACTACATTGAATAACGTGAACAGGGCAACTAGATATAATATTATTGAAGCTATCAATAATATCTTTGCCACCAACATATACACCCATACATGTTAGAGACTGCATCTATAGAATAAATTAATTACTACACAATATCCAGTACACTTTATATCCTCATAAATATATTACTGGGTATATACACATGTACTCTATGGAGAAGATAATGATCGAGAGACTACATGAAATATTTAGAGAGTATACAAGCTATATACAAGAGATAGTTAGGAAAACTCATGTTCTAAGGAGAGATCTCAATTCAAGACTGAATGATCTAAGGGATCTACGTAGGGAGACTGAACCCGTAAGAGTTATTTTTCAAGGTGATAATGTAGTTAATATAATTGAACATATTGATGGAAATATCGATCCCATAATAGGTGTTGATGGCAGTAGTAGAGTTATTGATACAGCGTATTTGTTTATAGGATTATCTACATTATCTATTTGCTCAAGGATAGCTGGTGAAATACTAGATCATCCACCATTACCTCTGAAGTATATATTGCCCTTAATGAATGAGCCATTTATAGCTTTATCAATTGATCTAGATGATGAAGATCTTGTGTTAAAGATTAATGAATATACTGGTATAGCTACATTTAAGAGCCCTGCAGGAGTCACTTACGGAAGAGACTATAATAAGACAGTTATACTTGATGAGCTTAGAACTAATCTTGAGAATAAGGCGTTAATACATATTGGTGAGAATATAGATGTTTTTAGAGAGAATGGTATTGAGAGATTCTATGTATTCATTGATGGTCCGGTCTATCCAGTACCCAATGTTTTTAAGCAATACTATAACCTCCTATATTCCAGGCAGCCTTCACGAGGTAGGATAGATGACTATATAGCTAGTTGGCAAGTGCTTATTAGGGATAGACTTAGAGGGATAAGGTCTTTAGAGGATAATGGTATACCCGTAATCGGTATTGTTAAGAGGATTGAATCATCTAGAATACTTATTAATGCACATAATTTTAGTGATGTACTAGCTAAGTATGGTGTGGAATTAGGGGATCTAGGTAATGATCAAGCCTATATAGATGTTGTGCTAAGAATACTTATTATGAAAAGAGTTATTGGTATGCCCTATAAACCCATGATCATAGGGCCTATTTATGTACCTGCCTCTGCCACATATATTGACAAGTTTATAGATGGTCTTCCAGACAAGATTATGTATTATGTAGTCCTGCCACTACATAGGTATAGTGGTCATCTACTACGGTATATACTATATAGGATTGAACTTACACCGCAGACGATGAAGTTAATAAGTGATCTTGGGCTAGAACCCTACATGCCTGCCTTAGCTGATAGTATTGGTATGGGTACAGCACTACCCTTCACAATATTATATACGGATAAAAGATGTAAATTATTAAGTAGGAGTCTAGCCCGTGTAATAGCAGGTGATCTGGAGTCTCACGGTATACCATTGACCTATGATACTATAAGGACTATAGAGGCATACATCCATGACTAAAGCTGAGCTGTATAGGCATGTAGATAAACTACTTCAACGAGCTGAGGAGATTGCCTTAGAACATGGAGTTATAGTTGGACGTGTATCAAGGCAGGCTCCATCAAGTATCGATGAGGAGGGTGGTACACTAGTATTTGATGTTGATCCAGAGATCTATTTTAGTAACTATGTTGACCTAGCACAGAGTGGTGGTTATCTAGCTGTTGTTGATATTAAGACTGGCGATATAGTTAGCCTACGTATTATTGAGGTTGAACGTAGAGATGTACTATCTGAACTACAGCTTCCAGACTTCACACTAAGTCTTCCACTACCAGAGCCTACAGGGTTATTGACCCGGACAAGGGTTAAGGCAAAGCCTTTACTAGCCTATAATCCTGTGAATGGTGTTGTACAAGCTGCAAACTATGTTATTGAGCCACAGTCACCCATTATTAAGCCTTTGAAGCCCGAGACTGTACAGAAGATCCTTGGACTACCTACTGAGGGCGTTTTCCTAGGCTATGTGACTGTTGGTGAAACACCAGTTTTTAATGGACTTACACCATTGTATATACCTGTGAAGGCTTTCTATCAACACGTACTAGTCCTTGGTACTACTGGTTCCGGTAAAACAACGTTATTGAAGAACCTTATAGCATCAATTCACTCCGGGTACAAGTATGGTGGTGAAATACCAACCATTATTGTCATGGATCCTAATAAGGACTACGTACACATGCCTTTGAAGCCTATTTGGGAGAAAACACCTGGTATTAACTGGGATCTAGAGATCGATCTTGTTAAGAGCGTTAGTGAATACGTTAGGAAACCAGATGGTATAGTGGTTATACTACCTATTACACAACATGTAATCGATAGGCTTATTAAGGAGGAGGATATCACGTGGGTTAAAGCATTAATGGTTATTGCTAAAGACTACTTTGACTCTGTCTATAGAGGAGTTATTGAGAAGATCAATGCTGAAATACTTAATGAAAGAATTGAGGTTATAGAGCAAGAGATCCATGGTAAGAAGCTTAGATATGCATTGAACGAGGTACATATAAGGTATCAAGATGATGAAGAAGATCGTATAGAGATCTATATAATACCATACGGTTTCCTCTTTAGGAACATGGAGCCAAGAGAATTCATAGAACTAAATCCCTTCTTTACACAACAAGCCCGTGACTCACTCTACAGGATCCTTATTAGGCTTAGGAGGGAGGGTATAGTATTCAATACACTACGTGAATTCTACAACGCCCTTATAGAGGCACGTGCTCTCCGGGGTAGGAGAGAGAAGATCGGTATTACACTTGATCCACGTATGGATAAGATCGTTGAGCTATTGAATAGACTAGCTATACATAGAGCAACACTTGAGAATATAATTAGGCAGGTAGGATCGCTTGTTGATACTGGTTTCTTTGATATAGAGATTCCTGCAAAGACCAGTGAGAAATATTTGAGTGAACCATGTATTGAATGCATACTTGAACTACATGAGAAGATGTTTAGGAAATACCCGATCATAATCGATCTTGAGTATCTTCAGGAAAATAGTCCAACAGATCCTGAGCAGACAATATCTATTGCAGCCTTCCGTATACTGAACCGTGTTTTTCATTGGAAGATGGTTAAGGCACGCATGAGAGAGCCTACACAACCAGTAATCATACTTATTGATGAGGCACATCGTTTCTTCCCATCACGTAGTGGTAGGAGGGATGAGTATATAGAGCATATATCCGGCATGATCGATCGTATAGCACGTCTCGGTAGAGCTAGGGGCCTTGGACTCGTATTCTCTACACACTCGCCAAGGGATGTACATGACATTATACTACAGCTTACAAATACTAAGATTATTTTGAGAATGGATAAGAGTACGTTATCAGCCCTGGATATCCCTAGTGAATACCGGGACTTCATTATAAAGGCTAGTGATCGTGTTGGACTGATAAAGACCCACGCTATCCGACTAGGGTATACAACATTCCGAACCACACTACCACTCGTTGGACACTATGATTTATCAGCTCTATCCCTTAGAAGATAGTGGCTGAGGGAGCGTGTAGAGTTTATGGATATAGGTTTCTATGAGATAATAATTCCTAGGTTAAGAAAGATCCTTGGATCATCATCAATAGTTGATATTGAGAAGTTTATGGAGGAAGTAAGGGAACAATGGATCATTAATAGACCTAGTGATGAACTACCAGATCTTGTCTATGGAGTTGATGGTGGTAGTAAAGGTATTGATTTCAAGGGCTTCACACTAGCATTCATAACAGCTGGCTCCATCGGCTATCGTAAAGCGGATAACATGTTAAAGTTCTATAGACGGTGTCGAGCAGCCTATGTTAACAAGGTTACACCACCATTTAATATTAGTGAGAGAATATCACTATATAGAGAGATCCTTGAGGGCAAGGTTGCCTGCCATAGCTGTAGGGAGCATGGGCTAGTCCTTATGGATGGTACTATTGAATCAGCAATAATTGCTCCAAGACCGAGGGTTTCACGAAAGGATCTAGTTGAAATACCCTTCCTCAAGAGATACACTATTGTAGAAGGGGCTGCTAATTATGTGATGGAGGAGAAGCCAGAGCTATTTAGTGAGCTATTTGAGTGTATAGATAATACCTTATCTGATACGGGTTATCTCCACGAGAAACCAGTATGTGCATCAACTCTAGACTATAGCTTTATAGATAATCCAAGGGCTGTAGACTACATAGTTGTTTCTATGGAGTATATTGAGAAGATCTATGTCTATGGACGCCTACTTGAGAAAGTAGCTAATGGAGATTGTAAACTAATCTATATTGCTAAGACTAGCCGTTCAACCGATTTATTTAGATCGAGTATTTACCCAGATATAATATTGTTTGAGAAACTAACTAGTGAACCAGGGTATTCGAAGATAATTAAGCAATCACTAGTCAGTGTTAAACTCCTGCCAAGACTAGGTATTCCGGGATCCTATAGGAGAATACTCGATCTTTATGAGAGTATGTGTATGTACTACACTTTCTCAAGATTTACTGAATATGGTCCCGTACTTGGTGTTGAGGTAATAGATCTATGTAGTCCGGCACGTGTTGATGATGAATCCTTTAGGCATATACATAATGTTTTATCAACAATATCTGTTAATGGATATCCCTTCCCACTTAAAATGGCTCATCATGAGGTCCATATTACAGGTGAGGATGTATCTAGATTACTTCATTTACTGGGTTTAGATATAGAGGTTACTGGGAGGGAGGTCCTTAGATGAATATCGATCAATGGGTGCACGGGGAACAAATAGGATCTGTTATTGGTGAAACAAGCCCAATACAAGCACTATTTATTGTAGAGAATCGTGGAGTTAGGCCTAAGCTAGGGGAATATGTTGTAGTTGACTATGGACCAGATACTCCTTTGAGGGAGCGTTATGTACTTGGGATGATCGAGAGCATATATAGTGGTAACCCGCTTGCACCAGGTGATCTTGATAATCCCTATGCTATTCCCAAGCTTAGAGTATATGATGAGACACGTAGGAGAACTTATTTGAGAGGAGTTATACGTCTCCTAAGCTATGTATCAACCCTACTCTCAAGGAATGGACCTGTTGTTGAAGCTCCAAAGACCCCTCCACCACCACTCTCCCTGGTCTATAGGGCTAGTAGTACATTGTTGAAAAAGATCTTTTCTGAACGTGGTAGGGAGTGGATACGTATTGGTGTATTAGCTAGTCACCCGGATGTACCATATAGTGTTAATGTGAACTATATTGTCCAGAGACACCTAGCTATACTTGCAGTCACTGGTGCAGGTAAATCTAATGCTGTAGCCCTACTTGTATCAAGGATCGTTGGTAAACTTAGGGGTACGGTCCTAATATTTGATATGCATAGTGAGTATGCCAGTAGCAATCTAGGTGTTAAGACAAATGTTATCCAGCCTCTCCTAAACCCCCTACACCTAGATACCCAGGAGTTTCTACAGCTAGTCCGTATACCAGCAAATGCTTGGAGACAAGAGTACGTTCTAAGATCAGCTCTTGAAGCTGTACGGGAAGCCATAGCTGGTGGAGTGATCGAGCCTAAGGATTTCTTTGAAGAACTTAAGAAAGATATAGAGCTGCTCATAACAGGATCTGGTAAGAGCCGGATAAAGGTTAGTGGCAGAGTATCTGAATGGCAGAGGGCAGCTAGTAGTGTCCTTAACAAGATAGATGATCTACTGAGCCGGTACGGCTCTATATTTAGCTATAGTGTTTCAAAGGATCTAGTATCAATTATTAGGCCCGGCTACCTCAATATAATGGATCTTGGGGGTGTTGATGAGGATACTGCTGATGTTGTTGTTCACCATTACCTACGTAGACTCTATTATGAGAGGAAACGCTATATTAGGGAGAGGATTGGTTATCCGGACCCTATACTCATTGTTCTTGAGGAAGCCCATGTACTTGTACCACGTGGTGAGGATAGGCTTACTAAGTACTGGGTGTCTAGGCTTGCTCGTGAGGGCCGGAAATTTGGTATAGGATTATGTCTTGTTAGTCAGAGGCCTAAGGTTGTTGATGAAAATGCTCTTAGCCAGACTAATAATAAGATTATACTGAAGCTTGTTGAACCCAATGATCTACGTTATGTACAGTATGCTAGTGAGTATCTCAGTGATGAACTTCTAAAGATTCTTCCAGGACTAAATATTGGTGAGGCAGTAGTACTTGGTCTAATGACCCCTCTACCAGCTATTGTAAAGATCGATGTTTGCCCGGGTAAGAGTGGTGGCCGGGATATTGATGCTGTAGGTGAGTGGAGTAGGAGAAAAGATCTTGTTGAGGAGGCTAGGGAGCTTATTGAAGAGGAAGCTGAACTAGCTGGTTTCTAGAAAATGACTTCTAAATATGTATTTTCCATAGAGCTTCCTAAAGGATATAATTTAGAGCTTACACTATATCCGTCATTTACATATCCATTCTATAGATCACTTGGGAATGTGCTTGTTAAGGATATAGGTGTTTGTAGAGGCACTACATTCACTTTCTACAGCGATCGAGTGGTTGTAGAGGGTAATTGTAGCCGGGATACTATTGAGGAATTGCTTGGCCTATGGTTTAATCCATGGAACTACATAGATGATGTGGATCCGGAGTATAGGGACTATGTACAAGATCTTATTGAGAGATATCATGGGGTAAGGTTAGCTATTTCATCAGAAGATAAGATCTGGTTATTCATCTCAGTCTTCCTATCCCGTACAACTAGTTTCCACACCAATACTGTTAGGTGGATTAGGAAGATAGCTCTCCATGGCTTAGATCACTTTATAAGGGAGGGGTATGGATTTGTAGGTAATAGTTTTCAGTTGAAACAATTATGGATTCTCCTAAACACTACAGATCTAGTTAAGCTAATTAGTTCATTTAATCCACGTAGTCTACATAACTCCTGGAGAATTAGGAGGAAGCTTCTAAAATACAGGTTTGTAGGTGTTAAGACCGTTGATGCTTTCCTATTATTCTCTACACCCCATAGCTTCTTTACACCCATAGATAGGCATTATAAGAGGTTTTTGATGATGAGGTTCCAGCTTAGAGGTTATAGGGAGCCTTTATCCCATCTATGTAGGAGGTATGATTGTAGTTTTTGCCCATTAGCTAGTAGGTGTCTTAGCTTCTTTAGTAGGAGGGTTTTTGGTAGACTAGGTGGTTGGATACAGACTCTATCCTATCTTGCCGGTAATAGGCTGGTTAGGATATAGTTTTT
This sequence comes from uncultured Desulfurococcaceae archaeon, assembly GCA_964627005.1. Classification (GTDB taxonomy): domain Archaea; phylum Thermoproteota; class Thermoprotei_A; order Sulfolobales; family Desulfurococcaceae; genus CAZHDB01. Next base: position 40,742 of record CAZVHC010000005.1, read on the forward strand.
CTCTGACTCTACTCTAATACTGTAAATGATCAGTATTGTTGAGAATATTGTTAACAATAATGTGGTATATAGGATATATATTGAGTGAGCTATAGGTATTAATGATGTTATAACGGATACTAGGAGACCTGCTAGACTCTGAGCCATAACAACTATTCCTGATGCTGTAGCCTCAATCCCTTTAACCTTTAGTGATGCACCAACATATATGCTTGTATCATAGAATGGATATAGTGGTGTAAGCCATAGTATTATGAATACTATTCCACTACTAAACCACATACCAGTTATGATCCCTGCATAAGCTATTATCGAGAATATGTATAGTCTATAGGGCATATACTTCATCACAAGCTTCCCAGCTAAGAATCTTGATGGAATACTAGCTAGTGCAGGTATACCGCCATAGAATATACCATAGAAGAGTCTAGGAGGAATTGATCCTACCAGGTTCTGCATTATATCCTCGACATTATATGTTAGTCTTACAGCTAATACCGTAGTGCCCATTAGGAACCCGGCTGTACCAAATATTATTGCTAATGTGAAATACCATAACTTCTTAAGACCTAGTCTAGCTATCTCAATCGGGTGAAGCCTTGCAACGGCAGTGGCCTCCATGGGATAGAGGATGTACTGCCATAGATAACCTATTCCGAAACATAGTGATAGGATTATGGATAGAGCCTCAACACCAAATACATAGTATATGGGCCATGCGATCGATGTACCTATACCCCATCCTATACTACCTCCTAGAGCGTAGAATGTGAAGTATCTACCAGCACTCTTTTTCCTAGTAAGTACAGCTGATATTGATGGTGCAAATCCTATGCTCCAGAAAGCATATGTTAGCCCTGCTAATACTGTGAATACCATTGGATCACGTGTTCTAAATATAAGATACAGGGGTATGGAGCCTAGTGGAGCTAATAATATAATTCTCCTCCTACCAATATGATCCGCTAGTGCACCCCATATGAGAGCAGTTATTGATACACCATATTCCACACCTACTAGTACAAGTACCCAGTAATCCCCACCACCTAGATCTATGCCTACATAGGGTCTTGATAATGCATAGTACATGCCCACAGAGATCATTACCAACATATTCCCTATACTATAGATCATTATCTTCGTAGAGTTCAAAGCATACTTAACCTCTAAACTCTCTACTTTAACCCATTATATATGAACAATATTCTCTGGACTAGAGTAATTATAGAGAGAACCAGTAGTATATAGAAGATTATCTCTGCAACTCTGAAAACATAGATGGATAATAGGATTATCGCTATAATAAATAATAGCCTCTCTCCACGCTCAATGATCCCTATACCCTCGATCTTTAAACCTAGTCCTTCAGCTCTTGCCCTAGAGTAGCTTATGAGGAAAGAGACTATGATTAGAAGATAGACTAGTAGTTCATTGAAACCCATGTATTTTAGGGAGAGTATTAGGATAAAATCATTAACTCTATCTATAGTTGAATCTAGAAAACCACCAAATCTAGTCACTCTACCACTATACCTAGCTACAGCTCCATCAGCTACATCTAGGAATGACGATACCATAATCAATACTATGTATACAAGGATCATATGATATGTAATGAATAGATAAAAACCAACAACCATAAGCAGTAGTGAGGATATAGTTAATAGATTAGGTGGAATCCTAAGTAAGGTAAAGAATTTACCAATATACAGTAGAATTCTACCCAGTTTCCTCCTCAACCTAGTCAGCAATACACTTTACACCACAGAGCTCACTACAAATCCTCTTCATAACAAGAGCATCCCTCTCCAACACAGGGCTTTCACTAATAAATACAGCATCAACACCTGTCTCAACAATACCCCTGCAGACAATCCGGAAATCTGGACCATACTCCTCCTCATCAAGTCTATGATGTTCTCTCTCACCACCCTTCCCATACTCTATACGGGAGAAATGCATGTGCAGGGGCTTAACAGCCTTTGATCCAAGTTCTTTCTCAATAAGCTCTATAACCTCAATCACGTGAGAGAGATCTGTTATATAGCTTCCCTGACTACGTGCATACATGTGGGCCCAGTCAACAACTGGTTTGCAGCCATCTATCTCCCGACATATAGCTATATTCTCCTCTAGAGAACCAAGTTGTGTAACCTTACCAGTAGTTTCCGGTCCAAGCCATACGTTTTCTGCACTAATGCTACTCCGGTACTCATCAACCCTCTTTAGAGCCTCAATAGCCCTCTTCAATGCCTCCTCTGGCGTTGTATCCTTATAGTATCCAGGGTGGAAAACCACTATGTATGCACCCATCCATTGTGCTGCTCTAACGCTATCCATTAGCCTCTTAATACTTGCCTCTACTGTCTCCTTCTTCGGACTCCCAAGGTTTATGTAATATGGTGCATGGAGGCTTAATAACACATTGTATTTCTGGGCTTCCTCACCAAGTCTCTTAGCCTTATCCTCACTAATCCTAACCCCCCGGACGGCTTGGTACTCTAGAGCATTAAGATCTATTTCGTGGAGAAACTTGGGTACACCAGTCATGTCACCCTTATAGTCTATGGGTTTACCTGCTGGTCCAAAACGGTATTTTGGCATACCTATCTCCCCCCAACTATCTCCTAAGTATAGTATATATAGAATTTATAGTTTAGAGAACTTATGAGAACTTATCGGCTGTGTTATGCATAAATCCTATAAACCATACCCAATAATAGGTTGTTATCAGTTCTATAGGGGTGGGGTTTAGTGAGTACTAGGATCGATGTTGAAGCTATTGAGGCAGAGATCGATCATATTATAGAGGAGGCTAAGGCACGTGCACAGAAGATAGTTGATGATGCATATAAGAGGGCTAAGGAGATCCTTTCTAAGCCTATACCACTTGATGAATATAGGGAGGAAGCTGAGAGAATAAGGGAGGAAGCTAGAAGGGAGGCTCAGAAGATCATTGAGGATGCTAAGAGGAAGGCTGAAAATATCAGGGAGAAAGGCAGGTCAAATATGGATAAGGCTGTTGATTGGCTCATTAAAGTAGTTGCTGGGGTTTAGCCCATATGCCCCCAATTATACTGAATAAACCAGTTGAAATGTTAAAGGCAAGTATAGTTGTACCTAAGACATACGTTGACAAACTATTCTCTATTCTTCACGAGGAGGGAGCCCTACATATAACTAAGGTTGGTAAAGGCGTGGATGAATATATTGAGAAAATGAAAAGGTTGCAGGATGTATTGAATAAAATTAATTATCTACTATCATTCAAACCTGGTGCAGTACTTGATATATCCCTTACGGCATATGAGTTAAGACAAATAACTATTGAGGATATACGGGAGGATGTTGATAAGATATATGTTGATGTCAAAAGTTTAGAGAGTAGTATTGAAAAGAGAAGTACTGAGCTAAATAATCTAGCAAACATCCATAGCATAACAAAGTATTTACCCGGTGATTATAGGGTTAAATATATCCTGTATAGGGGGAAGCACTTATCTATAATAACAATTTATGGCAAATCAGATAATGTTCAAAACTTTATAACAGAAAATAAGATACCAGTTATATACAATACTATTACTGATGAGATAGCTATTGCAATAATAGTAATTGAGAGCAGTAAATTTGATAATATACTAAGAAAAATATCCCTATCTGGATTAAAATACTTAAGGCTGGATAAAGATCTCATAGAGAAATACAATACAGTGGATCAACTAAACATGTTCATAAGTAGGAGAATGGCGGAACTAAATACTAAGGTAAAAGAGCTAAAGGAGAAATTAGATAATATAATTTCCCAGTCCCTACAGGATCTAGGTAAGTATAGAGTTATTGTAGAGAACATGATTAATAAGATCGAGGCACTTCTCAATATTTCATCACTAAAATACTTAACACTAGTTACTGGATGGGTGCCTAAAAAGAAAGCCAATGCCCTGCTAGAGAGGTTAAAGAGTGAGGGTATACCAGCGTACGTAGAGTATAGTGAGCCTTCAGAAGACGAACAACCTCCAACGCTCCTTGAGAACCCCAGAGTTATTAGGTATTATGAACCTATAGTGAAGTTTATAGGCATACCTAATTACTATGAATGGGATCCTACACCTATTCTTGCATATTCATTTGCACTATTTTATGGTATAATGCTTGGTGATATGGGATATGCCATAGCTATTATTCTTGCAGCTTTCCTTGTTCTTGATAAGTTTGTTGTAGACATATATAATAGGGATTACCAGTTATTTAAGAGATCCCTTGTTGTATCTAGTGCTGTAGGATTTGTTGTTGGAGCATTATCTGGTACCTTGTTTGGAGACTCATTAGCGATAGCTGGATTGAAGTATGCAATTACAAATGTATTCAATGACCCAATAATGTTTCTCTCATTATCATTGATAATTGGGCTGATACATGTAAATATAGCTCATGCCATAGCATTGGCGAAGCATTTGAAGAGAAAGAATATTGGAGATGCTATAAGTGAGATAGGGTTATTTATAGCAGAGATCTTCGGTATACCGTATGTTATGTATACAATGCTAAACACACCAGTACCAATAATACCGGAGGATATGATAGACTACCTTTTATGGTTAGCACTAATAGGTGTGGCCTTGATCATAATAGGCATGATCAAGAGTATAGGTGGACTAGGAATACTTATGTGGTTATTCAATTTAACGGGTCTATTAGGTGATGTACTTAGCTATAGTAGACTTGCAGGTGTAGGTCTTGCCACGATATATCTTGCATCAAGCTTTAACCTTATGGCTGTAATGATCTATAATGGTATATCAAATATGCTACCCCCAATAATAGGTCCTATAGTAGCTGGTATTCTAGCAGTACTTGTAGCATTTCTAGGACACCTTATAAATACAGCTTTATCAGCCCTTGGAAGCTTTATCCACTCACTAAGACTTTGCTTTGTAGAGTTTCTAACCAAATTCTATGAAGGCGATGGGTACCCGTTTAGTCCATTTAAGGTTGTTTTAAGGAAGAGAATGGTTATCGAATAATTTCTATGGACTAACATATTTTAGGAGATCATATATTCTTAATAAATAATTTCTTCGTTCACTACTAATTCTCTTCTCCATATCCTTGATCTTCTCTAATAAATCAACATAGTGATATGTTGGCAAGCTAATGATTTTACCAAGATCTCTAAGTATTCTGAATAATAGATTTATTTTTGAACTAATCATTTCTCTAGGCATCGACTCTATGTTAATTATTAGTTCGTGTAAAACTTCATATAAGCCTTCAATACTAAATACTGGTATTCTAGAGAATATCCTTATATCAATATGTTTACCAACAAGTACAAGCTTAGGTGGGAATAACTCGTCAACCGTTATTATAACATTTAGTGAGCTATAGTATGTGTCTTCTAGATCCTTAAGTAAGTCCTTAAGTGGATTCTTAAGTAATGAACTAAATACGTTAATGTTCCTCATACTTAGAATTGTGTACCAATAGTCATTATCTTCAACACTTACTAAAGGTACTCTGGTGAAGTATTTTTCCATATAGTTTCGTATAAATTTATCCAGATTTGATGAGTAAACTATATAATAGTTCTTCTCACCTTCCTCTACACCCTTTAAATCCACTAGATAATACTGGTAATTTTTCAAATAATTGTATTTAGCCAATATACCCATAATAAGATCTTCATCGCTAAATATGTATTCTATTGAACGCCCTCTTATAATGTTATAAACTATTCTTCCCAAAACATCTTTATCAGGAAGTATCGTTATTTCGCTACGATTAAGTGTATCAAGCATAACACGTATAGACTCTATAAGTTTATTCCTTTCCTCATTAACTCTCCTTAGTACATATTTTATGGGCCATATATCATCTTTATTCCTTCTAGCCTTCTCCCAGAATTGTGCTGGTGCTCTATCAAGGATCTTGTTTAATAATGCTAGACAGACTGTAGCACCAGCTTCGATCTCCCTAATTGCATCCTTTAAGCTAATCGCTTTAACTAGTAACTTAATCTGATTTATGGGTATGACTAATCTCCTTAAACCTATAATTGAAATACCTGCCCCACTTATATACTTATTTGTAGCATATAGTACTTGTGTAATAGCTGTTAATGATCTCTTATTAACTCTAGAGCTATCAATTAAAGCTATAATCACTTCTTTACCAAGTCTTTGGGCTAGTGATTGTATTAGTAGTAGTGTCTTGATTAGTACATAAAACTTTATTTTATCACGGGCTTTAATATGCTGCATAGGATCATATATTATGATAACCAATATTTTATTAGCTGTCTTAATAATATTATTTACAAGTGCAATGGAGGAACCTGCATCAAAACCACTAAATCCATGTACAACTAATAATACATTATCAGTATTTTTTAGAACGTCACTTACCCTTTGATACTGTCTATTTAATGTTATATAGGAGTAGGCTAGGCTATTGAAACCTTCCCTTAACAATATACCGGGTAATCCTACATATGGCCTCAGATCTTCTATAACGATATTCCTTGATATACCAAATAGTTTACGTCTAGATATTATGAGCGTATTTAATGGAAGTTTTGTTAGGTTTAGATAGTTTGAAGCATCCTCAAATACTATGATCAACTTGTTACCACCAATTATCTATAACTATCTCAATCTCCTTAGTTACAGCAAGAATCTTCTTTGTGATCTCCTCGATCTTCATTCTCATAACAGCTATTCTCCTTATAATTAGATCCCATAGTTCCTCTATGCTCTTTGTACCAAGCATGAGCATTAGATCCTTGTATTCTTCAGTAACTGTTATATATACTCTTAATGTTTTATTATCGCTTAACACAAGATCTCTTATACGGGTATCTGGATTTAATACTTTGTTCTCTGCATCAGTATATGTTATCGAGTAAACTCTACCTCTTGGTATAGAGAATCTACCAAGAGTGGCTTCTATAAATGGCTCCAGTGCTTTACTAAGTGTCTTTGTTTCTTCAACAGAAACCTCTACCTCACTAACCTTATTATCATTAATAAAGATCTCGAGAAAATACTTCCTTAGAGTAAGATTTCTGATATATACATTGTATATGGTATAGACATGTGATTTCTTCTTATCTAGAAATGATAGTTTTACCTTTCCTTCAGAGATCGGTATGAACTCGTACAGCCAGTATTTAAAGTATTTATGTGGTTCATTCATTTCAAGCATATTCTGTGGTTCACTAAGGATCTCTAGTCTATCCTTATCACCATAAACCTTAACATATAGAATATCATTATTTTCCAGAAATACATTATTGTTGCTGATATTTTCAGCCCCCTTATCCTGGGAATATCTAGTTAGTGTAATTGCTATTGGGGGAATACTTGATATGTATATAAGAATAACTATATTGACAACAAACCAAGTGGTTGATACAGCTATTTCATATCCATTAAACTCATTAGTAGACTTAACTAGTAAGCCAACATATGCCATGATAACCATGTATACTGAGAACCATAAGATTCCTCTTGCAAGACCCATTAAGGCACCAAGTCTACTAAAAACTCTACATAATATTATTAGAGAACCTATAAGTATGGTTATAGAGAGCATTATGTAGAATACAGTAGTCTTGGTAGCACCTATAATGTCTCTTAAAACAATGAAATAGTTGTCATAGCTCATATAACTAATGATTGATGATGTAAAGAATATTATAGAGTTAAGGACTATGAGTGTACACGCAACTAATAATACCAATAGAATGGAGATCTTTGGTGAGACAATATTTATTGAAACCAAATCTCCTAACCCCCAAAATAGTTTTAGGGACTAAAGATATTAAATTCTTCATAAATTAATTCTCCAACTCATAATCTAGATAAGCTAATGGTAAGCTTATATAAAGACCTTGTTATCTGATTCTCCTAAATATCCTTTTCTCTAGGATATCAATGTTCTTCTCTATATCTAATGTCCATGTCCTTTCACTTTGGCTATAGAATCTATATGGTATACCCCATCTCCTAACAACAATAGCGTCATAACTATAGATCTCTGCCTCATCAATGAGATTTATCTCCCTTAAATGATGGAGTAGTCTGATTAAATAGATCTGATATATACTGGGTATAGCCATTGATACTATTACAACGTACTTATGTGGTTTAAATGATTTTTCATCAAAGAAGTTCAGTATTTCATAACCCCATCTAATACTGTATGTCCAAGGCTTGTATTTGAAGAAACCTATTAAGATACTAGCTTTATCCTTATCATTAGTCTTTAAGACCACAACATGGAATGAATCTATAAGTCTACTGATAAATCCTGTTTTAAGAAATACACCTTTAATCAAATTCCTTTTATAAACATGTAAATATAGATGCTTATTGAATACTCTCTGTGAAAATGGGAACATCTTGGATAATCTATGCATTGTTGTAAAAGCATTTTTCTCAAGCTCCTTTAGAATTATAAGATCTATTATGTCAAGTGGATCAGTATATTTAATGTTATTCCAGTATTTCTGTCTCTCTCTTAATCCAGTCCTATACGAGATATCATTAAGCTCTTTTACTAGTGATTCCCACTTCACTTTGAAAAATGCTTGGATCGGATTATTCGAGAAAGTTGGTTGTGATCTCATTAGATTATATATTATGTAGACTTTTTCTCTCCCTTTAATATACTTTACCTTTTTTAGAAGATCTTTGTAGCTATCTCTGATCATTTCTAATAATGTGCGTCTACTAGCCGGTATATAGTAAAATGCCATGGTACCTATTGGATTATGTGTTAGCATGTATAGTCTTAACCATGTGCTAAATGGAATTAGATCCTCTCGAATAACTGTAGGCAGATATACTATGAACTCCATTAGCCCTAAAGACACTATATCTACATCTATAGTGAATTCTAGACCTATTTTTCTAGTTTTCTTAATGAAATACTTTAACTCATTCTCACTTATCTCTAGTTCCTTAGAGAGTAGAGAATAGTCACCAGATATCTTTACAGTTCTAAGCTTATCTATTATTCCACCTAACCTATACTTACCTATCTTTGAGAGTAGATCTATGACTCTCTTATAGGAGTTTATATAATCATCCACTATCGACGTTATCAACTCTTTAGAAACCATCTCCACCATCCACTACAGCACTATTTAGGGTAAAACCATATAATGCCACCACCTCATATACATTCCCACAATTTGTACACTATTATATCTTACACTCACTACTTATATATCTCAGCTACTTTATGTTATTCGTAAAAGTATGGTATGGGGTTATATATGAGTGTTTTGCATCAAACGGAGGTATTCAGGGGTAAAAGGGTAAAACTATATGTTGAGGAGCACCTACTCCCCAATGGGAATAGAGCTATAAGAGAAATAGTTAGATTCCCAAACTCCGTAGTCATATTACCACTCATAACATCAGATAAACTTGTTATACTAAACCAGTATAGACCAGCCATTAGAAAATGGATCTATGAACTACCTGCAGGGATTGTAGAGGATGGAGAAGATCCTCTGGAGACTGCTTCTAGAGAACTTGTTGAAGAAACAGGTTATGAAGCAAGGGTTTTAAAACACGTATTTAGCATGTACTTAGCACCAGGATATAGTAGTGAATACATGTATGCATTTATAGCATATGATCTTAAGGAAGTTGGGGCACGGCCTGAGCCTTATGAGGTTATAAAGAGGGAGGTTATTAGTATCAATGAGGCATTAGATATGATTAGAAATGGTAGGATCGTTGATGCAAAGACTATAGCACTTATACTCTATTACATCACTAATAGAAATAATCTAATACCTTTACTAAGTAAATAGGTTATTGAGGAATCATTAGTAGGTGTAGATTAATTGAATACCTTACCTCCAGAACTTGAGGAACTAAAACACCTAGTTAATCTAAACATACGTATTGAGGGCCCCAGTAGCTGGATCGTTCGGGGCCTTATAGAGGATATTGATGAATATGTTATTGATACAATTATGCTAATGCTTGATGAGAATCTACCAGAGGATCTTGAATATGAGGTTCTAGAGGATAAGACACTATGTGACATAGAACCTAATGAGAAGGATTGTGAAAAAACATTCCTTATAGCAATATATTTTAATGCTGAGAAAGAACCTTTTGCATACATAGTTTTCGATCGAAGAATAGGAGATAATACTTATGTTTTTAAACTAAGAAAGATCATACTTATCAAGTATAGAGTATAGGTACATATAATATAATCTATAAGACTGAAAAGTCCTGGGGTTTTTAAACTTTTCTCCAAGATCCCTGAGACGATCATTAACCAAACATTGAGAAATGATCACTCCTCTAATAATAACTTGGTGAGAATATGAACATACGTATAATAAGGCACCTGATAAGAGCTATGAAGTACGCTAAGTACATCATACCTGTACTAATCATTGTACTTGGCGGCGGTGGTGGAGGAGGACACGGCGGAGACCCTATAGATGGTGATCCTGTGTTCTAATACATGTTTTCTCTATCATCTTACCTTTTTTAGTTCTCTATAAATCCCTATAATGTTCTTTAATAAGCTTTTATACCTCCACTAGCCATTGGATAACTATTGTATAATAGTCTATGAGGCTGAAGAGAAAATGGTAGAACCCGTAGCTCTTGGACTGGCCTATGCAGGTGGTGCATTAGCACTACTTGGGGGGTTTGCCGGATCATCGCTAGGCATAGGTACGGCAGGTTCTGCTGGTGCTGCGGCTCTTGCAGAGGATCCTAAGCAGTTTAGGAATGTATTATTGCTAGCATCTCTACCAATGACACAGACCTTCTATGGATTGATCGTTTTAATACAGTTTATCAATAACCTTGCAGGTGTGGGGGAGGATTTCACACTAAGTTCTGGAATAGCATATCTAGCTCTGGGCTTAGCAACGGGTTTTGCCGAATTCCTATCAGCACTCTATCAGGGTAGGGTGTGTGCATCAGGTATTGCCGAGCTCCCAAGGACAAAGGGTGGAGTAACGTTTAGTACTGTAATCCTAGCTGTCTATGTAGAGCTTATAGGTATCATGGGTATGGTTGCAAGTATTCTCGGCCTCTCACTCCTATCAGCCTAGTGATTGAGGGAATAGTATTGGCAGAGAAGACCATATCTACAAATTATGAGGAGGTTATTAGGAAGCTTAAGGAGGAGGCAGAGGAGAAAGCTAAGAAGATCATAGAGGAGGCTGAGAAAAAGGCACTAGAGATAGTGAGAGAGGCTGAGGAGAAGAGGAAGAGGGAGGCTGAGAGGAAAAGAAGGGAGTTACTGGAGGAGGCAAGGAGGGATGCACAGATAATCTTGTCTGAAGCTAGGAGAGAGGCTAGGATGATAGTTGCTAGGGTAAGGTATGAGGTTGTAGAGGAGGTATTGAGGAGGGTAAGGGAAAGTATAAGGGAGAGAATTGATCTAAAGTCTTCAATAACTAATTTATTGAAAGATAGTTTGTCACAGATAGGTAGACCCACTACTATCTATATTAATGGAGAGGATGAGGATATTGTTAAAGGTGTTATAAAAGAGCTTGGAATAGAGGATGTCAAGATAGTGAAGACAGATATTCTTGGAGGAGTTATTGTTGAGGATGAAGATGGTAATAAGGTTGATAACTCCTATGACACGAGGTTAAAGAGGGCTTCAGAGACACTAGTTGGTAAGATAGCATCGATCCTATGGGGTTAAGGTATGCAATATGGTGTACTACATAGTATGAGGCTCTTTCGTAGCTCATACCTATATTCCTATGTCACCACATCTATTTCAAAGATACTGGGTAAAGATGATCTGCTTGAAGTATTGAAGGCTGATTCTCTAGATAATGCTGTAAAGATCATTAGTAATAAGCCGCTAGGTCTACACCTGTACAAGCTCCTAGTAGAAAATAAATTAAGTCTTAAAAACATTAACGAGGCACTAACAGAGTATCTAATGGAAAAACATAGTAAATTATATAGAGAAGCTCCTGCAAAAGCTAGGAAATACATAGAACTACTTGATAGACTATATGATGCATTAAACCTAGCACTTTTTCTAGATAAACTATCAAGTGGGGGTAAACCCGAATACCTATTACATACAGGACTAATGTTTAGGGAGAGAGTAACGATCAGTGATATAGAGAATGTAGAGCAACTTATAGAGAGACTTGTAGAGAAGAAGATGCATGTATACGCCAATACACTTAAGAGGTATAAGGTAAACCCACTATACTTCCTATATAAACTAGTAAATACTATAATGCCGAGGCAGAAAACACTAGATCTACCATATAGGCGTTTACTTGGATTCACCCACGACTTCCTATGGATAATGGTGTGTAGTGGCCAGGGAGAGATACCAGCTAATCTAGTACCTAGACTATACTATCTATCATTGAATGAGTTTAACAATATATGTCTAGCTAAGAATATCGAGGAGGTAGCAGTCATTCTACAGGGTGGATACTATAAGGAGTATGCTGAAATACTTAGACATGTGTTTAGGCTAGGCATTGGGGTTAGTGCATTACTACTAGCCTATGCACTATATACACCACTACTAGTATTTGATCTAATAAGACCCTATACCCCCCACCCCTATATAAGATACTATACTCTACTCCTTAGTGAAAATATATTGGCCAATGCATGTCTTACAGCTGTATCTACGGACATGTTTAGGAAAGAACTAGGTGAACTCATTAATAGATGGTGGATTCTATGATGAGAGGACGTATTGTTAAGAAAGATGCACTAATCATAGGTGATCGTATACTGTGCCTTATAGGTTCAGCAGCAGGTCTGGACTACCTGGAGTTCTCTAGAGATAATTGTGAATATATACATGACTTTCTTAGTAAGAATATATCCAGGTATGGAGTGATCATAGTATCCAGAGACGTGATTACATCTTGTAAGGATGTAGATAGGTTCCTAGAGAAATTGTCTGAGGAAATCCTCTCAGTAGTTATTGATACTCCAAGGACTATGGAGAAAGTTGATGTTAGGAAACATTATGAGGAAATCATACGCAGGTATATAGGTTTAAGGATAACGCTATAGTTTTTATGCCCCAGTCCCCGATACCCATATATTGAATATTTGTAGTGGGTGTATGATCGAGTTGGCTTTGAAAGGCAGTATCTATAGGGTCTCAGGCCCCCTAGTCATAGCTGATGGCATGAGGGGTTCTAAGGTATATGAGGTTGTAGAAGTTGGTGAAGAGAGGCTCATAGGAGAGATCATTGGTGTTGAGGGAGAGAAGGCCATTATACAGGTTTACGAGGATACCACGGGCCTCAAAGTAGGTGATCCAGTATATGGTACAGGGTATCCATTAGCTGCTGAACTCGGTCCGGGACTAGTAGGTTCGATCTATGATGGTATCCAGAGACCTTTACCAGTACTAGAAGAGCTTGTAGGTTTCTTTGTAAAACGTGGTGTTAAGGCAGCTCCCCTTCCAAGGGATAAGAGGTGGCATTTCATCCCACTTGCTAAGAAGGGTGATAAGGTAGGTCCCGGTGATTACCTAGGCTATGTTGTTGAGACAGAGACTGTTAAACACTATATAATGGTGCCACCCGGAGTACATGGTGTTTTAGAGGAGATTGTTGGTGAGGGTGACTATACTGTTGAGGAGACTATAGCTGTAGTAGACGGTAGAGAGCTTAACATGATCCAGAAATGGCCTGTGCGTAAGCCAAGGCCTTACCGGGAGAAGCTTGAGCCCCGTGAACCATTGATTACTGGTCAGCGTGTAATAGATTTCTTCTTCCCACTAGCCAAGGGTGGTAAGGCAGCTATACCAGGTGGCTTTGGTACAGGGAAGTGTGTATTACCGGGTACTCCAGTACTACTTTCTGATTGGAGTATAAAGACTGTTGATGAGATATTTAGGGAGGTTAAGGGTGGAGATCCCGATCCTAGTGTTGAAGAGGAAGTCTATACTGTGGATAAGCCTTTGTACGTCTATAGTTTTGATGGGGAGAAGCTAAGGCTTGCACGTGTAACACATGTTTATAGGGGTTTTACAGACAAGATTGTTAGGATAAAGACTTCTAGTGGTAGAGTACTAGAGGTCACACCTGCTCATAAGCTTCCAGTATATAGTCCAGAGGGTTATGTAGAGTTTATTGAGGCATACCGTTTAAGGCCTAGAATGTATCTTGTAATACCAAGGATGATACCATCAAGTGGAAAACTACAGTTAACACCTATTGAGAAGCTAGCTGTATATGATGATGTTGTAAGTAGGGATCCAGTGTTTAACGAATACGTTAGAGAGTTTATGAGAAGAAAACTTAGTAGAGACCAGTTGGAGACTCTATCTAAAGAAACAGGGTTTAAACTATCTACTATAAAGACTATAATGTATAAGAGAGGATCAAGTATTCCATTAAAACTACTAGTTGTTTTAAACAAGATGTTTAATGATACAATAGGTTATCCAAGACTCTATGGGTTGAGGAGAAGCAGGCTTGTTGTTAGAATACCAGAGGTTATTACAGAGGATCTGGCTGAGCTACTGGGGCTAGTAATGTCTGATGGAGCAGTTATTAGGAGGAGGGTGGAGTTCTTCAACAACGATCCTGTTCTTAGGAGTAGATTTAGAGAGCTTATTAAGAAGGTCTTTGGTGTGGACTGTAGAGAGGCTGTATTCAATACTGTAGCTGGTGTTGTAGTGTATTCTAGCCTTATAGCTAGATTCTTTAGAGTACTTGGTGTACCAGATGGTAGGAAGTCTAGAAGAGCAGTTGTTCCAGAAGCAATTATAAAGTCTCCAAGGAGAGTTGTAGCAGCATTTATTAGAGGGCTATATCTTGGGGATGGATGCTTCAGTAAGAGTGGTATAGAGTACTCCAGTGTTTCTAAAAAACTTGTTACTGGATTAGCATACCTATTAACAAAACTGGGGATACTATACTCCATATCACTTGATAAGAAGGATAGATATAGATTGTATATAACTGGTAAGCCGGAGATAGAGAAGTTCTATAGGATGGTACTTGTCAAAGCACCTAGTGTTAGAAAGGTTGTCTGTGTTAGAGAATATATCTCTACCAAGAAATATAATAGGTTGTCTAGAGAGGCTATACCCATATCACCTAGTCTATTGAAGAGTATATACCATATGTTGCCTAAGAGAAGGCTTGAGTCAATGGGCATATATATTAGTGGACAACTATATGGTGGTGAAAACACTAGCTATTATGGTTTAAAGAAGATACTTAGTGTTGTTGAGAATACTGGTGTATCAAGTACTGTTGCTAGACTAGTTAGTGTTGCTAGAAACACAGTTACTATGATGAAATATGTTGCTCTAGACATGGTTGAGGAGGTGGAAGTGATTAGTAGGAAGACTATCGTATACGATATAACAGTTGAGGATACACACAACTTTGTTGGAGGTCTAGTACCAGTTATATACCATAATACAGTTACTTTACAACAGCTTACCAAATGGAGTGCTGTTGACATAGCTATTTATGTTGGATGTGGTGAACGTGGTAATGAGATGGCTGATGCACTCCATAGCTTCCGTAGACTAGTTGATCCAAGGACTGGGAAGCCATTGGTTGAGAGAAGCGTGTTTATAGCAAATACTAGCAACATGCCCGTGGCTGCTCGTGAGACAAGCGTGTTCCTTGGAGCAACTATTGGAGAATACTTCCGTGACATGGGATACCATGTACTAATGGTTGCTGATTCAACAAGCCGTTGGGCAGAAGCCATGAGAGAGATTAGTGGGCGTCTAGAGGAGCTACCAGGTGAGGAGGGCTACCCAGCATACCTTGGCTCACGCCTAGCTAGCTTCTACGAGAGGAGTGGCTATGTAAAGACACTTGGTAGACCAGATAGAAGGGGAAGCCTAACGATCATGGGTGCAGTTAGTCCTCCAGGTGCAGACTTTAGTGAACCAGTTACACAGGCAACCCTACGTATAGTCCGTGCACTATACGCTTTAGACGTAGCACTTGCCTACCGCCGCCACTACCCAGCTATCAACTGGCTTACAAGCTATAGTCTCTACGTAGACAATGTTACTGAGTGGTGGCACAACGAGATCGGTGGTGAGTGGAGGAGTCTACGTGAGAAGGCACTTGCTATTCTACAGAAGGAGGCTGAGCTTGAGGAGCTTGTTAGGCTTGTTGGTGCTGAGGCTTTGCCTGAGGAGGATAAGCTTGTTCTTGAGGTTGCACGTATGATTCGTGAGGACTTCCTACAGCAGAATGCCTTCCACGAGATCGATACTTATTGTCCTCCTAAGAAGGCCTTGTTGATGATGAAGGCTATCATAATGTTTTATGAGCTTGGCCTTGAGGCTATACGTAAGGGTATAACTGTTGATGAACTCCATGGTATGAAGTGTAGGATTAAGATTGCACGTATGAAGGAGATACCTAATGTTGGTTTTGAGGAGGTGTTTAAACAGTTATTTGATGAGATAAGGGGTGAGTTTGAATCTAAGATCCGGGAGGTGGGTATTATTGGTAGCCTCTAGCCTAGCCATACGTGAATCACCTAAGCTCATACGTGCCCAGGGTAGTTTATTGATTGCTGAGCCAATGTATGGTGTTAGCTATGGCGAGGTCGTTGAGGTAATGCTTGCTAATGGGGAGCTACGGCTTGGGCAGGTGATTGATGTTAGCCGTGAAGCAACTGTTATACAGGTTTTCGGTGGTGTTAGCGAGGTTGATCTCAAGGGGTCTAGGGTTAGGTATCGTGGTGAAACACTTAAGCTACCAGTAGGTATTGACATGCTCGGCCGGATGTTCGATGGACTGGGGAGACCCATTGATGGAGGACCACCTATTGTCCCTGAGGATTACCTCGACATAAATGGTGCACCATTGAATCCAGCTGCTCGTTTACCGCCATCAGAGTTTATTGAGACTGGTATAAGTGCTATTGATGGGCTTAACAGCCTTGTCCGTGGACAGAAGCTACCCATATTCTCCGGCTCTGGTTTACCACATAACCGCATAGCTGCACAGATCGTTAGGCAGGCCCGTGTACGTGGGAAGGAGGAGCGTTTCGCCATTGTCTTCGCAGCTATTGGTGTTAGCTATGATGATGCTATGTTCTTTATTGAGAACTTCCGCCGCTATGGTGCACTTGAGAATACTGTTGCATTCATTAATACAGCTGATTCCCCGGTTATTGAGCGTGTAGCTATACCTCGTGTTGCCCTTACTGTGGCTGAGCATTTGGCTTGGAAGCATGGGATGCATGTACTAGCTATTCTCACAGACATGACAAACTATGCTGAGGCCCTACGTGAACTTAGTGCTGCTCGTGAGGAGGTTCCTAGTAGGAGGGGTTATCCGGGCTACATGTACACTGATCTAGCGACTATCTATGAGAGAGCTGGACGTGTTGAGGGTCAGAAGGGTAGTGTTACACAGATGCCTATACTGACGATGCCCGATGACGACATAACCCATCCAATACCCGATCTAACGGGCTATATTACTGAGGGACAGCTCGTGCTATCAAGGGCTCTGTGGAGGAAGGGTATCTATCCACCATTCGATATACTCATGAGCCTCTCAAGGCTTATGAAGGATGGTATTGGTGAGGGTAAGACCCGTGAGGATCATCGTGGAGTGTTCATGCAGCTCTATAGTGCTTATGCAGAGGGTGTCCGGCTCCGTGAACTAGCTGTTGTTGTAGGTACTGAGGCGTTGTCTCCAAGGGATAAGAAGTACCTTGAATTCGCCGATCGTTTTGAGAGGGAGTTTATTGGGCAGGGTGAGTATGAGAGGAGGACTATTGAGGAAACACTTGATAGGGGATGGGAGCTTCTAGCCATACTGCCTGAGGAGGAGCTTAAGCATGTGAGGATTGAGCATATCCGGAAGTATCATCCAAAGTACCGTGGTAAGGAACAGGGTTCTAGCCAATAATTCTTTTAACGATATAGTATTTTGCAGCATCCTCAAAAGCTACTATAGCATCAAGTGCTACCCCCATATTCTCACCCCATGCTATAACCCCATGCCTAGGTATGACTATAAGCCTTGATCCATTTAGTACCTCCTCCAAGATATTATTAGCTAGCTCTAGTGTACCTGGTGGTGCTGGTCTACATATACTTACCCTACCAACACTATACCTGATCTCTGAGAAGACGTGGTTAAGCCATTCAATGCCCATTGCATCAGCTAGTGCAGTTGATATTGGTGGGTGGGCATGGAGAACTGCTTTAGCCTCCCTGATCTCCCTATATATCATTATATGGGCATTGATCTCTATTGATGGCTTCCATAGACCCATATAGGTGTTCCTATCAAGATCATATACTACTAGATCACCTATTCTAAGCATATGCTTAGGGATTCCAGATGGTGTTAGCCATACAAGTGAGCCCCTCCTAATACTCCCATTACCACCACGTGGGTTAGTCAATCTCTTCTCAACAAGGAATCTCATAGTATCTATTAATAGGTATGGTTCATAGAGTTCATCAGCCATGTGAGCCACCATTAAAGCCTTATTGTAGAACCAGCCATTACCTTAACGAGTTTACTGGGGTAGTGCCTAGCCATATACTCTATAAACTTTAAACCACTACAGTGTAGAGGGACGATATATGATGCCCTAGACGATAAATATTCAGCTGTAGAAAACACTATCTTATCAGGTGCATTATCTAGGTGTAAACCACCTATAATAGCATAGATATCCTTCCCAAAATAGCCACTAATAGACTCCAGTACATCATGTGGATCGGGATGCATACATCCAGTAAAGATGTATAACCCCCTATCAGTATCTATGACTAGGAAGTGCTCCCATGGAGGCCCATAGTATGGTTTTGAAACATATACGTAGGGGAGAATCTTAATCCAGTCAATAACCTCTACTGGTACAAGTCCATTCCTCCTAACTATCTGTTCAAAGTGGTGTCCAGAGGCATATGGTATATAGGTTTTCGTTGATGGAGCCACCCAGCCTACATACTGTATTCCACCAGTATGTGGTGTATGTAGGTGTGATATAATAACTGCATCCAGTAGACTAAGATCTATATCTAGTGCTTCAGAATTATCCCTCAATACACTAGGATTAGCTCCCGTGTCAAAGAGTATGTATTGACCCATGTACTCAACATATACTGATAGTCCATGGATAGGCTTTACCCTAGACTCATCAAAACTTCTATCATCAACTAATACAGTGATCTCTGGTTCATTCAATCCCCCATAGCCTCCAGACACTATCTAGGTACTTGGGAAAATATAAAACTACGTATTTATTGCTAGAGACTATATGGAAGAAAGACCCAATGGTACCTAGTATGAGGGTTGCAGCACTATATAGTGGTGGTAAGGATAGCACGTATGCCCTCCACTGGGGCTTCCTCCAGGGACATGATATCGTATGCCTAGTTTCTATAAGGCCACGTGAATACTCAATGCTACTCCATTACCCATGTATTGAGGCTACCCTATACCAGGCTAAGGCCATGGGTTTCGATATACTCTATGCTAGCTCTGGTGATAATGAGGAACATGCACTCTATAACTTGTTGAAGAGGGCTATGGAGGAGTATGGTGTTAGGGGGGTTATTGCCGGTGTACTACTTAGTGATTATCAGAGGATGAGGATAGCATGTATAACGGAGAAACTTGGACTAGCACTCTATACTCCATTGTGGAGAATTGATCAGGAGAAGTACATGTACGAGGTTATTGGGAACGGTATAAAGTTCATAATAACATCCATATCAAGCTATGGATTAAGCCCCAAGTATATCGGTAGGATAATCACGCCAAAGCTACTCCATGAGATGATAGGGGTGGCTAGAAGATATGGTTTAAACCCAGCATTTGAGGGTGGTGAAGCTGAAACCCTTGTTGTTGATGCCCCATTATTCAGGTATAAACTGAGGATTAGGGGAAAACTAGTTGTTAAGGGGCCTTGGGAAGCACAGCTCGTAATAGAGGAGATTGGGTTGGGGGATAGGCCGGTCGTTGTAGTTGAGGATGGGGGGTTATAAGGTGTTATCTCTATTTGAAAACATTCTGGTTATGTATATTAATAAAAACTGTCTTCTCTACTTACTGGTAAAGTAGTTTGCCAGCACATTGGCTAGATGCTCTGGCTTTGTATACCATTTGTCGTACTTAAAGTCCTTACCACCAATACTGACTATAACGAATTCTCCCATATCCTTTACTGTAGCCTTTATCTGGTTATCCTTGACTAGATAGAAGATCTTTGCACTCTTATCAACGATCTTGTAGCCACTGAGTTTTACTATCAATAGTTTTTTAAGCTCCTTTATATAGTCTGACATTGCACATCACTAGTTTTTGGAAACATAGTTAATCCTTCTTAAACCTTACTCTCTAAAAGATCCCTATAGCCCGGATAGAGCTGCTGCGGAACAGGAGAACTAGTATGTCACACCCAATAGAGCCCACTTACTTGTTTCTCCACCACATACACTCCTACCTTTCTCCGGGAGCTCTATGGGTGACTCAACTATAGTGCCTAATACACCCTTACCAGTTATTGACTCTAGTTCTTCAGCACACTCCTCACTACCATCCCATGGAGTAACTATTAATCCCTTCCTACCACTAGCCTCCTCCGGGTTCTCAGTGACTATAACGAGCTTCTTAAACTGATCGAGTGCTCTACTATATAGTGTAGCCTCTATATCCCTCCATACACTCTTGAGCTCACTAATCAACTGATCTATTGCTACAGCCTTCTTACCCTTCCTATCCCTCCTAGCTATCGTGACAGTCTTATTCACGAGCTCTCTACGTCCAATCTCAAGCCTTGTAGGCACACCCTTCATATCCCAGTAATAGTATTTCCATCCCGGCGTATGCTCTGGATCGTCGTCTAAGTAGCTCCTAACCCCATTCTCCCTCAGATACTTATCCACCTTTCCAGCATACTCTATGACATCCTCCTCACCCCTCCTAGCAATAGGTACTATAACAACTTGTATAGGAGCAATCTCTGGTGGGAAGAAAAGCCCCTTATTATCCCCATGGACAGCTATGACTGCACCAAGGCTTCTCTCAGATATACCATAGCATGTCTGGTAGACATGCTTCACACTACCATCTTCATCCATAAACTTGATATCAAATGCTTTAGCAAATTTCTGCCCAAGATTAATGACTGAGCCAAGCTCCAATGCCTTACCATCAGGCATGGGGGTTATGAAGTCATAGTTATACTCTGCACCACTAAACGTATCCCATGGGGGAGTGAGTACTATGAAGTATGGTATTAGCAGCCTGTTATAGAACTCCTTATAGATCCCTATAGCCTCCCGGATCTGTTTCTCAGCCTCCTCCATGGATGCATGAGCTGTATGTGCCTCAATAAAGGATACTATCTCCCTAACCCTAAGGATTGGATGTGTAGCCTTAGTCTCGTAACGGAATACATTAACCACCTGGTACATCTTGACCGGGAGATCCTTGCGTCCCTTAATCCATATACTCCACATATAGTACATGACAGTCTCACTAGTTGGTCTAACATATAGTTTCTCATTAAACTTCTTAGTCTTAGTACCTTCAACAACAAATGTCTCACCACCAAAACCCTCAAGGAACTCCTTCTCCTTAGCAAATACGCTCTCAGGGATCATTGTGGGGAAATAGGCTTCCTCGTGACCAGTAGCCTCAAGCAGCTCAATCATTATCTTCTGGATATTCCTTAGAGCCTTATAGCCATAGGGCATCCATACATTCATACCCTTAACCGGATACCTTATATCAACAATCTCTGCCTGCCTAAGTATCTCATGATACCATCTAGGGAAGTCACTAAACTTATCAATCTCGAACAAGTACTTCTTAGACACAATCCCGCACCCATTATCTAGCCGATACCCTTATATACAGAGTAATAGGCTGGGTGTCTTAAATAAATTCATTTCCTCAAAAACCTACCCACAAGATCATTCAGTAGATCCATGTATCTAGCTGAACTCCTCCTAACAAACTCGTATAAAGCCTTAACAAACTCCCCACTAACACCCCCTCTAACCTCTAGAATCCTCTCCTCTACACCAGGTACATAGTAGGATTCATCCACACGTAAACACCTACCCATTCCCCTCAAAACCCTTAATCCAACCATTAGTTCAGGCATAAACATTGTCTCAAACAGCCCGTTCATCCTATAGGTAGCTACTGGTTTAAGAAAAGATCTTGTAAACATTCTTGAGAAACCATATAGGTCTAGATTATTACTGATAAGATATAGCTCACTCAACTTCTTAAACAATACCCGGGTCTCCAGAGGTAGTTCATCTGTATAGTGAGAACTATATGTATCCCTAAACCATTGGAGAGAATACACTTCCTCCAACGATCTATTGCTTAGCTCCCTTATTAACTCATATACTAATTCTGTCGTATAGATATCTAGATCAGGATCGTTTTCACGTCCATCATCAAGATTTGTATGATAATTAACTCTTAACTCATTGAATGTATGTAGAGTTAATGATGGTATTCCATAGAGTGTAAATGAGAAACTATCAAAATATGGGTTTTCAATCTCTAGTGAATCACTAGCTACAAATCCTCGATCAACTAGTCTCTTAACAAGGCTGTGTAGGAATGGGTTATAGGCTACACGTACATTCCTCGTGAATAATGCATCAACATTAATATCCAATAGTATATAGTCAATATCGCCCTTAACCAATCGGTTCTCCAAATACCTACGGCTACCCCAGATCCAGTACCAACCACTATATCCGGGTGCACCAGATTCTTCAGCTGTAAAGGATACCAGTACTACTGTATACCTTCTACCCATACCCTCTAGTTTATCAGCTAGTCTAACCAGTACCTCAAGACCCAGGAGATCGTCTGAGAAACCAGTGAACCAGTGATCGTGGTGTGCACTAACAATGATCTCGTGCTCACTTGATCCATTATATACTGCTACAACATTATAGCCGTGTGCACCATGTTCTATACTTGTCTCTACGTAGACTCTAGCTTCTCTAATCCTCCTCATATATAGTTTGAGGTAGTCCTCCTTAGTAATACATATAGCTGGGATTGGGGGTGGTGCTCCATAGTTGTATGGATACCCCTCAACACCAGTGACAACTATTCTCCTATACCTACCGGGTAGTGTATCATAGAATATTACTGCTGATGCACCAGCACTATAGAGTTTCAGTAGTACAAACTTAGCATCATCCGGATCTGGTGGATAGGGTATAACAACGATCTTTCCATAGGGATCACTTGGTAATGCTATACTCTCTCCATGGTAATCAGCGAATACTAGTTGTGATTCTATATCAGCTGATAAGGTATATGGTAGACTATAGCACTTGATCCTATATCCACCAGCTTCTATAAAACATTCTTCCTCACTCCACCTCATAACATCAACGTGTTCCAGATAGACATTATCAGCCTTCTTCCCACTAAAGATCTGTTTAAGCTCCATTGTTGCTTCATGTTCAGCTTGTGTCCCCGTTATTATTTCTCTGGAGAACAGCTTGTTACCAAGTATTAGTCTCCCACTCCACTTGGTCAAGTGATCACCTATTATATCCTTTCTCTCTAGAAGTATGGATTTAAGGAGGTAATAGGGATTACTAGGTTGTAGGGTGGTTTAGAGGATATGGTTAGACTTGTCACGATGAGTATAAGGGATCTTGATAGACTTGTTAAGGCTTTAGAGGATAGTGGGTATACTATAGAGTATGGTTCACATGCTGTTCTCCCAGATAATAGTGAGGTTGAGGAGATATATGTTGTGGGTAGTGATGGCGTTCATGGGATAATAATTGCTCACTATATCTCCCAATACTATAAGGTAATAATAGATCATGAGGGGGAGGATGACAGTATTGTTCTCAGGAAGCTTTTGGAGGTAAAATATGGTGGGAGGAGGTGGAGGACACCAGTATCACCAGTAGCCATCCTAACGGATGACCATGGGTTGATAGAGGTTCTGGAGAAGTATCGTGATGAATACCCATGTAGCGATGCTGAACACTATAGCAGGATCTATAGGGAGAGAAACCCGGATAGCCAGAGGATAATTAGTGGATTACTAGCTAGAGCACTAGAGAAACTAACAAGCTAAAAACAACATACCACCACCAATACCCCCCACAGAACAATATACAGAACGAGAAAACCTAATATATAGTGGAGAGACAAAAACAACATCTCCTCATAAGCCCTCCCATATTCTCTAAGAGGATCAATTTAGAGGTATACCCTATAATGTAATAACTAGCCTTTAACGCACCTCCATAATCTCGGAGGCCATTCACAGTATCACCATAAATTTGTGGTGCACTTTCCTATTCTCTATGGAAGCTCATAGCTTTCTATTCTCTTTAGAGATCCATTATGATAACTACTGTAATGGTCTTCCTGAACCACCAGTAACCACTTTCTATTCTCTTTAGAGATCCATTTATCTCCAGCCCGGACAACCCGCTCCTAAGCTTGACTCCATACCGCTTTCTATTCTCTTTAGAGATCCATCCCCTAGGTGTTTTTCTAGGCATTGCTTATAGATCCGTAGATCGACTTTCTATTCTCTTTAGAGATCCATCTATATGGTTGGTATAGCTATAGGATGGTATACATACAAAACACTTTCTATTCTCTTTAGAGATCCATGGAGCAGCGTGGGTAGGTTCGGGTTGTACAAGGTTACCCTTACTGAGGCTTTCTATTCTCTTTAGAGATCCATGATTACCGAGGCATTAAACGTTAATACAGCTAGCGAGCTATCTTTCTATTCTCTTTAGAGATCCATGAGATACTAGCTGAATACTATAAAGAGAACAGGGGGATCGTCTTTCTATTCTCTTTAGAGATCCATACACGGACACCCAGCCGAAACTACTAGTAATGAGAAGCCCGTGACTTTCTATTCTCTTTAGAGATCCATCTGATCGCCTTCTTCCCCATCCTGTTGATCATTAGTGCAATGCCTTTCTATTCTCTTTAGAGATCCATTTTACCTACCTACCTTACGTGCACAATTCACTATGAATAATATTCTTTCTATTCTCTTTAGAGATCCATACGTTTATACTTACTATACCACATTGGATAGTATGGGCATTAGCTTTCTATTCTCTTTAGAGATCCATCTACTATAACTATGACCAAGTAAATATTATACCGTTTCCCAATGCTTTCTATTCTCTTTAGAGATCCATTTGGACAATAGATCAGAGGCATCACACGAACACCTAATGTTTTCTTTCTATTCTCTTTAGAGATCCATGTGGGAGAATGAGGCATGGATTGGCTCTTCTAGTTCTCAGACTTTCTATTCTCTTTAGAGATCCATAAAGATCAATTTGGCAATCCCAATGGTGGGCGGAAATATGTTCTTTCTATTCTCTTTAGAGATCCATCTATTAGCTCCATTTATCAGCTGGAACTCATCCGTTATTATCTCTTTCTATTCTCTTTAGAGATCCATCCATACGACAACAAGTATGTGTTCTGGAAGCTCTGGAGTAAAAAGCTTTCTATTCTCTTTAGAGATCCATCCCCTATCCATATACTTGTACATAGCCCGCTCCAACACATCAACCTTTCTATTCTCTTTAGAGATCCATATTCAGGAATATGTAGTTAATGCACTTGTTGAATTGTATGGAAACCTTTCTATTCTCTTTAGAGATCCATTTGTGCCGTTAGCCCCGAAGGGTGTCCATGACCCCCATGTAGAGCTTTCTATTCTCTTTAGAGATCCATTCTATACTAGGAGATACAGCATAGCTGGGGTATACTACAAGCCTTTCTATTCTCTTTAGAGATCCATGTTTTATTATGTTTTTATAGGCTTTTTATGTTTTTCTTTCATTACGATCATGTTTTCAATCAGAACATTCGATCAAATGGCTTGGTTATTATCATTGGTGTTCCGATGATCTGATGGATTTG
>CAZVHC010000006.1:0-55724 GCA_964627005.1 uncultured Desulfurococcaceae archaeon
TTACTAGGCTATACATTCCAAAACATCATAGGGAAATGAATATGGTTTAAGAACCGTTTTACCACCCTACTATATACAAATGTAAATATACCATAACACGATAACATCAACTACATCTTTAACCTTAAATAAATCCATATATCTAATGAGGCTTAGGGATACGCTTCAGTAGAAATGGAGCCTATTAACCGGGGGGTTAATATGCACCTTTTCCACTGGAACTTTAATACAAAGCCTCCATGGAGGCTGCCTTAACACCTCTTAGGCCCAGAATCCATAGTTAACCCCCGGTTAACCATGGAGACTATGGCTAAGGAGATATTAGGTAGTCTCCATAGAGATTATCAAAATTACTTATAGTTATTTCCTAGTAAATATTACCTATACAATATGCTATGATACGTTAGGTATTGAGTACTAGCTTGTCTATATTATCGGTAGAAAATTATGTATTGATGGTTTAAAAGAGTGGATTGATGGGTATCAAGTAATCGATCATATGCTTTAGGTATGTATTTGTGGAGGGTTAGATTATAAAAATGGCTGATGTTGTATTCTATATTTTCTTCTTTAGTAGGATTAGCTTTATTATTGCTGTTATTATGACTATAGCTACTACTATTATTGAAGCTGTTATGATCGGGTTTGACATCATCTTTCCTAATGGGTTTTCTTTGACCCCACTGGTTTGAGCTATTTGGGGTAGTGTAGGTGTTAATGTGTTTTGGGGGATCTCTGTTGATAGAGCTATTATTGTATCTGTTGTGTTTACAGCCCATATCGTTGTTATATACCGATCCCCTATAACTAGTGTCCTTATAAAGATCCCTCCGGAGGTAATGTTTACCGATAATGGTTGTGTAGAGTTTATTACTAGGAAGTTGTTTCCAAGGCTAGGTATTAGTATTGCTGTATTATTCAGTATATCAATATCTATCTCCTTTAGGGAGAGCACACCACCTATAGACGTGTTATACCTCCATGGTATAAATAGGTCGCTGGCACCCACTATGAAGGTGGAATAGCCTACAAGCCCGTAGTCACTGTGTAGAACACATACATCCACTATACCCACAGTTATATTTGGATCTATAGGTGTCAGCTCTACCTCTATATGATCGGTGCTATCTAGGCTTATATTCCAGATAGCCTTTGATACATTGAACTGATCAGATGAAATATGTACCTCGACATTAGGCGATCCTACACCGCTTATCCCGCTAAGCTCCAGTCAGAGCGTATTACCCCTGATATAGGACTTTACGGTAGCATAAATACGTATTCAACGATGTTGTTGGCGATGTAAGTTCACGTATGTCTTCAAGAATGGATGTAGTCATGTTAGCTAGATCAGCTATTATACTTGGGCTATAGTACGGGTTCAGGGACTATATTCACTCACGTATACTGATGTATTTGTCAGTGTTTTGAGTCTTTTGGCTCCAGCAACTATTGGTGTCCTACTATTCATACGCTTCCTACTATCCTATAGTGATCTACAGAGATTCCTAAGGGTATCATCTATACTCATGGCGTTTGTCCTAGTATCAACTAATGTTGGGATAGCGATAACGTATAACCGTATCTACCATAGACCGTTTACAAGCAATTACATCCCCCTAGCCATGGCCTTGCTGTGTGAACTACTACTATTCATAGCATACCTCATCATCCTAAGAATTAGTCTACAGCACCACATAGTAATTCTAGAGGACTCTAGAGGCAGATACTATGCTATAGGTACGGTCGATGAAGAATCTGCAAAGAAGCTGATTAGAAGGATAGTTGTTGAGGTGATGGCCTCTGCTTAAACTATCGGGTAGGATGGAGGAGGTGTTGCTAAGGATACTTGGTAGGGGTGAGAGGGAAGTCAATGTTGCAAGAGATCTTGGTGTGTCACGCCAGGCCGTTAGTAAGGCTTTGAGGGAGGCTAGGGCTAGGCTTTCAGAGATCTTTATTAGGCTTTCAGAGGTATTGAACTCTGATATCATAAGGATAAACATTAGCAGGGGATACATGATCCTACGTAATAGGCAGATAAACCAGAAGATCTACGTAGTCTACGTCCCTGGTGAAGGCCCACTTACACTATTTGGTGATGAGATAGACTGTAGTGGTTTACACAGGAGGTTCTGTGAGAAGATAGTCTATGCAATAAAGTACTGGGGACTAGTAGACTGGAGAGAAGAATATAGGAGTCTAGAAGAGATTATTAGGAAAGCCGTTTCTGAGATTGAGAAATGATATTCAAACCTCATGGTTTCCTGGATCGTATAGTATGTACTCATGTATATATAAGTATGCTGTATATTAGAGATCCTAATAAACTACCGCTTGCTATCAACATCCAAGGGTAATTCGGTATACTAAATTCGTAGAGGTATAGGTATACAATTGCTACAACAATATAACGGCCTAAAGCTAAGATACATGCAATAGTGAATGACTTTGATACTCTATAAGAGACCCGGGATGGAGGAATTAGCTTACCAATACCTATCTTAGTACATATACTCCTCAATACACAGCCATAACACCTACTATAGTCAGGAATAGTATACTTTATCCTAAAATAGAACATTAGGATCAGTGATACCACTATAGCATAAATAAATGGGAGGAACAAGAGATAATCCATTATCCCACCCACTTAAACACTGTACCTACTATTAACTCCTTACAAAATTATAGATTTTATCCACTAAATCTTACATTCTCCAAAGATACCTAAAAATAACCCCTAGATCACCCTAGCTTAAGATACATCTGTCAAAGGGGGATCTCATATGGTTTCTCATAGGCTTTACGTGATCATCTATTATCTTGACAACAGTCTCCTCCATGGTTTTCTCAATAATGAATATCCTATCTAGATTAGTGAAATAATAGTACAGTAAATGGGCTGCTATAAGAACTGGGTAATCAACATTATTAAGTTCATTAAATACGTACTTCTAGCATCTTAATACACATTATATCATCTCCATAAATATATAGTGGCTATTATATTGGTGTAGAGAGTACTATGGTATTAGAGGTATAGGTTTATCTAGGAAGGTATATGCTATGGCTAGTGGCTATGATCCATTGGAGGTTGCTAGGAGGGTTTATGCTAGGGTTTCACGTGTGAGGGATGGTGTTGAGGAGCGTCTCTACTTTAGGTTTCGTAGGGATAGGTGGTATGGGGGTATAGTGTCGGCTGATGTCATAGGCTGTAATCTATCATGTCGTTTCTGCTGGAGCTGGTACTTCCGTGACAACCTTGGGAGGGGCCGTTGGCTGTGTCCGGAGGCTGTTGGTGAAAGGCTTGTCTCTATGGCTGAACGCTATCATGTAAGGCTTATACGTTTAACTGGTGCTGAACCAACAATTACTCGTAGGCACCTTGTAGAGGTTATAGACTATGTGACAAGCCATGGATACCAGTTCATACTGGAGACAAACGGTGTACTAATAGGTGCATATCCAGACTATGCTGAGGAACTATCAAAGTATCCTAGGCTAATAGTCCGGGTATCGTTTAAGGGTGTCTCCCCAGAGGAGTTTAACTGGTTAACCGGAGCTGATCCAGGGGCTTGGTATCTACAGCTAAAGGCTCTAGAGAACCTTGTAGACAATGGTATGAAGCCCGGAGACCAAGTATACCCAGCAGCGATGATCGGGTGGAGCCGTGATGAGGATATAGAGGCTTTCCTAGAGAAGCTAAGAAACATACATCCAGCTCTCATGGAGGTTGACTGGGAATATGTAATCCTCTACCGTCACGTGGTCAGGTTGTTGAAGAAAACTGGTCTATGGCCCCCTAAACGCTACGTTTACCCTGGAAGCATACCTAAGGAAATGATCTAGGGTGTCTACCCAGTACCTCTTGGTGGTGGAGGAGGTGTTGAACGAGTTTTTCTCATCCTGCCATGTATTGATGGTAGTATAGATATTATTATCACTAGTACTAGTAGAGCTACTCCAGGAGCTATGACTAGATAGGGTGCTGGTTTCTCAATCTCTATGAAGCTTATCCTCATATATGTTAGGGATGTGTTATATCCGCTGGTATCATACATTAGCACTAGATTAGCTTCCTCAACATCATCGGGTAGATCGATGTATCCTACATACTTATTCACAAATCCATCAAGGATTTCTGATTTAGCTTCTCCATCTATTCTATACATTAGTGCTATAAGTAGTATTGTCCTATCCGATCTAAGGTATACAAGGCTATTGTCCTTCACCCGATCAAGGTTGTAGACAAGTATTGTACCATTAAAGACTCTACCACCAATAGTTAATGTGGTATTTATCGTTTTTGTAGGCTTTGATAACTTGATCCTAAGGGGGGTATCTATGGAATCCTCAGTTATTGATGATGTTAATATGGTATTGTAGTTCATATAGAGTATTGATGAGCTTATAACAAGCATAACTATGACTATAAGTACTATGTTATAGGCTATACGGGCTATGTTTGGCGGTAGGCTATGCAGTCTTATACATCCAAGTACGTAGGCAATCACCGATACAATAGATATTATTACCACATATACATCTACTCCACTAGAATAGGTTATAGCATATGATGTATTTGATCTAGCTAGTCCTATGTATGGAGTTAACCCATTGACAATGACTATTGACGATGGATCATATATGTTGCTCTTAAGATCATATATGGCAACTATAGTCTCATACTTAAACGGCAACAGTATATTCCTACCTCTATTGAGTGGGTATACGTTTACATAATCAGTTGTATAACCTAGATATGCTATATACCCAGCTAGAAGTACAACCACTATAAATCCTACAACCATGGTTAAGAGACTAATAACAGCAGGGTTACGTAGACTAATATGCTCCATACCCATTACATATAGCACCATAGAATAGATAAATATGAATGTATTTATTAAGTCTTATCTATAAAATAAGGCTCTAGTTTGTTGATAAGACTAGTGCTAAAGCCACTACTGATACCAGCTTATAAACCCTATCAGCTGGATCGTTGAGACCCCATATAATCTCCTTAATGATCGGGTAATTGCCCCAGTTAACCCATGTACCATGGAGGCTCTCCAGCAGTAGTACTGTATGTACTGCTAGTGTATCGGCAAGTGCTTCAAGCACCACAGGATCATCATTAGCTAGTGCTCTAGACTTAAATACTGGTGTTTCAACAAGTATTTTCTCCAAAAGATCCTCTGTAAGATCGGGTATGACCTCCCACAGCTTCCTCCTAACAATACGTGATACTTCAGTAGTTAAGCCATTAACATACTGTATAGGTGATACTAGCTCCAACCACTTATCAACAAGTGCTCTAATAGCCATTCTACTACGTTCCTTCTCAAAACTATCCTCTATAATATCATGGTATGTGGATACTATTGATAATAATCCCGCTACAGCGTATAGGAGATCTTTTGTTTCACGATGCATTGTTACAGTATATGTTGACTCAAGGGTCTCAGCCATACCCCATAACACCAGAACTATAGTATCCAAATACATACCCTTAAAGACCCTAGGATACATGGAGATATTGTTAGACTAGTGAGACTAGAGCTATTATTCCAAGGACAGATAGTGTGACCATTGATGACGCAATAATGTTTCCAAGAGCTATTGAAGCAATAGACTTAATCTTGTCAAGACCCAGTATATAGGCGATCAAGCTACCAGTCCATACACCAGTAAAGGGGAGGGGTATTGCCACATAGAGTAGTAGTGCAAGGTATATGTACTTACTTCTCCTGATCCTTTCAACCCTACCCCTAACCCTCTCAATACTCCATCTATAGAGCCTTTCTAGAAAACCAATCCTATGGATAAGCCTCTCCTCAGCCCATCCAAGTAGGTAGAGAATGGGTACTGTAGGCAATGTACTGAATATGTAGGAGAGTACATAGACCATTAATGGATGGAGGCCGCAGCCTAGACCATACGGTATGGCTACACGGGCCTCAAGACCTGGTGCTAGGGCAAGCAATATTAGTATCACTACGTAAACTATCTCCAAGGACGATACACCATGTCCTCCAATGGGATCGGCTATGCCCCTCACTAGTATAAACGATTTACTAGAACTTATTAAAAAGAACTATCCACAAGCTGAAACATACTCCCTAGTGTCAAGGATAGCTATACACCATAGGATACAGGGATCGAGAGGTTTATGGGAAGCTGTTAAGGAGGTAAAGGAGTTCTTAGACTACTATGGTATTGAGACAAGGATCTATAGGATAGATAATGGTGATGAGCTAGGCCTTGTGAAAGCACCTGTTGGATGGGATCTTGTCTATGGAGAGGTTATTGTTAGAGATAATGGTGGGGTGATCGCTAAACTAGATACCATTAGACACCCAACCCTAGTTGCAGCCCATAGCCCGGGAGGATCTGGTTCTGGAAAAATCGTTTTCGGAGGCATTGATAAGCTATGTGGTGATGGCGATGTACTGGTTACAAGCGATAGTCTAGCAGCAATATATGGTACTGCTGTAGAAAATGGCTTTAAAGCAGTAGCATGGTATAGTCCATCACGTAGCCCCCATGGTACACCCTATACTGGCTTATTCCATACACCAGAGGAAGCCTCTAAAGCATCAGTACCAGTATTTACACTGCCCTACAGCCTAGTATCAAAGATCATGGCTAGATCAATTGGTTCTACAGAGTTATCTATTGAATGGAATATTGATGTGGAGTACCATGGTGAAGGACTACCGGTTCTAGAGGCAGTTATTGGTGAGGGTGAATATAGTGTTGTCGGAGTAGCACATATATGTCACCCAAAACCAGGTGCCCACGATAACGCTAGTGGATCAGCTGCACTAGCAGGTGTTGCTGTAGCGTTATCAAGGATCTATGGAGAACTCGATCCAGGTGTTAGGCTTAATCTATATTGGGTTCCAGAATATACTGGTTCAATAGCATTGTTTAAACAAGGAGTTATCTCTAGGGAGAGGGTTGCTGGTGTACTTAACCTGGATATGGTTGGCTCTAGGCAGGATGCTACTCATTCAACACTACATCTTATAAGGAGTATGGTAGGCTACATGGGTGCCTTAACCCCCTTGGCTAAGCTAGCAGTTGAACTAGTCTATATGTCGTCACGGACATTCCATGGACAACCAGCTATTGGGAGAATAGTCTTTGATGAAACACCCTACGGTAATGGTAGTGATCATGATGTATTCCTTGTAAACAGGGTTGAGGGGGTAATGTTTAATGAGTGGCCAAGCACCTACTACCACACAGATCTTGATGTGCCCGATACTATTGGGTATAGAGAGCTATATATGATTGGTTCAGCAGCAGCTCTAGCCTTATCAGTTATGGCTAGACCCGATGTTGTAGGTAATGTTGTGGATTATATTAAGAACTACTATGGTAATCTCATAACATGGTATGCTATGGAGTCTGTGAAGAGGGGGTTTAACAGATCGTTTGTTGAGTCGAGGGTTTCAAAGCTAATAAGCTATTCCATGAGGAGAGCATTGTCATGGGTTAAGGGTAAGAATGTGCTGTATATGGAGGATTTATGCTGTACAGACTATCCGTTATATACTGGTGTATCACATGTATCGATCAGGAGATATACTCTGGAGAGGGGGCTTGATCTGTATAGGGTTCTACGTGATAATAAGGTGTTGGGGATGCTTGTATCAACATATTACCCGGCATATGCTAGTGGACTCTATAGCACTAGGGATATAGTTGAGCTATTCATTGCTGAGGAACTAGTTGATCCGGGGAAGATCGTGTGTTATGGTGTTAAGGGTGTAGAGTGTATGGAGAAGCTACTAGATCATGTAGGGGAATGGCTTGTTGAGAAGAGACTTTTGAAAAAAGGATAGTGTTTTAAAACAATATCTATCCTAACCACTTGATAGCTCTACGGATGAAGATATTGCTGCACCATATATGATTTCTCCCTTGACTAGGTAGCCACCAGTTGTGTTGTAGTAGTAGTAGCCACTTGCATGCCATGGGTAGTCATAGGTTAGTAGGGTTGTATCGATCTCTGATGGCAGGCTATCTACTGATACATAGTATGTAACCACTAGCTCGTGTCCACGGAAGCTATAGCCTAGCTGGTATCCATAGGCATAGTGTACTAGATACAGCTCATACTCCTCACCAGCATAGTATCCATAGATACCTAGTGGCACCATTGTATAGTAGCTTCCATAAACGGTTGCAGGAGTACTATTGAATACTATGACGTAGGCGAATAGGAATGGAGCATATGCTCCAGCCTTATAGGCTGTAGTTACAGCCCATAGGTTATCACTAACCTGTTCAGCAGTTGAAGTACTACGTACGACCACCAACCTTATACCTACCGGATCAAAGATCTTCCAGCCACTATAGCTACCGTAAGCTATGAACATCCTGTATAGGCCCGGCTGTACAGCTGGTTTATAGTAGAATATGTAGTCCCAAGACTCCCCAATACCCTCATCACTCATATAGACCCTATAGTAGTACCATAGCACGAAGTCCCGTAGCGGCAGACTCCACTTAAGTGGCATGTAGAGCCTCAGCCTACCATGATACTGGTCAGATAGTGATGGGTTGTAGACATGTCCGGGCTGTGGACCTAGTTTGAATGCTGCAAAACTCTGATCACTACCATCCGGTAGGAATGGCCCGCCTGGTGGTAGTACTACTACCTCTAGTGATGTAGCGTATCCACTGCTCCATCTAGCAACCATGTATACACCAGCTATGCTTGGATCGGATACTACTATAGGTATCATTCTCCAGTCAAGGCTCTCTGTCACAGTACCATAGAATGAATCTATTAGTCCAAGTGGTGTAAATGGATCATATGTTCTACTAGATTTCCTTGCTCCGAGGAATACGCTTGACTTATCATCAAGTACTAGTGGTACGACAATAGATACTGGTACAACGATCTTCTTATCAGGTGTATAGACAATGATCTTTAGATCATAGACTCCAGGAGCCATGGTCTCTGGAACAGTTATTGTCACGGGTACCTCAGCGTATCCATTGACGTTTAAGGATGTTGTATTGAATGTTATTAGCTTACATGGCACCTTCTTATACATTCTAGCAATAACCTTAGCCTTAACTGGTACTACACCAGTTGTATATGGCCTTAGCCTTACCAGTATATCTCCCTTAACTCTCTCCTGTACATTACCTATTGTCAATAGTGCTGTTGTTGAGACACGGGCTTCCGTGTTAAGCCTATAGATCTCGCCATTGTAGAAGTCGAAGGCATCAACACGGATCATGTGATCCTCCGTGTCTGGTAGCTGTCTGAACATTGGGTATGGGTATGTTAGGTTCTGGTATGCTACATAGATCTCTATGAAGTCGGCATCTCTAAACATAAACCTTGGTATGACCATGATCTCTGAACCATTGAAGTCATATACTCCATCAAATAATACCATCTCCTTAACCTTCACATAGGTCTCAGTAGCTAGTGATACATCACCATTACCCTCAATCACTAGTGTGAACATAGATGATTCGCCAGGAGCTACTACTGCATAGTGTGCTGTATCAGCTAGCATAGAGGCTATAGCATAAGCTAGGTCACCATAGAAGTTGAGGTAGTTCTCCAGATAAGCATTTACAATACCATCCCTAACATATACTCTGAAACCATCATCAATTATTGTCTTGACAAGCTCGTATGCATTAACACGTCCACTACCCTGCTGTAGTGCTGGATAACCTATGTCTTCAGCAGTACTCTTAATCAAGACCTTTAGCTCAATAGGTGTTGGTGTATAACCATACTTCTCTCTAAACGCCTGTATAGCTAGTGCTAATGCACCACTAGTGAATGGTGTAGCCTCACTAGTACCACCAAATAGGTCTAGACCATATACGAGACCCCACCAGCTATACCCATAGATACCATATCCACGTCCATCATTTGTACGTACACCAGCCCATTCATAGGCACCAATAGCTAGTACATCAGGCTTTGGATAGCCAAGAGCATTTGGTCCACGGCTACTAAACGGTATGATGTCATCAGCATAGCCGGGTGGATAGCCGAATACCTGGTAATACTCGAATAGCGTTGATGCACCAGCCTCTATAATCAATAGATCTGCTCCGGGTGCACCAATAGTACTGTATCCGGGTCCCTCATTACCAGCTGCAAATACTAGAGTCACGTTATTGCCTAGCAACATATTGAATGCAACCATCATGTCAAATACCGATGACCAGTAATCGGATCCTGGGAACTGGTGAGCCCACTTAGCAAGGTTCACATATGACCAGCTGTTACTGAGTATGTCTACACGATGTACACCAGCTGGAACTGGTACTAATGCGTTCATATCAGGATCATATATTATGTCCCATCCCGATAACCAGAACTCAACAGGTACCCAGTCACCAACCCACCATCCAGCACCACCTGCTAACTTAGCATTTGGAGCCATACCATAGAGTCTCTGTCCACCCTCACCATAGACGTCATACTCCATGTTACCACGTGCACCAATTACTGTAGCAACAGCTGTACCGTGTCCATAGAAGTCTGAGAATACAACTACATACTCACCCTCTGGGTCAAGCCCTGCATAGACACCTGGTTCTCCCGGATATACAGTCCAGGTGGACCAGTCAACAGTACATCTAGCTAGACCGAATGAGTCTAGGTAGTACCCGGATACTATGCCTAGGCTGAAGTCGTATAAACCATCCCCGTCAAAGTCTCTAGCAATGATCTCATTACCGATCTTGATTAATGGCTCATCAGCAAAGCTATAGTCAAGCCATGATGGATCAGGTTCTCTCCATAATATGGTGCCCAGAGTCTCATTCTCAAGTTCTCTCATAAGCTCTGAGAACCAGTAGAACCCGGTTGATAGATCGAATATTGCTGTATCATATACGCCGGGGGTCTCCGTATCAACTAGTACAACAGGTACCCATATACCAACTATATAGCCTACGGTCCAGTCAATATATATGGTCTCGGATAAACCGATCTTGTAGATACCGCTCTTACTCGTAATATTACCTATGTACCAATCGTGATCGAGTATTACAACAAACAGTACTGGTGAACCAAATACTCCAGACCATAGCGTACTATACATTATTACTGTAGCATTAGTTGTATTAAGGTATCCACTCTCATTCCTTACGGCAACAGTCTTTGTAAGAGCAATCTGTTCATCCATAACCATTGTTAATGGATACCCATAGTCATCACGAGCCATAGCATCATAGCCTAGATCCGGGTTAGCATAGTCAATACCAGTATCAACAACACCTACAACAACACCCTCACCAGTTACATTATATTCCTCCCATGTATCAACAGCTCCAAGCACCTTAATACCGGCAAAATACTGATCACCACCATTACCTGATACCCCTATAGGCTCCTTAGTCATAATCCTTATCTTCTCAGTCTCGGGCTTGAATATATCCATGACAAGTGGTGATGGCTGAATAGATATTATGTCTGGGTTCTTAGCAAGCATTATAACCTGATCTTTTGTAGCTTGTACATAGGCCATGAATGCACCATTAGGCATTGGTACTACATACCTAACCCTTGTAACAACACTTCTTAGATAGTCTAGTGCCTCCATCCTACCAGTGACTATGACTGGTCTTGTACCCTTGTACAATGGTATCATTTTTGCATTCTTAGGACCTGCTATAGCTACCTTATAGTTGAACGGCTGATTGAATGATTCCAAGAGATCCTTGGAGATCTTTGATTCCCAATCTACATCAACAACTGGTTTACTGGTATAGCTCTTACTGATCTGGAGTGAAGCTGTTGCTGGAGCGATCATTGATAACATGAGTATAGCGAGTACAGTATATATTATTAAATAGTATTTTCTGGACAACCAAGACACCCTCCAACCATACAATCCTTATACCACTACATAATGATTGGGAGGAAGAGATATAAAACTAATACGCTTAGTACAGTGAGATTCCATGTAGGGATTTGTTAAAGCCTATGGCTAGTTATAAACATATATTCTACACAATAATAAACTAGTGCTTAACAATATACTTTATAATCTTATCAATAACCTTATCCGGAGCAATAGTATTCAGTGGTATACCAGAAGCTCTTGGATGACCCCCACCTCCAAGACTACGTGCTATAGCCGATACATCAACAACATCACTACGTAGACTAATAGCGTTAGGATACACAACAATATATAGATCAGCCTCAACACCATTTTCTAGAAGAACCTCCTGTATCTCACCAGCATGAAGCCTCTGATCAATACTATAGGATATAGCTATTCGGAAACCACCATAGCTCTTAACAACAGTATTAGCTAAAGCCTTCTCCATAAGCCTACTATACTGACCATGGATCTGTCCATAGAGGCCACGGGCCCACTCAGGCCATATCTCACCAGCTATGAAGGATTCTAGAGCCCGATACCTTACATCCCAGCCAAACCACTTCAGTATACGTCTCCAATAGACTGTATACTCATACCTGTTAAGAAATAAATCATCGTCACGAGCTAGTTCCACGAGTTTTCTGGAATAGTCGTCTTTTAAGTTAAAGAGTTCTGCTATGATCTCTGTAGTGACTAGGTTCTGATCTATAATGACCTTTACACCAGTCTCCGTGAGATCGTTTGCAATAGATCCGTTCCAGCTATGGTGATCGATCCAGTAAACGCTTATCCCATAGTCAATAGCTATATCTAGGGCATCCCTTATCAACTCATAACTATCCCTAAGAGGATTCAGATCAAGTATTAATAGGTTCTTATGTGGTTCCTTAAGAAGCTCCTTATTTAGGAAAATATATAGGTTTTTAGCAAGTGCATTTATGGTGGAAAGCCTAACCCTATTATTGTATTTATTCATTGAAAGCCTATACCGGACAACTAGAGCTGCTGAAGCAATACCATCGAGATCCCAGTGGGACACTATATACAGTCCCTAACCACCCCCTAGATCACATGATCTATACCCTATATCATATCGGGTATTACCTACGTATACCAATACGTTTTAACTTATTAATCTTATCCATAAGCTCTATAGAGTCAATCCATAGCATCACAGTTATTATGGACATAAACACTGTTGGAAATGGATCAATGCATGTAAACCTAAGGAGTAAATAGGCTATAAGGAAGAGTGTTGATGCTAATGCATAGAAGAACATCTTTGGAAACAATATATCATGTATAATTATAAATGATGAAATAAGCGATCCACGTGGCTTAACAGCAACGTATCCATCATCAACCTTATATGCAAAACCTTGTTCAATAAGTTTCTCCAGATGATGCCTTGCACTATTAGGGCTCTTAAAACCAGCTTTCCTCTGAACCTCCCGAATACCAAGGGGTTTCTTACTAGATAACAGTATAAAGTATACTTGTAGCGAGCTACCAGATAGAACTAGCAATGGATCTCTAAGAGTCTTCTTACGTCTACCCATTAATATGTTTTTGATTTGGGTAAGCAATTACTCTAATCACCTAATTACTATATAGATGGATTAATAGTAATAAAAATTCTCTAAAATAAGAGTTAATCATAGGTAATGTATTCAGTATTGTTAAGAGATCAGGTTTTCCTATTAAGAACGTATACAATTAGTTTAGCTACGGCCAAAACTATAATAGCTATAGTAAATGCAGTTAGGAACTCATAGCCAATAGATAGTTGGTCACCACCAGTATTTCCATTATGTTCTTTAGACTCTGCCTCAGCAGTATCCATGGGTTTCTGCATAGTCTTTGAGGTATTGGATTCACTAGTTATGTTCCCCATGGGAATACCTGCATTATCTACCATAAATGTTTCATTAACACTCCCATACTGATTTGAAATAGAGGTATTACTAGTTCCCTCTACATGTACTATATCATTATGTCCTTGTGTCACACATGTATCATTACTAGGTTCTCCAAAAAACTTCATAGTAGAAGGTATACCTACTGACTGTAGTAGTACTACTGATTCAGTACTAATGATTATACGATCCCTGTACTCTATGTATACAGTATTACCTTTAACTATGTATTTCTCCGTAGTATTTCCTTTCCAATAATCAGTAGTAGCTACTAAATACATGCCTGGATAAATCTCTAGTGACACGTTTCTATTCATTAGAAAGGATGTGTTAAAGAGTACTTTCACCTCATATGATCCAAGTACTAGTGACTCATTATCTACAATTATTAACTGATCCAGTATTACCTGATCATTAAAGGATACCTTAATAGATGGATAATCCACTACGTATAGACTTATAGATTCATTGATAAGGTTATAGAGGATTAATGAGACATACACATAGGTCTCATTATCAATATTAACACTATTAACAGTAACCCTTACATCAACAAATGGTTTACCACTAAGATCAACTCTACCTTTGGGGCTCTCTGACATAATAGGGAGTACATTAGGTAGTACTAGGAGAACCATAATGATCGGCAATAACGTCCCTACATTTTTAAACAAATACTTCACCTATTTAGAGATAGAATAATGTACCTTATAACCCTTTAGATTAGAATATCTATAAAGCTTACTGTATATATCTCTTGTACATACTATACCGGGTTAGGCCTAATATGTGGTTTAACATCAATCTCTATAGACCTAGAGTCTATTAGGTACCCATCAATAGTTAGTGCAGCCGATAGGATCGCCTTACCCCACTGTAGAAACTTTATCCTAATAACCCTACTATACCTACTATGAGGCTTGATAACCAATGGCTTAATACTACCAGATCCAAGCACCTCTATCCCCAAACCGCCAATACGGACAGCAATACGTACTTCACGCTCAAAATCATTAATTATCTCAATGGAAACCCTAGACTCAAGCCCCTCAACAGCTTCTCCAACAACACCTAGACTATCTATCCTTATAAGCCTGAGTATAGGCTCGATAATACTATCGAATTCATGGAGCCAAGTCCTAATGATCATTGGTGACCAGAACTCAGCCCACCAATAATCACTATCAAGTGCATGCCATAACGTCCATCGTGCCCTCCGGCTCCTATAATCCCTACCACCAATCATTCTCTCATAAGCCCTGATCATCCTATACCTCCTAGCAACCTCCACCCAGTAGCTCTCATGATCTGGTTTCTCCCCTCTCCACTTCCTAAACGTGCCTAGCCACGTGTTTGTCGGTATGTGTTTGAGTACTCTCCTAGCAGGTACCTCCCTATACATCTCCCGTAGATGGCTTAACCTTATAAACCTGGTACTATCTATCTCTACTAGGTAATCGGATAACTTATCGAGAAAAACTGCTGTATATGGTGGGTTCTTTGGGAAAACCATCCAGTTCTCACCATCAAGTGCTAGCACTAGCGTCTTAACCCTACGATCAAACCATTTCCTAGCAATTAGTAGGGAGAACTCATAAGCATTCCTCCAAGCACTATACTCGTTGGGGAAGTTGTTACGGAAACTCATTATATTGCTGAGGCTTTGGTCTCTAAAGAAGACTGTTATATAGTCTCCAGTAGCAGTGTTCAGCACTAGGTATGGCTCATAGGGAGTATCCTTATCACCCTCTGCAGCAAGGAAGTGGTGCTGGTCATCAAGCACAGTATACTCTATACCATTAGCACGATAGATATGTACCAACCCCATGGAGAAGGCCATCTCAGGAGTCCATGCCCCAGAAGCCTCATACCCATCACCCATAGCTTTAGCAGTAATGGATTTACCATAGGATAGCTCCTCATCAACAATATCACCTGCATCAAGGACGTCTATGAGGAAACCAGCTATTGTATGTGCATAGAGACTCGTCAAAACATCGATCTGCTCCCTACGTAGGGCCTCCCTATACCTATTAAGGGCTTCACGGATAAGTCCAACCTCAAAACTATCAGGATCATATTTCTCCCCCCTAATAGTCTCAACACCCTTCTCGATAGCCATAAGCCACTGTGCAAGTAGGCTAGGGCTAAGATTATATGTTGCCCTAAACCCCCTCTTCCTATCAAGTAGTAGTGCATGATAGTGGTAAGGGCCGTAGCCATAGGGTGCTAGATAGCCTCCCCAAACATATACGTAGGCCCATGGACTATGGATTCTCCCGTCAGGCATATAGTTTGGTGCTTGATGATGATGCCATACTATTGTGAAGTACAATGGATCCCTGGTTTTAGGATCAGCAACTATGAATGCCGTACGATCAACCTTTTTATTATTGATATATAGTTCTAGGAGATACTCACCATACTCCTCATCAATAGGTATCTCAAGCTCTTCCAATAGGATCTTTTTCTCCCTATCCATAACCTCATGTTGTCCACTATAGATCTTTTTCCGTGACCCCCTTGGATTAACAAGGTATAGTTCTACAAGGATATTCCTTCCCACCCCATGGTTTATGGCTAGTATCCCTGCCCTTACCCCATGATTGATCGTTGTAACCGGTTTATCTGGTATAACGTATGCTTCAACATTGTCAACGATTACTGGAGGGGTTAGTACAGAATAATCCTCAGAACCCATAGCATTCTACACCATAACTGATGACCAGTCATATTGATTCTCTCTGACCCCTAGGTATATATCTCTTAACCTATGGTCATAAAATGCCTTTAAAGTGATTGTTTAAACGTCATTAGCAACTTTAAACTTAAATAACACCTAATTCATACATAATATTTTGAAAAGGATGTTTTAATGGTGGTTATTAATGAACCCCTATAGATTAGCCTCAATAATGCTTCTAACGATCATCCTACTACAGCTAATCCTCATAACAACACCTTCGAAGACGGAGAATACACAGCCACTATATGTGATGTTCATATGGCACTACCACCAGCCATGGTATTACTCAGCCGATGAAACATACTTCATATTACCATGGGTGAGAATGCATAGTATCGGCAACTACTACAAGATGGCGTACATACTATCAAAATACCCGGATATAAAGGTGACATTCACATTC
Organism: uncultured Desulfurococcaceae archaeon; assembly: GCA_964627005.1. Lineage (GTDB taxonomy): Archaea > Thermoproteota > Thermoprotei_A > Sulfolobales > Desulfurococcaceae > CAZHDB01. The sequence continues at coordinate 16,954 of CAZVHC010000006.1, forward strand.
TCAGGATCACTACTCGTCCAGCTACAGGATTATGTTGAGAAGGGCATTATGGATCAGAGACAGATACTCGCATGGAAAATCGCTAATGGGGAGGAGCTTACAGCCGAGGATATATACAATATGATAAAGATACCTGGCGGATTCTTTGATATAAATTGGGCTAGGATTGTAGAGCAGATACAGCGTTTCAAATTCCTACGTGATACTGCACAATCAGCGTTTAGAACATGTGCTGCTCAGCCTTTGAGTGAAGAGGAGTTTATAAGGTGTGTGGCCAATAGGTTTACGGGAGGTAATTACTCTAGCCAGAGAATAATAGATCTAGCGGTACTGTTCAACCTATTCTGGATCGATCCGGAAGTTGCTCGTGAGGAGTATCCAGAGATCTATCAGTTGATGGAGAGGGCTAGGACACAGGCTAAACCAGGTTATACGAGGGAGGATCTACGTCTAGTGCTTGAGACACAGATTGATATAATGAGTAAGATTATACCTAAGTATAGAGAGCTAATCTCCCGTGGACAGATCGAGGTCATACCCGTACCCTACAGCCATCCACTAGCACCAATAATTGTTGATTTCGGCTGGGTAGAGGATCTTGGAATGCATGTTGAGAGGAGTATTGAGTTGTTTGAGGAGGTATTCAACTATACACCAGTTGGTATGTGGCCTGCTGAACAAGCTATTAATGAGTATGTGGTCGAGGTTATGGCTGAACATGGTATAATGTGGGTAGCGTCTGACCAGAGTATATTGGGTAAGACTGGAGTTGATGCTGGATCTCTGGATAACTATGGTGTCCCATGGTATATAGACTTTAATGGTAACCGTATATACTTGTTCTTCAGGAACACGCTGTTAAGCAACCTCATAAGCTTTGACTATGCTAAATGGGATTCTGTGGATGCTGCAGTAGATGATCTAGTTAATAGGATCAAGAGTATAGCTAGTAGTGCATCTGGAACAAGATTCGTCGTAATAGCACTTGATGGTGAAAACCCATGGGAACACTATGAGGAATTTGGAGACACATTCCTAAACAAGCTTTACCAGAAACTAACAGAGCTACAGAACCAAGGGATCATAAGGACAACTACGCCTAGAGAATATCTTGAACAACATAGCGGCCTAGCTAAGGAACTACCTACAAAGACGTATGAGTACCTCGATCTAGAGGGTGTTGATATAGCTGATCTACCTCCGGATAGCTATGGAGATGCCTATGATAAACTCCCAAGGAGGACTGTATCTGCAAAGCTACCTGAGGGATCATGGGGTGCAGGCGAGCTAACGATCTGGATAGGGGATAGGCAGGAGAATACTGCTTGGATGTGGCTTGCAAAGGCAAGGGACGAGATACTAGGTGCTCTTGGAGTAGACAATATGATTGAAGCCTATAACGTTAACCCGGATGCCGTAGAGTATCTGTTGAGAGCTGAAGCTAGTGACTGGTTCTGGTGGTATGGCTTCGATGGTGGTGGTTCACCAGAGACATTCGATCCATTGTTCAAGGCCTTCCTACGACGGGCATATGAGCTTGCAGGACTGACTCCACCAGACTACCTAAGTGCATATTTCTACCCAGATGGTACGGCTAAGGGATGGATTAACCCAGATGTGCCAAAGCCTATATCACAGACGATAGCTATCGATGGTTCACTAGATCCCGTCTGGGGATCTGCTGTTGATTCCAAGGAGGCTCTAAACATAACCGTGGGGCCAACATATATAGCATATGCATACATGGCTGTTGATGGTGAGGGACTAATACTATCCCTTATACCGTGGGAGGGAATTGATCTAGATAGTATAGAGATAGGGGTCTACACAACAACACCTAGGAGAAGCCTAAGCCCCTATAGCCCCGGATACAATGTATACCCAAGAGGCAGTAGTAGCGATCTTGGTATTGGCCTATTCTATGAAGTACTGGTCAAGCCGAGTGTGGGGATAGCCTATGTAGGTGCAGCAACTGGTTCTGGAGACTACTTCTCACTATATAAGCTAGAGGTAGCGGTGGGCAATGTAGTGGAGATCAAGGTGCCATGGGCATATCTAGGACTAGTACCCGGAGACTACTCATACATAACAATAGCTGTCTACCACAATGGAGAACTGGTAGAGACAGCTACAAAGCTAGGACACGTCTACAAGTTCCAGGTTCCAAGGGGAGGAGCTGCAGCTGCTGGAGCTGGTAACATAGTGTTTGAAATGGATGATCCCGTTGGTGATGATGATGGAGCTGGTGGCTATGAGTACCCCACAAACCCAGTGTTTAAGCCCGGAGTATTCGATCTCATAAAGTTTAGGGTTACTGATGCTGGTGACAAGCTTGTATTCGAGGTACAGGTAGCTGACCTAGGTGGGAACCCGTGGGGAGGGCCTAATGGATGGTCTCTACAGTATGTACACATATACATACATACAACAGCTGATCTATCTGGTAGAACCGATACCTACGGACTATGCTTCAACATATCAGAGGATAGTGCATGGCACATAGCATTACTACTTGCACCCGGGTGGGAGACGGAGCCAGTACCTAGGGGGCAGAGAGCTGCACTCTATTACTACAACGACACAGTTATCGTACAGGATGGCGTGTTTAAAGTCTATGCTGATGCAGCTGCAAACACTATTGTTGCAGAGGTTAGTAAGAAGCTGCTCTTCGACCTAGATCACATTGATAACTGGAGCTATGTAGTGGCATTGACAAGCTATGACGGATATGGGCCTAAGAGGATAAGGCCGTTCGGTACAGAGGCTGGTGAATGGCAGGTTGGTGCACCAGATTATGCAACAGCCATACTTGCAAACGTGTTGCCCAGAGTAATGGATCTATTGGCTCCAACAGCTGATGAGCAGTATAGGATGCTCCAGTCATTCACAGTAACACCCGTTACTGGAGGCTTTAACGGTACATTCGCTGTTGTCCATGGAGTTAATAAGTCCACGGTCTCTGGTGCACAGGTTATTACGAAGACTGTTACTGAGACGGTAACGACTACTGAGACAACAACATATACATCAACGGAGACAACCCCTGTGACAGAAGTTGTTGAGAGAATGAATATTCCAATGGCCATAGCATTCATAGCAATATCACTGATTATAGGTGTAGGGGTTGGGTATATACTGCCGTTTAAGAAGAAATAATCCTCAAAACGATCTTTTTAAACTATTTAAATATCCCTAACACAAATATCTATCCATAGAGTCTATGGGAGGCCTAACATATGGCTAGAGTTAGGCTTGTTGAGGTTGTTAAACGGTTTGGCGATGTAGTAGCAGTTGATCATGTTAGCCTCGATATAAGGGATGGAGAGTTCTTTGCCCTCCTAGGTCCATCGGGATCGGGTAAGACTACTACATTGAGGCTCATAGCTGGTCTAGAAGTACCTGATGAGGGAGAGATCTATATTGATGACATGCTTGTAAACCATGTACACCCGAAAGATCGTGATGTAGCAATGGTTTTCCAGAACTATGCTCTCTACCCACACATGAAGGTCTTTGACAACATAGCATTTCCATTGATTGCTCGTAGGAGAGAGCTTAGACTTACCAAGGAGGAGATTAGGAGGAGGGTTGTAGAGATCGCTAGGTTACTGGGTATTGAGAAACTCCTGAACCGCTACCCCTCACAACTTAGTGGTGGCCAGCAGCAACGTGTGGCTTTGGCTAGAGCTCTTGTCCGCCGTCCTAAGGTTTGGCTCCTTGATGAGCCACTGAGTAACCTTGATGCTAAGCTGCGTCTTGCAATGAGGGTTGAGCTTAAGAAGCTTCAGAAGAACCTTGGTATTACAGCTATCTATGTAACCCATGACCAGGTTGAAGCCATGTCTATGGCTGATCGTATAGCTGTCATGGATTCTGGTAGGGTTCAGCAGGTTGGTACACCACATGAGCTATACTATAGGCCTGCCAATACCTTTGTAGCTACATTCATTGGTTCACCACCTATGAATCTAGTTACATGTTATCTTGTTGAGGATGAGGCTGGAGAATATGATCATGGATTTGGTGTTGAGGGGAAGGTTAAGACTAGCTACTACCTGGAATGCCCAGGCTTTAGAGCCCCTGTATCACCAGATGTTGCTGAGGTTATCCGGAAATGTGGTGCTGAGAAGCTATTGCTTGGTTTTAGACCAGATTATGTAAAGGTTTATAGGGCTCCAGTGCCCGGCAGGATTGATGTTATTGAGACAGCTATTGAGGTTGTTGAGCCACTTGGTTCAGAGAATATACTTACTGTTAAGCTAGATGATACACTGGTTAAGATCAGGGCTCCCCCTGAGATGGAGTTCTCCATGGGTGAACAGATATACTGTATTATTGATTGGAGGAGAGCAATATTATTTGATGGTAGAACTGGTAGGCTAATAGTGTGAAGTAATATTGTATTTTAAACCTATATGCTGTAGACTATTTATTAGGTATTTTTAATATCTGTTTAAAGGAATTCTTAAATACACATATAGCAACTATCAATAATGTAAGGAATGTAAGGGTGACTGTAGTATGGGTTATAAAAGGGCTATTACACGTACTACCGCTATAATTATTATAGCAGTTGTAATAATAGCTGCAGTAGCTGGAGTAATCATTTATCTACAGACATCTGGTGCACCATCAGAGGAAACACCTACATCACCCGCTACACCAGCTGAAGAACTAGTTGAGATGACAATAGGTAATACAACGATTAGGGTGCCCATATGGCTCAAGGAATTTGCCGATAAATGTAGAGCTGGAGAGATCGGTACTGTAGACATATACCTTGCTACACAGATGATGCCTTTTGAAGTAAATATTACACAGAGCATTATCGATATGTTCATGCAGGAGTTTCCATGTATAAAGGTACACTATGATAACGTACAGAATCTAAAGACGGTGGTAGCTGCAGCAGTACAGGTAGGTGAACCCGGTAAGGGACCAGATATATTTACATGGGCTCATGACTGGACAGGTGAAATGGCTGATGCAGGCTATATTATACCATTAGATAACTACCTACCTAAGGAGACACTAGATGATCTTAGGAACCAGTATCTATCAATAGCCTTTCAGGCAGCACAGTATAAGCTTAGTACATGGGGTCTACCATGGGCTGCTGAAGCCATAGCCCTAGTCATTAATACTAGAATGGTTAATGAGACTCCGGAGACATTTGATGAGATGAAGGCTATTATGGAGCAATACTATGACCCGGCTAACGAGATGTATGGTCTTGCATACCAGTTTGACCCATACTTCCTCTATCCATGGATAACAGCCTTTGGAGGATTTTACTATGATGAGATAAATGATGAATTTGGTATAAACTCTACTGGTACAGAGCAGGGTATAGAGTTCTATATAAGGAATATTCTCCCATACCTAGACTATTCCGATCTAGGTCACGAGCACCAGCTTACACTATTTACTCAGGAGAGTGCTCCAATGATTATCACTGGTCCATGGGATATGCCAAGTATTAAGGAGAGTCTTGGTGAAGAGAATATCAAGGTAGTACCGATCCCAGATATTGATCCAGAGCACAAGACAAGGCCTTTCTCAGGTATCAAGTTGTTATGGCTTACACAACTAGCTACCAAAGGCGATCCTAATAGGCTTAAGGCATGTCTACTATTTGTAATATGGTATACATTGAATGATAATGTAATATACAAGCTAATGGATGAAGCTGGATTTATCCCAGTAAAGCTCTCAGTACTACAGTATGTTAGTGAACACAAGGATCAGTATCCAATTATAGCTGGATTTGCAGCATCAGTTGCTGAGAGTATACCAATGCCTAAGGGTATAAAGATGTCTAAAGCATGGTATGTAAGTACATGTCTAAGTGCTATATTGAACAACTTTACATCAGTAATTAATGCTGGTGGAACACTTGAAGAGGCCATTAACTCTGCAGTAGCATCAATCGATGTAACAATGGATCAGTGTATGGCTACCATACTGGAGAGCCTTAAGGAAACCAGCTAATAACTTACTTTAACCTCTATTAACCCATTAACATGATCTTTTTTAAACCATAACATCATATAACCTATTATATAGATATAAATATGTCTACCTATATACTAATTATGGGTTAATAAAATATGCTAGGACTTAGTAAAACCTCCATACTCACCCTGATCCTAGGTATTATCATACTATCTATCATTACTATCTACATACTAGAGCATGGTTATCAAGGAGGTCTTAATGAGATAGATCTAGAGAAGATAAGGGATCTGGAGAATGCTAGAGAATGTATCCTATGTGCTATGGAGCATAAGGGAGAGATCCTTAATAAACTAGATAAAGCTTATACAATACTTAGGGATACACGTTCTAGGCTAAATGAGATACGTTATAATATCTCATACATGGTTAATGAGAGTACCAATGTAAACTCTAGCTATATAGACTCCCTAATGAACACTATTGATAAGGCTAGAGAGAATATATCAATAGCTTACCAGTACATCAAGAATATGATCCCATGTAATACTAGTTCATACGAGTTAATAGATCCGGGTGTTGACAGGAATCTATCCAGTGCATTAGATAATCTCCGAAACATCAGTGAAAGCCTAGATGAGATTAATACAACTATGTCTATGAAGAACTTATCATCTATGGATAACTATATACATGATCTAGAACATGTACTAGATAAACTGGAGGATACCATTGATAAGATTGAGAGGATCATAGATACGCTTGAGAGCATACGGAGTGATCTTGATGGATTCATTCAGCATCTACTCGATCTAATTGATGAAATGATTACCCAGATAAAGAGGAAAAGCTGATGCATTGTATACGTCTCTTCAGGATATCCCTAGCCACCTTCAATAAATAAATACTAGTTAATACCTATAGTCTAGATGAAGGGAGTGTAACCACTTTATGGAAAGGGGTTATAGTTGAAGAGGGGTAAGAATAGGGAGAAACTATTACAGTTATATCCTAAGAAGATAGCGTTATTACTTATAATACCTAGTTTAGCAATATACCTATTCTTCATGATCTGGCCGATAGTGTTCTCTGTATATATAGCGTTTACAGATGCTACATCACTCAATATAGCTCCTAGTCCGGAGAAGCTACAGGATCTGAGGAATGCTCGTGTATGTGTAATGCAGGCTTATGAGTCTAAGGAGATTATTGGTGCTCGTGCTCATGAGGCTTATGTTAGGCTTAAATCAGCTAGGGATAGACTATATCAGATATATCTTGAGCTTAAGAGTAGGGTTGATAAGAATGAATCAGTAGATGTAGAGTATATACAGTCAATACTTGATGATATCAATGAGGCTGAGGAGAACATATCTATTGCTAAAGAGTATATCAAGGGGCTTTTCCAGTGTAACACTACATATACAATACTTGATCCACATATTGCTGATAATCTATCTAGTGCACTTGATGCATATGGATACTATGTGAAGTCCCCTCTCCAGCAAATGGCTCTATCACTATTTACTGAAAACGTTAGCCCAGCCGATATAGCACCTGTTGTTGAAGCATTAAATAATACTATTGAGAAACTAGATCTAGCCCTAATAAGCATAGAGGATGTTGGCACGGACTTTGATGGATTCGTACATCGTGTACTCAACGAAATAGATCGTGAGCTGTATAGGCTGGAACTACATTTCGTGGGGCTTAAAAACCTATATGAGCTACTGCATGATGCTAGGTTCATATACTCGATCTATAAGACATTATTGTTTGTAGTGACAAGTGTACCTTTGAAGGTAACTGTAGGAGTACTACTAGCATTCTTCTTCTCATCGCCAATGATCTATGGTAGGAAGATCTGGAGAGCACTACTGCTGACACCATGGGCTATACCAGTACTACTATCTGTCACCACATGGAGGATCTTATTCATACCGGAGCGTGGACCACTGGCTAAGGCATTTGATCCGTTTGTGCCTGGAGGGCATTTCTCAATATTTGCTGATGAATGGCATGCATTCATTGTATACAATATTGTTGAGATGTGGCTTGCATATCCATTCATAATGACTGTCACCATGGGTGCTATAGCTGGTATTCCGAAAGAACTTATAGAGGCAGCATATATTGATGGTGCGGGTATATGGCTACGTTTCCGGAAGATCATGCTTCCACAAGTTATTCGCCCGATACTATTTGCTACAGTACTTACAACTGGTGCATCACTACAAGCATTTATGGTTCCACTACTAATTAATTCTGGTGGACCACAAGGAATGATCCATGTTCCCGGGTTACCTCCTGAACTCGGTAATAAGAATGAGTTTATGGTTCTCTTCGGCTATAATAGAGCCTATTTTGATAATGAATATGGTTATGCAGCGGCATCCTATCTTGTTCTCGTGGTATTCCTAGCGATCTATATATTTGTGTGGCTTAAGATAACACGTATGGGTAAGAGGTGATGTCTTTATGAGTAAGGTTAGGGGTGGAATGGAGATCTTTAGGCATGGCCTAGGGTTCCTACTGGTATATTATGGTGTAAGGATTATATTGACTGTTATAGGATTATTAATAGTATCTATGATGCTGTATCCAGTAGCATTTGCTGTACTAACATCACTAATCAGGGGGCAGGTGATAATAACTAGGTTTGAGGATCTACAAAAGTATGGTTTAACACTTGATCACTACCTAAGCGTTGTCACAGATGAGGAGTTTAGATCTGCTCTAATAACCAGCATTATAGTATCAATACTTACTATCATAGTAGCAGTACTAGTAATAACACCAGCAGCATACGCTTTCTCAAGATTCAGGTTCTGGGGTAAGGATACACTATTATTCACATACCTAGTACTAAGCCAGGTAGGTAGTGGTTTTGGTGTAGCTGCTGTTATAGCACTCTACGTATTCCTATTGAAACTAGATGCTATGGGCATACCGTTACTTGGAAACCCATTCATACTACCACTAATCTATGTAGCTGGAGCCGTGCCATTCCAGACATGGCTTATGAAGAGCTTCTTTGATGGACTACCACGGGAACTTGATGAGGCAGCCTTTATAGATGGTGCTAGCTGGGGGCAGATAGTGTTTAAAGTTATACTCCCATCCTCAAAGCCTGCAATGATCGTTATAGCGATGTTTGCATTCATGAATGCATGGGGAGAATTCATCATAGCTAGCTTCTTACGTGTAAAGACACTAGCCGCATACCTCTATGAGACAGCCACAGGCCTCTCCATAGCATGGGCCGATTTTGCTGCACGTACAATATTATTCGCCATACCAATTGTAATACTCTATGCTATTGCCCAGAGATACATTGGTGAAGCAATGACCTATGGAGCATCCAAGGGCTAAACATATTTTTCCACATTAGATAACGCCCTACGATAAACATCAAGTGCCTGATCAGCTGTTCTATCCCATGAGAACTCACTAGCCCTCCTAATACATGACTCCCTAACCCTCCATGGAGCATCAGGGTTCTTCAGCAGTAGTGTAGAAAGCTCCTCATCATCTATAGCTGAGAGAATAGCATTCCACTCCTTACTATACGGTCTATAATAACCACTCTCCATAAATAACAGTAAGTCTGAGAGAGCACGGTAAAGCTCACCAGCATAACCCGGCCTCACATGGACACCAGTACCAAGTACGCCGTACTCATGTATATCAAGGACAGTCTCAGCTAAACCACCCGTCCGGGAGGCAACAACTGGTGTACCAGAGGCCATGGCCTCCAAAGCCATTATCCCAAAAGGCTCATATCTGCTAGGAGCAACATAGACATCTGATGCTAGATGAGCCAACTTGTACAAGTATACACTATAGCCTGGAACTACACGGAGATTCTCATGATAGAGTATTGATGAGTTAATTAATGTTTTAAGCTGGTCTAGTGAACCCTTTACGGGGATCGGGAATAAAACGATCCTAGCCCTAGGCACCTTATAGACTAGATCCTCTAGAGCCTTAACCAGTACATCAAATCCCTTCTGACCCGTTAACCTACCACTCATAATAGCTAGTGGGCCCACTCCTTGGAACCCATGTACTCTACCTCCTCCCTTAAATGGGTACTTGTCCACCCGGGATATAATCTTAGCTATATCTTTATCGGGTATGTAGGGCTCATTATCAGGCATGTTATCTAGGGCCTCTATTTCAAAGTATTCCCTAAGCACCGATCTATCACTCCTAAGATCACCCTTTAGCCTATCAGTTAGCTTTGGATGGCGTGTCTTAACCTCATCCAAGAGCTCATGGTATCTCCAATCAGTTGCATTGTATAGCACTCCAGCCTTATCCTCTAGATCCCATCCAATAAAGCCTAGTACATCGAATAGATAGTGTTTACTAACAGTAACTATGTAGTCAGCTACTAGTCCAGCAAATCTTTCTAGCAATCCATGGGATAACGAGGCTATACCAGATATTGTTGACTCAAGTCTTGCCCCTCCAAGACATATCCTTAAGCTTCTGTTAAATGGTATCATCATCTTCTCATAGAACAAACGATCTATTCTACCCCTATTCAATAAATGTATCTGGTAGATAAAGGCTGGATATATGTTTAGTGAGTTATAGAGTAGTTTAAGCATTATAATAGCTGGTATACTGTGCCAGTCATTACCATGTACTATATCTGGATAAATATTCTTCTCAAGCATCTTCTTAGCATATGCTTCAATACCGATTGTGAATAACAGGATCTTATCCCATAAACGATCACCATATATAAGCTCCTCTTCAAGCAGATCCCCAGATACGATTACATGTGGTGGATTAATATCGTTAACCTCATAGACAATGATGTCATGGCTATTAAACCTAGTAGCTACAATACGTTCAGCTAATCCCTCCTCTATGAAATAATCTATTCTACCATGTGATGGGGTGACAACCCTTGATTCAATACCTTTTTTAACAAGTGATCTAGCTATATTTGGAGGCACTTCACCAAGTCCACCAAATTTCCTCACATACTTTGACTCGAAAGCTATCATCCATACTCGTTCAATAACCATTTACTATAGGCACCCCACTACAGAGCTACACTTGATTACAGATACCCTATGGGATATAAAATAAAATCCTGAGGTAACTATTCCTTATACATCCTCTTATAGAACACCATAGCTCCCCATAGACTACCAGGTAGAGACATCATTACCTCCGGTACGGCTACACCAAGTCCTGATATAATGTTATTCGCCAATAGTATGTATACTATGAAGCCAAGTGACCCCATGACAAGTAGTATCGATCCCAAGATCTTCTCGTTTCTCTCTCCAGTAATTACGTATATTATTATGGATAGTAGGAGTAGTGTGAAGAATGTTACAGAAACTATGTAGTGATACGGACTATATCTTTCAGGCAATAACCCTATTAAGACCATAAATATGCTTGCACCAGTAAGTGTGTATGAGTATATACCCGCTTTCCTAGTCAATCCTATAGAAGCTATGGTTAGGAGGGAGCCAAACACTATTAGTCCACAGTTGAATACTGGTTCACTCAACCTATTACATAGCCTAAGACACTCTATATCACCCTTACATGCAGTCCCCCAATCACCAAGATCGCTTAGTGCATTAGCTCTCCAGTCAAAACATGATGAGAGAGCTATTGCTGTGAATATTGTTATCCAGACCGATACTATTGATAATAAGCCTATGAGCCCCAGTATCCTCGATAGATCCATTGCTACTTCCTCTTAACATATAGCTTTATAGTTTGTTTAAACTCCCAGCTAGGCTCTAGATTAAGTCTGTATATAGGCATAATACCTAGCCCCTCAAAATTCTGTATAATACCCTTCTCAGTACGTGCAGGCATATTCAATGGAGAGATCCAGTATGTTGTCTTACTACTAGTCTCTAGTACAACATCATGGAATACAGGACTCCTTATAACAACATGATCTGTTTCACCAGCCCATGCATCATTAATACTATGATCTATGGAGTTAACACTATAACCAGTCAGTCCAGCCTCAACCCTTGTCCTTGGAAGACGTGGTGATAGGGTATACTCTAGACCAAGTAGAGCCCTTATACAGTCTTTGCCTTGATTCTCAAACCTATATTCAATAGTTATCAGAGGCTGATCAATGTGTACACGTATCTTTTTCTCAATGAATAGCTCTACTGGTTCACCACCAGGTGGATAGTAATGGCCTATTCTCCTAAGTACGAGTACTCCATTTTCATCAACTCTACTAGCATAACTACCTAATGCTAGATCGCTCCAGTCAATGAATGGAGTATTATTTACCCAATCATGTAGTGTAGCATGGGGTGCCCATAGATGCTCTCGAAGACTAACCCTACGGTACCAGTCTGGGTTAAACCCCATTTCCTCAAGATATGGTTCGTAGTACCTTGTCATTGTATTCAATAGGTTATGCTCACAACCCTCCTCCTTATAGTCTAGCTCAAATAATGTACCTCCATCACCTGGTTTAAAATATGCATTTATAAGGGGGGTCTCTACCAGTACCTCCTTATCACCATCATAATCGAAATCCATCCTCCTAATAACTAGTTTTGATGATCCATAATAGTCCATGAGCTCCTCAGCAATCCTCTCAGCCTTTATAAAGTTCTCATACAATGCCTGCCTCAAATGGGTGAGATAGATACCACCAAATAAGCCATGCCAATAAGCATCGTTACACTGCCCAAGATGATAGTATCTCCAGGCATCAGCTCCAGCACCAGCCTCTTTAAGCTTAGCCCTGACCAACAACATCTTCTTATGAAGGTTATTGCTCTCACGATACTTGATAAGGAAGTTCCTGAAATAACCACCGCTCCACTCCAACATCTTATCATAACTACCGGGTGGGGGATATAGGAGTCCACGGACACCATATTTCTCGAGGTACTCACTAGGATGGATCGTGGTTATCTCGTGACGACGATCCCTAAGCTTAGTGAAGAAATCATTAAGCCACCAACGAGCCCACCCAGGATCCTTCCACTCACCAAATTTCTCAGCATCACTACCCCATAGTAGATACCTCGATCCAGACTCATCCCCGCGGCTAAGCATGTAGTTGAATACCTCTTCAGCAGTCCTCCATGGGAGAATATAGCGTAGCTGAGTATCTATGAAGAATAGGTTAACCCGATAACCACTATCCTCTGTAGTCCATGCATAGAGTGCATCATCACCCCCACGTCCACAACGATATAGTGTGCTGTCATCGAGCAACACATACTCTACACCATTCCTAGCCAATGCCTCAACAATATTAGGCTCCCATACACGCTCTGGAAGCCACATACCCCTAGGCCGGAACCCGAATTGCTTCTCAAAAACCCTGATATACTCCCTAACCTGGTAGTAACGATCCTCCGGAGGAAGGATCGGTAGTATTGCTTCACCAATACTACCAGCCAAAAACTCTATAGACCCATGATCACCAAGTTTAGCCATTTCACTAATCCAGTCTGGATATCGATCAATCATCTCAAGGAGCATAGGGCCACTAATATGAACTGTCAACCTTATATCAGTATATCTCTTAAACACATCAAGCAATAATTTATAGCAGTTCTCATAGATCCTTTCAAAAACCCAGTCAAGTTGTCCGGTTGGCTGATGGAAGTGTATTACGAATATAAAGTTTATCCTAGGCAATGAATCACCCCTACAACATAAACTACTACACAAGCAAAGAATAAAAACGCTATCCACAATAAACAAAAACAACAACAGGAAAACAATAAAGTATAAGTATAAAAACTAGATACATGGAATCAATATTCCTTATTATTTACTTATACATAGAATTTTGCTTTTGATCATCCGTTGAAGGCTCCTTTATCAAGTTATAGTATTTGTTATAAAGTATTGTAATGTGTTTGTGTTGTTATCTTAGGTATGTTATTGATATTGATATACCTTAATGTATCCAAGGCTCTATTATGACTAGTAGTAATGGTTTAGGTTTAAGTTCTCTTACTAATGTGGCTAATTGTCTCGCTAGTACTGGCAACTGATCCTTTCTTAGTAGGTTTAAACGAGATATAGATTATACTATTTCTTATCCTTGATACTATGTTCCTTGTTTAATCAAGAGTTTTACGAGTCTTTCAGGTATGTTTTGTCAGCTAGAAATCTCAACAACTAGTATAACCTTCTCTAGTGACCTAGCTGAGTATTTTAATGCTTCATATACGATTCCCAATGGTATCTCGGCTCATCAGCTACTACCCTAGGTTCCAGCCATCGGCAAGCATTTTAGATATATTATTAATGCTTACACATATCCCCTTTACAGTAGGTTTACCGTTATGTTTTCCGGGATCACCTCAAGTCACTTATATACATGCAATAGCACTATATTACCTTCTCATCAAGGTAATATTTTACCTCTATAACATCTTTAGCCTTGTGCACTAGATGATAAGGCTTAGTTTTTGAATTGATTTATTGTGTATGTTTTTATTGATTTGAGATACTTATATCTAGGAGTCTGGTATATAGTATATTAGGGATTGTACATGTTTCTTAGGCTTTGCCTACTGGTATTGCTTATAGCGGTTCTCCTAGCACATGTACTTGTATCTGATACTATTGATCTTAGAGATGCTGTAGCAGAGGATGTAGAGATTATTATATGGAGTGTGTTTAGCGATAACGTATCAGTATCTAACCTAATATTATTTGATGCCCGGATATCAATAGCCATGTATGGTGAGGTATACTCTAGTAGTGGATGCAAATACTCGTTGAGGATACACTATAGTAAATACGATACCTTGTACATGTACATCATTAGGGTTGTTAAGAACATAAGCTTCCATGATATAGGTAGGCATCTAGAAATCATTGATAGTCTCCTAGACTTAGCCACCAATTACTTCGAATACCCATACAGCCCCATCATAGACCATGTACTGGCTAAGGCATATAGTGTCTATAGCAATAACTCATACTATGAGAGATCACTGGAGATCAATGGTGTGGTATACGATATCATATTAGGCTCATATATTGGATCCGTACGTACCAACGAGATCTATGATAAGGAAATGATCATATCGGCATTGGTGAAGTACCCAGATAACTCATACATAATATACCGGATAGCCTACCAGTACGTATCTAGCGATGGTAGGGAGGGCGATATACAGATCGAGGTGGGTACGGCATTTGGTGTCTTTGAGGGGCTTCCTGAGAGGGTGTCTATGGAGAATCGGGAGCTCCTTATATACACTACTACGTATGTATCGTTGTTAACCATAGGGTTTATGACAGCATATATTGTAGCCGATAAATACGTGTATAAAAAATATGGTGATGAATAAACTATGTAAAGTATTCACGTAGGGTCTTAACTACGAGACTCCTCTTAGACTCAGCATCCATATGCTCCTTAGCAATATCATCAAGCCTTTCAGCTAGTTCGTCAAGGCCAAACATGTTTCTAAGCCAAGCCTGTATATCCCCACGGTGTAGGTGGTAGATAACAGACTCTACTGGTACCTCCTCAAGCCTCCTGATAAGCTCCCTCACATTATGGGCCCGGATACCAAGGTAGGCATGCTCACCTAGGTGGAAGTGGAAAGCCTTATCCTCTGGTAAGACAATATTATATGCTACCTTCTTTGGATCACGACGTATCTCATCAGCAATCAGCTTACTGAGAATACTAAGTGCCTGGACAAGTATGGCGTAGGCATCTGGTGCATTCTTATATGGGCTGAAATAGCTATGTACCTGCTCAATACTGCCGAACTTTGTAGCTATGTAGTAGTAGTGATCACTTATGGTTAGGAGCTTCCAAATCCTAATCAGCTCAGGCTTACCCAGTGCCTTGACATAGGGTCTTAGATCGATTAGCATCTTAAAGGCATTATGTTGCATATGGTTCCCAAGCCATGCACTAAGATCCCTTTCATCAGCCCAACTAATAGTACTCCATGGAGGCACGTCATAGACATCTCTAACCGGGTACTTAAAAGCTGCCTCACTAGGTGTTGATGTATATAGGTGGCTCCATTTAAGGATCTCTCCTGGAAGCCATTTTAGGAATTCATAGATCCCAGTTTCCGGCCAATGGTGTTCACCAAATGTCTCATAGTCTATTGCTATGAATATAGTGTCTCCAGGTGTAGCTGCTAGCCATGCCGCATACTTATCGGCTGTAAGGGGATACTGATCCCAGTTTCGATCACTGAATCTATAGCCTATATCATCGCTAAGCCTATAGTTACGGGTTAAAACCCTTATATCACACATGTAGCTACGGTAGACATAGTTAGGCGATCTCCATCCCAGAACCCAGTCAACACCCTCAGTCAGCATAACCTTATAGCCTAAGCTATGGAAGAAACATGCTATATCATTATTATAGGTGAACTCGGTATTCTCTATAGCTGTTGGCTCAACACCAAATTCTTCCTTCATAAGCCTCCTATGCTCCATAATCTGCTCCCAGAGCTCATCAAATGCTGGTGGTATAAAGGCTGCGAGGCTATGGTAGTATGTTTGCTCAATAAACTCAACCATATCTGTAGAGGCTAGTTCATGGAATAGATCAAGTACCTTTGGAGCCCACTTCCGGACCTGCTCGATGAATACTCCACTAATGCTATAGCTTACCTTAAATGGTTTCCATGACTCCCGGTACCTCTTGATATTCTCTAGGATGATGCTTGTTGCTGGGATATAGCATTTGCTGGAGGCACGCTCTATAACAAGCTTATTCAACCCCTGATCAAGTATTGCATCCTCAAGATCACTGTATGTTAGGTTACCACGTAATGCCTTCTCCAAAAGCTTCTCATAAGCCCTCCGATCTAGGCGGTAGGGCTGGTGAACCTCAAACATAAACACTATATCAGTCAATATATCACCACAGAATCCACTATACCTATAGACTGCTTATTAGTATTATACTAGATTAGCTGATAGAAATAACTATCCTTTCCTCCTAAACCTACTTGTATAAACTATTATCCCAGCAACTATGACTATAATGATCACTAGTACTAATACTATTTCTTCATATATTCCTCCCCAGCTAATGGAGTCTAGGCCCTACTCTACTAGTCCCCAATCCTGGATATTGCTTGGATAAGTAGGTTTAGGTCTGCGGTATATTGTTTCTCTGAATAAACCGTAGATCTAATTAGATAATGGCCGAATATTATATTGAACAAGATATTAGTGTTATTGGTTAAATAGGGTTTAGACACTGACCAATAAATATAAGATCTATATAAGTAGGACTGGTAATTATAAGAGCTAGCCATGATCTTGTAGAGCTCTCTACATAGTTTCCTTAACTCCCTATATATGCTCACAAGGGTATCTCCAGATATATGGCCCGTATTAACCCATATGTGTTTTGAGAGATGGGTATTCCACGACTGTATTTTTTATAAGCAATAATACCTGCCCTTAAATAACCAGGTCTGTTCTGTAAGATCCTGTATAGAGTAGTATTAGACCTATTACCATCCCTAAAACCAGTTATAGCCTTATCAACACTATCATGAGCTATAAGGGAATAGATGCTAGGTGGGAAAGCCCTAAGAAACAATAGCAATGCAACTCTCACATAAATATAGACTGATTATTAAACCATATATTCGTTTACTCATATAACATAGTTTTCAACTACATCGATTAATGTTATTATAAATACTATGATTAATACCTATAATGGGGTATACATAGATAATCTATTAATGGATACTATGGGCCATACATGGTTAGGTGCAGGATAAAGAATAGACTATTGAAGTGGATGCTCTCGTAGGTACTGGTGCAACTCTATCAGTTATCCCTAGGAGATTAGCTGATCATCTTAAGCTAGAGATTCTTAGAAAGGATAAGGTAAGGCTGTAATGACTTCTCAGATGTTAACCACAACTTTAAATTTATCACTACCAAGCCCATATTTATCAGTAAGATATTTGACGATTCTTATTATATCATAACTTCCATAGCCTTTTTCCAAGTAAAATCCCCCTATCTTAGCTTCATTATAAAATTTCTTCCCATCCTTATGTACTGGTTTAACATTAATAACATATTTCCTTTCGCTCCATGGAAGATCTATAGGACCGTTTACGTATTTATGGTCAATCAGGTACTTAGTAACATAGTATAAGAGATCAACCCAATATTTTATCTTTACCTCTGATTTATCAGGAAGTATTAATGACTTAGCGGTCTTATCCCTTTACGATGTTCTAGTTTAGTTAAAGGTATAATTTTACCTACTGCTTTGGCTTGTTCTCTTTCCCTGATTTTCTAATGGAGGCTTGATCGTATAATAACTTTGGTATTTTATGACTATATCCTTTAAATGCATTAAGAGCTTGAATAATTGCTGTTTACATTTAGGATTGAATAAACATCTTAGTATTAATAACTTTATGGTTATCATGTTAATGCCTTCATCATGTAAGTTTATATCTAGAATCTTTTTCTCCTTTAGTGGAGCATCTAAATATAGATCGTAAATTTGTCATTCTCTACCATTTGTAATAATAAAGTATTTTGCTCCAATACTCAATGCATAATTGCTAGCTTGCTGCATTACTGGAAATTTAATTTCCTCATCTAGTTTCTTTGCCTCAATAATTGCAATAGGTTTCCCATCATCAAAATAGCATAGTCCGTTTTACCTGTTAGTGTAGAATATTCACAAATAACTTTACTAGGATCACGAGGATCATATCCAATGAGCTCAAGTACTCTATTAATTATTACTTGTCTGGTAAGCATTTCATTACTAGACAATTCTTTGTAAAATTTATCAATGTAATCTTTTATTCTACTAACAACCATATCTACACCATTGATAGTATCAGATAAACTAGTTATGTAAATATACTTCATCACCAATATCACCATAATAAGGTTTATTGCTAATCATAATATATCATGTATTACGAAACAAATAAATTTTGTACCCCGCCCGACCGATCCCCTTCATATCCATCCCCCATATGGGGTCTCTGGGGATGTGAGGAGGCGGGGCCCCATTTCTACTGGTTTAGGTATAGTCATATATATTAGTAGTTGTTTCTCAACATTATTGTTAAGAAGGGTTATTCTGGGGGTTATTGTTTTTGACTAGGGGTTTACTGGTATCTCTTAGCCTATTATTGTTTATATTGTCTAGTGTATCTGGGTTTCAGAGTATACCTAGGATCACTAGTGGTGCATTATGTGGTGGTGGATGTGCTACTACATACTATAACTTAACTGTACCAGTGGATACTGGTCCCGGGCTCTATGATCTATACTTGGAGCTTGAGGATGGATCGAGGATATGGGTTCCACGTAGTGTATGGGTATTGTCTCCAAGTGGTTTCTCTAGGTTGAGGATAGCCCATATAACCGATCTACATTTCCTAGGGACACCTAGTGATACCCAATACCTTAGATTCACTGGTCTCCTACTTACACAATTGCTTGGAGCAGATCTTGTTATTGAGACGGGTGATGACTCTGATACAGCTAGTGAGCAACAGTATATGGAGAGCCGTGGGTATCACTGGGCATTTATGTATCCCAAGCCACTACTACTCATACCCGGGAACCATGACTGGGGAACGACTGGTTGGGAGTCATACTATGGTTCTAGGGAGTGGTACCGGGTTATTGGTGGTAAGATACTTGTTATAGGGATTGATACACGTGGTGAGGGAATACCTAGTGAGTATTCAATGAGATGGCTTGAGCAGGTACTAGCTAACCATACCAATATACCCGTAAAGATCATTTTGATGCATCATCCAGTATTTTATTGGCAGGGTGAACTGGTAACTTACTATAACAGCACGATCTTCCGTGACCCCCACAACTATACGGATAGTCCCCTAAGCTATTACTGGGGAACCAATGTATCTATGGCTAAATGGCTACTAAGGATTGTTGAGGACTATAACGTGACAATGGTACTTGCTGGACACATACATCGTGACCAGTATGTAAAGTATGTATCCAATAGAACTGGCACAGTAACCTATTTCATAACAACAACTACTTTGGCACAGAGCAGGCCAAACTATAATGGTCTACAAATAATCGATCTAAAGGCTAATGGTAACTTTACATTTCCCTATCCACCACCAACATTCATAGGCTTTGGAGGTAATGCTAGTAATAGGAGCCGTGTCTATAACTCCATACCAATAGATCCACTGTGGGAACCCGGGTACTTCTATGGCGAGTTTATTGAGGGCTTTAAAGCCTACGATATAATGCTTATGAACAACCTCTATTCAAACATAACATGTTTCCCAGTATCAAACACAGTGCTACTAGCACTACCATGGAATTGGGATACAGCTAACTTAGAAGTAATCGATCAGAGAGGCAATGCCTACGTAAACCTCCTAGACTATATGGTTAGAGATGGGATATTGTATGCACTACTAAATATCTCAATGCCTAACGTAGGTGATACTATAGAGTTTACCCTATATGCTGAAGAGGATAATACACCACCAGCTATACAGTTCAAACTAGCTACACCACTAACTCCAGTACTAAATAGAACTGTAAGGCTATACTTTGACATAATAGATACTGGATGGGGCTTAAGGAATGTAACTGCATACCTGGAAGAAGATGGTGTTGAGAAACCATTAAATGTTGAAAAGGCATCTGGTCTATCATACATAGTATCAGTTAGAGTATATGGTAAGGAGACAGTTAATAAGACCATAAGACTAGTAGCAACAGACCTAGCTGGAAACACGTATCAACAGGACTATATATTCACATTCTATAAACCAGGAGAAAACGGACCATACTACTACGGCCCCTCAGAAGAACTTCCAGAACCACCAGAGAATAGACTCCCAGATCTAACTAGATACTTTGGTCCAATAGAAATTACGAATTTTGGACCCGGATCACCAGTAATACTCTACCCAGGAGAAACATATACTATAAAGTTTAAACAAGCCTTAGGACACTTTGTTAGAGCCTATATAGCAGGAGTATTTGCTGAAGGCGATCATCTCGTCTATAGAGAATATAATGTATCATTAACACCACTAATACCAGAACTACCGGGAACATCGACAACTCCAGCAACAGAAACAACATCCCCTACAACATCACCATCAACAACTACTCCCACGGGATCTATAATCTCTTCCTCATCAACTACATCTAGATCAACTACATCACCTGTTAAAACATCTCCTACAGAGACAACATCACTAGCTTCAGACTATACACCATATATTATTGTAGTAATAGTAGTAATAGTATTGCTAGGTATAACAATACTTATAACGAGGAGGAAGAAATAGTTTTTAAGTAAAATATTTTTTACAATACATAACTATCTTGGAGCAAGTATTCTAACATTATCCCTGTGTATGTATAGAGTCACTTCGCTACCAAGTGGTACATCAAGCACATTGGACATGTATGCTATAAGTGATGTATCACCAACCTTTACCCTAGCCTCAATCTTTTCCCCAATAAACATATGGAAATCAAGACGTCCCTTCAAAACATTATATTCACTACCATATCTTGTAGATAAGTTTCTCTCAACAACTATACTCTCAGGCCTTATAACCACAGCAACCTTCCCCTCTATATCACGTGATATAAGTAGTCCTTCAAGCTCCATCTTAAGCTCATCAATATAGACCCTAGCATAGACATTCCTCTTATCAGTGATCTCTCCATAGAATATATTGCTCCTACCAATAAAGTTTGCAACAAATATTGACCTTGGATAGAAATAGACCTCCCTAGGAGTACCAACCTGTAGTATCCTACCCTTATTCATAATTGCTACACGGTCACTTATACTCATAGCCTCCAACTGATCATGAGTCACATAGATAGTTGTTATACCAAGTCTCTTCTGAATCCTCTTAATCTCCTCCCTCATCTCAATACGTAGCTTAGCATCAAGGTTACTCAAAGGCTCATCAAGTAGTAGAACACGAGGCTCAACAACAAGTGCACGGGCAAGAGCCACACGTTGTTGCTGACCACCACTAAGCTGTAGGGGGAAACGGTTCTCAAGACCCTCAAGCTTAACAAGCTCCAGTACCCACTTAACACGTTTCCTGATCTCTGGCTCCGGGATCTTACGGATCCTTAGACCATACGCTATATTGTCATAGACAGTCATATGAGGCCATAGAGCATAGTTTTGGAAGACCATGGCTGTACCACGATGATATGGCTTCTTAAACGTCACATCCTCATCATCAAAATATACACGTCCTTCCTCAGGCACCTCGAAACCAGCTATTATACGTAAAGTTGTTGTCTTACCACATCCACTAGGGCCTAGTAGAGTGAATAGTTCTCCATGCTCGATCTCTAGATTAGCGTGATCAACTGCTACAACCAAGCCATAAACCTTGGTTACATTCTCAAGCCTAACCTTTGTCAAGACCATATACACCTATTCTACGTTATAGCTATGTGGATAAGGTATTTATAAAAACAACTAGATCCCTATGAAAGCATATCTCTGCTTAAGCACCAGTGTCACTATAATCACTGCTATAAGCTGGAATAGTATGAGTAGGAAGCCCATTGCAGCAACATACTGTACACCCTCAGCAGTAGCACCCTTATACACCATCATCATATAGTATGTCATTGGAGCCTGATCACTGTTGAGACTACCTATAGTCACACTAGTACTAACCTCAGTACTAATGTAGATAAAGCCTATGAGTGCACCACTAACAATATTCATAACAATCAATGGTAATACAACAGTCACTATAGTCTTCAAACGACCAGCACCAAGATTCAATGCAGCCTCCTCCAAAGCCTCATGGACCTGCTGGAAACCAGCATAGATGGAGCGGGCTACAAACGGGAGTTTACGGATCGTATACGCTATAATCAATACAATCCATGCCTGGAAAACTGGTGGACCAGCAACAGGATCAATAGCCTCGAATAAAGGCTCAAGGAATGTACCTACAGCCCATCCTGGATTATCAACTGTTCCCAGGGCCCAACGGGATAGTTCTGAGTAGAAATAGTAGTATCCAAGAGCTACTACTAGACCTGGTATAGCTATTGGTATAGTTGCTAGTGTATCAAGCATTGGAGTTATAAACTTGATCCTTGTACGGCTCACGACATAGGCTGTTATAAGCGATATTATTATGGCTAGAGCTACGGCTGACAAGGCATACACGATCGTGTTCCGTATATACATGGGTACGTTCTGTGCTACAGCTGATCCACCAGTAAATATCTCTACAATATATTTAACAGTAGCCTTATCTGGCTGTAAGGCAAATGTATGTGGAGGTATAATGTTGAAAGCCATAAGGACAACACCAATCTGTGGAAGAGCAGTAAATATGATCAGTGGTAACAGTAGTAGGTATATTAGGAGATGACCTATTAGCCCCACTCTCCTAATCCTGGGATGCCATCTACCTCCACGAGAGATCATTGCATAGGCTCTCATACTAACATAGCTACGTATAACGAGGAAACCAATAACTGCTAGGCCAAGCAATACAAAGCCTAAGGCAGCAATCTCTGGTGTAACCATACCAGTCTCTCCTATAAGTGAACTAAAGATCTGGTAGCTCATCAAGTTCCTCTCATTAAATACTATTGGTGCACCAAGATCCTCTAGACTAAATATGAATACTATTATCGATCCAGCAGCAATACCCGGTAATGCTAATGGTAATGTTACTGTAATGAAGAGCCTCAGTCCCTTAGCACCAAGATTCTCAGCCTGCTCCTCCATACTAGGATCAACGTTTATGAAGCTACTGTAGGCGTTGAGGTAGACTATTGGGTAGAAAGCCATGATCTGTGCAAGAGCTACACCCGCAAGACTCTCAATCCTTAGCCTAAACCCGAACAACATGCTCGTTAGAGCCGATATGGGTCCTCCCTCATTGAATAATATCTTGACTACGTAGGCATTAGCAAATGGTGTCACAAACAATGGTACTGTAGCTAGTATTCTAAAGAATGTCTTACCATAGAAATCGTATCTAGCTAGTATGAATGCTACTAGGATACCAAGTATTGTAGCGACTAGTGTGACTATGGTAGCATTTATTAGTGAATTGAGGAGTATACCATAGTTCATACCCTTAATAATGACTAGTGTTGTATTACCAAAGGGTATTATATCCATAGCTTTTTCTGTCCTATAGAAGAACCTACGTACATATGAGGGGTTAGTAAATATTGTCTCAAAATGCTTGTACCAAGGCTCACCCGGTAGTACATCAAATGCATGCCTCAGCATCATGAGGACAGGTACTACAAGGAACGTTATTAGTACAAATGTTGATATAATTATAAACACTATCATTACAGTATCAACTTTGAAGAAAGCCGATCTAATTCTCTTTGTGAATGAAACCTTTATCCTACCCCTCCTCCTAATCTCCTTATAAATCATGATCTTTTGGTTAATATAGCCGATAGCAGCTGATACAATAACTGGTAACAATAGGTACATTAGGAGCCTTGGATACCCATAGATACGTAACAAACATATGAATATAGAGTATACAGCTCCAACAACTGATACGAAACTCCATGAGAAACTATACACTAGCCTCATTGGATCATAGCCTTTGGCTAACACATATAGGCTCCATACAATACATGCAACAAGTAATAATGGCTCAACTGAAGCATAGGTTTCAGTATCAATATTGATCTGTAGTATGAGCGATACTATAGCTATTATGAATCCACCAAATAATAGATCCTTTGTTGTAGGTGTCTTGATCACCAAGGCCTAGCACTCCTTATTCATAGTCTCTAACTCAAGGTACTCTAATACTTTTCCATCTAAAACTGTGGTTGAAGCATGTGCTCTAGTGAAAAATATATGTATTTATGGATAATACTATTTCCTACGGCTAACTACGATATATACTGCTACAGCTATAACGAGTATCACTATAGCAGCAATAGTGGCTATGGTGGGTATCGGAATACCTGCCTCCTCAGTCTTATTACCAGGTGATACCGTGATCGAGGTTTTACCTGCAAGTATGTTCTGAAGCTCCATATAGACATTCTGGTACTTTTGACGAGCAGCATTTTCCCATTCTCTCATAAGTGCATTAGCTACTTCTGCCTGGGTCATCTTTGGATTGATCTTCATAGCATACTCTGGTGTAAACTTGACTGTCTCTCCAGTCAATGGGTCTTTGAATGATACTAGTTCTCCAAGCTTATTAACAAGGTAATTGAATTCTTCCTCAGTAATCTCTCCATTAAGGTATGCCTTCGCTATTTCAGCCCATGTATTCATTAGATCCTCATGTGCATTGATCAAGGTGGCTTTGAAATAGTACTGCATAGCTCTCTCAGTAGCTGTAGCAAATGATTCATTGAATAATATGCCTGCTCCAGTTGTAGCCTTAGTATATGCCTGATATAGATCGGGTCTATCTTGCCCCTCAGGTAGATCGAATACCTTGGCGTTTATAGGCAGCCTATTCACGTTAGGATCGAGCCATATCTTCTGTCCACCAAATTCACTCAATACCCATGCAGCAAATGCTACTGCATGTACCGGGTGTTTGGAGTCCTTAAGTATAGCTATTGGGTCAGCATTGATTATACTCTCATTCTCCGGTATAATGTATTCACAGTCTGGGTTCTGATGCATTGCAGTATAGCCGTAGAAATCAATCGTTATACCTGCTACTACATCACCACGTATAACGGCATCACGTACACCACTACTTGAGTCTAGGATCTGTGAATTAGCAGCCATTAGCGTCAATACCTTCCATCCCTCCTCCCAACCATAGGCCTGCAATATGATCTCGTACATACGGGTGTTACTAGTGCTCATAAGTGGATCGGCTATAGCTATAAGCTGTGTTGAAGGAAGATATTTAGCGTATTCGGGTCTTGTTAGATCAGCCCATGTCAGTGGCTTTGGTACACCATATTCACTAAGCTTCTTATTATTAACAGTTATACCAAAGCTACTAATAGCAGCACCAATCCAGTGTACATAACCATCAGAACCAACTAGCCTCGTTGGTGAACCAGCCAATCTCTCTGGGATCTTTGATAACTCATAGAGTACAGCATAAACCTCTGGATGCTCATCGGGATTAAGAGACATTACATAGCCTAGTTCATCAATATAGTTGAATATTGTTGGACCACCACCCCATGCAACATCTATTGGCTGCCCCCTACTAATACGTCTCTCAATATAGTGTTTCCAGAGACTTGGACCAACCTGTATAAAGTTTATATCAGTAATACCTAGTTCCTGAGCTACTGGACTCTGTAGAAAAAGCTGTTTTGTTAGCAACTGTATTGTTGACTCATGCCTTGTTATAATCGTTAGTGTCACATCTCTCTCACTGGTGAGACTCTTAAGGTACTCAAGCCATGGATAAGGCTCATTCTTCTCTCCCCAAGGCCACTGGTCGCTGGTGTCTTGTCTATTAACATATTTTACTGGTTGTGCATAGATGCTTATGCTAGTCATTGATAATAGTATTACTGCTACAAACAATATTGATAGGATCTTTTTTACAATCATACCTAGTTCATCTCCATAGGTAATTCTCTATTAATCTATGGTAGATATGGTTAGATATATATCTATGCTATAGTTGATCGATATAGGTGGACAGTATTACTGATACAGAGGATTATACTTGGTCTCGAGATAATATATAGTTTTTAGTATAAACTACATGGACAAACACATAGATTTAAATTATTCTTCACATAAGGTATCCATTGGTGAATAAGTTATGGGTAAACCCCTATTAGCCCTAATATTATTGATCGTGGGGTTGATTACACCATTAGTATTAATGCCGAGGACAACTACAGCTAATGCTAACACGATCGTTGTAGGAATAGATCTTGCTCATGGAGAGAGCAATAGGTATGTAGACTATATAATGGGTAATCTGACATTTGTAGAGTGGAGAATTATAAATGAGACAATAACATCTGATGTACTAGCTGACATCGACATACTATTGATTGGTCAGCCAACTCAAGCGTTTTCAGCTGATGAAGTAGCTGCACTAATTAACTGGTTAAATACAGGGAATAAGGCATTATGGATTGCTGCTGATAGTGATTACGATGACAAGGGTGTTAGAAGCCAGAACTATACTAATGCATTACTGGAAGCTATTGGGTCAAAATTAAGGGTTGAGCTTGGAGCAGTCTATGATGATGTCCATAATGCAGAAGCATTCTATCGTGTACTTGGTAGGATGACCCCGGATAATGTACCAGAGCTATACACTTACCTATTGACAATAGGTATTACAAAGCCTATACTCTTCCATGGCCCAACATGTGTTATATGGGTTGATGAGAATGGGAATCCACATGATCCATTGAATGACACGTTTGAGGGATTGATAAGGATTGTATGGAGCTATGATACGGCACGCTATGGAGATAACAATATGCCTCTAGGTATGCTCTATGAGGCTGGTACTGATAGTAATAGGCCATTCCTATTTGTTGGAGCAGAGTACTTTAGTGATAAGAACAACGTTATTGTAGCTAGTGGTGAAAGCCCATATGGAGACCATGAACCTGGGTTCTCATCATCATATCATGGAGTAGTACTTGATGGGCCAAGATACGTTAGAAACATGATCCTATGGCTAGCCACAGTCATTAGCCACAGGGTTATTTCAACAACAGTATTTACAATGGATGATCCTGAGGGAGATGATAATGGCCCGGGTAACTATACATATCCAACAAATGAGGTATTTGCTGAGGGAGTATTTGATCTATTAAGGTTTGATGTTGGTAATGCAGGTGGTATAGTCACATTCACTATGACAATGAAGAACCTCGGAGGCAACCCATGGAATGGACCTAATGGATTCTGTCTACAATATATACAGATCTATGTAAAGACTACAAGAGATGACCTACCAGTAAACCATACGACAATAGGTGCTAACGTAGAGATTGATGATGGATGGCATTTCGCCTTACTACTAGCACCTGGGTGGGAAACTGATCCTGTCCCCAAGGGTCAGAGGGCAGCCATATACTTTGCTAATGGAACAGTTATCGTGCAGGATGGACCCTTTGTAGTGACAGCAGATCAGGATGCAAATGTTATCATGGCACTAATTGATGCTAGTATCCTACCTGATGTAGAGAATATTGGTAGTTGGAAGTATGCAGTACTAGTACTAGGTTATGACGGATATGGCCCAGCTAGGGTTAGGGATGTTGTTCCAGGAGCTGCTACCGAGTGGGATTTTGGTGGAGCTGATGCTAATGCTACCGTAGCTGGTGTTGCACCACGTGTAATCGATCTACTGGCTCCAACGCCCGAGGATCAGTATAACATGCTTACAAGCTATAGTATTGAACCAGCTAAGCCCGCTAAGATCACAATGGTACCTTATGGAGCACCACCTACAACACCACCAACAACTACGTCCCCAACAACCTCACCCACTACATCACCCACTACATCTCCAACAACCACTACCCCAACTACATCACCTACAGAGACCTCACCTACTACAACAACTACACCAGCTCCAGACTATACCATATATGTAGTGATAGGTGTTGTAATAATCATTATAATTGGTATTGCAGTATTCCTAATGAAGAGGAAGTAACATATGTCCACATAGGTATTGGCTTTTTCACCTAAATACATACTATTTTTTACATCTGGAAACCAATAAATATGCCTCCAGCCCCTTATTACCTATGGTGTATAGCATATGGTATCCAGTCTAGTCAAGGCTACAATGCTTGAGATAAGCGAGTTTATACGTAAATCAATTGATCTCATAGATGATGGCCAAGTAAATAGGATGATTGAGGAACTTATAGATGCTTATAAGAGGGGGGCCCGTGTACTTGTCATGGGTGCTGGGAGAACAGGTCTTGTTGGAAAAGCATTTGCTATGAGACTACTACATCTAGGCTACCAGGTAGCCGTACTTGGGGAGACCATTGTACCACGTATACGTGAAAATGATCTGGTGATAGCCCTATCGGGATCTGGTAGGACAAGGCTTATAGTCACGGCTGCTGAGGCAGCTAAACACGTTAATGCTAGAGTAATTGCTGTGACGAGCTACCCGGATAGCCCATTAGCCCGGCTTGCCAATATAATTGTTGTTGTACCTGGACGTACTAAGGTAGCTAGTGAGGAGGATTATTTCGCTCGACAGATCCTTGGTATCCATGAGCCGCTGGCTCCTCTTGGTACATTGTTTGAAGATACGCTTCTAGTATTCCTAGATGGTGTGTCTGTTGAGCTTATGAAGAGACTTGGTAAGACTGAAGAGGATCTCCGGGATATTCATGCTAATATAGAGCTCTAGGTCCTTGCATAGAGTATATTTTAAACCTGTGTAGGATATATACTATTTCCAATACATGGGCACATATCATTATAATGTATATCATGATGTATGTGGGGCATATGGTTAGGTATGGCTGTAAACCGTATACATTATATAGTCTACCTAGATCCATGTTACCCTGAGCTAGTAATGATGTTAGAAAAGTGTTCACAATACCAGTACCTAGGGCTAGACCTATAATAGTACCTATGGTAAGCCCATTAATTAGTACAATAATATAGTATCCAGAAAAGATCCTACAGATCCTATCCCTATTGAAACCCCTTCTATATAGAGTTTCCAATACATATGGATACCTCTGCCTAATAGACATTATTAGTAATGGAATACTCGTTATTGATAAAATATATAGAGATAATCCAATGAATATATTATGGTTAAACCCTAGGATCAGATAATTCCTTAGACACTCTATATTCCACTGATCACTGTTTGACTCATATACTCTAAAACCATATCTATTAATTATAGATCCATCTATCCCATCATTAGCATATACTAGAATAATTGCTAGATAGCCTATTGAGCCCCTATAGTATTTGCCTGGATCACTCAATATGAGATCGTTTATATCAACCAATACACCATCCCCACATGATGCGATAGGATAGGAACCAGTACCAGCTATTGAACCTACATCTTTAACTCTAAAGCCTGTATACCCGTATAATACACTATTAACTATTCTAGCGATAGGTAGTGGTGATGGGAGATTCCTTATACACCCAACTACATGCAACTCCCTAGATATATTAATAGCTGAGTTATCAAGTGTCTTTAAAGCTATACTAATATTATCCCTAATGCATAGCCTATTAGACACTATTAGGGTAGCTCCTTTACCCAATAAATTACTGGAAACAGATCTATGTGTAAATAGGCTATTTGGTATCCTAACTAGTTCATTGAAATAACGATCTTTTACGAATATGTATTCTAACCTATACATCTCCCCCTGACTAACGAGATAAAGTGTCTTAGGAATAATGTATTCTCCTACATCATCCTTATAGTATACCAGATCGCTTGATTCATTACTTATGAGGTGCTTATGCATAAAGAAATTAATGGTCTCAGGTAGACTACCGAATGCGTTAGTGGAATACACTGGGCCAAACACTATGAAATTAATTGATACATTGCCTCTAAATATAGTCTTTAACTCATCATATGAGGCCCTTAGATCCAATGATCCATTGATAACTAATGGTTTATAGAGTATATATTTCGTGGGAAAGAGTATATCGTTAGTTTCATTAAGTAAAGCTGTGGATGTAGATGAGCCTATGAATCCAGTTAATACCATGCCCATGGATATGGCTAATACCATAATACACGATATAATCTCTCTGCCAATACCTCTGAGAATGAGTATAGATAGCCTATAAAGGCCTTGTGCCCGTGTCTTAAGAAAACATTTCCCTAGGGAATCAAGTATCCTTGGGTACTGAATAAGGATCTTTGATAAGCCATATATGAAGAACACAGGCCCAAATAATAGTAGGAAAGGATCTATTATAACAAGTATTAGTGAAAATACTATTAGGAGTACATTGTTAAACTTTAAAGCCTCATACAATATATTTGATGGTGAAATACCTAGGTTATATCTAATAATCGAGTATAATCCTATAATTAGTAGAATCCATGATAGCTTAGATGGAGTCTCCATAGATAAACTGTATCTAAGGTATTTTATGGGATTAGATGGGAGCCTAGGATCAATTGTTTCAGTTAATCTGATCAGTTGTTTAATGTATATAGGTACTAGGATTAGCGGGGATAATATAGATACTGCTAGAGTATATATGTCTATGAATCGGAATATGTTTTCTCCATAGATTATGGATACTAGTAGCTGTGTTACCAAGTACCCTATAAATCCACCTACTAAATAATATATGGAGACATGTATGAGTAATAGTCTATAGACTAGGTTTTTGCGGATCCCCCTAGCCATTAGTAGAGAGAGCGTAGGCCTATGCCTTAGGAGTATTGGGGTGATTATACTATTTATTATAATGAGTGCTATAGCAACTAGAGGTACTAGTGCAATGAGTAGGGTGAAGATAATATATTGTTCAAACCCCATTAATTTAGATAGTTTATCTATCAATGGGGATCTGTATAAACTTGGGTAGGAAGGTATTTTCTTATGTAGTATACATAGGGTGTCTAATATATATCTTAATATATATTCAACCATTTGGTCAGATGAATTAAGGAATATATTGTTAGCTTGAACCCGTGTTTCATATATTAGGATAGCATTTAATGTATCTACTCTGGAAATTAGTTGATTGCTATATTCTATAATTTCACTAACAAGATCCGTATACTTAGCCTCAATTATTGAAGGTATATTTGCTGTGAATAACTTATAGCTTTTATACTTAAGGTTAAAGTTTCTAGGATATAGTTTGTATTGAAGGCTTGAGACTATATGGTACCATGTACTCGTATTAGATACTATTATAATCTTTGGTGATAATGAATTGTCTATAATAGCTAGGTTATATAGTTCTTGTATATCATTGGGGTTTTTCCTTAGAACGTATCTTATCTCATTATATAGTCTATTGATAAATGATGTCTTATCTATACATTTAATGCTTATGTTAGCTAAGACTATTGATGCTGGTTGATGAGCTTGTTGCATACTTAGTGGTATAGCGTATGCATCACTAAGTCCAGGTATTATGAGAAAGTATATGGTTGTTTGAGTTGTTTGTCCATAATTTCCGTTAATGGATATATTTATTGAATATCCACTATATTTAAGTATTCCACTATATAGTCTAACATCGTATCCTATCTCTGGATCTAGGTTCTCTCCATAACTAATATTTCTACCTATAATGAGTAATACATGGTTATCTACATGTGCTACTACTCCATGTAATGTATTATTTACATAAATATTCGATAGAGCTATTGTTGACGTGAATATAATGGATAAGGTGATGGCCATTACTATATGTACTATACCTGTTTTTCCATGCAGCCTCCATGTAACCAACTATAGCGTACCCCTCGTACCTGCTATGGAACATATAATGTCCTTAGGACTTAAATGGGTATCTTGATAATCGATCCATACATCATATCAACGTTTGAGAAATATTCTCAATACCTACTAAGAATAATTATTAGCTTAAAGATATAGTTTATTAACTATTGCATGAGAATAGATTATAGGTGCAGATTATGGAGAATGCCCTAGAGAAACTCCAGGAAAACCTGCTTAATGTAGTGAATGAGATTATTAATAGATTGCCGGGTATCATTGGTGCAATAATAGTTGTACTCATAGGCTATATAGCCGGTGAACTAATTGGTAGTGCTGTTAATAGGGCTATACAGAAATTTGTTGAGAGACCACTAGATAGAACAGAGGTTGGTAGGACAATTAGGGAGCTCGGACTAGATCTATCGGGCCTCATAGGTGGTTTGACAAAGGCATTCATCATATCAATATCTATTGTTGCAGCAGTAGATCTACTAGATATACCTGGCGAGGCTGGTGCAATCATTACTGGAGTAGCTAATTATTTACCATACCTTATCGGAGGTATAACAGTGCTAACGGTAGGTACCATATTAGTTTTAGGGCTAGCCAAGTATGTTGGGAACTTTCTACGCAAGTCCTTCCCAGAAGGCTATGAGTCTCTAGCTGTAATGATCGAGAACTTCATCCTACTAGGCCTCATAGCTATTATAATAACAATGTCTCTACAACTACTTCGTCTACAGAGCGATCTCATCTATCCATTGATCGTTGGTGCACTAGTAATAGCTATTGGTGTATTCATAGCTGATGCAGCATTAAAGATAGTTATTGATAAGCATCCAGGCTTTAAGGAGTTAGCACCATTCCTACAGTTCCTAATAATACTTGTATTCCTAATGATTGGTGTAAGTGCTATATTTAGTGGATTCCCAGCAGCTACACAGGTAATCAATACAATTGCATGGGGTGTAGCAATAGCATTTGCTATAGTACTTATACCAATAGCCTTCTACCTAGCTAAGAAAGCTCTTTTAACAGCTGGTAAGGGGGGAGGGTAAGGAGTAACTTAAACAAATAAAATATTTTTTAGCAAGGAACATGTTTCCCACGACCTATATGGTATTACCTATTTATACCTAGATACACTATTTATAACACCATATACTCAAAAACTATATGGGCAGCCCTAGATGCCTAAGAGAATAGTGATTATTGACGGATATACTGATGAACCAGCTGGACTAGGTGTACCACCATATATCAATACTTATCCAAGACTAGTAGCTGGAGCTATATGGCTTGTAGACAAGACTATCGATATTAAATACTACACCATAGACATGATTAGGAGTAATATGGAGGAATTCATAAGGATCTCCCGTGAAGCCTATGCAGTAGTTGTTATAGCTGGTGCTGAGGTACCGGGCCGGTATATCGGTGGGAGACCAGTATCTATAGAGGAGCTTGAGAGGCTGATGATGCTCCTAGAAGGTGTGACCCGAGTTCTCATAGGCCCTGCAGCACGCTATGGACTAGGTGTTGGCGGGGGTTCCAAAGCATATCCTGTGAAGATGCTCCACAAGCTATTCGAGTACATTGTACCAGGTGATCCAGAGATATTCTTTTATGAGGTGCTAAGGCATGGCTGGGAGAGGGCATCACCATATAGGCTTAGGGAGGACTATAAACTAGCCGATCAGGCTTTTAGGCTTGGAGCAAAGATCATTAAGCAACACCCGAATTATGGCTGGAACCTCGTTGTAGAGGTTGAGACCTTCCGTGGATGCCCCCGATACATTGTAGGGGGCTGTAGCTTCTGTATAGAGCCTAGGTATGGTGGTGTGATCTACCGTAGTATAGAGGGTATAGTTAGGGAGATCGAGGCACTGGATCGGTTTGGGGCACGACACTATAGGATCGGTAAGCAACCGGATATACTTGCCTACAAGGCAATAGATACTGGTAAGACAGAGTTTCCAAGGCCAAACATAGAGGCTCTCCATGGACTATTCCATGGTATAAGGATGGTTGCAGAGAATCTAAAGGTACTGCACATAGATAACGTTAACCCTGGTACCATAGCCCATAACCCTAGGGAGTCCCTTGAGGCACTAAAGATCATTATAGAACACCATACACCAGGTGATGTAGCAGCCCTAGGCATAGAATCCTTTGATCCAAGGGTTGTAAAAGCCAATAACCTAAAGGTCTATCCAGAGGAGGCCATGGAGGCTATTAGGATAATTAATCGTGTAGGCTCAGCTAGGGGATGGAATGGATTACCAGAACTACTACCAGGTATAAATCTACTCTATGGACTACCGGGTGAGACCCGTGAGACATACCGTATAAACTATATGTATCTAAGGAGGATCATGGAGGAAGGCCTATTGTTTAGAAGGATAAACATACGTAAGGTATGTGTTCTAGAGAATACCCTACTGTGGTTGAAGAGGGATATTGTAGGGAGTATACTGAGGAGGCATAATAGCCTCTATAGATTCCATCGTAGAAAGGTTATGGAGGAAATAGATAAGCCTATGCTAAAAAGGATACTACCACCCGGAACCATAGCCCACTACCTATATACTGAGAAACACGTTAACGACTACACAATAGCACGTCAACCAGCTAGTTACCCAATAACATTCTATATAAGAGGGAGAATTCCATTAAAAAGGATCATTAGTGTAAGAATCACAGGTTATAAAGCTAAAAGTGTATATGCTGAACCTATTTAGACACCCTTACGTATAACTTCTAAAGCTAGTCTCTTAGACACGAAACCTAAACTGATCATGTAGGCAAGATACTCAATAATATCTATCCAACTAGGAATTCCAAGTACTCTATAGAGGGAAGGATCGTTTCTAAGATATAGGAGTGTCTTTGGATTCCATCCTCTAAAGTATATTAGACAGCATATGTTGTGTAGACATATCATGTTATAAACTATATTAAATAGTAGATGTAATACCATGGTAATACCTATTATTAATAATGAATACATTATAGTTCTACTAATATTCCTCTTTAAAATAGACCATAGCGAGATACCATATACTGTAGATATAGTTAGGAATACGGTTAGTATAATGTATAGTGGGAATAGAAAAACATATACAATATACCTATATAGATACCTATGAGGAGAACTGTATACGTTTGCCTTACTAATTGATAGGAAAAACCGGTATAAGCCATGGATAAGTAGACTATAGTGAATGGAATGAGGTAGATAATCAATAGGAGTATACCTCTATAGAATATCCTACCCCTACCCTTCATCTTAGCCTTTAGAATAGCTGTTGGAATAAGGTTTTTCACGCTATCAATAATATATATTGTCAATATAATATACCCTACGTAGAAACTAATCAATACAATAGCTAGTAATAGTTCTAGGGAGAAAACATCTGGTAAGGGAAAAACTGGGGAATAGGGTTCATATAGATAAAATGGATATATGTTATAGAGTATCAATATTACAGCTAAGTATACTAGGAAATATAGGATTATTCTATCCATATCCTCTCTACCCAGTATCAATTATATAGTGGGTCACTGGAAACTGATACGTATACTGGTCTTTACATACTGGATAACCCCATATCGTTATATACACCATTGAAGTAACAGTACCTTCTTCATCATACGGTCCATACAGTATATTATCAGCTCTAAACACTACAGTATCATTTGTTAATCCCGGCTCCAATGTACCACGTTCCCATTCAAAGTAGAAGTAACACTCATGGTAATCTCCATAATCTATACAATCAGCGTCCTTATCAACAGTATTTAAGTGGGCCCTCTTATAGAGTGAATAACCCCACATAACCACGTCAATAATATTAAGAATGGTGCTTAACCTCTCTCCCTGAATTAATAACCCAACTATTGGTGGTAGCTCTGGCGGCTCGGGCATGTATACACCCGATCCCGGATCATATTTTAGAGCCACTATATCATCCGAAGATAAATACTTAGCCCACGGCATGACAAACTCTATCTTAAAATGATCTATGGGCATGGAGTAATATACGTATCTAGAGTCATTTGATTCATAGGTATTTGTCAAGTAGTTCATATGAACCTCTACATCAATATAATACTGATTACCCGTCTCTAGCTCTCCCTCAGGACTTACTATTACATTCAGGTGTCCGAAAAATACAATGTTTCCTGTATAGAATGTGTTTACTGTAAATGCACTCATTGTCGCCACTCCTATATCCCTATAAATGTTTCCCTCTAGATCCTCTGAGTCCTTACTAATGACTGATGAGTATAGGAATTTTGTACTGCTATATATTCTTATGAGTGGTCTGAACTTGATCTTTGTGATGAATGTATCTGATGGTGTGAAGCGTAGGTAAACGTTTTTTGGTGTTGAGAAGGTCTCTAGAGGCGTTATTTTTATTATGAATGGGATAGGCCTTGTTCTCTCAGCATGGTTCATTATATCCCTTATAGATAATGGTACGTCAATTATTTCAAACTGTCCTCTTTCAGTGAAGGTTGCTGTTGCCTTATGGTTTCCAACATATATTGTTAGATTAAAGTCCTTTATAACCTTGGGATCATTGTATTCAAAACTTTTTACATAAAACCTAGCGTAACTAGGCTCCGGATCGTGGCTTACAAGACCTATACTCTCCGGTATTTCCAGCCAGAAAACCAGTGATATAGGATCAGGTGTATCTAGTATAATGTTTAACGCCTCCTGATCATTGTTAAAACTAAACATTGTTGATGGAGATAAATAGAGGGTTTTCAAGAGATCATTGTCAAATGCATCACTATACCATAGCTTAACATGAGGACTTATAACGATCTTCCATTCATCACCATCATCTTCTGTAAATAATGTTGCCTTTACATAATGAACATTAGTTGATTGGTCATATATATACACAGTCTTTATTATTTGGTTATGCCTATCTCCATATACTGTAAAAGAACCTATGAGACTATTATCCATATACAACTTTATATAATCAGGCTCATTCTCCTCAAGACCCTCCTCATATGCTTCAATAATGAATGTTATACTATATCCATAGACAACAGCATCTCCAGCTCTACTAGGATCATACAAGTATAGATTAAATGTATATGTGTAGTCATAATAGGTTAGAGTTACTACGTGCTCTTCCATATATCTTGTAGCTACTGGTCTTAACTCCAATACATTATACATGGGACTCCCTCCACCACCATCAGGTATGGGTGTTTCTGGAAAATCTAGGTTAAAGCCCAGTAGTGTATCAGGTATAGGCTGACTCATTATATACCTAGTTATTTCCTTAAGAACATCGGCTCCATACTTTTTAATTACATGATCCCTATACTCATGTATAAGTTCTATTGATGGTATGGGGAAGTATGTGTCATAGGGATCATATTCGTTGAGATAATCATACTCATATGAGTAAAGTTCTTCATTCATAATTTCCGGATCAATGATTATATATATCGGGAATACTATACCATATTGTCTCTCCCTAACCCATAATACATAGTAGTTCCTAGCACCCTTACCGAATATAGGGACTTTTTCAACAGGATCCATTTGTAATGGTGGTTTATCCGGTAGTCTAAATTCAATAATTGTATCTTCACCGATCTTCTCAGGGAGTATATAGTACTTGCCAAGAGGATATTCTATAAGATCCTCTGGATTATATATCCTAGTTGGAAGATTAATCCATCCAATGCCTTCCACATATGCTGCTATGAATACCCTATATGGCTCTAACCCTATAAGTCTACTACATAAATCATTAGCTTTAAACCTTAGTATCCTTCCTCCAAGGAGATACATGTATAGTTGATTAGTATCTTTTACATCTATACCCTTCAGCCTCATTAATTCTCCTATAATACTCCTGAACAACTCCTCCTTATCAATAGCTCCAAGTATAGGTTTACTAGCAATAGTCTCAGTATATCCTGTAAACCCATAACTGATTAATACTAATAATAACATGAATATAGGAACATACTTGTTAACAATTACTGTCCTCGTATCTCTCACCGATATATAGTATGTTATCTCATAGAAAAAACTTTATGACAGATCTCTTAGTGGAAACTGAGAGTAAAGTTTAAAAAGCCTCCACTAATCCTGTATTTTGGATTAATCATACTGTATGGCAAATTGATAATTTGTGTCAAAAATTGACTACCTAGTTTTTTATTTGATTACATATGTTTAACCTATATAGACATGTATTTCTGGTAAGCATTTGTGAATGAGTTTATATTTGGCTCTAGTAATTCTTTCCTCCTAACATTATGTTTGAGAGACTTTATTATATATTCTGGATCAATGATCCTTGTCAGCCCTATGAGTGCTCCTAGGAGAACCATGTTAGCTGTCCTCTCATTACCTGAGGTTTTGAGAG
>CAZVHC010000007.1:0-44592 GCA_964627005.1 uncultured Desulfurococcaceae archaeon
GGCTATGT
This sequence comes from uncultured Desulfurococcaceae archaeon, assembly GCA_964627005.1. Lineage (GTDB taxonomy): Archaea > Thermoproteota > Thermoprotei_A > Sulfolobales > Desulfurococcaceae > CAZHDB01. The sequence goes on from CAZVHC010000007.1 coordinate 9, forward strand.
ACCAGCTCGTCTCCTATGTGATTTCCTTGATGTTGAGAATCTAGTTAGTATTCAGAGTCAGCATTGGACTGAGGCTGCTAAGAAGGAGGAGCGTGCTATTATAAAGTATCCTTATAAGATCGATTTGAGTGGGCATAGGGTACTGGTTGTTGATGATATATGTGATACTGGTGAGAGCCTAATACTAGCTAAGAACTATATATTGGAGAACTGGAATCCCAGTGAGGTGAGAATAGCTACTCTCCAGTGGATCAGTCCTGTTGCTAAGATAAAGCCTGACTACTATGCTATAGAGGTTAAGGATTGGACATGGTTCCAGTATCCATGGACAAGGCTTGAGGATACCTATGAATTCATCAAGCGTATGATGACTGAGACGTATAAGGAGACTGGTAAGAGGGAGTGGAGTTATGAGGAGATTATAGAGGGTTTCCATGAGTGGTATGGTATTGATGTTGGTGAGAGATACTATAGGGATGCACTACGTATCCTTGAGGAGAAGGGAGTAGTAAGGTATGATGCTAGTAAGGCTAAGTACATCCTACTTATATAGCTGGTGATGAACTAAAACTCTAATACAATAGTTTTCATAAGATACTATGTATAGAGTATTGACAAAGTGTATGTAGTGGCTATCGTTATTAGACATGATGGTATCATGTACTTGTATCCCTTAGTAATACTTATTCCTAGGTATTGGGCTGTATAGATATAGCATAGGTGTAGTGGTGATCCTAGGTATCCAATAAACACTGATATGTATATTAGTGATGCTAGTGCTGGTGTGATCACTGTTACCTGCTGTATAATGGGTATTGATAATGCTACACCACCAGTTGGTACACCCGATACTAGGGAGAATAGTAGTGGGAGAACTACTGCTATAACATGTACTGGTATACCCGATGGTATATAGTCTATGATACATGATAGATCCGTTGAAACAAATACTCCACGGAGTAACATAGCACCATAACCTACAAGTGCAAGTTCCAATGACTTCTCCCCAGTAAAGGCCCTAAATAGGCCTCCAAGTCCTATCCCTGATAATCTAGTCAATAATATTATCCCTATGACTACACCTATTACCATGGATAACCTGTTAACTGGTAGTGGATACCTATAGTCTAGATAGTATGATGTAGATAATGCAATAGCTATAGATACTATTATTGGTGAGAAAAACCTTTAGGAGAAGCTTTTTATCACCATTTTCACCAGCTTGTTCATAGCCTCCATGATATCCTCCAATATGTAGTCCTATAATGTATCCAGTAATGATCATTGCAATAGCTACTGGTATTTGCCTTATAATCAATACCCATATATCTACTCCAGCTAATGTAGATGTCAATATTAATACAGTACTTAACGGGTATACAACAAATATTACATGCCGAAACCACACGTTTAGGAATAACTTCCTATCCTTATCAAGTCCCATATAGTCTCCAACACGATCAATTATTGGTATAGACATTAATGCTCCACCAGGTACTGGTAAGAGACCAAGTATTGCTGGGACGAACCCTATAATAGCCCATGGCTTCTTAAGTGCTAATGCTAACTCCCTACTCAACTGATCAATGAATCCAGTCTCCCTATAGAGTGTTACAAGGACTGCTATAAGGTACATTATAACCACTAGATCTATTGTAGAAGGATCTGTTGATACACTGTATATATTATCTACTAGAAATACTGTTCCACCAATAGCTAGAGATGTAAGTATGGATGTTATTATAAATGATATCCAGAGAGGTATCCTTAGGAGGAGCATAACTACTAGAAACATTATACCAAATACTAGGCCTAGACAACCATCCATTATACGAACACCATGTTAGGGGATAAGCTGTTATTAAAGCTTATAATGTTAGCCCCCATATCATTAATGTGAGTTATAGAGTTAGACTATATGGTGTATACCATGGTTTTCGTGAAACCCAAGGTTAAGGCTGAAATAGGTGTTATTGGTGGTAGTGGCTTATATGAAATACCTGGTCTAGAGAATATAGAGGAGCACAAGATCTATACACCATATGGTGCTCCAAGTGATAACATTATTATCGGGGAGCTTATGGGTAGGAGAATAGCGTTTCTACCAAGACATGGACGTGGACATAAGATACCACCACACCGTATAAACTATCGTGCAAATATATGGGCTCTGAAAAGCCTTGGGGTTAAATGGGTTATATCATTCTCAGCAGTTGGTAGTCTGAGATGGGACTATAAGCCCGGAGACTTTGTACTACCTGATCAGTTTATTGATATGACTAAGGGAGTACGGGATTTCACATTCTTTGAGGGAGGTGTTGTAGCTCATGTCAGTATGGCTGATCCGTTCTGTGAGCATTTGAGGGAGATTATTGCTGAAGCTGCTAAGGCTGTGGAGGGCCTTAGGCTACACTATGGTGGTACCTATATATGTATTGAGGGGCCAAGGTTCTCTACAAGGGCTGAGAGCCGGGTGTGGAAGGATGTCTTTAAAGCCGATATTATTGGTATGACTCTTGTACCAGAGGTTGTACTTGCATGTGAGGCTGAGCTATGCTATGCCTCTGTAGCTATGGTTACAGACTATGATGTATGGGCTGAGAAGCCTGTTACTGCTGAGGAGGTTATCCGTGTTATGAGGGAGAATACTGAGAAAGCCCGGAAGCTATTACCAGAGATTATTAGGAGGCTCCCGGATGAACCTGATGTAGGGAAGTGTAGTTGTTGCAGGGCTTTGGAGACAGCTCTAATGTAGAATGGCTTGTACATCAGGTATTGAATGCTGAGAAATGGGCTAGTGAAGCCTGTGCTAAGCTAGTTGAGTTCATAGAGGGTGGTGGAGGAGAGCTTTTACTAGCCTATACGGGTCTAGGATATACTGCTGCATCAACTCTCTACTGGCTTATAACGACGTTGAATCCGGATAGACAGCCTGTTCTACAGGATTCCGATACTATTGCTCTCTACAGGCTTATCTACCGTAGAATGGCTACTATAGTCTATTTCACAACCAGATCCGATGATCCATCGCTTGTCCGGCTGGGTGACGCGTCTAGGTGGACTGGTGGAAACATATACATCGTCACCCCCAAGCCCCCGGAGACTATTGATGCACTACTACGTGGTGCCCATAGACTCGTTGTACCCTGCCCCAAGTCTGAGATTGTCTGTAGTCTCTATGAGACCCTACTTGCCCATTATACCGGGCTTAGACTATATGGCGTGAGTGGTAGACGTGTTGAGAGGCTAAAGAGGTTTGTTGAGGAGGGTTTCTCCACGATTACTGAGGAGTTTATTGCAGGCTATAGGGATGTATTGTCAAAGGTGCTTGGGCTTGAGGAGGTAGTTGTTTCATCAACTAGTTTCCTAGAGCCATCAAGCTATGTATTGATCAAGGCTTTGAGGATGAGGGGGGTTAAGGCATCATATATTCCATTATATATGCTTGAGCCATGTAGTGGTGACCATATATTGTTTCTATCAAGTAGTGTTGAGGACTATGTTGTTAAGGAGAAGAGGTTTAAGGCTTTATCAAGGGGTGCACATGTCTATGATTTAAGGCTTAACCTCGATCCACTGGAGATACCTGTGTATGTGATCCTCTTGGCCCTGTATATGGTGCAATAATCTTTATTTCCCATAACCACTGTATCAGAGATACCCAGATAGGATGTTGTGGAGGAGGGTGTTGTTGGCTAGGGTTTCGAGGGTTAGGAAGGCATTGATCTTTTCACTTATAATGTTGTTCATATCATCAGCATATATAACCCATGGGTTTAGCCGTGAAACCCTATTGTATGGATTACCATTCACGATAATCTTCCTACTGGTAATAGCTGGTGTGGTTACTAGACCCTATGTTGGGAGGAGTGATGGTGTTGCAGCTATAGTGTTGTCTATAGTAGCAGTACTCCTCGGATCTGTTGTTGGACTACTCGCTGGTGGGGATAACATTCTTGCATCAAGTCTCTATACGTTAACATTGACAATAGTACTGCTTGGGATAGCCTATGGTGTATCAAAATATCTTGTCTAGTGGGGGAGCCCGATAGCTAGAATATACTCTCTAAACCACCCTTATTCCTAGGTGGTGTATACGAGGATAGCTGTTGTACACTATTATAGTAGGCCTACATGGAGTGTTGAGAGACTACTTGAGACTGCTAGGAAGCGTGGTCATGATGCAGTATACTATAGGGTGCAGGGTCTTGATGCATCTATAGGGGGTCGTGGCCTAACGGTATCGTATATGGGGTCTATGGTATGTATTGATGCAATAGTTGTTAGGAGTCTTGGTTCAACACCTAGTGTTGAGCAGCTCCTTAAGAGGATTGGTGTACTGGAGGCTCTTAGGAGTAGGGGGTCTATAGTGATCAATAAGCCCCTATCCATGCTCCTAGCTAGGGATAAATGGTTTAGCCTACTAAGACTCTATCTAGCAGGTATACCAGTCCCGGAAACACTGGTTACTGAGAACCCCCATACAGCTATGAGGGCCCTAGTGGAGTATGGTAGAGCTGTCTTTAAACCCATCATAGGTAGTCTTGGACTAGGCTCTGTACTTGTTGATAACCCTGATACAGCTTATCAGTTAAGCCGTAGTCTCCATGCCTTTAAACAGCCAACATATATTCAGAGGTATATTGAGAAGCCGGGCTATGATATCCGTGTATTTGTTGTTGGTGACCATGTGGTAGCTGCTATGAAACGTGTTATTGAGAGTGGGTGGAAGACAAATATTGCTCAGGGTGCTCGTGGTGTTGCTTTGAGGGAGAGTGATGATCCTGAGGCCTATGAGCTTGCCCTTAAGACTGCCCGTGTACTTGATCTTGACTATACTGGTGTTGATATAATTGTTGATCGTGAGGGTAACCACTATGTTGTTGAAGCTAATGCCTCACCACTATGGCGTGGCCTTATGCAGGCTACTGGTGTTGATGCAGCAGAGCATATAATAGAGTATCTGGAGACAATGTATCGTAGATGATGAGGAGCAAACCGTGTGAGCCATTGATTGGCTGTGAACGTGAGCTCTCACACTGAGTCTAGATCGGGTTCTTACTCTCCTTATTTATCTTGAGTACGTATAGCGTGTTTGTATCTCTTACACCATCTACTAGCCTTATACGATCAATTATATTTGCTAGGTCACTGGGGTTTCTAGCCCAAAGCTTTATTAGTAGGTGATAGTCTCCAGTCACCTCATATATCTCCACAATATATGGTTCCTTGAGTAGACGAGCTATTACCTTACGTATCTTCCTTGGATCAACCCTGATCAACATATAGGCTAGTGACTGATACCCAAGCTTATATGGGTCAATCTCTACAGTAAACCCCTTAACAATACCCTTTCTCCTCAACTTCCTAAGCCTAACAAGTACTGTAGCAGGACTAACACCAAGTCTTTCAGCAATCTTCCTATAACTAAGCCTAGCATTAACCTGCAGCAGCCGAAGGATCTCAAGATCAAGATCATCAAGATCGCTATACACAGCCAAACAAAACCACCACAAAACCATATCCAGGTAAACAATAACTGCAAAAAGACTATAAAAACTAAGCTACAAACATAAGGAAAAACATACAAATAATAAAGACAAGTAATATAGACAAAATATAAAATATCAATAATAAAAACTGAATACCATAACGCTACGTGTAAATAAGAATCGGGACATTTCTGAGGTGACGACCTATATTTTAGGAGTTCTTTATATATGTGGTGTTTATGTTAAATGGAACTAGAGTTTTGAGAATATAGGTGTTATGCTTTACTGTTTTTATTGAAGGCCGGGAGGCATCCCTTCATCCAAGGCCCCCTTTCCCGGGAGTGTCTGGGATGCACTCTATGGATAGTTTTGTCCTTGGGTGTTTTTATTGGTTTCCTATTATTAGTAGTGCTACTGTTATTGGTGGTGTTATTGTTGATGATAGTACTATTAGGTCTAGGAGCCCATCCCCACCTATCTCTAATGTTATACCTTTCCTTATAACCTGTATTGTCCTTAGCAAGTCTGCCCCTATGAGTGTACTGTAGACTGCTACTGTATATGCTATTGGTATTGAGTATAGTATGGGTTCTCTATAGAGGTCTATGTATAGGCTTACAAGTGATGCAATAGCTATTACTGGTAGTATGAATGGTAACCCTATACCCCTACCCGGTATGTATTGGCTTGATAGATATACTATAGCTGTTGATAGCCCTAGTAACAATGTATATATGGGCCATATAGTATCTTCCACGATCATTGCTGTTAACGATAAAGCTGTTATTAATGGGACTACTGCACCACCAATATTCACCAATAACCTACTAGAAACTCTTACACGATACCTTGATGAAATAACTAGTGATAACGTATAGCATAGAGACACCATAATGGACTCCACATGCTCAAAACCAAGTACCTCTAGACAAGTAAGTAGGACTAGAAATGATAGTATGGAAACCAGTGATCTAATGATAAACCCCATAAACCCACGGGACAGACCCATACCACCACATAATAACATATCCCTGCATCACCATTTAATATCTAGGCCCCACATAGTATCCAAGGGGTGCCGTAGGTGGTGTATGAGGTTTTCCGTGCACTTCTAGAGGGTTGTCACCTAGCAGTATATTCCTATATAAAACCGGGTGGAGTCCATAGGCTAAGGATAGATCCTGTTGCAACACATATGATGTCCTCATGCCTAGGTGTTTCAGAACATATTATGAAGGCTATTGAGCTTGGACAACGTGTTAGGAGGGGGGAGCTTGCAGCTACAGGTCTTGATCTTGGAAGGCTCCTTGGTAAGGCTTTGAGGGAGGCTTATAGGTGGACTAGCTATCATCCGTACCCGGATGTTATAGTGCCTACGATAACTAATGCACTCATACTATCCTATGTTGAGCCAGATAGTGTTATCCGGGAATCAGGTGATCTTAGGAGGGCATTATCGTTATTCATAGGTGGTACTAGATGGAGGGATGTAAGGGAGTTTATGAATGCTCTTAGTAGTATTGGTAGGGAGGAAATGAACGATCATTTGAGGAGCTCTGGACTAACATATTCACAGGCTCTTGTTGAGGAGGTATCTCTTGATGAGGCCTTCCGGGTACTTGGTAGTAGATGGCCCGGATTCCTAGCATCATGTAGTCGTGAAACAATATTGTTCGATCTAGTTAAGAAGGCTATGGAGTACTATAGGAGGTACCGTGATGGAAACAATACAGCTATAGCACTATACCTAGACATGATAGGGAATAGGCTCCCGGGATGGGCTAGGGAGATGGTTAACAAGGCCTTTGAGGAGGGGCTAATGGCTTCTAAGGAGGGTAGTAAACTCCTCTTCCAACTAGATCTTAAACTTAGGAAGCATGGAGTATCATTTGAGGAATATACCCCCCTACTCATAGCTGTACTACAGTTAGCAGTCTATGAGGGACTAAGGATATAATAGCCTAGGGGGAGAAAACTATTGTTTACAACTAGACAGTATATCTATGAGTATATCTCTAAACTCACTATATGATAGTGGTTCTTTAAGGAGTATATTAGAGCCACTATAGACTAAACCATTTACCCCCCTTACTCTACTATAGTCTTTATCAGCCCATACCACTTGATCGAATAGTGTATCAATATTGTATACAATATTATCAACTACTATGAAAACCATGAGGATACCACCAAGTCTATAGAGATCGCCATTTAACTCTATACCTTCCCTCTCAACCATAGAGCCATTGGTAACTATATAATAGGATAGGCTCCTCTTATCTATCTTCTTAACATATGTTACATACTCCTTACCCGGAAGTAACGGGGGGTTGTCGGATAGTATGACCTTCTTACTACTTGGTAGTATTATTTCACGTGATGATAATACATAGATTGTTCTACCCTCTAATGACTTATCACCATAGATTACCTCTAGAACCTGTGCTCTATAGATCGTGAACTTCACATACACATATACACTAGCACCATTATTGCTGGAGACCGTATAGTCCATTGGATCTAGTGGTTCCAGCAGCTTTACCCTAACCCATACGGTATCCTCTACACAGCAACTACATACATAGTTGCTCCAATTAACTCTATCACCCAGTACATCCCATACATAACCTGATGAAAACACCCTATACCCTTTCTCAAAAACCCAGTCATCACCAATATAGCTATCCACACCCATATACTCATTACCGGCACAACCAGTTTCTCTAGAGCCCCCACCAGCCCCCCTACTTAGATTAAATGATACAAGTAGGGATAGAGCTAGAATACCTAGGACTATTATGGATAACAACCTATACATAGTACATCCTCAATATATTATAAATGCACTCCAATATTTATCCCTAAATAAGAGTATTACATGCTCCAGTATCTACTATAGGATATACTATATCATGATCTATTCTAGTGAGTACTCATAGGGGTATATTATGAATCCTTGTTCCTCCAGCATTACCCTATATCTTATCCATTTCTTGATCCTTGGGTCTAGGAAGTACTGTGCTAGTGCTACTCCTGTTATGAATCCTCCTATGTGTGCCCAGAAGGCTATTGATGAGTATGTATAGCCTGCTAGAACCATTAGTCCTAGTATCAATTGTGTTGTAAACCAGAATAGTATGTACATCCATGCTGGTAGGGGTATTAGTACTGGTAGGAATGCAAAGAAGTACATTAGTGTTAGTCTTGAGTGTGGATAGTATATGAGGTATGCGGCCATGACACCACTTATTGCTCCAGAAGCACCTATTGCTGGGACTACCCATGGTGTGTAGCCATAGTTTGTTAGTAGCCATTCCCTTGGTAGGGCCATTATGCTTAGTATGTGGAATAGATGGGCTGATAGCCCGGATAGTAGGTAGAATAGTAGGTATCTATGGCTCCCCATAGCGTTCTCTACATAGACTCCGAAGAAGTATAGGAATAACATGTTGCCTAGTAGATGGTATATGTCTCCATGTAGGAACATTGATGTTAGTAGTGTCCATGGCTTCTCACCACGGACAACTTCTATGGGGACAGCTCCTAGCTCCATGTATACGTCATCTGGTGTTAGTGCGTAGGGTACTAGTGTTGATGGTGAAACATTAACTATTATGTAGACTATGACATTAATGATTATTAGTGTTAATGTAGCTACTGGTGTTCTCCTAAGCCTTACACCCTCTATATCAACTGGTATACCAGCCAAATAATCACCATGTAGCCTCTACACTCTTTGTCTATATCATAGGTTATCCTTGTCTATAAATGGTTATCCTAGGAATCCGAGTATTCCAAGACCTATCTTGATCAATGTGATCCTTTTCCTTGCAGGTAGGCTAACATTATATACTGGTACATTGTTAACCATGGTCTTCTCAATCCCGCCGTTATGGGCGTGTCCATGGATTATGGTATTGAATAGTCTTGGACTGATTATCTTCTCCATAGATCTTGAGGCTAGGTATGGCCATATCCTCCTTGGTTCTCCAACTAGGTTCTTATAGGTTACTCCATAGTGTGTCACGAGTACTAGTTGATCGACTTCTCCACGTATGTTTTCTGCAATCTCTTTTATCCTAGAGGGTAGTTTCTGATAGTACTCCTGGATACCCGGTATATTCTTTTCCTGCCATGGTGTTGGCTTGTCTAGTGCTCCCCTTGTTCCTATGAGTCCTAGCCGTATACCCTTGATCTCCAATACTATGTACTCGTCATTAACCCACTTGATCCCGGGGTAGAGCTTTCTATACCTATCCTCATATCCACGATACTCCTCATTACCATATACCGCCACTATCTCTATATCGCCAAGTCTCCTACGGGTAATCTCAAGTACTGGTTTCAACATACCAATACTATTCCTATCAACCATATCACCAGCCCAAACCATGAGATCAGGTTTAGTATTGAGTTCCTCCAAAGCCCTCCGGTATAGACTGAGATACCTTGGGCTATGGACATCAGCTACTGCAGCTAATACTATCTGGGCCAAGACACCAATGCACCCATGGGGGGAATTGTGTCTAGGTATACCCTAGGTTATTCTTAGCCCATATACACCATAAATTTGTGGTGCATCATGATCTAGTTAAAGTTATAAAGTGTCTAACATGTTAGATTGTAGAGGATATATAGGGGTTGCTAGGGTGGTTTATAGGCTATGACCATAGGATTGATCAAGGGTATTAATGCACCAGGACATAAGGGATGGACTACTGTCAAGTGTAGTATTTGTAAGAAGCACCTAGACCTCTTTGATGCTGTTGAGACAGGGGATGCCTATATCTGTCCAAAGTGTGAGAGTTTCTTCTGTGCAGCTGATGCTAAACATGTAAAGTATCGTTGCCCCTACTGTCGTGTAGAGCTTCAGCCCTACTACTAGGGATCATTATCCGGCTCTATCTCTATAGCTCCCCTTGGACACAATGGTATACATCCATAACATTCTATACAATCCTCCTCTCTAACCATAAGCCTACCCTCCCGGATACTGAATACATAGGCTGGACAATACTCTACACAGAGTCCACAAAGATCACATTTACCCTGATCAATGATTATCCTGGCCAAACCCATTAAACCCCATGCATAGGATTCTATCCAAATCTATATCTAGCATATGTTAACATAAATAAATGTCCAGTAAACCATGTAGTAAGGGTAACTGGTTTTGAGGCTAAAAGCCGATCTACATATACACTCCACAGTAAGTGATGGTAGAGCTAGTCCGTATGAGATAGTGTATACAGCTATTGATAAGGGGCTCAACATAATATCGGTTACAGACCACAATAGCTTCAGAGGATCAGTTATTGCCCGGAGGATAGCCTCCAACATAGATGATGCACCAGTAGTACTGGTTGGAAACGAGATCAGGACACAGTATGGAGACATACTAGTCTACTGTCTAGAAGAACCAGACCTACCATACACACTGCCGGAACTAATCGATCGTGCTCATGAGGAGAACTGTCTAGTAGTACCAGCACACCCATTCGATCTATTAAGGCTAGGCATAGGGGACGTGATCTATGAGTATAGTGGATGGGATGCAGTTGAGGTATGGAATGCAAGTGCAACCCATGGTGCAAATAAGAAGGCTATGAAGGCTGCTAAGATACTTGGTCTCCCGGGACTAGCTAATAGTGATGCACATATACCGGAATACATTGGCGTAGCCTACACAGTTATAGAGGCTGATAAACCCGATCCAGAGGATATACTAGAGGCTATAAGGAAGGGTAAGGTACACCCACACCCGGGATACCCCCCTTTTAAATATATTGTTAAGAAGTTTATGTGGAGCATTAGGAGAATATGTACATCCAAAACTAGGTTAAAGAACCAGCTTAACAGGGAGTAGACAACTTAAAAGTATTAGAGGAGGAATAAACATATGACCCAAGAGATCCTTGTAAAGGTAAATGTACCAGTACATCACGTTGGTGATATTGAAAAAGAGGTTAAGCTAGCATATGCTATCGATCTATTCCTACGTGGTATTGTCAGTATTGAACGTGCAGCTGAACTAGCAGATATGAATCTATATGACTTTATACTAGAGCTTAGACACCGTGGACTATATTCTTTCCAATATGGTGATGAAGAAATTCGTGATGAGCTAAGGCTTTGGAAAGAGAATAATTAGATTTCTACTTAACAAGTATAAGTCCAGCCCCAAGATCCTCTCCAGCTGGTGGTTCACCACTATATAGCTCTACCTTATCAAGTTTATGGAGATCAATTAGTTCCTTAAGCACTGGCTCAAGATCCTTGGGTAGGTATAGTTTACCGGGTAATGGTTCTTTGAATCTTATATTGTGTTTCTTCTTATAGCTCCAGATCACTGAGTTTACCTCCATAACCTTATCCGTGAGCCCGGGATCCCATTCTAGCCACTCCCTCCTTGGTTCCGGGAATCTCTCCCTATGAACAGTTCTACCGTAGAGTCTACGGTATATAGCGTCTGTCACGAAGGGCATTATGGGTGCTAGTGCACGTAGTATATGGTCTAGTACAGTGTATAACGTATACCATGCAGCCTCCTGTTCCTCCCTAGAGTACCTGTTATCCCTATTATATGCACGTGCCTTAACGAGTTCTAGGTAGTGTGATGCAAAGTAGTTCCATGTAAACTGGTATATCTCGTTAATAGGCTCATATACATCCAGATCACTATATGCCCTATCTATTTTCTCAACTACTCTTGCAAGTCTAGCTAGTGTAGCTTTATCTATGGGTCTCAGGTGAAGGGGTTCCTTATCCGGCATGGGGAATGCTGATATGAAGCGTGCTATATTCCATAGTTTCGTAGCAAATAGTAGACCGGTACGTATCATTTGTTCTGAGAAACGATAGTCGTATCCAAGCTTACTAGATGCTGCACTCCAGAAACGGAATGCATCAGCTCCATACTTCTCAAGATAGGGCTCTGGATCGATAACGTTACCCTTACTCTTATGCATGGCCTCACCCTTCTCATCAAGCCCCATACCAGTTATACGTACCCATTTAAACGCTGGTTTCCCTAGAAGCTGGTATACCCTCAGTACACTGTAGTAGAGCCATGTACGTATAATATCCTGTCCCTGAGGTCTCAATGTATACTTGAATGCCTTCCTAAATAGCTTCTCATTCCTCATATAACCTGTTACATAGAGTACCGTTATACTACTATCAAACCATGTATCAAACACCTTCCTCTCACCAATAAGCTCCTCCCTAGATGCACCACATACCGGACACTTATCCCATGGTGCTGGGTCAATCCATGGCCTATAGTACCTACCCGGTTCTGGGACAAGCACTGATCCACATTTACGGCATCTCCATACAGGTACCTCTGTAGCATAGTACCTATCCCTACTGATCGGCCAGTCAGCCGATAAACTATCAATCCAGTCTAGGAGCTTCCTACGATGCATCTCCGGCTTAAACTCCATCTCATAGACAAGCTTCCTAAGCTGATCCCTATACTCAAGCTGTTTAAGGAACCACTCCCGGGTATGTATGATCTGTACTGGTGTCTTACATCTCCAGCAAACCGGTACGCTATGGACAATCCTTTCCTTCTTAACTAGATAACCCCTCTCCTCAAGTAGTTCAGCAATCTTCTCACGAGCTTCCTCAACACTTAGTCCAGCTAGTGGCCCAGTATCCTCTAGCATACGTCCATCCTTACCAATAATGATCCTTGGTTTTAGGCCTAGTTCACGGAACATCTTAACATCAGCTTGATCACCATAGCTACAGACCATTACAAGCCCAGTACCGAATTCTGGGTTAACCTCACGGTACTCAGTAATGATCACTTCATGCTCGTAGAGGGGGACTATTGCATGTAGTCCCTTTAGCCTCTTATACCTATTGTCATCAGGGTGGTAGACTAGTGCTGCACAAGCCCTGATCATTTCGGGTCTTGTAGTAGCTACTATGACCTCCTCACCAGTCTCCTTAACCCTGAACTTGACATAGTATAGGTATCCAGAGACCTCCTTATGCTCAAGTTCTGCATCAGCTAGTGTTGTACGGCATCTTGGACACCAGTTAACGGGTCTCTCGGCTTCATAGATTAGTCCTCTCCGGTAGAGTTCTATGAATGTAGCCTGTGTTATCCTACGATACTCTGGTGAATCAGTACCATTCCTCCAATAGTCAAAGCTACAGCCCATCCTCCTCCATACCCGGACAATATCCTCCTCAGCCTTGTCAAGGAATCTACGGCATAGCTCTAGGAATTTCTCACGGCCCTCTGGAGTAGATGCTATCTCATGTGGGTTTACACCATAGGTTTTCTCAACCTGTACTTCAACCGGAAGACCGTTGCGATCTGCATAGAAGGGTACTAGTACATTGTACCCCTTCATCCGGAAGTACCGGGCAATCATATCTATCTGTGCATAATGGGCTGCACCACCAACATGCCATTTACCACTAGCATATGGTGGTGGTGTATCTATTGCTATGATCTCCCTTGGATCATCTTCTCTAAATACAAACTTGTGTAGACCCTCCTCCTCCCATTGTCTATACAGTTTCTCCTCCATATCAATACTCCAGCGCTTCTCCTCTATCCTTGGCTTAAACTGTATGAACAATACTTGTTCACCACATTATCTCTATAACTGGTATTCAATGAATCTAGGGTACCCTATAAATTGTTTACCATAGAATCCTATACAGTGAATATGTTATGCTTACTCACTACACTCTATATCCTCTACATCCCGGAAGGTACAGCCTATGAGTTTCCATGAGCTATAGAATAGATCTGATATATCATTGTATGTAAGCTCCCTATCCCTAGATACAGTATAGCGTACATTAACTGTCTCAAACCGTTCTCCTGCCTTAACACCAACGATCTCTGCCTTAACAATGTACTTAGAAAGTTCACCAAGTACCCTGTCAAGTTCATCTCGTGATACATTATGGTATAGTAGACAGTACTTCCCATCACTAAGGCACTCCATGGAATCAGTGTTCCAGAACCACCCGGTTCTATAGACATCAACTGAAACGATCAAATGATCGCCCGATCCTATCAGGAGAACCCTCCAGTACTCATGGAACCAGTACTCACTAATATTCTCCATAGACTCCATACCCATCCACACCCTATCAAGAGGCTATGGCCTAGTAATGCGTTTGTAGAAGGGATATAATATGTTTAGAGCTAGGGTTTAAGCCATAGATCCGTTATATTGACTGTAAAGCCAAGCTCCCTAGCGATCTCATAGGCCCTATTGATCTCTTTATATGTTGGCCTACGAGCTATATCTGGATATTTCTCTGGTTCACGAGCTACAATGTGTTCAGGCCTATATTGATCCATGATATTAACTATAGCCTTGGGTGTATGTCTGGCTATCCATTCAAGTACTGGCCTGGTACAACAATCTATGTGGTTCGGTAGTACTAGATGCCTAATGATCATATCTCCATTCCTATATGCTATCTCTAGATTTCGTGTCACAACCTCGAAATACCTTTGTACAAGTGATAACCTCTTAGCACACTCGTTATTACCGTATTTGAAGTCTGGAAGCCATATATCAATAACATCCTTGAGCAACTCCATAGACTCGATCGTTAGATACATATTGCTATTCCATAGCTGAGGCACATTAACCTCTAGATATCGGAGGCTCTCAAGGATAAATGGTAGATGTGGAGTTGGATCGCCACCTACATGATTTATGTTACGTGCACCAGTTCTCCTAAGTTCCTCCTGGATCCTAGCTAGAGATCGTGGATCAATTTTTATCCCCTGCCTCGGATATACCTGACTGATATCCCAGTTCTGGCAGAACCTGCATTTTAGGTTACAGCCTCCATAGAATATGGTGCCGCTAGGTACTAATGGTGCCTCTTCACCCATGTGGTGGAAATAGCTATGTACTATACAGTCCTTGTCCATGAGACATGTGCCCATCTCACCCCCCAGTCTTTTTACATGGCATTTCCTCTCACATAGTATGCATGACTCCATGAGCCTCCATGCAATAGCGATCTTTACATCTAGGAAGCTATGCCTTGGCTTCTCAAGCTCATCTAAGCTTAGCTCACCATCCCTTATCCTACGGTATGTCTTCTGGAACTCTTTCTCAGCACTTCTATGCAGTCCCCATAGATCCTCCATGGAATCTAGTCTATAGGGATCCGTTTCAATAGGTATATGTTTAGCTATAATGAACTTAGCTGGTTTCTCATCCCTCATAACACTATAGTACCAGCTGAGTCTCTCCCGGATTATCTCATGATGCCATACACTAATGGAGTCTGGACGGTATATAAGTAGTGTATATGGGTCAATGGATTCCAACAATTCTATTCAAAACCCCCAGTCCAAGTAGGTTTACACCATGCTTCAGCAATACCTCGTGGAGACGGGAGAGCGGAAGACCAATAACATTGTATGGATCACCACGTATCTCCTCGATCAAGAGTGAGCCAAGGCCTTGTAGAGCATATGCTCCAGCCTTATCCAGTCCCTCTAGACTAGCCAGATATAGCTTAAGCTCTTCATCGCTAAAGTTCCTCATCTTAACATATGTGACTACGGTGAATTCATCAATACTGTGATCCAATAGATCGAATACTACGACTCCCGTGACTACACGATGCCATTTACCACGTAGTTTCCTAAGTATCTTAGCAGCATGGTCAACTGATCTTGGTTTCCCATAGACCCTATTACCCTGATCAACAACTACTGTGTCAGCTGCTATAAGTATTGAGTCCCTAGGTATACCTCTCTCCCCAAGCACTGATCTTATCTTGTACCTTGCATTCTCTATAACGATCTCCTCCGGATCACCTATTAGCCTCTCAAAAACATTCTTTGGAGCAATTACTATAGGCTCAATACCAAGGTTCCTCAATAACTCGATTCTACGTCTACTGTTTGTCACCAATACTATCTTCTTCAATCCTCACCACCATAGCCTTTAGTAGTCTAGCCACCCTCTCAGCTTCTACTCCTACACTACTATATATCTGGGGTGCTAGATTCTTTACTATCTCAGCACCCTCCTCTACAAGTCTCCATGTATTAGTATATGTCACGGGTATACCTCCATGTAGCATCTCAAAATACAATTGGTTAATACTACCCCCAACCTCCACATAGAGTACTTCAGCTTCAGAGATCACGTGTACAGCCTCTAATGCATAATTATATGCAGTTCCGTAATCACCTGATCTAATGCTTGAGGCGAGCATTGTGAATAAACGTGATAGCCTAGGCCTATAGCTATTGATTAGGAATTCAGCATATCTCCTACGATCAACGGGTTCTCCATTATAATAGCCATTTACTGTAAAGAAGCTTGTATGTAGGATCACTAGTGCCTCCACAAATAGATCATGATCATTACACCTTATAAATAGATCACGGTTTCTACGCTCAACACCACATATATCCCCAAGATCACTGTATGCCTTACTCCATATACGGTCTAGGTAGGGGTAGAGTAGGCTATAGTATTGAATAGGTATCCTCCTACCAGCTATTGTAGGGAATATACATGATGCGTAGTAGGACAAGCTAGCACCTACTTACCAGCAAATACTAGTCTACCAGGTAGCACGAAAGCCCTGCCAGCAGCATGCAATAGTATCCCTGCCCTCCTAAGATCCCATCCATACCTTGTATACAGATCCTTTCTAACATGGGAGGCAGCCACTCTTGCAATAACTAGGCTACACTCACCAGCATCAACAATCCTTTCAACCCGACACTCTATAAACCCGTAGCATCCACGGATACCCGGTACACTGATCACCTTAGGATCGAGTGGTTCTAGCCCAAGCATCACCCACTTATCAACCCTACGACCACTAACTGTACCAGCCCTATAGACTATATCAACATGTTCTTTCCCAACAATATTTACTGTAAACTCTCTAGTCCTAGACATTAGCTCATGTGTATAGGACTCCTTATCAATAGCTAGTGCAACTAATGGTGGTTCCTCACTAACAGGCATAACCCATGATGCAGCCATAACATTGTATCCACCATCAGGCTTACGTGTGACTACCAGGTAGGTGGGCCTTGGATGTAGTACGTAGTAGTCTGTGGGATCGATCTCTATATACTCCATACCTATCCCCTTTCAACCTCCGATGCTGTGCCATAGCCTACATATACTATCTTATCTGGACTAAGTACCTCTAATACCTCTGGTCTGTTAGTTGCTACAATCAATGTTATACCTGCCTTCCGGGCTAATACCCCTATTTTCCGTGCTACTCGCTGTGCAGTCAATGAGTCTAGATGTGCAGTGAACTCATCAATGATTAGTAGATTTGGTTTCTCAGCTAATAGACTAGCTAGTTTAGCTCTCTCCTTCTGACCAGTTGATAACTCGTGGAATCGTGCTCTATAGAATACTGCATCACTAAGTCCAACCATATTGAGTATCTCTACAGCAGCAACATGATCACCTATCTTAGAGTATATGTGCTCCAATAGTGTTTCATCCCCAAATCTAGGCTCATGTTCTCCGGGAAGCATGTATGCTAACCGGGTATTCTCCGGTACATCTATCTCCCCAGCTGTAGGTCTATACATTGGATTATCTCTTTTACTGGGGTCAACTGCTCCAATAATCATTCTTAACAACGTTGTCTTACCAGCACCACTAGCACCTACAACAGCCACTATACTCCCAGGTTCAATAACTAGGTTAACATCCCTTAGTACATATTTCTCAATAACCCTTCTCTCAACACCAAATGCTATAAGTATATCACGTAGCATTGGAGATAGACGGTTAACGTCAAGCTCACTAGAGAACATCTTTGTCAAACCAGTTATCCTTATTGGCCTAGAGAGTTTCTCAACAACACCATACCTACTACGATACAGTCTTCCACCGTGTTCTCTAGCAACTGGATCTGTCTCTAGAAACCTCCTCATATACTCCATAGCCTCCCTCGTCAATGGGTACATGAGTACTGGTCTACCACTACCAGTATCCCACATATACTTAAAACCAGCTTTCTCAAAGAACGGGTTATAGCGGGCCATCATAGCTATTGTCTCGACAACATGCTTAGCCCTCTTCATCTCAGGTACACGTCTCTCACGAATCCACTCTATAGCCAACTGTACAGCTGTATAGCCAAGCCCATCACCACGGTAATCCGGGTGTACGACAACACGTGCAATACGGGCTGCAGCTGTATTAGCTATCTTCAAAGCCTTTTCAGAAACCTCCTCACCAACAATAGCCCGGGCTAGTTTACGGCTACGGTAGAGACGCAGTAACTCACGGTACCGAGCTATAATAGGCCTCTTCTCCTCCAATGCAGTAGGCCAGTATGTTGGGTGGAACCAGTAGCGTGGAAAGACTTTTTCACGGATCATCTTCTCAATCCTACCATCTGGTAGGCGACGGTTCATTAATGGTATTGGTGTATCTACACGTACATAGGCTACAATCCTTGGTTCAAAGGGTCTTCTACTAGCCAACTCTATTATTAGGAAACGACTACTCGGTAGACTACCTCTGATCTCCTGTAGCTTCATCGGTACACCATGTTTGGGGCATGTAGGCTGTACATTGGATTCACGGTATAATCCACAGACCGGGCATCTCCATATAGCTACAAGCTCCTCCTTACTAGCGTAGTGGTATTGTTCTAGACTAACAATCTCCATATAGTCCTCCTCAGATACAGCCTCACGGGCTATCACAGTATATTCGTAGACAGTCTTTGAGCCAAGAGGATCACGACGGACTAGCCTAAACTCCTTTCTCCATGGAGGCCATATCTTAACGTATTCATCACCCCATATCCTGTATAGCTCGTAGTCATTCCAGCCAAGGATCCATGTATCCCCTATTCTCTTCGGCTCATCCTTTAGGATAACTCTTACCCTTTCGCCACGGCTAAACCACTGTGCTATGGATCCTGTCATCAACAGGTTTACTGGCTTATCATCAATATCAACTGCTAGTACGCCAAACCATCTATAGCCTCTACGCTCCATTGTCCTAAATGGTTCCTCGATAACCGTTGTTTCAATAGATACTCCCTTGACTATACCTTTTCTAGACAAGGGGGCTTTCATCCCTCATTGAATGACTTGTGTTTAACTATTACTAGTCTTGTAGTATCATCCTTAATAATGTATTCATAACCCTATAGAAGGTCTCTATGAACTCCTCGATACTTGGCTGTTCACCCTTATACCCGAGTTGCCCACCATAACGGCTATACATGTATACTCCCTCAATACATGCCTTATTTAGACTGGCCTCTCTATCAGCTCCACCACCATATACTCTAATCCCTAGTCTCTTAGCCAATTCTACCTCAAATAAGCATGCATGACAGTATCTAAGGCCCTTCTCCCCAGCAATTCTCCATATATCAACTACTGCTACTCTACCGCCAAGGCTATAGGTTATATCTCTAGCTAATGCCTCCAGTAACGATGTATTACCTCCATGTCCATTAACTATGACTAGCCCTTTAAACCCACTCATACGTGATACTGAATGATAAATACACTGTATAAGGTTCTGGAATACATGTGGATCAATGGATACAGTACCCTCATACCTACTCCACTCCGGAGAATATCCATAGCTTAGTGGTGGTAATACTACTAGGCATACCCCACTAGAGAGAATATCCCGATCAATACCCTCCTCAACATACCTTCTCACAAGCCGATCGGCTAATAAGGTATCAACTGATAAGGGTAAATGTGGGCCGTGGTACTCTAGGCTTCCGATAGGTAATATAACCACTTTAACACTACATTTACTAATTGATTCACCCGTATGACAGAGACAATCTATAATCAAGCCATATACACCCAACTATAGGATCAATGATCAGGGATAATTAGGTGTTACCATAATGTCTAGGGAATACGTTAAATACCGTGAGAAAATACTTAAGGGCTCCATCCTATCAGCACTACTATGGCTTGGACTACCACCACTAGTTAACCAGCTTGTACAAGTATCGTATAACATTATAGACTCCATATGGCTTAGCCGTCTAGAGGATATAGCATTAGCTGTACCTAGACAGATATGGCCACTACTATTCCTAACATTCGTATTTGGCATGGGTGTTTCCACAGCCAATATAGCTCTTATATCACAATATGTTGGTGCTAAGAGATATGGGGAGGCTGAACGGGTTGCTAGTAACCTATACTTCTTCCTCGTTTTCCTAGGTATAGCTATTGGAGTGATCTTCTATACACTCAAGGAATATATTCTGAAGCATATAATGCATGTACCACCAGAGATCTATGGCTGGAGTGTTGAGTATGCATCAATAGTTAGTCTAGGCATCCCCTTCGGCATGATGTCATTTGCATTCACAACAATACTACAGGCAGTAGGTGATACACGTACACCAACTATACTCCAGTCAGTATCAGCACTAATGAATATATTCCTCGATCCACTCCTTATATTCGGGTTTAGAATAGATCTTGGCGGACTAGTGCTCTCCATAGAACCTATGGGTGTAGCTGGTGCAGCACTAGCTACAGTGATATCACGTGCTACAACAACATCTATCGGTATGTACCTACTGCTAAGAGGCTACCACGGTATAAGGATCACTTTCACAGGACTACGTTTTGATAAGCAATGGCTACTAGCTAGTCTAAGGATTGGCGGGCCCGTCATGGCTTTACGTGGAGCTAATATGGCTTCCTTCGCAGCTCTACAGATCATAGTTAATAGCTTTGGCGTAGAAGCTGCAACGGCTTTCGCCATAGGCCTAATAGTTATCAATTTATCAGATGCTATACTATGGGGGTTTAGTCGTGCAGTAGCTATTATGGTTGGCCAGAGCCTTGGAGCCGGATACTATGATCGTGCTCGGAGGGCTGTGTATAAGGCTTTAATGATCGTCTCTATATATACATCAGTTGGTGTTGTATTGATAATAGGGTTCCGTGACCCATTGATACATATCTTCACAAGCGATCCACTGATTTCTTCCATGGCGTCACGTCTCATAGAGATCTTTGCTTTATCGATACCGTTTTTCGGAGCATTCTTTATATCTATGAATGTAGGCAATGGATCTGGACATACTTTTCCACCATCGATCATAGGGCTTATAAGGTTGTGGGTTATCCGGATAGGTCTTGGATACTACCTATCAGTTATTAAGGGATGGGGTATTGACTGGCTATGGATAGCTATGGGTCTTAGTAACGTGTTTGCAGGGATAGCTGGTGTTTTATGGATAGTATTCGGTAACTGGACAGTACCTGTAATACATTCTCTAGGTGGATCCGGTGGTGAGGGAGTGGGTAAGTTGGGTAAGGATTTCCCTAGTAAGTTCAGGAGGGAGGAGTAGTCCATAGTCTCTAGTGAAAGCCTCTACCATATCCTCTACACTCCTATACAGTCCTATGTATCTACCTAGAAGCCATATTATTGTGTCAATGAGTACACATGGTATCCCGGACTCCCTAGATACAGTAAACCATGCATTGACAACATATCTCCTATATCTTTTCTGCATAAGCCTATATGCAAGCGACCTAAGATCCTTTTTGCCAATGTTATCTAGTACCCGTATTAATCCACTAGCTAGGGATACATAGGCTATCCTCCGATCAACTGGTACAGGCACCCTTGGATCAGGAGTTGAACCACTACATACTATGTGGGATACGTAGTAGTACATCTTTACTGCAAAAACTATTGTCTTAGAATATATCTCCTGATCCATTGTATCAGCTAGTTTCTCAAGTAAACTATACTGGGTACAGCTGTAACGGCATGGGTTAGCATATAGTTTCCGGGCTAAAGCTGATCCTAGGAATCTCCTTAACCTATTAATCTTAGTCTTTAACTGGACACGATTATACCTTGTATGTCTTGTCAAAAACACTACGAACAGATCAAGTATTTCATCTACACAATACACCCTACATCTAGAGAAGTAATTTCCTACTTCACACCAGTAATCCTCCCCTCTACCACTTAACTGGTAGCTTACCAGGGAATTAGCTACTGCTACACATGCTGTTAACCCTGCATCTCCAGTTGAACTATATATCCTCTCTAGAGCTCTATACTGTGGATCGCTTGTGACTAGTTTATCTAGGAACTCCTCTGTACCTAGTTTCCCTAGTACTTCTGCTATCTCTGATGCTCTACTATGGTCTACTTTGAACATTTCTCCATAGGCACCATTGACTAGGGTTTTCGTTAGTAGATAGGTATAAGTAGGTATTAATGTGTTTATGAAGCCCTAGGTGTATGGTGATCCCCGTATGTATAATATAGCTATAGTGGTTAGACCATGTGATAACGGGTACTGTATAGCTGATATGGAGTGTGGTGATTCGATCCTCATAATAGATCTTGATTCAGGTGATGAAAGAATTGTTGAGAAACCCGTGGATGCAGATGGGTTTGAGGATTTTATTGAAGAATACAATCCAGCTATTCTGATCTGCGGATCCATTGACATTGGACTAAGGGGGTCCATTGAGGAGATGGGAGTTAAAGTTATAAGTAACGTATGTGGTAGTGTAAGTGATTTCCTAAAGAGGATATTATAGGAGGTGATTTGAGATGCCTACACCTGTAGTTGGTAGGCATGTATACGCTGATCTCTATGGATGTCCACGGGAGATCCTTGAGAATGAGGAGTTATTAGTAGAGGCTATTAAGAGGGCTGCCGAGGTAGCTGATGCAAAGATCCTTGAGATCAGGTCCTGGAGGGTTAGTGGAGAACATGGTGGTGTATCCATTATTGCACTTATTGTTGAAAGCCATATTGCGTTACATACATGGCCTTTGAATAACTATGCAACACTTGATGTCTATACGTGTGGTGAAAAAAGTGATCCTTGGAAAGCATTTAAGTACTTGATCGAGGTTCTTAAGCCCAGACACTATGTTGTACACTATAGTGATAGGAGCCAGCTTCCAGTTGAAGCCTAGTATACCATGATCCCTGCTTTCTCACTAAAATTCATAATTGTTATACTTACTACCCTACCATTCTTTATCCTTACAACAATGTCCTGACCAGATAGGAATTCCTCATCAGCATCCTCTATATCATAGCCAAAATTTATATATAATATATCGTTTTGCCTATCGTACTCCATCCATATCTTATCAAGATCCCTTATCCTATATTCACCACTAGATCCGGAGTCCATATAGTACACACCTATTTAACCCAATAGTTTCTAAGGGGGATATAAAAAAGAATACCTTATAAAATAACCATGGCCCTAGATAATAGCTATGGTTATATCTGCAAAGTCCATTGGAAGAGGTAGTCCCTTAGACTTGTACTCCTCATACTTTCTCTCAAGGAATGCTCTGAATACTGGACAGTTATCAAATCTACCATCACGATCACATTTTGAACCTAGGGTTAGGAAACATAATAGTGTCTTTTTATCATAGTACGGACAGATCTTGTGGTGATGCTTAGCACTCCTTAGCATACGATTGATCCACTTCTGCTTCTCATTGGCCTCGGGTTTAGTCTTTTGTTTCTCCTCGAGTGCTTTCCTTAGCTCATCATCTGATACCTTAGAAACCATGTCTGGTGTCACCTCCTACACATAAAATATTATTGCTAATGATCTCTACGATCACTTATCTGTATGTGATTCCCTATCAACTAGGATAGTTATGTTATATACTATATAGGTTTTTCTCGGTTAAAGGGCATTATAAGATAAACTAGTTATATATGACCATGTATGCAAATACCAAAGCACTATATTAGAGTCTTAACAAAACATTATTAACTATAGAGTATTTAGAGATCACATTATTAATTGACCATTAATTCAGCTACCATGAGATCGAATGTTAAGCTCTATAAGAACTTATTCGGCCTGGTCATTCTTAGCCCTACTGTTATTATACTTGGTTGCATGTATTTTATGTTTATATAGTGTATATTTTTCTCTATGTAGACAATTGTCTATTTCTTTATCTGTTCTAGATCGTTTTTGTTATAAATGCTTTTATATGTCCTGCCATGTCTATACCATTGACCTAGAAAAGGATGGCTTCCATGGTGTCTATACATTGTTAAACATTGATCCCATGGAGGCCGTTTGGTCAATAATACTTTTTACATGGGTTATGATAGTTGTACAACCCATAACACTCTCCTTCTATAGATGGGCTAAGAAGAGAGGGATTAGGGAGAACAAGATCATATATTATAATAGGAAGATCATACATATACTTGCAGGAGGACTAGTAGCACTACTAGTACCATTCCTCTTCAAGACTCCACTACTACCATTCATACTAGCAATTATCCTTGCAGCCCTAACCTATATACCACATAGAACAGGTAAGCTCCTGTACTGGTTCCAAGTAGAGGATAATATGTATGAGGTAAACTTCTGCCTCATGTGGGGCATAGTGATCACATTATCATGGCTAGTATTCGGTATGAACCAACAAGCATACTGGTATGGCGTAATACCAGTAGCATTCATGTCCTTCGGAGACGCCGTGACAGGAATAGTCCGGAACATACTCTATGGAAGGAGGACAAAGTCATGGATTGGAAACCTAGCAATGCTAGCAGTAACCGTGCCAATAGGAGCAATAATAGGGATACCGGGAGTAGTAGCAGGAGCAGTAGTAAGCATAGTAGAACACTTCGAAATACCAGGGATCATAGATGATAACATAACAGTACCACTAGTAGGATTCCTAACAATACTAGGTCTAACACACCTACCAATAACAATCTAGTAGGATGGTGCGGGGGGTGGGATTTGAACCCACGCCGGCCTACGCCAGCGGATCCCCCAGTAGCGGCTCTATAGCAGCTGTGCCGCCTAGATCTTGAGTCCGCCCCCTTGGACCAGGCTCGGGCACCCCCGCATCCATTTTATATTCTTGTTATTTTCTGGTGTTTTTATTCTTTTACTGGTTCTATGATTGTTCCCGGGTTTTCTCCTTTCTCTAGGATATCTATTATCCTCCATGGGCTTCTATAGTGTGTTATGTATACCCGTATCATGCTTCTCTCCATAATGTCTATGGCGTGGTTGTCTAGTAGCTGGTATTCTCCTGGTAACGTGCCTGTCTCCATGTATTTTCTTAGTTCTCTAGAGGTTACTTTGTCTAGTGGTTTAGCACTTGGATCCCTCCTTGGATCGGCTGTGTATACATGGTCTATTGCAGCCATATCTATCACCTTATCAGCACCTAGTGCTTCAGCAACTTCAAGTGCTACTGCTGCTGTAGACTGACCCGGTATTAGGCCTCCTAGTACATAGGCCTTATAGTGGGGGGTTATCCTACGTAGTGTCTCTAGATCCTCTATGGGCTGTGGATATGAGTGTGGCTGTAGAGCTGATGCTATTAGTAGAGCGTTTAAACGGCTAGCCCATATACCTATGATGTCTAGTACATAGTTATTCTCTACACCAAGGTCTCTAGCATAGCCTATGTATCTCCGGGCTAGCCCACCACCACCAGTCACTATGGCTAGCCTATAACCCGTGTTAATCAGTTTTTTGAAGACGCTTATATAGTCACCTAGAATCTCGTGACCGAGCTCATTAAATGCCTTACCAGTAATCTTTATGACAACAACCTTCTCCACAACAACCCACCCATCTAGTGGATAGGGAGACACATGCTAGTATATAAAAGGGTTGCCGTGAAACCATTAATGACTGAGTATATAAGGTGTAGCTATAGATTATACCTATAGTACAGATGCGTCTTGGGGAATACTGAAGTTGTGTGGTATCATTGGACTTACATGCCTGCCCAACAAGACGCCTGAGAAACCATCCATTATGGCCTATAAGGGTCTACTTAGGCTTGAATACCGTGGCTATGATAGTGCTGGTGTAGCTAGTATCTATGGAGGAAGGATCATTGTATTGAAGGGTAAGGGTAAGATTGCTGAACTTGAGGCTAAACTAGGTTTCTCAAGAGTAGATGGGACAACAATTATTGGACACACTAGATGGGCTACTCATGGAGCACCTAATGACGTTAATGCACATCCACATATTGATTGTAGTGGACGTATAGCTGTAGCCCATAATGGTATTATACAGAATTATCGTGAGCTAAAGAAGATGCTTATTGAATGTGGGCATTTATTCCGTAGTGAGACAGATACCGAGGTTATACCCCATCTCATAGAGGAGTTTTATAAGAGGACAGCCAGTCTCTATAAAGCATTTAAGCAGGCTATAAAGGCTCTTGAGGGAAGCTATGCAGTAGTCATGGTGTCAACAATTGAGCCAGACAAGATCTTTTTTGCACGTAAGGATAGCCCATTGATCATTGGTGTTGGGGATGGATACAATATTGTTGCAAGTGATATACCTGCATTCCTAGAGTATACCCGGAAAGCCATAGTTGTACACGATTATGAGGTGGGGTATATATCCCCTAAAGAGATCCATTTAGAGAACCTATTATCTGGAGAAACAATTGACTGGAGGAACAGGGTTAGATTTATTGAGTGGAGTATGGAGGATGCTACCAAGGCAGGCTATCCACACTTCATGATCAAGGAGATCCATGAGCAGCCAAGGGCTCTTAGGGATACATTGTATGGTATTGAGAAGGAGGCTTGTTTTACTGAGGCAGTCAAACTACTTGTTGATGCAGACCATATCTATGTCACAGCTGCTGGTACAAGCTATCATGCAGGTCTATACTATAGCTTATTGACAAACCTAATCGCTGGTGTACCAGTTATACCATTCATAGCCAGTGAATACCATGTGTATGAGCATAGTGTATCTAGTCGTGACGTACTAATCGTTGTTAGCCAGAGTGGTGAGACCATAGACTCACTAATGGCTCTCCGTGCATTCCGGGAACGTGATGCAAGGATCATTGCCTTATCAAATATTGTTGACTCGGCAATCCCACGTGAAAGCGATATAGCGTTGTATACGAGAGCTGGTCCAGAGATAGGTGTTGCAGCAACTAAGACATTCACTACACAGACACTAGCTCTTGCATGGCTGGCCATAGGGCATGCTGAAGCCCTTGGTAGGCTCACGGACAGTGAGGCTAGGGATCTAAGGAGGGAGCTTCACAGGGCCCCCAAGATAGTTTCTGACATTATATCTTTGAATGAGGAGCGTGCACGCCGTCTTGCAGAGTGGTTGTCCCGGAAGGGTAATGCCTATTATTTGAGCCGTGGTATTGGTGTACCGGTTGCTATGGAGGGTGCTTTGAAGCTTAAGGAGATAGCCTACATACATGCAGAAGCCTATCCTGCTGGTGAGAGTAAGCATGGACCTATAGCTCTTGTCACCCGGGAGTACCCGGTTGTATTTACTGTACCATCAAGTGATCGTTTGGAGAAGCTCCTGCTTGGCAATATGCAGGAGATGAGGGCTCGTGGCGCTGTTGTAATCGGTATTGCTCCAGAGGATACTAGTCTCCTTGACCAGATTGACTACCTATTCCCAGTTCCAAGGACACATTGGATACTAACCCCAATCACCCATACTCCTCCAATGCAGCTTCTAGCATACTATACCGCTGTACAGAGAGGCTATGATCCGGATAAACCCCGGAATCTAGCTAAAACCGTTACTGTCGAGTAAACTAGTTAGCCAATAACATGTATAAGTTCAACAAATACCTTAAGTGTAAGAGAATATGTTAATTGAATAAGTAGTTTGTACAGATAAAAAATACTAGCGAAAACATATATTAGATATGGTGATACTTATGAAGTATACCTATGTAATGCTCCTGATTATTGTATTGATATCAGCATATATGGTTGCATATACAGTCACCAATTACAACCAGTTACAGAAGCCCATTAATAGTGATTCCAAGGATAATGTTTCATATAATATTACTTGTGATTATATAGAAGATATGATCATGGAGCATAAGAGCGATTTCCTACACAAACTCCTATCAACAAAGGAGTTCAGGGAATTCCTTAATAAAAATAAAATGGATATAAATAGTCTTAAGGATAAGGATCTCTATATCAATAGTATACGTAAAATTGATAAGGGGTTATTTAGAGTAGATCTAGAGATCCGTTTATCAGTAGTTGATTCCATTTATGTATCCATAGTTGTTGATAAGGATCTAGATATAGTCAGAGTAATAGAGCCAATCACGTTTAATGTATCTAGTAGCCCTGAAGCAAATAATTTCATTAAGAAGGGCATGTTATTCATTAAGTCTAGAGATAAGATAGAGAAACTACTAAATGATCCTAGGGTTGCTAATGTACTTAAGAACTATAGTATAGACCCTAATAGTACTCTAGACTATATACTGCATATGTATTTGGATAAGTCGAAGGGACCAGATACGTATATAGAAGGTGGTAAGGCATATTATATGCTCGCTATACAGTATCTTAGGGTAGAGTATAATGGTACTTCCACACTTATCCCAGACTACATGTACTCTAGGCAAAATATTAGTGGAACATGCAAAGAGACAATATCTATACATATAATGTTTAGTCTAGATAAAGACATTAATCCAATAGTGTATAAAGTTAATGTTATGGATTTACCGTTCTGTATGCATAGCCACAACATGATAAAAGCCTAAATGTGAGGTGAAAGCCGTGAGAACCGTTATTCTCTTCACACTCATATACGTTATCTTAGCCCAAGTATGCTGTGGAACCTATACAGTCTATCCTATCCCTAGTAATGGATATAATCGAAACAATACGGATTATATTATACAGTATGATCTAGAGTACTCACTTAATTAGGCGGGTATAACGTTCTATTACGGTACCTCAAGTAGTAGCTTCTATAAGGTTAGTGGAGGCTGGGGATATAGTGAAGTTGTTGAGGTTGGCTGGCCCGATGAATATGAAGATGGAGATCGGATTGCATTAGCTGTCTGGATAGGTATATCAAAAAATGATGATGGTATTCCACAATTGCTACAGGCAGGATGGGCTGCAAAGTATATGGAGGCTTCTAAAGTATTCTTCTACTATTTGTTTAAGGCTTTTTGGCCTGAGGGATACGTTGTGCCTCTCCAAAGCCTTGATCCTGGAGATACTGTATTCATGAATATATGTCTAGCTGATGAGTCTAGGGTAGGGGTATAATATATCTTAAGGTTAATGGTACAGTGACATATATCTTCAATGAAACCTTTAATGTGACATCAAGAGATATAAGGTATGTACACTATATTGTTGAAGCACCATGGTTTGATGATTATGGTGTAGCTAGAATACCAAGTTTTAGCACAGTATCTATTAATGATACATGGATCCTGATTAGAACCCCTATTCCATGGTATAGATTCTATAGGCCTGGCTCAGAGTTTATATCAAGCGGACGTTTTATAGCTAGATTTATGAGGCAAGGTAGGTATGTAAACATAGTATCTTCATATAGATGGAGTGGTGAAGAGGTAGTATGTTCTTACATAACGAGTAAGAGATGAGCAAGTGTTTTCCCCTATACTAATGGTTAAATTCATATATTTTATAGGCTAAGATATATCTTGGTGGTGTTTTGAAACCCGTTATACTAGCTGGTGGTGAACCCCGTAGGGTTATTAGTGTTCTCGTACCTCCGGGTAGGAGTAAACATACTCTCCGAGTACTTGGTAAGCCGATAATATATTATCCAGTACATGCTATTGAGCGTGTGTTGAGACAGGACATTGTATTGGTTTATAGTTATGAGGATGTTTTGAAGGAGGCTCTTAAATACTGTAGTAGGCGTGTTATTGGTGTTGAGCAGCGTGGCCGTGGTATTGAGGCTGCAATCATATCTGCTTCTCATGAGCTTAATGATACTGATTACTTCCTACTAGTCTATGGAGACCTCATATTTGATTCACGTGCATTATCAAGTCTTGTTGAGGCATTCTATAGTGTTGAACCAGCTGCTGCAGTACTTACTATTCCCCTTGATGAACGTTTTGCCTATACCTATGGGGTCGTGACAATAGATCTTGGTGGTCTCGTTAAGAGGGTTATTGAGAAGCCATCCAATATTGAGGAGATCGAGAGACCAGCGTATACTATAGGTGGTGTATACATACTCCCAACATGGATCATAGATTATCTAGAGGGTGGTCTTAGTCTACCAGAAGCACTTGCTAAGATAGCGGGTGATCGTAAGGTTATTGCTGTCCACTGGAGTGGGTTATGGATCGATATAGGCTATCCAGCTGATCTACTTGAAGCCTCAAGGCTACTGCTTGAAGAGCTCCGTGGCCTACATATAGCTGATGATGCAGAGATCGAGGATACAGCATTGATCAGGCCTCCAGCGATCATTGAGGGCGGCGTCTATATAGATCATTATGCAGTGATTAAGGGCCCTGTCTATATTGGACGAAACAGTTTTATTGGAGCACATAGTTTCGTGAGACACTATACTAGTTTTGAGGAGAGGGTTAGGATTGGGGCCTATACCGAGGTTAAGAACAGTATATTACAGCCACATATAGTTGTTGATAGCCACTGCTATATTGGTGATAGTATTATAGGTGAGAATACCAGTATTGGAAGCCATGTTGTCACATTAAACGTTTTACCAGGTGAGGAAACACCACCACGTCTAAGGGAACACCTTGTACATACTCCAACAACTAAGAAACCAGTATTAAAGCTTGGAGCAATAATAGGATATGATGCAAAGATTGGTGCAGGAACAATACTGTATCCACAATCACTAGTACCTCCACAAACACATATAGAACCTGGTACAGTATATAGGATAAAACATGAATACATATAACAATTATTGAATACATTGAAATCAGAGCAAAATATACATCTAAGAAAGAATTATATAGATATAGTCGTGAGGTATGAAACATAGGCAAATATGCTGGATTTTATATCAATGTAAAAGAAAGAAATAATAGACCATAAAGGTAATACCTCATATCATAGGCTAACATAGGCTACACATATATAATCTAGCATAGGCTAGCCCATACATACATGATCACTTATGTAAGGTAATATCTATAGAAACCATATACTGTAGGTTATAGCATGAGTTTAGGTATCTAGGTCAAAAAATATGTGTATATATATGCTGTATCTAGACTTTCCTTTTACCCCTATATACTCTTATAAAAACAATAGTTGTTACAGCAACCACTAATATTAGAGATAAAGCCAATATTACGGTATTATGCTCAGGTATTGGAGCAGGTATACCAGTATCTACTAAAGACAATACTACTACATCAAATCCACCAGAACTACGGGAAACCCATAACACATTACATGATACATTATCTACTACACCATCATACTCGGCAAACTCACCACTAATGGAGACATTAGATATGGAGGCACCTACATACTCACTATATGATACATTAGTAAATAAGCCCGTATGAGTTGGGCTAGAACCTGCTGTTAACACGTAGTTTACGCTAGTCATTATAGCTGATCCTCTCTCATCACCATCAGTACTATTCCACTTCTTAGCCCATGTAATGTTCAGCGTCGTTAGGTCTGCTCCAACGATCAGTATATCGTAGAGGCTTGTCTTAGTCTGGTTAACAAGGTATCCAGTTACATAAAATTGTACATCACCAATAACAAGCTTATTACCATTAACCTCGTCAAAACCGACATAGTATCCCGGTATAGAGTAGATCTTGTTTGCTACTAGGTAGAGATTGGCTTTCTTAAACCTGAAGAACCCCATATACGCATGTTGTCCAGCACCAGATCCCGCACCAATACCTGCTAAAACATATACTGAATACTGGTCAATGTCTAGGGATTTACCACGTATGAAGTAGTTGTTTTCACCAATATTAACCTTTACACCAATTATTGTGTATGGCCGTAGTGCTAGATCTATTTTCATTAGTAGTAGGTAGTAGTAGCCATAGAGATATGTTGAACCTACAATGTATAGGTTCTGTTCATCATTAACCATGTCAGCGAATGTGGCGTTAGTGATTAGATATGTTCCTAGGGAGATGAGGCTCCCCTTAGGATCTAGTGAGATTATTGAAGCTGCACTACTATGTTCTGTAAGTACGTATATGCTGCTTCCATTAACTATTATGGATCTTGGTTTAGATGGAAATGTTGTATTTGTACCTGGATCTGTGACTGCAAGTACTCTAGCCCATTCTACAGATGCTGATGATATATTATACTTTATCACATAGAACCTAGTATTGTTATTTAGATCCTTTGCAAGTATGTATATAATGGAGTTATTAACTACTGCATCCACTGATGCAACACTCGCACCAACAACCTCGATCCTTCTACTATCATATATGTTACCCTGATAATCAAGTAGTGTAATGTATAGATAGACACCATTATCCCATACTACATAGTATCCTGTAGATCCATCAGTGACAATTGCTGCTGGGTGATCATTTCCTGGTGTTCCTGTCCAGTATTCTTCAGCTAGTACCTGTGCAGATCCTATAGCTATTATTGAGAACAGCACCAGCATAAATAGATATGCTTTAATATCCATTCACCACCTGTGGAGGTTAGTTAATAAATTGTATTGTATAACTAATAAGGTTTACCCGATCAAATTAGCTGGACGCATATAGGCTGTGGAGAACTATAGATCTGGTAATGATAATAAGTTTATCATTATTCATAAACCATATAACTGGTAAAGGGGGACCACGCTAGCAGTATAAAGGGATAGTATAATATCCACTAACTACATTAGCTCTTACCCTATACATGATCCACTCTATTATGCTGGAGGTGGGGGTGGAGGTGCAGTTGCTATTGCTTTACGTTTTATAAGAGTATCGTATTTCATATATGCTATTAATAGTATTACTCCTATTATAATACCAGCTAGTATGAATCCAATGATCATCCATGTAAGCGTCTTATCCTTAGCCTCCTTATACCTACCCTTCTCAATTAGCTCAATAATTTCCCTAATCTGAAAATATATTATTATATCTATAACACCCCATATTATGAAGAGTACTCCCACTCTATAGAACATTGTTGGAATACCGATTATGATATATAGCACTCCAAAGACTAGTGCTAGTATTCCCGCAATGTTAAGTAGGCTCTTAAGGGATTCAGCTTCTGATGACATATAGTGTTACACCTAACTTTCACTTACCTTTACAAGTATATATATCTTTACATAGCATTATCCTAAAGTATAATATACATAGATATTATATAATTATCAAATGTTTAATATATCAAATATATATTTAAAGACTATATATAGTATTAGATTGTGTAAGTAGCTAGAAAATAGGTAATACCTACTATCACCTAAAATTAGGTTTAGAGAACAACTTACCTAGCACATCTAGGTATAGGTGTCCTTAGAAATTATCCATAGATAATACCCATGAGAGAGGTAATAGGTCTAGATAGCTCATGTAATCCTTCATGGTCTACCATAGCACCAAGGAGCCAGGGATGATCATGATGATCTTGGTGGATGTGGTTAACTGCCCAGTTGGGTAGTTAAGTGGGGATTAACTACCCCATCACCACCATGATCACCCGGATACCCCGGAAGCTCACAGGTAATACCATGTATCCTAAATGGAACCGCCTGGTTCATTAGAGGCTATTGGAGTGTGGGTGCTACAGTCTAATATAGCTTGAACCTATCTGCTGACTAGATACAGTTGTCTAGTTCTTAGAACAAGATTTAAAAACACCTATATATATGTCCCTAAACCCCTAGTTATCCATAGGTTCTCCCTAGTTGGCTAGAGACAGTATAGGAGATCTATACTATATGTATCTAACCCATAGATATGTTTAATAGGTAGGTAATGTACCAATGTCCTATACAATATACCTAGGCTATACCTATTTACTATGCAGTATCAACCAGTAATGACCTAGCAAGTAATTAGACAACATACAATGTATAAGATACGTTATATAATAACCATAAACTACTACATAGTATTGGAAAACACCTTTGCACAATCTCCCCCTATACCTTTTCCCATATTTCCATAGGCTTACTACCATGTTTTTCCGGATTACATAAATACATAAAGGATCTATACTTAGAAGAAACTTACAATCTTAAATAGGCTTAAATAGGAATGGAGCGTAGGAAAACACTATTTCCTAAGTCTAATCTCTAATGGGTTTCTAAACCATAGGTCATGTTGTGGGAATGGTATTTCTATACCAGCTTGATCAAGTGCTTTCTTTATACTCCATAATAGCTCTTTCTTTACATTATACCATTCACTCGTTGGAGCCCATACTCTTACACGTATATTTACACTACTATCTCCAAGCTCCTCAACAAATATATCAGGCTCCGGATATACTAGTACAAATGGGTGTTTCATAACGATCTCTCTTATGACACTATAGGCTTTCTCAGCATCACTACTATAGGATATACCTACCACTAGATCTATTCTACGTGCAATAGTTTTTGAAGGATTACTTATTACTGCCTGGAAGACCTTCTCATTAGGTATTCTTATCAATACACCATCAAGACCAACAATCCTTGTAGACATGATCGATATGTCGACCACCCTACCGATCCTTCCATCGATCTCGACAAGATCACCTATTTTCAAAGGTCTTTCCCAGAAAAGGAATAGTCCAGATACAAAGTTTGATGTTACAGATTGTAGTGCAAAGCCTAGTATAATACCTAGTATACCACCTGCAAGAACTACTCCCGTGAGATCGATTCCTAATACACCAAATGCTGATATAACCACTATTATGACTAGTATGTAATACGTGATCTTAGCTAATATCCCACCTATATCCCTAGGCATGAACTTGATGGTGATCCTATACACGATCCTCTTGATCAATAGTGATATGGAGATGCCTATACCCAGTACAAGGAGTGCTACAATTACACGAGACCAGTCAATACCATAGAGCCACTCGATATTCAGTAATGATTCATTGAATAGAGGCATACCTATATCCCCCACAACATATCCGTCTTAAGCATAATCCTTGGCTGCCTAAGTTCTGGGGGATCATCTACTGGTACAGCATCAGCTATAAATGGGTCACCATATCCAATACTAGCTGTTGATGGGGAATCAATGATCATTAATAGCTCCTGCGTATATGCCTCAATAGTGCCTGGTTTATAGAATATCTTTAATGGGCTCATGTCTAGGAGAACCCTAGATACAGTTACCCATTCACCAGTTCTGTTTCTAAACAAGATCCTCACTAATGCCCTCCCCAGCCTACTAGTGATTGTGTGATAGATAGATTCCTCCGATCCGGTAGTGGTTGAGTGGTAGATTGGTGTTCTATAGTATCTGGCTATAAGTCCATTAAATGGGTCTCCATATAAGGTGTACTTTGGATACGTGTACGGGATTACATCAATTATTGTAAAAACCCGATCCCTATAGACATAGACTGCTATATCAACTGGTAGTTCTATATAGGAGGAAGTGGTATCTGTTGGAGCTATATGTATTGGTGTCTCAAACTCTACTAGTACATAGTTGGTTATGTACTTTGGTGTTAGGACTGGATACATGGGTATAAACATGATCTTTTCAAAACCATAGACTATCTTCTCAACAATAACATCTCCATCTCCAATCCTTCTATATAGAAGGTGTTTTCCATTAACCTTCTTAAATATGAGCTTATAACCTGCTACCATGTAGTCTCCAAAACCTATTTCTCCATAAACAAGTTCTTTGTGCATGTTCTCCATAACAAATCATCCATATAGTTTAGTCTAGGCTGGGAGGGAATTTAAATAGGTAGACTTATGAGGTATATAATGGTGATCATTGGATAAGCTAGTATTTGGTGAAGGATAATGGATGGATTAGCTGGTGGATGGATCATAGTCTTTATAACGGTATCTAATACTGAGGAGGGTATAAGGATAGCTAGGACAATAGTGGGTGAGAAACTAGCAGCTTGTGTAAATATCGTTGATAATGTTAGGAGTATCTATTGGTGGGAGGGGAGGGTTGAGGAATCTGATGAGGCAATACTTATTGTTAAGACTAGAGTTGAGTTATTCAATAAGCTTGTTGAGAGGGTGAGGGAGCTACATAGTTATAGTGTACCAGAGATTATAGCATTACCTATTCTAACCGGTTATAGAGAGTATATGGATTGGCTAGATAGTTCCGTATCAAAGTAGTATTTTGTATAGACAGATTCTAAGAGTATTTCTTAAACATATAGTTTTTACTATATAGTTGGTCTTACATAGAATGGTATCTTGCCTTTATGGTAGTCACGTATTATTGTTCTTGCAGCCTCTTCTATTAATGGTTCCTTTGTTTTCTTATAGTACCATCCACGTTTCTTTGCTAGTGTCTCAAGTATCTCCATTGGATCCTTTGTATCGATATCATATGCTGATTTGAAAGCATATGGATTATGTTTTAATATTTCCTCTATAAGCATTATTGCTGGTTTCACTGGATCATCTAGTTGCTCTGGTGAAGCACCACGTATCACTTTCTCAAGGTAGCCCCCCTCAACCGGTATAACTCCCGGAGTATCTATCATAAGTATCTTAGTATCTATACGGTACAACTGTATATGATGGGTATATCCAGGGCTACCTGGTATAGGACTTGTTGATGCTGAATGCCTCCCCTTAAGAGCATTTATTATTGTTGACTTACCAGTCTTGGGATAACCTGTGACAGCCACTACGACTGGAAAGGCTGGTGCAACCTCCTTGATCTTTCTCCTAAGTACACGTGTACCCTTATGATCTCTAGCTGCTATATAGACTGCATGATAGCCTTGGTCACGGAATAGCCTTGTCCATTGCTCCACAACCTCCCTTGGGACAAGATCGCTTTTATTGAGTACAAGTATTAGTTCACGTCCCATGGAGAAAACCATTTTCTCTAACCGCCTACTACGTGTGGCCATTGGGTTACGTGCGTCTAGGACTTCAAGGACAACATCAGCTCTTGAAATTACTAGCTTAAGGTCACGCCATGATGCGAGTATGAATCCCCTCATAACCCTATCATTCCCCACATATTCTCATGTGGTATAGAGTATTTTATCACCCTAATTTATCTAAGCTATACACATATTGATCTACTTAGTATCACTGTTAATAACCATGATCGATGGTGTATGTGATGGTAGCCTGCCTATCTCCACGATCGATACAATGCTTCTACTGATGATCCTGAATCCCTGTCTAGCATAGTAGTTCTCTAGCCCATGGATAGCATCGAGATAGATACTCTTGACCCCACGTCTACTGAGGATATTAACCATGTACTGGAGCAATGTCTTCCCAACCCCTTTACCCTGCATATCTGGGTGTACGGCTAATGTGTAGATATAGCCATAGGTATTACCATCGAACCCCCTTCTCAACTCAGCATCGACATAGCCAATAACCCTATTAGTCTCTCTATCAACTGCTACGTAGAGCATGAGCTTCCTAGTACTGTACCATCTAAGGGCATCCTCAATCCTCCACTCCTCAAACCAGCTATATCTCCTAAAAGCACTATTCCATACCTCAACAACACCGGGTATATCATCCATGGAGCCCTCCCTAACAATAATGCCCGGATGAACACTATATTTCCTAGAGCCCCCGGAGTACTCCATAAGCATCACAGTAGCATTCTCAAGCCCTAGCCCAACTACCTCACGTAATAGGCAGTGAAATCCAGAGTACTCATAACCACATCCAATCTTAACAACACATACACGTTCACGAGATAATCTATGGCGAGCCCATGATAATAGGTAGGATATTGTCTCTAGGAGATAGTGCCTTGGCAGCCACGGGTCTATGCATAACCAGATCCTTCCAAAACCCATTCCCACCCTAGCAAAGACCAAGCCATAAACCCTACCATTATCCACCACCATAGCAAACTCTTCGGGATCAAAGGTACTATACTCAAACCATAGCCTACGGATCTCCTCTGGAGATACTTGTTTCTCAGCAATAAATCCCCTAATAGACATGCACACGTTATAGACACGTGCAATCTCCCGGTCAAGAGGGCCTCCACGATAGCCTGCCACGATCAACATACGTATTCGCCTTACAATCAGTTTCTCTATACTTTATTATGATCTATTCTATGGAACGCTTTAATTTATCCTATATAATCTTTATACAGGGGATAAAGGATTATTGGTTCTCTACCCATATGTATTATTAGGGTGTAGCCCGTGTCCATCGTGGTTCGTGCTCGGTATGAGAAAGGGGTGTTAAGACCTCTCGATAAGATTGATCTTAGGGAGGGTGAGGAGGTAATTATAACTATTAGGAGGGATATACGATCAATTATCCGCAAATATAGAGGGGTTCTTGGAAAGGCTAGTCTAGAAGAAATACTTAAGCTAGAGGAGGAGGCACATATTCAATGAATAACATGATATACATAGATACTAGCTTCATACTATCTATTCTTATGGAGACTGAAAAGTACCCAATAGCTGAAGATACATTATCACTATTACAGGAGGTCATGTTAGTCATCTCAGGAATAGCTTTGAATGAGACTTTCTACATTGCAACTTTCGAATACTATAGGCAGAAGGGTCTTGTGAAAGGTAGGCATAGTCTTAGAGAAGCAATCCGAAAGTATGGTTATCCACAGGAAGTCATAGGGTTGATAATTGGTTTCCTAGAAGATATGCAGGTAAGAGTTCTTAAAGACCATTATGACTTTAAAGAATATATGCAGGTAATGACAACTTATAGGTTGCTTCCAAATGATGCACAAATAGCCTTAACCTGCAAACACTATGGTATAGATACCATACTTACATTTGATGATGATTTCAAAAGAGTGCCTTGGCTAAAGACAATCCCTTGATGAGGAGCATAAGCGATACCTTATCCTAGTTCACAGTAGATAATGTATCTATGCTTCTTAGCAAGCTTTTTAAACTTATTAGACAGAATCCGTTTAAATCCGTTCTATACCAAGCCTCAATACATGATCTGGGTTACTCGATTACAGTGACTATTTCATCTAGGGGTTTCCTAGGCTTTGGCTCTGGTTTTTCAGCTGGGTATCCCATGGCCAGTATTGCTATCGGTACATGTTTTTCCGGTAGCCCAAGTATCCCCTGGATCTCCTCTATATTCCTTAGTGTCTGTATCCATACAGTCCCTAATCCATGCGCATGAGCTGCAAGCATTATGTACATAGCTGCATTAGCACAGTCCACCTGGTACGATTCCGGAGCCTCCTCCCTATCACAGGCAACAACTATTGCTAATGGTGCTTTCTCCAATGGCTTCGCTCCACGATGTAGCTTGGCTAGTCTATCCAGTATCTCCCGTTTCCTAACTACTATGAATCTCCATGGCTGCCTATTCCTCGCACTGGGGGCGTAGCGTGCAGTATCAAGTATCTTCATAACAAGCTCCATAGGAACACCTTCATCCCTATATTCACGGATGCTCCTCCTTGTCCGTAGGAAGTCTATACATTGAATGTATTCATTCATAGAAATAACCTCCATAGAATATTTTCCAAGATATCTATAAATCTGTTTGCTAGGTAATAAAAATTCATTTAGCCCCACGCACAACCGATCTATCCATAGTAGAGCACATGGTAAATGAAAAGTCTTCTTTGATAAACACATAAACCACAATTATCAATGTACGTAACCCAGTATATGGTACAATATAGTATGTCCATAGGGCTTTACTACATTAGTATGGATAAAGACTATTCAATAATTAATATTATAAATCATTCATTGGGTATGTTTACTAGTATAGAAAATCGTATTTCGGGATTGGTATGGAATTTAATTGATATAATGTTTCTACCAGGTTCTAACTTTTTATGTGCCCAACATCCATATTTTAGATAATATCCATCCTTCTCTTTAACTAATAACTGTATGTCAAACAATTTTCTTCCACCTGCTGGAACTATGTATTTAACAGGTTTAGAAATGTGTGCAAGTATTGAACATGTATCTCTTTCTCCAGAATCTATGTGCTTTACTGACATTGAGTAGCTTGCATAGTCTATTATTGTCATATTCTTTGTATCTCTATTTACGATATACACCAGTATAGCTATGAATTTCTTCCCATGAACTGTATTTAATAGCCACTCTTTAGTTTCTTCATCACTAACTTTGCTAAGTAGATCATTAATGTTGTATACGAATTCTATTTCGAGAAACCTTGGAGCGCTAATAACTGTGTCTCTGTATACCCCAGAATAGTCTATTTTCTTTGTGAATGTTAACCAGATAAAGTATTCTGGTATAGTAATATTGCATACATATGGGTATGAGTTATTAGATAGTTTTCTACAGGATGAGGATACTTCTAGAGCTCTAATACTATCCAATATACTCACCAGCTTCTTTTCATCCTCTAGAGAGTACACTGTTATATTAGACATAGGTACGTGTTCCTTAGAACTAAATATGTATAGCTCATACTTGCGCCCTGCATAAACACTTAATAGATCTAGTGTATAAATCTCAAGTTTCCTACTATAGATCATTGATCCATTAACCACTACAGTCTTTGGCCCAAAATCACTCTGTATATATAGCTCAAAACCTTTCTCATCCCTTATAGGACATTCACCAAGAGATCTAGGTATACGTGAAGAACACCATTATCATCCAAGTGTGCATACATGCATCTGGACATAATTACTCTAACATTATACGATATGATAACATCTCCATCTATACTTTCATTTACACTAGATGATTCATTGATAAAGTATTCCTTGAGAAGATCTTTTAGAGAATATATAGAATTTTCTTGTCTAAGAATACCTTTAGTTTCAACAATATCTTCTGATAAGATATGATTCTTTAGAGCGATTGATATAAGCATGGACGCTACAACTATACCCATAACAAGTATTATACCTATATACTTCATTATTCCACCAATATATTATTCTGTGTAGGGGAGGTATTTTTTCTAGCGCAACAAATTATTTTACATTAATGTATATCAGGTTATTTATTTAGATAAATGCTTAATTAATCACATCATATACATCATTTGTTTATAGCAGAGGCTATGTGTTTAACATTGATTATTTCACTCTAGATCCAGCTTTATCATTTTTTCTCTTCATTAATTAAACCTTTTATTTACATTATCTAGGCAATCGTGTTTTCTAGTGGAGGTACTTCTCTATCTTCTCTAGGGGTTTTATTGCTAGCCAATCATATCTTAGCCCGGGGATTCCTTTACCCTCCAGTATCTCCATGATCTCTTCTAGGACTTGTTCTATAGTCTTTCCCGTTGTATCTACCTCATAGACTTTCTCTTCACCGAAAACCTCTATAGCATTGTGTGTACAGACGGATAGTATTTCAGCTTCAATATTCTCCCTGATCTTTTCCCACCACCAGCCTTTCTCCAATAGCCTTTTCTCAAGTTCTTCCGGATCTGTTCTGAGAACAATCACTTTATCAACAAGTTCTGGAGGCGCTATCTCTCCATAGTGCGTGTCAATAACTATGTTGTCGTGTTTGCTGATGAGTTCTTTGATCCTATCGATAACTTTTTCTTCATCAATTATGAAGCTTGCACGTTCAACATCGTAGTCAATGTATAGTCCTTCTTCAATAACGTATTTACTAAGATCAATATGTAGTGCACCTAGTCTCCTAGCTAGTTCACGAGCTACACTAGTCTTACCCGTACCGGGAGTACCTGTCACCACGATCACAGCCAATGTTCTCAGCCATCCATTCATTGTTCTCCAAGGAACCGGCTAATGTATTTAAGCTCCTTCAATGTATCCCATAGATACCTCTTCATAATATACTTCTCTAGCCCACGGAGTAACGGGCAAATATAGCATCCGGTCCTGTAAAACCCGTACATGTATAGTGGGTTTAATGGTAGTTTCCTAGACAAAATGTATGTCTGTACATGTATTGTACCCCACTGCTTAAGTGGAGATACCTCTAGATAACCCTCCCTATGTCTTACTGGTGGTCTATGGCTTCTACTCCTTGACTCTGCATCCCTATCACCAAGTAGTACCAACACATTATCATAGCCCCCAATGATCTCGTGGAGTTTGTCATAGAATGCTTTCTGCTTTAACCCAGTACACCACCTATTGTCTCGTGTTGGTAGACCCTTGGAACCCACGGCTTTATCTAGACCAGCGTATACTCTAGTGATCTCTAGCCCATAGTATTCCTCAACCATTGAGATATAGTTGAGTGTATGGGGAAACTCTAGACCAGTATCAACATATATGGGTACAACCCTATTTCTACCATAGATTTTAAGAGCTAGATCGAGTAGTACAATACTGTCCTTACCCCCACTAAAGCTCACTATAACAAGATCTGGTGAACCGAGTTTCTCTAGGAGATACTCCACCATAGCTAGATGTTTCTCCAGTAACCTATGGTTAAACCCTATGTACATACCAAGATCATTATCTATAGCCTCCTCACCAAAGATTTTCAGATAAGGCTTATCAGTATATAGCCGTGCAATGATCTTTGTTCCAGAATAGATCTCGTGGACTCCACGGAATCTCTTACTAGCAACAGTATTTCTAGGGGGGTTCTCCAGCCCTAGATCAGCTAGGATCTGGGTCCACGTATCCCCAATAAGTAGGAATATGTCGTAACTAGGATTCACCATATGTCCATGTATTCTCTCACCACCTTCATCAAGTCTATAGAACCCCCTATTATCCCATGTTACCGTCTGTCTTAGCCTAGCTCTAC
Source organism: uncultured Desulfurococcaceae archaeon (assembly GCA_964627005.1). Classification (GTDB taxonomy): domain Archaea; phylum Thermoproteota; class Thermoprotei_A; order Sulfolobales; family Desulfurococcaceae; genus CAZHDB01. Next base: position 43,172 of record CAZVHC010000007.1, read on the forward strand.
CACGCTCAATAATCCTAAGGATCTCGTGTTCAGGTAGTGATGTAATCCTCTTAACACTGTACTCGACAACATGGTTCTGATCCCTAAGATACCCTTCACCACATCCATGGACGATCTCGATATTATACATCATGGGATCGGGTTTTGTAGATGCCCTAACCCACCCCCTATAATACCTCCTTAGAACCTTATTGAGGTACCCTAGATCCCTATGTTCTACAATGATATTGTACATTGGAGCATCCATAGTCTATCCACATATACTGTACTTGTTGAGCTGTAGGGTATATCTATGGAGAAACCGTATTATATCCATACAATACCTATATAGTACATGGTGATATTGGGTGGCTGAGGAGGAGACACTAGTTAGTAAGCTTGAGAAGCTACTAGGTGAAATGAAGCCCTGGGAGAAAAAGCCTGTTCTAAAGGCTGGACGGATAGTCATAGAGATCGTTAAGTTGCCTGAGAGACAGACAAAGTCGAGGATGGAGCCCGAGAGACTAGTACTCCATATCAGGAGGGAAGATGCCTTCCGTGGGCTCTTCATAAAGGAGCTTGAGGAACTAGAGGATCTCCATACAGCAATAAATACTGAGAAGGTAAAGAAGATAGTAGAGGCAATTGAAGAGATCAGCAGGAAGAAAAAGATCCAGGAATACGAGCTATAGAACACCCGGAAAAACACCCTTAGAAACCCTAAGTCAAGATTTTTAAATAAACAACCAGGAAACACCAATATCCTCAATAACTCATGCTTAAACATAGGAAATAAACAACCACTATACACTAAGGGATAAAAGATATAATCTAGCCAAAAACGAAACTATTCTAGATAGAAGCCGCCGTAGCTCAGCGGGTGGAATCCCCGTAACCCCGTATCAAAAGGAGTTACGGGGACCCCAGGCGCCGCCCTGGTATCTTCCGATGATACTGTGTGGGGCTGGAAAGGCGGAGGTCCCGGGTTCAAATCCCGGCGGCGGCTTCCTAAATTCTTACCTAATTTACCTAATCTATCAAATTAACATGTATTTAATAGTAATCTATTTTGTTATAAAGGTTAATCATATTTCATCGCTATATATCACTCCTTGGAGGTGCCTTCTCCTTAGGTGTACATATGATGAAAATATGTTCTACCAGGATATGTTTTGGTATGAACGAGAAGAGAAGTAGTTTTTGAACAGATAAATCCCATTCTATGATGAATGATGTGTAAAATGAGTAGTTAGATAAAGAATGTATTAAAGAGGAGAACTTAAGTTAAACTATCAATTAGGTGTTATCCTTAGAAAATAGGACTAAATTTCATAGACAAATAATTAAGTCAAACCCGGAGAGCTAAATTTCTATAGGGTTAATCTTATAAGCTTGTATACGGATGTATTAGTATTGGTGTCTACGGATGAGTGTTGTATTAA
>CAZVHC010000008.1:0-1454 GCA_964627005.1 uncultured Desulfurococcaceae archaeon
TTATGAGTACTAATACCACGTACAATAACTCTATCCCGTCCAATACATACATCCATGCCCAAAACACCCACGAAACAATATACCATGGTAAAGCCTTACTATCACCTAGACAATATCATTAGAAGCCTAATATAAGCATATTGTACCCCCAGGTGCCCGGGATAAGATGATAAAGTCTATTTCCATAGGTATTCTCTATCCAAAGATCATTAGATAAAGAACTAATTATTGGCATTGACCACTTATACATAGACCTCTAGATGATCTCCTAAAATTAGCTATTGCGGTTATGATTAGACTATTCATTATCCTAACTTTTTAAGCACGAATCTCCTAGTTTCTTTGGCTAATCTAATGGCTTCTATAGCCTCTTCCCTCGTGATCTCATGGTTTATCTCTGGATATCTATACTCTGTTGCATAGATTGTAAGCTTATCTACATGTATATCTAGAAGGTATTGGACTATATTCATACACTCTTTTACTAGTAATCTGATATCATGTGTTCTAGGATATGGTTTATTGTTCTCTACAAGGAATGCCTTGAGGTACTTCTCAACTGCTTGTTGTGCATGGAACGTAGAGTACACATAGATACCATGTTGCAGAGCTAGCTGTGCTAGTTCAAGATCCTTATCTCCATAGTCAATTCATCTTCTAGTATCTTCCCTCATATCACAATACCCTCTGATAAGGCGTATCTGTACATTAGCCCGGGGTATCTCTTGTACTTCTCTAGGGTATCCTTGTCCACGATCAGTATATCGGCAGGTATATCTAGTTCTCTATAAATATCATACCATAGCCTAAGTTTGTCCCTACGGCTAAGCCTACGATCTACTACAACCATTATATCCCAGTCACTATCCTCACGATAGTCTCCACGAGCACGACTACCAAACAACACGATCTTAACCACACCAACACCATACCTCCTAGCAACACTATACACTACATGCCTTATCCTCTCCAAAACCACATCACTGGAAATGGATTGACTACCCAAGCACATTACCCCTAAAACGAAACTATCTCCCAACATGTAATAATAAGTCTATAGATAAAAAATCATAACTAGAACTAAGGGAACTATACTTATCTATTTATTAGTAATTATGGTAATTATCAGCTTTAGAAATAGGGGATTGTAAACATAAAGATCCCTTATATACCTATCCAAAATAATGGATAAATACTGATAATACGATAGTAAAGAGTTTCTACATAAAACATACAATAGCTGTATCAAATATGTATAAGAAATTATGAATATAAGATATTTCGGTATAAACCGTATATTATATATTTTTAAATTATTATTGAATATGATTATTTATTAAAGACAAGATAGTAAACATATATAGCTAAGGACGGCTACCTCTCTCAGTTTTTAAGTTTTCTGCAGATCTGTTCCTGCGATCGGTACAGATAGTATATATGGAATTAGTTTAATA
>CAZVHC010000008.1:1554-43741 GCA_964627005.1 uncultured Desulfurococcaceae archaeon
TGAAATAACATGGACTATGTAGTTAGGGCATTAATACTAGCTTTAACTTTAATATCGTTGGTGTCTATAAGTACAGTATCTTGGACACTAAACTACAGTACAAATGTGCAAACAAATGATCTTCCGGAAGGAATTGTGGAGATGTACATGGACGTATTTAATGATAATGAGCTTGTAGTTAATGGTGAAGAGGGAGATTATTATAAACCAGATGCATTTCCAGCAACTTTCTATTTCTATAACGACTTCTTCTTCATACCACAAGATATGGCCTTGACTGCATTAGAAGGTGCTGGATATGCAATACTTGGTAAGCAGACAGTAAATTCTACAGGTGATGACTCACTGATCGGGCCTGTATATATCTATGATACCAGGATGTTTGATAAATATAGTATAACAAGCTCCTTTAAGTACTCTAGAATAGTAGTAGTCTTTGCACCAGAATATCTTGGTAGCTTTACGGCCAATGGAGAGGAATATATTACATCGTATTTTGTAATCAAACGTGAAAATGGAGTATTTAAAGGGTTTACAGCATATGACCTACCATATCTGTACTATCCACCATATGGACAAATAACAGACCTGGTAGTATTTGTATCACCAATGTCGGCAACAACAAATGATGAATGGTATGGTGTGATGAATTACCCAGAAGGTATCTTTGGTGAATGGATTAGTGCATGTGAGCTAGCACTAGACAATGGAGCAGGAGCATGTATAGGCTTCAGAGCCTTACCAGACACATACTTTATAACAACAATAGATAATGAAGAGGTTGAGATACCATCAGTCTTCAGCATACCATTTAAGAACTGGATTCTACAGTTTTTCGCTGAATTATCTCAAGGATCATCATTAATGCAAGCAAAAGACTCTGCTCTATCACAATCATTACTGGCAGAGATAAATCAAGGAATATATGATATTTATATACAATACTATGATCCATTACAAGATATATTTGAAGGGATTACTGCATTAACAGCAGTTGTAGAGGCTCTAGGAGACATAGATTCAATAGTGGGTTCATCCATCGGATCATACTTAATAGCTCATTATATCATTGAAGATGAAGTAAATAATTATATAAGCTTCCTTGAACCTCTTTCAGTATCTGTTCTAAAGGCGTTAAAGATACTGTTCACAAACCCCTACATAGGTAGAGATATTAACTATATACCCCTTGATATAAGAATTTATGGAAATACAGGATTTAAGTTAATAGATCCTCCGCCAGAGGATACTAATGATTCAGGAAATTCTGGAGATAATTGGGGTGGTGGCGGCGGAGGGGCTGAACCTCCTCAAATGACGAGTTATAAAAAGTTTTAAAGGTGAATACCAATTATTTTTTATACAGTTAAATTACGATTAAATGAATAGTGAGGGATTAATATGAAAATCTCCAAAAAGAGTTTATTTGCCTTATACATTGTTATAGGCATTTGTTTATTTATTGTATCGGTTTATTTGTATAAGCATTCCGTTACTTATTCCCCTTATTCTAATGAAGTAGGTACTAGTGAATACTATCCAGTCTATCCATGGATGAATTATACGGAAAAGGAGTTTGTTGAGGAAGATTATCCTGTAAAATGGGATGATGCATTAAATATTGCTAGTAATTTCCTTTTAGAGAACTACGGTATAGATCTGGACCAATGGTGTTTGGTGAGAAAAATTTTAGGGAAACTCGATATGAGCCAATGGAGTAGGTATAGGGTTAATTTTATTGGTAGGTTTGGTGAGTACCATATATGTCTTGGCTATACGCCCGAAGATGAGTGTAGGATAACAGTTTATATAGATCCATTGTATGGTAGAATAACAAGTTTCAGTATATCAGTACTAATTAATAAAACACATGCTTATTTAAGAGGTTATCCTCTGAAATATAATAGTTCATTATCTAGAAACTTTACACTTAAGGAACTGTATGAACTAGTGAATAGTACTTTACATAAGTTAGGATATAGTGTTAGAGATAATATGAGTATTAGAATAGTTAGAGTTGGCTCCTACGTTATTAAGGATGGAAGACCTTATGGTAGGACACTCTATAAGTACCCGGGTAATACCAATGTATCTGTGATAACAGCTTATGCTATATTATGGATAAAATACCAGATCCTGGTCTATGGGTACCCTATACATCTAGGTGATCTTGGAAGACTTGTAAGTTATGGAAGTATATGGTATAGTATTCCCTATAATATGGTTGTTAGAGCTACAATACCCTATATCACCTTCCATCTTCATGATACTGGAATGTTTATTGAGCCTCCAAAGGATATGCTTGGTTATGATGAGGCTCTGGCTATTGTTAGGGATTATTTTAGGGATAGATTTGGTGATATTGCTGAAATAGATGTTAAGAAGAAATTGTTTGGATGGACATTCAGGTATAATGAGGCTTTTGAGATGTATGAGCCTATACCTAGGCTTGCATGGGTGTTTTCGGGAGATGTTATTGTTATTGAGGATGGTGGTTATGTTGGCTATAGTTTCGGTTTATCTATTGATGCTTTAGAGAGGGTGGTGTTTAATGTTAAGACTACCCGAACTACTCCCTAGACTATTTACTTACTGTCTACTCTTTACTATAGCTATATCACCTATGGTATTTGCTACCCCAAGGTATCTAGCCTATGGTGTAGGCTATATAGTTTATCATGGGAGCTACCCCATGGGTATGAGCTATATTAGTTTTGACCAGTATTATGTCTATGACTATGATCATGATGGTGAGAGGGAGGTTTTTGTATTCCTTAAGAACCAGGTATCCTATGGAACTGGTATACGTGGTGGTTTACTTGTCCTTAATAGCTCTGGTGTAGAGGTTTTTAGGCCATTTACTGGATTTGTACCATTCAATATAGTGTGCCTAGGTAATAGAATTGTTGTTGTAGGTTACGTGTATAGGGAGGGCTCATTATTTGATATAGTAGCTATTAAAGCCTATCTACTCGATCAGCGTTTTAGGGAGATCATGTCTACAAGCTACAATATTAGTGCACGAGCACTATCACTAATATCTCCACCACCATTAACAATACTTGGCCCTAACAAGCTCTTATTCACAGTATACAATATTAATAACGGTACAGAACTCTACCTACTAACGATCTATAGTGGGAACATGGTCTTAGAACGTGTATACAGAGTTGATAACTATATTGTAGACACTAGACCCATTGTTTTAGGAGATACTATTGTTTGGGGTCCACTGGTGCTGTCTAGGAACTTTAGCCTCATAGATGATCTTAGGAATGGTGACTATATAGCTCTAGAAACTATTCCATATGGGGATGAAGTGGTAGTTATAACTAAGGGTATGGATGGAGATCTAGTTAGGATATATGCTACATACTATAATGTAGTCAATAGACATGTTGTTGGGAGGAAGGTGGTTATAAATTTCAATAGAAGTATTAATGATAAGGAGGTTGATATAGGGTATAACACCTATATTGGTAGATACTATGTGTTTACACTAAACTATATGAGTAATAGGACACATATATTCAATATATACTGGGTTGAAGTATATAGTTATGATATAGAGTCTGGAAATGCTTCTAGACTACATAGGATAGAGCATGGTAAATACTATTATGGTAGATACCTCGATCTATTCATAACATTACTCAGTAAATGGGGAGGGAGCGGATGTAGACTATACTCTATATATCCTGGCTATGGAGTTATAGGTGATTTTGAGTTACCCAATGATATATCTCCTAGTGGGGTTGGCCTTGGTAATCTTGTAGTTATTGATAAAGCTGGATCAATAATACTCTATGTGCTTGGGTATTCTGAGTTCTACATAGTGGATCTGGGTGGGCTCATACCCTTAGACCAGAGCCCCCTCATACACTTAGTCCTAATAGTGGCTATGATTATGTTTCTATTGAGGAGAAGGGTAAGTATAAAAAAGATATTGTGTAGGGGGAAGCTATAGTTTTATGAGGCCACGTTTCTTAAGCTCTAGGTAGACACGATGTGGTGTTAACGGGATCTCTGTGAACTGTATACCTGTAGCGTGTGCTAGTGCATTGGCTATGGAGGGTGCTATGGCTACTATTGATGGTTCTCCAAGCCCCTTAGCACCTAGTGGTCCCTGCTTATAGAGTGTCTCGTAGAATACTGGTATGATCTCTGGTGTATCCTTGATTACTGGTACATAGTATGTTGATAGGTTATTGTTTAGTACACGCCCGTCACGATCGTGTATGATCTCCTCCATCAAAGCGTAGCCCATACCCTGTATATATCCGCCAATAGCGTGGAACTCAGCTCCAACAGGGTTAATTACACGTCCAATATCATAAGCTGCTACTGCACGTTCAACCCATACCTGCCCGGTCTCAAGATCAACTGCTACCTCAGAGATTATAGCACTGAATGTGTAGGTGATATAGGGTGCACCCTGCCCAGTCTCCTCATCCCACTGTGCCTTAGGTGCACGGTAGTAGCCGAACTCCTGCAGTGGTACACCCATCCAGAAAGCCTGCTCCACAACATCATTCCATGTAACCTCCCTATCCGGGTTGCTACGACAGTATACCCTTGAAGCCTCAATCACTACATCGTCAGGGCTACAGCCTAGTAGCTTAGAAGCTACCTCGTTAAGCCTCTTACGTAGCTTATAGGCTGCTACAAGTGTAGCATTACCACCCATAACAGTTGAACGAGAAGCTACCGTAGGACCTGCATCTGGTGTACTAGCTGTATCCGGAAGCTCGATCCTGAAGTAGCTTGGTGGTACACCTAGTATCTCAGCAGCTATGAGTACAAGTCCCCACAGCGATCCCTGCCCCATATCAGTTAATCCGGTACGGTAGGTTATTGATCCATCACGGTTTATGATTATTGTTGCACTAGAGTAATCAGCTCCCTCAACACCAATTGAGTTACCATGCCATCCAAGAGCTATGCCTATACCCCTCCTGATCGTTCCTGTCTGGCTAGCGTATGCTTTCCTCTTCTCATACCACTTGGCTACCTCAATAGCCTTCTTGATCACACCCTCAAGCCCTACACCATGATCCTCTGTAAGCAGTTGTCCATGGATAGTACGGTCTCCCGGTCTAAGGATATTCTTAAGCCTTAGCTCAACAGGATCCATGCCTAGCTCCTCAGCCAATATATCCATCTGTCTCTCAACAGCAAACTGTACCTGTGGATTACCGAATCCACGGAATGCTCCTGAGTAGATAGTGTTTGTGTATACAGCTATCGTATCTATACGTGCATTCCTTACACGGTAGGGACCGGTTGAATGAACTGTTGCTCTCCATGCTACGAATGGCCCTAGGCTAGCATAGCCTCCAGTATCAAGCACTATGTTAGCCTCTACAGCCAATAACGTGCCATCCCTCTTAGCAGCATGACGGTACCATGCTACCATCGGATGCCTCTTACTATGCCCTATAATACTCTCCTCACGAGTATGTATAGCTACAGCTGGACGCCCTGTAAAGTATGCTGCAAGTGCAGCCTTACTGCCAACCTCATTAGCAACATCCTCCTTACCGCCAAAACCACCACCCATGAACGGGGCTATTACACGCACCATGTTCTGTGGAAGCCCTAGTACACGAGCAATAGCTCTACGTGCATCAAATGGACACTGTGTTGAGGCAATAACTGTTATGCCTCCATCGGGCTCCGGTAATGCTATTGCTGCCTCAGGCTCCATGTAGGCATGCTCCTGCATTGGAGTCCTATACGTGTTCTCCACAACAACATCGGCTTCCCTAAGAGCCTTCTCTACATCACCAGCCCTTATCTTGTAGTGGGCAACTATGTCGCTATCCCTCTCCTCATGTATCCTTGTATGTGGCTTCTCCTTAAGCGTCATAAGATCAACTATCTCAAGTGGATCGGTGTAGACCGGTAGGGGTTCATACTCTACAATGACCTTCTCAGCAGCCTCCCTAGCAATATATGGATCCTCTGCAACGATCAATGCAACTGTATCACCTATGTAGCGTACCTTCTTAGTAGCTAGCAATGGCTGATCAGGGATAACATAACCTACGTCATTGACTCCCGGTATATCGTGTCCAGTAATAACCCTTAGTACACCTGGTACCTTGGCTGCCCCACTTACGTCTATCTTCTTAATCCATGCATGAGCATACTTTGTACGTACACTATAGACCCATACAACGTTACGGTAGAACTTCAGATAGTCAGCTGTAAATAATGCCTTACCAGTAAGTTTCTCAATAGCATCCCATCTAACAATCTTCTTACCAACATAGACTAGCGGCCTATCCCTAAACCTCTCAAATACCTCCTCAACAATACGTACATAGTCAGGCTTAGACATACACATCCTCACCTCTTAACCTCCTCTATATCAAAATAGATCTTTCCCTCACGTATGTACTTGGCAGCTAGCTTAACAGCCTCTATAAACATTGGGTAGCTCCCACAACGACATATGTTCCCCTCAAGAGCCTTCATAATATCCTCATCACTAGGATCGGGGTTGTGGTCCAAGAGGTACTTAGCAGCTACAATCGCTCCTGGGAAACAATAGCCACACTGTACAGCATGGGTATCTAGTAGAGCCTTCTGTATAGCATGCAGCTTACCCTCTGGAGCAATCCCCTCAACAGTAGTTATGTTTGCACCATTAGCTCTAATCGCTAATACTAGGCAGCTTGGAACAAGCTTTCCATCCATGATCACTAGGCAACTACCACACTCTCCACGTCCACACCCCTCCTTAACACCCGTATACCCAAGCTTATAGCGTAGTACATCAATTAGTCTCTCATAAGGCTTTACCAGTACAACATGCTCCCTACCATTAACGGTTAACTTTATAGGTATATCCGGGTACTCATCAGAGGACATACGTGATCACCCCATCACACGTGATTTTATAAGGTATAGGCATCTCTTCATCAAAACCTTAGATAGGTCTAGACGATACTCAGCTGGTGCACGATAGTCACTAATCCTCTTCATCTCACTCTCCAATACCCTGTAAGACCCTCTCACCACTTCCTCACACAGCTTCCTACCACGTAGAAACTCCTCCGTCTTATAGGCCCGTCCGGGATAAGGCTTACCAGTACTGTCAAAGGCGATCCTTACATCAGCTATAGTATCCCCCTCTAGAGCCATATAGGCTGCAGCTACGATATAGCCCATAGCATGTCCACGGCGGCGATCGAGTTTTAGGAGTGCTGTACTACTGTTTTCTGGAGTCTCCTTAAACCTTACCTCAGTAATTAGTTCATCGGGTCTACGATCAATTTTTCTCTTACCAAGGTATAGTTTCTCAAGCTTTACCCAACGATCACCATTTATACTTGATAGCTTAACCTCAGCATCTAGTGTAAGCAATAGTATAGCTAGATCACTTAATGGGTGACCCGTACCTATGTTTCCTCCAACAGTAGCTATTGACCGTAGATATGGTGTTGCAAAACTCCAGTACATATCATGGAATCCAAGGTAACGCCTATCCTTTGGTAGAAAGCTATTGTAGAGCTCATCAATAGTTGTCAAAGCACCAATCCTTACATAGCCATCCTCACGCTTTACATACGATAGCTCCTTCCTCAAAGGCCATAAGTCAAGCAGTAGCCTGGGCCGGATAATATTGGTACGTGCAAGCACCAGTATATCAGTACCACCAGCAATAGGAGTAGCCTCCTCCCCATGCTCGCTAAGATACTTCAATGCATCATCCAGATCCCTTGGTACATAGATATTGAAACGTGGTGTAGCTATCCCGGATCACCACCCTTAAAACTCTATGATAAAAATATCCTCTATAAACAATATCCATACTCCTAAAATAAAAAGCTTAACTAAGAAAAACCTATATCCGCCTATCCAAAGCCATCTAATAGTACTCTATGGAGGTTAAAGAATATTACTATATATATTGGTGGGAAGTTATTGGATGAAGCTACACTAGTTTATGAGCTACCCCATTCTAGGGACAAAACTATTTATGCAGAGATAAGTCCTTGTCTCATGCCTTGAGCCCAGTATTATTGATCATAAACAATTATACTAGATCGTATAGCATCTATGGGTTAGAGATCTCTTCACTCCTTATAAGATCTTGTGAATTGGTTGAGCCTACAGCTATACTATTAGCATTTATAGCTAGTGTTCTAGCTGTGATAACATCTATTAGCTGATAGCCTTATCTATAATCTCGGTCCTAATTATGTCGAGTACCCTATAGTTTCTTTCAGCCCTACCTCTAATCCATGAGACTACCTGTGAAGCTATACTTAATGCTATCTCACCCGGTGTTTCACATCCTATGTCGATACCTATTGGTGCATAGAGCTTATCCCTAATAATATCTAGGCCCACCCCACTAGAGACTAGTCTCTTGACAAACTCTATGACCTTTCTCCTACTCCCAAGGAGTCCTATGTATGAAGCTCTTGACTCCAATGCCTTACTAAGAACAGTATAGTCTACATCAACCTCTCCATGCACTATAAGGACTATATCACCCTCCCTAGCATTCTCCACAATATAGTCTCCAAGCCTCTCAGCATCTCCAACAACAAGATCTAGTGCATATGGGAACTTATCCCTATCCACAAGCTCCTCAACGGTATCTAGGACTACAACCTTATAGCCCATCAACGAGAGTATATCGGATAACGGCTTACCTATTCTCCCCACACCAACCACATATATCCTTGGGAAAGGGACTAGTACATCAATATATACTGTGACCATACCACCACATATGAGACCAGTATCAATAGATCCGCTTACCTGCCTACCCGAAAAATTATATTTGAGAAGCCTAGGTCTACCCTCCCTAATAGCCTCTAATGCCTTCTCCACCACATCACGCTCAAAGGGTCCTCCACCAAGTGTACCATATACTGTACCATCCTCTATTACAGCCATTTTAGCTCCTACACTCCTCGGGCCACTACCGATCTTTTCAACAATAACTGCTAATGCTACTCTCCTACCCTTCCTAAGCTCTCCAGAGATCCTCTCCATAATATCAGTATCAGTCACGTATGTTGGTGTACCCAAGTTCTATACACCATCAACTCCTACCTTTTCATCAATATCCTCCTTAACATGATCACTAATATAATGATTGCTACTAGAAGTATTGAGGCTGGCGGCTCCGGTATAGGCTGTGGTAGAGATACTGCTAGGGCATCAATAGTATTATTACCACTAGTACTTGGTATGAACACTATTGCATCTCCATTATAGTATGCTATTGAGGAACCAGTTGTTGGTGTTCTATCAATACCTGTTGATCCAGAGTACACTATACTACCTATGCCGAGGTAATGTATACTATTCAAACCAACATAGGCAACAGTACCTGACCCAATATAGCCTACACCAGGCATCCATGTCACATCAGGTAATCCCGTCTTAGACGCTAGCTCTGATCCATTGAGATCATATAGTTTTGCACAACCACTACCCTTCTGGTAGATAACGAGTATTCCTTCACCAGGTACATATGCTAACCCATACCTCTGATACTCTACACCAGTATCTACCGATACGATCCAGTCAACACCAGATCCGCTTACATGGGCTAGTCTAAGCTCTCCATTGCTATACCATAGCACAGCTACCCCACTAGATGTAGTTGTTGATACGGGATAATAGTCTGGATCAACCGTATCCTCTAGAACACCACGAGTTTCCATGGAACCGGTACTGGGATCTATTTTTGCATAGTAGATATTGTCCTCCGTTGTATTAACGTAGAATACGTAGAAGTACCCATTATATGCTGAGGCAGAGGCCATGTACTGATCACTAGCACCGGTATCGTCACGGGCAATCGTTATATTCATTATGATCGATAGTGTCGTGGGATCTATGATCACTCCCTTCACCCACCTATAGTCTCCAGTAGCCTCATTAGTCTCGTAGACAACTAGTATACGGTTAGAACTACCATCATAGGCTATGGAGGGCCTCTCATCAATTGCTCCACTAGAGCTTATCCGGACAACATCCTCCATACCTCCAGACACATACCTTCCAATATAGACGTCAAACTCATCCCTCCAAACATCCTCTACAGGTCCATGATAACTCCAGGCTACTATTAGTGAATCCGCTGTAGCCACGGAATCAACTCCATGATACGATGGTATATATGCTGCTAACCTGTCAAGATCATAGTTTGGAGCAACATATATGTAGAAGCCCTCATCCCTAGCCTTGGCTAAAGCATCCTCAACATTACTCCTTGTCCAAGCATAATCTAGTACATAGACAGTCTTACCCTGATCACGAGCCATCTCTAGATAGTAGAGAACCTCACTAGTCTCAGCAGGATCGACAGGCTGATCATCACTATACCATACCTCCTCCCTCTCGACACCATCAATAGCATTCATAAAACTCTCATTCTCCAGTAGCTCAAGCCCACCACCCATATTAGCAATCACTATAAAGTCCGGGTCAAGGCTATGGGCATAGGCTGATAAGTTGCCGACAAGATAGATCATCCATGTAGAGGCATTCTCAACCTGTGGAAGAACATCGCCAAGCCCAATACTATCTGGATCCTCCCAGTAGGTATAGGAGTCGATATTGTCGAAACGGACGCCATCAAAACCCATAGATATTATCTTGTCAAGCTCGTTCTTCAATATATCAACCCATGCACTAGGCTCCCATGCACTTGGGTGCCAGTACTTAACAAAATACTCGCCGGGCCAACCGGGATACTCTACCCACTCAAGCCATTCCGGATGATCTGTTTCACTCCATGACTCATTCCAATAGTCTCTCCACTCCTCAGCAAATCCTATGTTTAGATAAGCTATTACCTTGGCTCCAGATGCCTTTAGTCTCTCAATGTCATTACTTGTCCAAGGCTCATCATTCGGCCCATAGTCTGGATCAACAACTATTATCTCTGGATAACTACCAGCTATCCATGGTGTCACTGGGTATTGGAACCATGTTATCCCTCCTCCCCACCATCTTATTGGAGCTGATACTGTTGCTATTGAGATTATGATTACCAATGTAAGTGATAGAAGCATATACCTAAACATACGATCACCCTTCTCTACACAGTTTTTCACTATATAATATCCCTACATAAAATGATCTGCTTTATATAGGATTCGTAAGAAGATATGGGTATGCAGGAGGCTTTAATAAATAATTTTGCTGGAGAAAAGAAAATATGTTATTATAATCGGCTATAGCATTACCTCCTCCTATAAAGCACCCTGTATCTAATCAGCAATATCACTAGGAATAGTATCGTAAATGCTATAGCAGGGATCACTAGGTATAGTGGTTCATAGACTGGTGGTGGAGTATAGCTATTCTCACTACCAGGTGTAGGTATGGCCTCGATAAAGTCGTTTGCTGGATCATCGGTATCTAGTCCATCGGTTTGACGAGCTATGCTATAGCCTGTGTTGGGCTTATCTACACTATAGTTCTGTGGATACCAGCTTGACCCATAGTATACTAGGTCTATGAGTGAGTACTCATTATTCAACAATATGATCTCGTCACCATATGGGTCAAGCCTAAATCCTCCAGAAACGATCATGTCTGGTACATCCGGTAGTGTATCCTCGATCTCATAGTCAGGCTTAAAACCGTATTCACTATAGAATGCTGATCCATTATAGGCTATTACTAGGAATTCGTGGGAGTGTATAGTTGCCGTTGATGGGAATTTAGCTATTCCCTCATATGCTGATACCATATAGTTTTTATCGGTAATAATGTGTCCAGCTAATGAGTAGTTATTGGATGTAGGATTATACAGCTCAATCCACATATTACCACTATCTATGAAAACCTCGTTTATAACAATATGATCCCAGTTACCAGGTGGGCTTGGAGATGGGATCGATACTGTATATGGGTTATCTTCTGCATTCCCGTTATAGGTTGTTGTTACTCCATGGTAGGATACATTAATCCTTAGATGATCTCCCTCATCACCACGTGGTACGAGTAGTGTTGTCCATCCATTGAATGTATAGTTTGATACCCTATAGTCTACTGTACTATCATAGAGTGATACAAGTGCTCCAGTAACTGGTTCACCATTATAGTCTACATGGACTTTTACAATAAGGCTATTCTCGGCAAATACCCGGTAGAATGCCTCCTTAAACAATCTAGCTATGGCTGGACTATGGATCACAATGCTGTTCTCATCATTAGCTGTTGTACCGGAATTACTTGGATTCATACTACCAGTCCATACTATATCATCAACAATGAATGCCTTATGATGGACATATACAGAACCATTCCTACCATGACTGATCATGAGGCCCTTGTTCACTAGATCACTATAGACCGAGTACGGGTCATTTACTTGGCTATAGTCAAATACACCTGCAACCCTAACCCCATTATATGCACGATCGGTTAGTGCATCAGCTAGATAATCTAGTGTAAAAGCATATGTCATAAAATATACTGACTCATTAGCAGAGTATATCAGGTTCTCAAGCTTAGGACCCGGAGTATCATCTGGGCTAAAATAGGTCTCTATGGTCACTAGCGTCCCATTCAGATACACTTGTTTTACGGGCTCCGGCGTCGAGTCTCCTCCATGGAATACATGGTTTGTGAACATCTCATTGAATTCTAGTTCATAGTTTTCAGCTATTTCCGGATGATCTATTACGACTATGTTGTTGTAGTGTGTGTAGAAGAATGTGGGTCCCCAATTAGCTGATCCTGTGACCACTATGTGGTGATCTATTATCATGAACTTGTTATGCATAAGCTTACTCCCAGTTTCAGCAACAACTGGTATACCATATTCCTCAAGATCGCTTACCTGATCCTCATGTTCACCCTCTATAACGATCCTTACATCCACTCCACGGTCATGGGCTGATTTCAAGGCATCCTTTATATCATCATCCCATAGACTATATGCTGCAACGTATACTGATTCACTAGCATTATTGATCAAGTATATGATGAAGCTATGTGCTTCATCACCCTCCCATGGTGTGAAGAATACCCTTATCCACCCATTATAGTTGTCCCTAGAACCATTGTCTCCCCACCAGAAAACATGGGGTGAAGCTAGGGCATGTAGTATACCGATCACTAGTGGAAACAATATTATTAGGAGTACATAGTACTTCTCCATATATCATCAACCACATCCATATATAGGCTATTACCTTGTCTAGGAGGGCTGTGGAAAAAATGTTTACGTATTAGTAGTTATTAGTGCTTACGTACAATCAGTAGAATACACACTACAGCTATGACGACAATAGCGGTAACCAGTGAATACTTCCCTTCAAACACTGGTGGAGGAACATCAGTACCAAGCAATACACTATAGCTATAGGCATCAGTATCAAGTGGACTAGTAGCCTTATAGTATTTGACAGAGAATAAGGCATACCCATTAGGATCTGCTGCAAGACCAGCTGGTTCTAGAGACTCTCCAGTCTTAGTAACGATCTCTGATATCTCACCCATCAACCCATTCTCATCAACAGTTCTAGAGTAAACCCCTCTCTCACCAGATGATCCACGCTGCCATACCAGTAGGAAATAGTTCTGACCCGGACTCCATGCACCCCATACATATCCCTCTCTATAGGTATCACTAGAATCACTGCTTATATCTAGGACTATGTATGAACCACTAGTATCTACAAGTGCAGCCTTGATATTGCCATTATCACTAGCTCCTGGCTCCCTCCAGGATACAAGTACTTTGGTTGAACCAGCAGTTACGTGGGAGTATTTACCGTCGCTTGACAGAGTTATATCGTTTATTGACCCAGTATCTGGATCGAGTATTACTAGGTGTAGCTCATTGGTTGAGTCTAGAGGCTTATTGTATGTAAAGAAGAATTTTCCTCCAAGATATGCTCCTCCCCTACACTCCCATATAGTCTCGTTATAATCTGTGGTTGAAGTGATTGTGTATTGATCTATAATGTTTAGGTTTGTATCGACAAGTACAGCCTTTATATCATCAGTAGCTGGTGACACGGATGTATCATAGTATTTGTAGACTATGAGGAAGTTTCCATCACCAGGTATTACAGTGAACTGTGTATTCTTATAGTTGCTGTTGACACCAACTATTGAGCCGCTAGCAGTGATTGATTCAGAATCCTCAGCAAGTACTGCACCATAGAGTTTCTTATCAACGCTATCATAGTATACCACGAGGAACTTACCATTAGTATATGCTGCCGATACATACTCCTCATAATCAGTTGATGTAGCGATCTCTACCTCGTTAGCAACCCATGATCCACCGCTTTTCTCTATGAAAGCTGCTGCTACATCATATTTATTGGTAGTACCTGCCCAGTAGTAGTATGCTACTAGGAATTTTGATTCTCCAGCAACTATTGTCTGTGGACGGTTATCATCAAGTGTATTGGGCTGTACTGTTGCTTCAATAGTTGATGATGTTGGATCAATTATTGATACATAGATGTATCCTGTCTTGTATTGTTCACTAGCTATTCTAACCCATGCTACTGCATAACGGTTCTCTGATGATAGATATGCTACTGAACCATAGGTTCCGGAGTAGGCACTATATTGTCTATGGTAGAATGACACATTGTATGTTGTGGTATCTAGTGCATATTCATTCTGGTATGTAAGAATTGTTCCTAGTTCACCATGTATGGGTGTAGGTAGTATCGCTAGTGCTATAGCTATTAATGGGAGTAGCCCTACTAGGTACTTCATACTCCTACACCCACTTGATCTATTATAGTATTTAGTATAAAAATCCTCCAGTACAAAAGCATTAATATGAACTATTAACATAGTTATTGTGCAGGCTCAAGATAGTTTTATACCTCATAATTTAGGTATTATATTTCCCAATGGTGATATGAGTCTTGTCAAAGAATTCCATTGATAGAATTAGCGTGTGCAAAGAATACATAGAGAACTTCTATAACACTACTATGGACTCACTTAACCATATTAGGCAATATCCCAGGACTAGTTGGTCTAGCAGTATTCATAGCCTACATGGTATATCTCAAGAAGATGCTTGATAGTTATGAGAACATAATTATGGGGTTATACCATGATCTATTGGATAATCTAGCACTAATTGAAGGAAGACCCGGTAAAACCATGGAGCCCGGGCAATGGCCTATGTTTTCCTAAGTAGTCTCTGATAGAGTGCTAGGTGTTTACGGGCTATCCGAGGCCATTGCGTACGGACAGCGTAGCTGTATAGGTAGCTCATATAAGCTACCGCTAGGTCATAGTTTCGGCTAACCCATCTTATGAGACTAGCTAGTTGCCGTGGGTTTCTAGGTGGTACTGTTAGTCTTGGTGCATACTGGTATAGCTCTATAAGTCTTGGTACACGAGTTCCTATGATTGGTTTTAGACTACCCATTGATAGGTGGAGGATACCGCTAACACTATACTTAGCCAATGGATCGTTGTAGGGAAGTATGATTACATCAGCTATGGCCTCTAGCTTAAGGATCTCATCACTTGTTAGGTACCTCTCCCAGAAAACAAGATTTGTAAGTTTATCGAGGCATCCAAGGTGATCGAGTACTTCGTGGTGCCAAACCTCTCCAGCAACAAGTACTGTTATATCATCGTTTTCTCTACCAAGATACTCTAGTGAATCAACAAGTATATCAAAACCCTTATCACGTCTTAGGAAACCCGGGAAGGCTATTACGAAACCATTTAACCGATCCTTTTCCAATCCAAGATCATTTACTAGCTGATACCTTGGATAACCTAGGTATGGATTTAATAGGGTACCATGGGGTATTCTATTGATCTTACTGGATGATACACCTTGATTCCTAAGCTCAAACTCCTGTAGATGACTATGTATGATTACCGCATCACACTGGTTAAGCCCCTCCTGAAACCTTATAGCCTCCTCAACACCTGCTAGTGGATGATATACCGTATGCATTGTGAAGACTATTTTTCCTACAAGTCCCTCCTCACGAGCCTTTATAGATGCCTCCAGTATAGCATTACTAAACCCGTAGATTCCATACTCATGCTGTACATGGAGTATATCAGTACCACCAATATCTGTTAGAAAATCAATTACCTCACTATAACGTTGGCTTCTCCTCCTAAACAGTGGGTATACATGGGCTCCAGAAAATGGATCATATCTACTCTCTCCAGCCTCAACATTAGCTACCACATAAACCTGTATCCTTGGATCAATCGACTTAATGCCTGCAGTAAGCATTCTAGTGTATTCTCCAACACCACAGTGTGTAGGAGGGTATGTTGATACATAAACAATCTTCAAAAGACAGCTCCCCATAGATACAGTATTCCATAACCCACTAATTTACCTATCATCTATAACCTATACCCCGGATTTACCAAAACTTATTACGGTAATACCTTATATAGTATAATTGGTGGAGATCACGGTTGACATAATAATTATACAGTACTCTAGGAAAATGCAGGATACCATAGACTATTTTAGAGACTACAGCTTCTCGATCATGGGGTACCTAGACAGTGATTACCAGAAGAAACTGTTAACGGCAAGAGAGCACTTTAGCAAAGAGATCTATGGGGTCAATAAAGTCTCAGCCATATGTCTACATAATGGTGTTATGTATAGAGTACTGGATAAGGGGCTAGTACATGACTGCTTCCTCTCGAATAAAGCTGATCTGCTTATACTATCTCCAGTCTATGGAGTAGTACATGCATTTGAGAAGATCAGGGTCTATAGAGTAGTTAATGAGGCTAGATATATTAGGGCGTGGATACACATAGGCATTGACAAGATAGTCTCTAACTACATAGGGAATAGGAGGCCGAGGAGAATATATGGTTTCTTCCCGGCTACATCACCATATATAGAGGTTTTTAAGAGTATAGTGAAGAGACTTAGACATACCATGTCATACCTGGTCACAGTAGATGTGTGTAGGGGTGGATATGGGTTTATGGTATCCCGTGCACTTGGTAATGCTATAAATCATCTACTTAGGAGAGGCTATATACCAAGTAGTATTGATGAATGTATATTGGCTAGGGAGAGTATTGTGAAAAACAGTTCTACTTAGAACACCTATTCCTACTCCATGCAATCCTGTATAGTACAGCTACTATAGCAATCAATACTATGGCTACTGGTATGATTGTCTGGATATTGTTCTCAGGTATTGGTGCTGGAGCCTCGATCTCAGGTGATGTTGCTAGTGACTCTATAGTCCTTACCACGAGCTCCTCTAGATCACTAGTGTACTTTGAATCTACAGAATAGTCTTCACCAGCATTTATCCCTGATGCACCAAATGATACGTAGACAAGGTATGCAGTGTTATTCACGTTATAGGCTATAATACCCTCTCCAAGGACATTATATCCCTCAACAATATATCCCATTATAGATGCATTACCTGGTTCACTATAGTATACCCGGCTATACTGTGTAGAGTTCTTATACAATTGTATATGTTCACCCGGACCATACGGATCATTTACTGGATGCCTAGTGTTAACCCTATACTCAACTGGTTCACTAGATAACGACATGTACCTATACCCTGGTACCGGTATATCGTTCAGTACCATGGTATCCCTATAGTGGCAGACAACATATGCTCCAGACACTATATACGGGTCATAGGTATCGAGTAGGATTACTGATGAACCATTACCTAGTGAGTACTTTAGGAATCTAACTACGTCGTTGGAACCGGGTGTTGTATTATCCCATTTATTAACTATTATTACGGAGTAGTTGCCGAAGGCATTAAATAACGTATAGTTCTCATACGTGTCAACAGCTATTCCATGACTAGATAAGTAGTCGGCAAGTGTCTCATCACCACCGATCAATGCTGCCTTAAGCTTAGATACACGATACACTATATTATATCTTGTACCAGTGATAAAGTCGAGTCTATACATAACCGGGTTACCGCCCATAGACCATAAGCGTACAATATATGTTCCCGGAGGCACATAGATCTTTACAGTACCTGTTATAACGTATCTAGATAGTGCAGTAGAGTCATTGACTCCATGGAAGTCTATGTATATAACCTCACTGGATCCCTCAACCCCAACCTCAATCCATCCACAGTCACTTCTAGGTGAAAGTGTCAATTCAATATAGTGTGGCGTAGGGCTTCTTCTATCTAGGTAGACTACATTATACCAATCAAATGATCTTGATGGCTGGTTAACGAATCTATTGATCCAATGATCCCTTGGTTTCTCAGAAGAACCACCATAGCTAAAGAAGGTTTCAAGCATATCATCCCATAGCCCATCAGCTGAGAATAGCATATCCCTATACTCACTCTCATAACTACTCCAGCTACTCTGTTCTGGGAACCATATGCTTAGACCATAGGCATCTAGATCGGAGCTGTGCCATTCAGCTATGACTGCTGGGGTTACATTACCTATGACGTAGTCAGCACGTTTTGAGAGCTCCTGATCACTTGTATAGGATTTCACCTTATACATTAGATCAACTAGGTCCTTATAGTCACTATAATAGAATGCTTGTGCATTATCACGGGCCTGCTGTAGATCATCAACTAGGTCGGCCATGTGATCTATAGCGTATTGTGAGAAATAGTTTATGGCTGGGAGTAGGTGGTCGTGGACTTCATCTACATCTATAGCTGATAATGAGACATCAGAGTAACCACTATACCGATCCTCGTATGCCTGTACAAGTACTTCTCCAAGTTGTTCAGGGGTCATGGATGGTTTTGATACGAGATCATCTAGCCAAAGATCATATTCATAGCCATCTCCGGGTACGGTTTCCTCACTAGCAACGTATACGTCTACTAGTCCGTAGTACTCATAGGCTATCTCAATCATACCCATTAGACAAGCATCCATGGCCAATAGATCTATGTGGATACCGCTAGCACTGAGATCCTTGAGTACATTTAGAATTTCCCCCTCATCAAGACTATCTCCATCACTATAGTCATAAGCCACATTCCTTATACCAAATGATGCATCTGCACTCTCAAAACCACTGCCGTGATTCCATAGGATCAGTGCTATGTGTTCACCACCATACAAGCCGTATACATACTCTATAAAGTTCTCTAGTGTAGCTGGATCACCCATGTTAAGCTCCTCCTCATAGTTTCCAGTCCATAGCTTAAGCTGTTCAGAATTAATTGTTGATGTATCAGTATCATAGGTTACATGGTATAGCCTTGTACCAGCCCAATCACCATTACTACTATCATAGCCTGGGTGACGATCAAACAATACAACTATCTCTACACCATTACCTGATCCGATAAGCTCCATCTCATTAAGATCCTCGATTGCAGCATCCTCAAGATCATTGTCTCCATCAAGATATACTAGGACAAGCCAGCTAGTCTCATTCTCTGATAACAAGTCTATAGTGAGCTTGGTAGTACCGTTTATCCGGGCACTTACAGGCTGTGTGTATGTATAGAAACCCTCTGCTTCAACCTCTAGAGTATATTGTCCAGGGTTAATGTCTGTGAATTTAAAGTATCCATTCTCATCAGTTGTTGTATTGTATCCTAGTTCAACAAGTTCTATGATAGCACTCTCTATGGGTTGTCCACTGGATTTATTGTAGACATATCCCTCAATAGCTGATGAGTTTAGGTAGCCCGTGGGGTAGAGTACTAGGTTTATGAGTAACTGTCTAGTATTGTAGCTATACCTATTATCATCGCCATCAGCATTATACATTACCCATCTAAAACTAGCTCCAGCTGAGAAATAGTACCATGGAGCACCATCACTAATCTTATACTCTACAAGACATTGCTCAAACACATTATTATCAAGATCCCTTACATAGGCTAGCACGGTAACGTTAGAATCATCATTGAAGTCATCATATGCATAATCCATATACTGTGAACCATGCTCTCCCAAATAGAACTCCTTATACGTTTCATCAGCGTCATAGACTATACCAGTAAATACTGGGTGATTAGGCTCTAGAACACGTACTCGGACATAAGATCCGTCTGGATAATAGTCTTCACGTTCATCGGGTGCAGGATATCCACTAGACTCTATCTGGCTATTATAGTTATACAGTGTATATAGTGAGTGCCAGTACTCTATATCACTATAGTCCCAGCTATCGAGGAAGATTAGTGTTACGTTCCACTCACTAGCCTCATCCATTATCTCCACGAGATCACTATATCCAGGGTCACTTCCAAAGTCATTAAATATTATCACCTTATACCTATTCACCTCACCAAGTAGGTCACTCAATGCTGTATAGGAATCCAACGTATAGCCTAGAGGCTCAAATACACTCCTCAGATCATCCATGTAGTCTCCAACAATAGCTATTCTCCATGGAGCAGGATACACCTTTATAGGAACCACTAGATCATTATATCCAAACTTATGTACTGATAGGTTATAGTATCCAGAGGCTACACTGGATAGATCGATTGTGAACACACCATTAACATCAGTATATGTTGTTATAGAAAATGACCTATTCTGGAGCTTTACAAGTGCATTATAGAGAGGCTTACCATCAGCATCATACACCTTACCAGCGAGAATGGATCCGCTTGTGACACCTATCCCCTTAATTACTAGCTCTACATCACCACCCATCCTATACGTAGATACAGTAGTACTTACTGATAGCATACTGAGTAGAACAAGTATTAGGAGGAACAATGGATAATAATGTCTCAATACTACTCCCCACACCCACATACGTGGCTGGGATAAATAAGTTAGCCTAGTAGTGGAATATAAAAGATTCTAGAAAATGTTCCTAAAGCTCCTTAACAAGCTTATACTCAGTACCAATAATCCGGAATCCATGCTCCAAAAGCTTCCTTGCAAAGGCATTCTTTGAAGCATCAACAGGTACTGTTATCAACTCAATACCCTTGTCCAAGGCTTCTCTCTTCAATGCCGATAGTAGTGCTGACAAAGCCTCTGTAGGCTTATGATAAGATACTGCTAGATAATCTATAGTCATGTGTTTCTCAGGCCAATAAGACGCTAGTCCACGTAGCTTATCTCCACGATAGACTTCTAATGTATATTCTCCATAGATTCTATAGACCTTCTTATCAACATACTCTGTGACACTACTCCACCAAGTGGAGGGGAGAACCTTAGTCTTAAGATCGCTTGAGAACCCTTTCCTAACAACAACACGGTATCCATGGAGGCCATTGGAGACTATACGATCCCTATGAGCATTAAGCATTAGGACAACACCATCAACAATATATTGATGCCTTATATAGAAGCCTAGTGCAGCATAATTATCCCTCTTAACACTCAAAGATACCTTCCCAACACCACAGCTCCTCAAAAGATCCTCCATGGCCTCTAGGAGCCTAGAACCTACACCATGACCTCTAAACCTTGGATCAACAGCTAATGAGTCGATATATCCACGATCCCTATACTTATAGGCTATGATAAACCCTACAACATCACCATCAATCTCTGCAACAAGCACCTTCCTCCTCCTAGACCTTATCTTTAATAGCCCCTTAAACCACTCATAATCCTCCTCATCAAGTCCTCCAAGACTCTTCAAATGTATATCGAATATAGCACGTGCATCCCAGTATCTAGCATTACGTATAATAAGAGAACCGGACATACACTCCCACACATCATCTAGACCAGGTGTATACCACCCATAGGCATACTCTGTACCTATAGTTAGGCTACCCCGTTTTTAAAGCTAGTCCCTTAATACTACTGTATTGTATACGGGATATGTGTGCATAGCCTATATAAAGGTAAGTAATATATTGTATAAATATCTAGTATTTAACTGGGGATAGGTGGTATAATGGTTGCTGGATACATGTATGTGTTATTGTTTGTAGTAGTAGCTGTGGCTGCAACAATAGGTCTACTACTCTATATGCAGTCCTCATTCTTTCCCGCACAATCCATGGGGGAAACAGCTGGTAACCTTATTATAGAGGATGCAAAGCTCTCGGTAAAACACTTGAGGGGTAATGGAGTTAGTTATGTAAAGGTTTATCTAGATATTAGTTTAAGGAATATTGGTAGTAAGACTATAAGGATAGACTATATAATGGTTGATGACATAACCATTGCATATGAGGAGAACATAACTATAGGGCCGGGTAAAGGCTTTCATAAAACATTTGTTGTAGGAGAATTCTATGGACAAGACATATCCCGTTGGAGCACAGGAACAGAACATACTATCAAGATCAGGTATGATGAGATAGGTGGTAAGCAGGATATGGAGGCCACTATGAAGATCAGGATCATATAGGTGCTTACCTAAAAACCTTAGGCCTATTTGCTCAAGTAGTCTCTTTACTCTTCGTAGCTCCTCAAGAGCCTCATACCCCTTCCTTGTAAGCTGGTAGTATACATGATCATCTATCCTAACCTCCTCGATCAAGCCATTCTCCAGTAGCCGATTAAGTAGTCTAAGCCTATCATAAGGAATCCTTGCACCATACATGAGTCTTGTAGGTGGTGAATCACTCTCATTATAGAGTGTATCGAGTATATCATAGACTATGCCTGCCTGACCCTCTATATCTTGTCCTTAAACTTATTTCCTCCTATCATGCACTGATACATCCAAGGCAATCATTATGGTCTCAATAGTTCTCCAACTATGAAGATACTAGCTATACAGTATCATGGAGCACCTGTACGCATAATGAAAACGATCATGCATCTAATGATCATGGGGTACGCCATATTGGGCATAATCGCCATCACAAAGATACGGGAGATCATGAGGGACATAGATGCTGTAGAGATAATGAAACAGACACAGCTAGTAGACATGGTAATGAGGTAGCATAACATAATGAATGTAGGTGGTAATAGATACTGGTGTAGAGAATATACACTGTAAAAATCCATGGGCTATGGCTTACCCCGGACAATGAAACAATATCCTATACACAACTACTAGAGAACATCAGTATTGGAGATACTATAGAGGCCTACGGTAAATACTGTGAGTGTATGGAGCAGGTAAAGGCATTCAAGATAATAGTTGATGGACAATAGTATACCAGGGTATGTCCATGTAAATAATGTTTTTCCCTATATGTTCCTAGTAAAGGATTTTTCTCCATCTCTCTTTATTATCCCCAAGATACATATTCATTACCTCTGAGAACATGTATTGGAGGCCTGTACTGGATTGTCTATTCCAGAGAAATTCATAGAATATTTCTTCCACAAAAGGATTGAGGTTATAAAGAGGATCTGTGTCGAGGGCAGGCCTCCAAGGGATTTCCTAGTACAGTTTACAAGGACAACACCAGCCGTCATAACCTATGGTCCGGCAGGTCTTAGTGGGAGTGTTAAGATGGTTGGTTTCGTGCCTAGGAGGGAGTATATTGAGGAAATGGCTGAGAAAGCCTATAGGTACGCCTATATGGGGAGGGGTAGGGATATGAGGGAAATAGCATGTATCCTCCTAGGTGAGTTCTATAGAATGGATCTAGTGGATACATCACTTATAGGAGGACTGGAAATGGCCTTTAAACATAGCTGGGAGAATATAAGGGCTACTGGAGAAGCAACACTACTATTCTATACACCACCAGATACAAGTTTTGAGGTAAGATGTACTGTGGAAATACATGATGGGGAGAATGATCCGTATAAAAAGTATCTGAATAGTATACATGATGTATTCCATTGGAGTGGACGTAGGAGTAGTTATCCAGCATATATATTCAGGATTAAGGAGATCTATGATAACTCCAATACTCGGGAAGGGTTTGGAAGAAAAATATATCCCTAGATCTACTGGTTTTCACTAGCCCATAGCTCATACTTACGTGTATCAATGCCTATAGGCTTAATCTTCTTTAGTGCATCTAGGAAATCCTTCATAGTTAGTGGACGTAGTTTTATAGGTTTATGTATAAGCTCCCTAACCCTTGATAGATCATTTGAGTCCAGGTATTCTGATAATACATTGAATTGTGCATACTTTATAACCTGGACAATCTCCCTCCCAGAATAACCCTCAGTTAGATCCGCTAGTCTATCCAGATCAACGTTGCTGGATAACCTTACATTCCTCAAGTGTATCCTAAAGATCTCCTTACGGGCCTCCCTATTAGGTAGTGGTACATAGATTCTTCTCTCAAAACGCTGGAGTATAGCTGGATCAATATCCCATGGATGATTTGTTGCAGCTAATACTATGATCCTTTCATTCCTCCGGGACATAAGCCCATCCATCTCGATCTGTATAATCCGGGCTACACGGATCATTACTCCAGACTCATCAGCTCTACGAGTATTTATAGCATCTATCTCGTCAAAGAATATTATTGATGGCTGATGTGCACGGGCTATTTCAAAAACCTTCTTAACATTCTTCTCAGTCTCACCAAACCATTTACTGAGAAGCTGTGCTATATCAACGTATATAAATGATAGATCGAGTTCTGTAGCTACAGCCTTAGCCAACAACGTCTTACCAGTACCCGGTGGACCATAGAGTAGGATTCCTCTCCAACCACCCTCTGGGAAGAGATCGGGTCTTAGGACTGCTATGACTGCTTGGAGGAGAGCCTTCTTAGCCTCCTCAAGATCAGCTACATCGCTCCACCTAACATTGGGTTTCTCAACAAGCACCATTGCCTCAGCCAATGGCTCACCAGTAGTTGCTACAGCCTCCCTCTTCTCACCACTCGATAATGCCTTAGCTCTAGACAATAGCTTCTCAGAAAGATCAACTAGCCGTGCCCTTATCTCACGATTATCAGTGATCCGGGCTAGTCTAAGAGCTAGTTCTGCAGCTTTACGGTAGAGAGAGGAGGCTTCCTCAGGGCTGGAGTCCTCTAGTGATCGTGCCTTCCGGGCTAGCATATGTATTTGATCGAGTATTTTGTCAAAGGACAAGCCAAGACCCCATCACAACCTACTCCTTAATCTCCTCTTTCACCTTCTTCTTTCTCCTAAGAGTCTCAAGTTCTTTCTCAAGCTCCTCAATCCTCTCAATAACTTCTTTCTCCATAACCCCCTCCTCTCTCCTCCTAATCTCTTCCTCAAGCTCTCTAGCAATCGATCCCTTCTCCCCAGTCTCCACGATATTCTCAATCCTACTGCTAACCTCCTCAATAATCCTATCAATATACTTGTACTCAAGATCTATTTTCCTCTTACCAATATCTGTGACCAGAGACTCGATCTCGTTAAGAACCTTTGTTGACTCAGCTACCTCGGCAACCCTACGGACACGATCCATCATGAGATATAGTTTTAGGAATGCGGTTGACTTTTTCTTAAGCTCCTTAGAACTCTCATACAACATACTAGCTCTACGGAGATACTCCTGGTCACCCGTCCTCTTATACTCCTCATAGATCTTGATCGCCAGCTCCTTCCTCTCAAGAGCATCCCTGTCATACTCCTCATACTTATCAAGATAGAACTTAGCCATCTCATCTATTTTCTCAAGTAATCTCCTCTTCCTCCTATCCCTAAATAGGCTGAAATACATATCCACCAATACCCCTGGGTTGATGGGTATTGAATCTATAGACCAGCTATTTCTCTCTCTAACTTACTGATCTTCTTCTTAATCTCCTCCTCACTAACACCCTCCTTAGTCTCCATCTCCATCTCTGTAGACGCTATCTCAATGATCTTGTCTGCCTGCTTAACTGATTCCTCTGATGCACTAGTACTGATCTGCTGTATGATCTTGTTGGTAATAGTGTCTACATGCCTTAGGAACTCTGATACATCAGAGAATGTAGCTATGTACTTCACAGTATCCTCAAGACCAGTTATCTTAACACTCTTCAAAGCCTCATTAATTGTCCGAGCAACCTCCTTCAAACTAGCCGTCACAGCCAACTGATTAGCTGCAAGCTTAAGGCTTGAGCTTAGGATAAGCAGTCTCTGTGAGGTTATGAGTAGCATAGCTGCTATCTGTGCATAGGATCTAACCTGTGGGTCATCCTTATCCCTAACCTTTAGCAACTCCTTTATCCTCTCCTTATTCTTCTCATACTGTCTATACTGATCCTTGGCCTTAGCCTCTATCTCATCAGCTATAAGCTCGATCTTTAATGCAGCCTCCTTAATCTTCTTAACCTCATCCCTATGTAAGAGATCTGATAACTTAACCACT
Organism: uncultured Desulfurococcaceae archaeon; assembly: GCA_964627005.1. GTDB lineage: Archaea > Thermoproteota > Thermoprotei_A > Sulfolobales > Desulfurococcaceae > CAZHDB01. Next base: position 27,692 of record CAZVHC010000008.1, read on the forward strand.
CCAGCTACACCTACTCATTCTATACTCCATGATCACATAAATAGTTATTCCCTTGAAAAACCTAATGGTGTTAAAGGATATCCTTATAGATTATAAATAACTAATTGTTACGTTGGGAGAGGATATGCATACCACGTGTATGAGGCATTTTCTCATTCTACTACTTCTAATCCTTCTAGCCCCTATAGTACCCGTTTATGGAATAGCATTGACACATGGAGAATATCCCTATAGACATGGTGTTTGTAGTGGGGAATGCATTGTCAATATAACCATATTTAATGGTGAATACTTCAGTAGATATGTAGATTATTTCGAAATCTATGTTAATGGGACGAGATACGATTATAAGAATGGAAAGCTTGTCTTGGAGAAGCCGTGTGGCAAGTATATCATAGATATTGTCCCGGTAAAAGATAATATTAGGGGTATAAATTACACGTACATAGTATATGATACAGGGTATCCGATGTCAATATATATTAATCTGAGTAATGTGTTTAGGATCATATCTATAGATATCCCATTATTGTTATCTAATGCATCTGTAGAGATGAGTAGGGAGGATATGATATATAGTGTTAGTCAGAGCAGGAATGGCTATGTAGTAGGTATTGTAGTCCCTATAAACTCCTCAATAGATCTGGGTATACGTGTACATGGTTATCATGTAGAGAATGTTCTCTTTGGACAGATAGTTTATCGTGGGGAGAGAATTGTTAATGTTAGTGTGCATAGTGGATCAGTGGATACTGTGGGTGAAGGCTATGAGTATCTAGATATAGTCTATAGCCCATGGGGGAACTATAGCTTATACATGTATGTCAAGGCACTAGTATTCTCGATCGTGTTATTCCTAGCACTACTATATATACCGTATGATAGTATGCATAGAGACTTCTATCTAGACTCCTTTATACCAGTTCTTGTGATTGGTGAAATAGTATTCTTAATAGTCAGTTCACTAGCTGGTAGTATAGGGCCTATGATATCATTGGCTATAATGATCACATACTATCTAGTTGCAGTATACAAGATATATGAGGAGGAGTATAGGGGTGAAGTATATGCATATATACCATTGATACCAATCGCAGCAGTTAACATAGTACCATTTATTGCCTCAATGAATATTCCCTACATAGCTAATGTATTGGGTAGTGATTTATCACCATCAACAATAACTTCTGCAGTAGCATTTATAGCATTATACCTAGTACTAGTATCCAGTATATGGATCCATGTATCAAGGGGATTTAATGATCTAAATCTATTCGTGCTACTCCTCACACCACTTACGATATATTATATAGGACTATACGTGGGCATAGTATCTACGGTAATAGGTATACATGGACAATACATTGATCCACTATCGTATACTAGATCCTTACCAATACTAGCCTTTATACTAGCATTAATATTCATATCCCTATGGGGAACAGCTAGCCCAGGTACAAGGAGATACTATACATTGTCATATATATCCATATCATTAGCTGTACTAGCCATGTTAATGGTATTGTGTATGGATATCCCGGTAGTATCAACTACTACTTATGATATTGGGGTAACTGTAGCTCTGGTGATCGTTATACTGATCTTTGTAGCTCCACTAGATAGTTTTGGAGAGAAGATTGGGATGCTGATACTTATAACTATAGTCTCCCTCCTAGTAATAGTATTTAATGAATACCTAACATCAATAACATCGATCACCTCAGTACTCTACATAGCCATACTCTCACTAGCCATTATTAAGAGAGAACGTATCGATCAAATGGTTAAGAACTGTAATGAACTACTATCTAAGTTTAGATCATCCCAAATACCCGGTCCTCTCAAAGACTATTGGGCGATGAGGATTAACAAGATTATAGATAGACATGGAGTTGGTAAGGGCCAGGAGATTCTCTCCACAATTATGGAGAAAGACCTAGACTATATCCGTAAGTATACATTATATGATATAGCATCTATTATTAAAATGATCCTAGGTACTGGAGCTTCTAGAGAAATCGATCTCGAGACCTACAAGGTTATTGAGGATGCATTCAACTATATTGTATCACAGGGTATTGAGGATACTGTAGTGGATTATGTAAGGGATAATTTGGAGAGGGTTAAGGCTATAGCATATATTAATGAACTCAGTAAACTCGTTAAGATGGGGTATAGGTTCTATGAGGAGAGACTGTGTAGTAAATTAGCTGAATGCCTAGAGAAATGTTTCAAGTACTATGAGGTTCTAAAGAGTCTTGCCGATAAATATAGTGAGTACAAGGATACAGTTGAGGATCTCTATATTAAACTGTTAAAGCTTAACTCGGGTTATGGGGAGGTGTGTAGCTAATGCCTAGACACTATACTCTATTACTAGCCATTATAATTATAGCCCTACTACAGATACCACCACCAATACTATGTACTGGATTTAATCGTATTACTCAAAACAGTTCCTCTATGGGGTACTTTAAGGACTACATACTATACCTTAAATCACCTGATCGAAGCTCTTACATAGTCTATGCAGAGTACATATACAGGGGATTTAGTGATAAAGCATACATAGAATATTCTCTTAAGTCCAAGCCATACTATATAGGGTATGAGGAGTTCTATTCTGCTGGAGAACTCGTTCTCCGTAGGGATGAGATACTATATTATGTGGGATATCATGTGACACGTGATGGTGTAGAAGCCTTCATAGACATATACAACATGACTAGTGAGAATGTAGTCTATAGTAGTACAAAGACCCTAGACCTTGATCTACTACATATGCATAGGTATAGGATCGGGTATTCTAGGGGGGAGAATAACGTCTACTCGATAACATACTATGTTGATGGAGAGATCGTATGGGTACTCCTTGGCTCAAAGATAGGTATCCTTAGGAGTAAGCCTCCAAATATACTAGCTGTAGTTGCTTTTGGAAGAGCCATACCAGGCCCTATTTATGAGATTTGGGTTGATGAACTGGATGTTGCAGCTGATGACACGGTTATTCTCCATAGGAGTTATAGTCCGTATGAGGAGTACAGTATTAGGTTATCTGGTAATGCTTCCTATGAGATTATAAGGCTTGAGGAGAAGAGGGTAGAGCTAAACGTACTTCCCCCAATTAGTGTTGAAGTTGTTGTGGGGTCTCCATCAGGAGATACATATAGTCTTAAGCCTATGGAGTACCTTGGAGAGCATAGGCTATCCAGCACCATAGACGTTGATTCATCAATGAATAATCGTGTACTCAGTATTGTTTTTAGGGTTAGGGAGTATGGTTTATATGATTTTAAAATAGTTGATATGGAGACTACCGATACAGAATTAATAACTGTATACATTGATGAGAATAGTTCTGACCAGATATTCTATCTAGGCTCTAGATTAGATCTTGGGAGCGGATCACGTGTATTTACAATAATAGATAATATTACCGGATATGCAGTAATCGATCTGAAAAACCCATATGCAAAGTATACTAAAGTACTAATAAATAATATAGAGATTAAGGACTCTAACACACCAGCTCTTATTGAAAAAGGCTCCTATACGATAAAAGTATGTAGCTACGAGTACTGTATCTCTAAGATAGTGGATATTGATAAGGACTATGTAGTGCTAGGGATCATACAGATCAATGTAGTGCACTTCCCAATACCATATAAGCTATATGTAGAGAATATCAAAGTAGAGACTAACAAGCTATATCTACTAAACAATACTGTGTACAAGGTAAAAGTATACTATCCCTCAACAAGATACACGGTATCATATACAATAAATACATCCATAAACACATCAATAAAAATACCATACTCAAAACTAACAATAAAGACTAATAGGGGAGCAGTAATAACCATAGACAATAAACCACTAATCATAGCAGGTAATACAACATTATACATAGAACCAGGAAAACACACACTAGAATATAGGGGTAGAGAGAAAGAGCTAGGCCTTAACCCATGGAATCACACAATAATAGAGATAAAGTTAAAGAAGAATCCAATGAGGTATAATTATTCATTAGAAGAAACAGAGATAAAAGACCCACTACTACTTCAAACAATTACTATCCTAGCTATCCTAGTATTCATAGTAATTACAATAGTTATAACCCACATACTACTACATAAGAAGACCTGATCTAAGAGATCAAGTCTTTCCCCATAAAGCCTCTGAAAAGATAAAGATGCTTATATATCCTATAAACACTATAGTCATTATCAAACTATGATATTCTTGTCTTAAATAGCACATGTAATATTTTCCTAAGATAATCCATTAGCCCATAATAATTGATCAGAGCTAGTAACGAGATGAGTATGAGAATAGCTATTAATACAAGAACTAACAGTCTCATATGAGGTAGGAACTCACGTATCCTCCACCTATGCATAGCCTTCTTATGCCTTACTTTCAGCAATGCTATCTTCTGATCAATATATTTAATAATGCTCTCAAATTCTCCTGCATATTTTAGATTCTTCTTAAACCATTTCCTATCATATCTTAGATGATTTAACTGATCATCTATACCTATACCTATCCTAGGGAATTCGTACTCAATATAGTTTATATAGAAGGCTTTTAGCGATTGAAATATACTCCTCCTAACGTTCTCATCTATTGAATTTCTTAGTCTTATATAGTTGTCAAAGAGTTTTAGTGGATCCCATATTCTATGCCTTGTTAGTCTCTGAACACTAATCCTTTTAAGCAGATCATTTATTATGGTATAATCTCTACATTTATCTAGGATACTAGAGATCTCTCTTAACCTATACATACAGATCTGTATAGTAGTAGCACCAGTTATACAATTAATTACTTCATTCGCAACTCCATCTAGAATATTATCTCGATCAATCATGTCTTTTAACTCATTAGAGAATCTATTATCGATCTCTTTTAGCTTTTCAGTAATCGTTTGAACTATACATAATCCCTTAAGCCTATCAACTAGATCCTTTGATCCAAGATACCTATTAATGGTTTCCCTAACATGTTCTATAAAGCACTGTCTACATTCCCCTATACCCAGACATACCTTGTAAAACCTTACCAGCCAATTAATTCCTTGACTAGAAACTATTCTCCAAAGATCGCTTGTTATATGGGCTATTATTCTCCCGAGGAGGTTTAGCCGAATAATTATATCCCAGTCATGCATATCAAGTAATTCCGGCCTATTCCGTATAATGCTATAGTAGAGATTATAGATAGCTTCAATAACCCTTTGATCCCTTGGAATGTGTAGGAGTTCCTCCTTAAATCCATGTCTATACATCAGATCTACTAGTTTATCAAAACCTATCTTAGCTCCAAGACCTAGCAATAGATCATGTTTATCGCCTAGGCTAATGATTTCTCTAATGATATTCTCTGGTTTAGCATGTTCACATTCCCTAAGACGATCGATTTTATCTATTATAATTGATAAAGTCCTAGCTCTAGTTTCCTCATCCATTCTCCCGGAATAGAATATACATACTATATCTACTGCATCACCTAGTTCATCTACACGATAGCCTTGTACAAGGTATTTATAGATCCTGGTATAATCCATTTCCTCCCTAACAATGTTTTGTAGAAGCATCTTCATTTTCATGGGATCATACTTATAGTTTGTGGAGATAATGTATTCTATGAGCCTCTTAAGAAGGATCCTATGTGTACTTGATCCCCTGATATACTGTGCTATGTATAGGTATGTATCTAGGAGTTCTCTAGGAGGGATCTTGTTGAAATAGAGTCTAAAGTAAGTATTAAATATACTGTATCCACTACCTCTACTGAATAACTCCTTAGCAACCTCTATAACTTCACGATCTCCTCTTATCAAGTGATTGGTTAGTAGCTCTAGTATATCTCTACCACTATAGTCTATCGGCTTATATACTGCATCTCTATACGACTCTATATACAAGACTGTATTCTCTAGCTTCAAACGATCCCATATACTATATCGTGGCTTCCCACATGTGAGTAGGAGTATGAGATGCTTATTCACTCCTAGAAGCCCATTGACTATATAGTGTATTAATGGTGCTATTACGGGTTTACACGTACTCATATAGAGGGTCTTCTTATCAAGTATACCATATAGTGTAGAGGCTAATGCATCCCTAAATACTTCCAACCCACTATACTTGGCTAGGAGATCATTTACTCCGTGATGTGGAGTAGTGTTTACCGGGTCTACAATGTATGGTTTATGTGTACCAACTCTCATCTTATTGATAAACTCCATATCCCCAGTAAGCTCCATAACAATACCACTATACTCCTTGAGGACTAGCTGCATACGATACATATCATCCTCTAGCCTCTGGAACGGATTATCCTCTAGATCAATGTATTCCATGAGACAACTCAATAAGTCACCTATACTATGTGAACTAATCCTGGCCAAGGCAACTAGCTGTAGCATATATGCCTTTGACCTGATCCTAAATAACGATACTATATCAACTCGATCGCTTCTAAAGATTATTATTATAGGATTAATGCCCAGAAGATCACTTGAGATATATCTCAGAAGATCACCTATAAGACCCTTATCACTATATAGTAGTGGATACCCATTAAAGTCTATAACACAATAGTCTATTCTACAGCCACGACTACTAGGCAACTTCCAGTCCTCCCATAAACAATTCTCTATACCTATTCAGCTTGTCTAGACACTCATACCTTCCAAGGACAGCCTCGATCAGGTAGCCATAGCCATAGATTAGTGGGATCCTAATCCTGTACTGCATATCCCATAGACTACGTACTCCACCACTACTATCCTCCTCAAACCCTACAGTGAGATAATAGATTGGCTTACTATGTCTAAACCCATGAGTATAATCATATATTCTCGACAAGAGCTCATTAATAGGTACTACCCTCCTAAGATAGGTCTCTATATTAAAGAATGTTGGTGGTATAAATGCATCCTTATCCATACCCATATATCGCCAAAGCTTATCTATCTTAGTAACGATAATCAGTACCCTATCAACATTATCCCAAAAACCAGTTCTAAGGAGGAACTTGTTAAAAAGGATCTTCTCTAAGCCCGCCTGAGTCTTATAGGCTAGATCCTCATCATAGATTGTTTCTGAGGAAATAAGTACTCCTAGTAGGAATTTCCTTTCACACTTACTCATGATAAGTGATAGTAGGTTGTCAAAGTATCTCCTACCAGTTTCCTCAAGCTCCTCAAGTAGTCCGCCACCAAAATCTATTGTCTCCAGTAAATACTTCTTACCCCTATAGATTATGCTGAGACTTATATTGAATGCCTTACTAATCTCTGTAGGTGGCTTATTACTTGTGAAATAGTTTCTACAATATAGTGTTAACTGTGTTACCCTCCTTGTCCTAATTATTGTTGATGAAAGATCTATTTCCCTTACCTCACCATGGACTCCATATTCCCTCATCCTCTGTGATAGGTAGTGGAGATAGGTCTCCATATTACATATGAGTGTAGTCTTACCACTACCCGTATAACCTAGTATAACTAGTCTCTTAGGACTAGCCAATCCCCATCACCTCTCTAAGCCCTAGTGTAGCCCCTATCCTCTTCAAGTACTCCTTGATCCTCCCGATCACGTAGTCAAGCTCCTCCCTTAAAACACGATCACTAGATATCTTCCGTGCTTCACTAATCCTAAACCATAGGTTATTCAATCCCCTAGTATACTCCTCAATGCTTCCTCCATGGCTAGATAGTACTTCACTAATTATTTCCTCAGCCATACCAATATACTTATCCATTGAATCTCTATCCCTAGCCCTAGAAGCCGTTAGGAGTAGCTCTCTTACTCTATCAAGTCTACAATAGATCCTTAAAAGATCCCTTCTAGTCTCCACGGATACTATTTTAGAGTAGCTATCAAGATGCCTTACCATATCATCTAGTCCACCAATATGCCTACCATAGACTATATAGATTACTTGATCAAGGCTTCTAAATAGCTTTAGAAACTCCCCTATAACAGCACTATCAGTATCTACTACACAACATATGTCTCCAAAGAGATCCTCATATAAACCATAGATTCCAGCAACAAGTTTCTCAACAATAGCCTCCAGCCCACGATCCCCATGCTCAACAAGGTATTTCCTGAGGATCCTTACCACATAATCCCTTCTACCATTAATAAGTAGTAGGAGTACTAGATTCACCATAAACCTACTACTTGGCCTCAATAGCTCCAGTACAGTATTGATGAAGGTATAGTCTATAGATAGTCTACTCCAAATACTAAGGGCCTCCATAGGACTAGATCTAAGGGTATCCACTAGATCACTATTAACAATTACCCAGTAATAATGTATAATACTATCCTCACAAGGCCTATACCCCATTGGGACAACATGTATGATCGCCTCTACATCATCCATTGAAACCCGTATCTTAAACGTTGTCTCTGGAGTATATCGGTAGCCATCACCTATATCCTCTATAACCTCGTCACTAGCCTCAATCACTATCTTCAAAGTATCTCTATAGGTATGTATGAACTCTACCAACAACCTATTGTTGTCAAGGGAAATTGTTGCTAGAGATGCTGGTATGAGATCTAGGAATTCACCTATGCTTAGACCCTCCAGATCCTTTCTTATCGTGACCCCCCTACTACCTATGGGTAGTTCTTCAGCTGTATAGCGTATAAGCTCTCCATTCCTGTATAGGGTTGCATATACTAGTATCTTCATTAACTAGTCCTCCACAATACCAGATAACATATACATTATCTCTTCATATCTATACCTCTGTATTATGGGAAATAAGTTTATAGATAATCTAAGGTATTTATAGAGGATGGTTAAGGAGGGTTGATTGGAGAGTCTAGCTATAGGTATTATATGGAGTTCCGGGAGGATATAGACTACGTTATTAATGCTATAATCAATAGTATTGATAGTGTTTTAAGGGATAAACATAGTTCACGTATGATACCCGGTAGGGTAAGGGATTATCTTAGGGTCTTACATGATCTTCTTAAGAGCCTTAGGGATGATGAGATTCTTCACCCACTTGATAAACTCATGATATTATTTTCAATACTATTACCTAAGCAACTATATGGTTTAGCAGATGATCCACAGATCCATGCTCTAGGCTATATCCTAAGATCACTTAGACCTAATCCTAGAAGAGAGATTATTAGGAGGCTTAATAGGCTATTAAAGCTACTTAACTCACTAGATACTGTCTATGGAGAGTCTCTCAACTATATCGAGAACCATGATACTATAAGGATTATTTCCATGGGTATACATGTTGATAAGCAATTGAGTCCATCAACATATCTTGGCAGGGATTTCCAGGGATCAGTGGTTGTAGCAAAGATTATTGATCGCTGTAGTATTGATGTAGAGACAATCTATATGCTCAAAGATGTTGTTGAGACTGGGATACCACGTATACATGTTGTTGAGGAGTATGGGGATAAGATCATTGTTGTTAGAGAATATATTGATGGACAACCACTTCCCCAAGTACTCGATAAACTATTGAGTGATAGGAGGCTTGGGCTATGGGTACTCCATGACATCCTAGAGATACTATCACGTATATATGGTAAATACGGTATACTACACCATGATCTAAAGCCTGACAACATAGTAGTTGATCGTAAGTGGAGAGTGTATGTAATAGACTGGATATACTCAGCTCCACCTGGAAAACTAGATGTACAGCCATACTATAGTGTGTGCCAGGAACAATATGATCGATTGATGAAGCTGCCAGGTATAAAGGATAAGCTGTCTAGGGAACCTAGTAAGTACCAGGAGATCTATTATGAACTATGTAGTATAGCGTGTATAGGGTGGAGAATACGTAATGGGCTAGAATATAGCCCCTCAAGATCACTGATACCATACCTAAAAGACCCATTGAACAAGCTATTAGCAAACATACTGGGTCATAAACCAGAGTGTATAATAACAGTACTGGAGACACATAATCCATTCCAGGAGCTATATAGGATCATAGAGTCAATAATTAAGGGTACAAGGATCGAGCATATGTGTCTCACGTAGAGGATAACATATCTCCAGATCAAGGGTTTTCTCTAGCAAATATACCTTCTTCTAATTGATTAGTATCCCTCCTTAGTTTGGAAAGTATAAGCTTATAATTCAGTAGATATGAGAGGATAATCTAATACTTCTAGCTCTCTCTTTATCTATTTAATTTTTTCTCATTAGTCCTCCTACGAGCCATAGTATAGATGATTATGTAAATATTATATCTGCTTAGACAATTTCTGTTCTATTAGTTAACTGATTATTTTTTAGTAGTATGGTAGATTATAAGGCATTACATGCGGCTAACATATATTAGATACAGCTATGTATGCTCTAGTAGCATATAGTATTCAGAGGAGCTGTCTCTAAAGCCTGAGTTGGGCTGTATAGCTATGGATAAAACGATATTGTCTAAATATACTGTACAAGAGCTAAAGGAGGAACTTGATAAACTTAGGCAAAAACTACTTTCAAAAACCAGTAGTCCTAGTGAATCTGAGACGAAAAAGGTATTCTGTGACTTTATTGAATATATACTGGAGCGGATGGGTTTAAGGGATTATGTCTCCAGTATAAGGATTGATAAATATTTACGGATCTCTGGAAAGAGAATGTTTACTGATGTCTCATATAGATCTATGATTGTAGAGATTGAACCATATGGTGTACTAACTAGGGATCCAGTATATGATGTACGTACTGCATATGCTATAGTTCAGGCTGTTAAGTATATGTTTGGTGAGGCTGAAGAGCAACGTATAAGTTTAGATAAGATAAGAGGATTTGTGACTGATTTAAGACTATTAATTGTATTAAGGTATATACCTATATCTACTAGTGGAGGAGATATTGATTATTTAAAAGAGACCGTTATACAAATAACCCATGCACAAGATCTAGGTGGTGATGAGTATAGAAATACTATTCTATCTAAGATAAGGATGTTCTTTGATATAAAATACTATAACCTTGAGGAAGAATCTGAGGCAATCTATGGTGTAGAGGAACTAGTTAATGCCATACTTGGGCAGGTTAAGCCTCTACTTAATGTTGATGCTCTTGTTAAGGTATTTGGTATTGATGAGAGAAGGTGTACTGGTTCCACTATAGTGAGAAATGTGGTAAAGATACTTTATTCAATGTTTAAAGAATATAGGAGAAAAGATCAGAAGATACAAGAGGCATTTGAGTTCTGGAATCAGTTATTCGTAGGCATGGCTGGTTATAACCTAGAGTCTCTTCGTAGGAGAAGGAATTGGGAGTGTCTATATAGGGCCTATGGATTTGGGAGTGAACCTGATGTAAAGGAGTTTTTCTTCATACTACATACACTTGTTTCTCTTATTGCTAAACTTATAGCATATGAACTGATCTCTCTTGTAAATCCTCTACTAAGAACTGATCCAAGGAGAAAACCCCTAGCTATATTTAGTGATCTTGATTCTGACGAGATAAAGGCTATAATGGAGGATATAGAGTATGGAAGAATATTTGAAGATGCAGGAATACATGGGTTCCTAGTAGGAGATCCATTTAAATGGTATCTTCTAATATGGAATGATAAGATAGCCTATGTAGTAAAAACCATAGCTAAAGAACTAGGAAAGTATGATTTTGCTCCACTAGTAATAAATCCTTGGCTCCATCGTGATGTGCTTAAAAGGCTTTACCAGAATATTGTTCCGAGAAGGATCAGGCATGATTTAGGGGAATATTATACACCTGATTGGTTAGCACAATACCTATTGAATAGACTAGGTGAGGTTTCACCTAAGGTAATAAGGGAGGTTATTGATGGTGATGGGAAGGTAGTTGATCCGGCTTGTGGTAGTGGGACTTTCTTACTAGAAATCATAAAGTTGATTGTCTCACGATCCATGGAGAATATATTAAGGGTTTCTGGTAGTGAAAGAGGAGAAATAGCCTTTAAGACTCTAAGATCGATTGTTAGTAGAGTTATAGGCTTTGATATAAACCCGGTAGCTACAATAATAGCTAAGATAAACTATTTACTAGCTCTGTCACCTATACTCTATGAAGTATATACCTCTAAAATATCTCCTGATATAGAGATACCAATATATATTTCAGATACTATAATAGTTCCATCACTTGATATACTTGCTTCAAAGGATAAGATAGTGAAGCAAGAAACACTTGATAAATGGGTAAGTGTGAGAGATGTTAATGGATACATAGTTGAGATACCAAGGCCTTTTACTATGAAAATACCAGTGATAAAGGGTAAGGGTTTACGTAAACTTTTTGAGAATATAAGGAGACGAATACAGTATTTAAGAGATGTAGGGAGGGATAATATAGTAGATCTTGTTAGACATGCTATTAGAGATTCAGATCTAGAGGATATCATTACTAGTAGGCAGGAGGAGGCATTAGTAGAACTGGTTGATCAAGTGATCAGTAGAAATTCTATGTGGCTCTCAATACTGACGGACTTCTTTACACCATTAGCTTACCTAAACTACTTTAATATGGTGATAGGGAATCCCCCATGGGTTAATTGGGTAAATATTCCGGATGATTATAAGAGTATCTTAGAGAAAATAGCTGATTACTATGGGTTGAAGGCAGGGGCTTTAGGTAGGGCTACAGTTGATATCTCAGCTATTATGACCTATGTTGCCATTGATAAGTTTCTATCTAGAGAGAATGGTGTAATAGGATTTCTGATAACACAAAGTATATTCCAGAGTACTGCTGGTAGTGGATTCAGGAAGTTCTCCATTAAAGGGGTTCCAGTAGGTGTTAAGGTAGTCGAGGATCTAGTGGAGATAAGGCCTTTTGAAAGAGCAACTAATAGAACAGCTTTATTCATAGCTGTAAAGGGAGAGAAGACACAATATCCCATAGAGTATCGTAAGTGGATGTGGAAGGAGGGAGCTGAGGGGTTAGATAAAGATCTCTTTTCAGCATATCTAAATGAGGTTCTAGAAATTACCCAGTGGGAAGTATTAGAAGCTAGACCAATACAATCCAGTGATCTACAGAGTGTATGGGTAGTATTACCACCTGGACAATATGATAGGTTAAGAAGACTCTTTAAACAATCACCTTATAGTGCCCATAAGGGTGTGAACTTTAGTGTTACGGGAGCATTTTGGGTAAGGATTATAGGTCTTGGCTCCACCAGTGATAGTATTGTTGTAGAGACCTATGTCTCTCCAAGATCGAGGATTAGGGTTGATATACAGAGAAAAGAGATCGAGAAAGCACTAGTATATCCATTACTTAGGGGAATCGATCTAAGGAAGTGGTATGTAAACATAAACGTATATACCATTCTACCTCTTGAAATAGAGTTAAGAAGGGATAATGGTAGAATCTCTATTATTGTTAGTGAAATAGATAGTGAAGATTATATGGTAATGAAGTATAGTAGAACCTATGAGTACCTAGAGAGATATAAAGATGTTATATTGAGTGTTAGACAAGAGCCCTACAAGACAATGTTTGGACAAGGAAGAAAACCTTTCTTCTGGCTCTTTAATGCTAAACCAGCACTACACCCCTATAAGGTAGTGTGGAGATACATAGGTAGGAGGCTAAATGCATGTGCTATAGCATTAGCTAATGACCCATATGTTGGTTTGAAACCTATTGTTCCCTATGAGAAAGTTGTATATATTCCCGTAGACTCTATTGAAGAGGCATATTATCTCGCTGGAGTACTGAATTCTACATTCATTAATGCATTAGTAACGACTTATACTATTGAAACACAGAGAGCACCACATATTCTAGAAAAGATATTCATACCCAGATACAGCGACTCCATAGAAACTCATAAATTAATAGCAGAGGCATCAAGGACTATCCATGAGCTAGCTAGAAAGGGTAGAACTACAGAGATTAAGGAAAAAGAGGAGGAGTTAGAGGAACTAGTCTATCAACTATATTCTGAAGAACTAGGAATAGATCAATCTGTACTAAGGAACTTCATAAATAAACTAGTAGGGCTATAACACCACTGAAATTTATGGACAATATACTTCAAACACTGGTTTTAACATTAGGTAGAAGGATCTATAGTGATCACTCTCTATGTAATGCATTGGATCGGGTTAAGTGATAACCTAGATACGGTATTTCCTATGATCTAGTATTATATTTGACTAAATGTATTTGTTCTATAAGGCCATATGTATAGATGGGGATAGGCTTGTCTACTAGTAGTGGTTCTAGATATGTATGTGTTCTAGTTGATGGGAGAATTGGCTGGGATAATGAGTGTGTTGGTGATACTGTCTGGAGACACGTTTTCTCAATACCTAAGGAGTGTGGATCACTATTTAGCTTTACAGCTGAACCATATATTATCCTAGTATTCCCTATCTACTATGGTGGTGGTTTGAGGAAGTTCTGTCTATGTGTTAGAGATGGATTTGTCGAGTCTTACTCACATCCTAGACTAGCTAAGCTACATAGAAAGAAGGTAAAAATACTATTACACGAAGAAGAACAACCATAAAGAACATTATAAAATAATATATTTTTAATATTTTTATACAAGTCTACTATAGCAGAGATTGAGCTTGGCTTTAGGGCATTAGAGGTTGGGGGAGAGGGTATAGGGAGGATTAGGAAGGTAGTTCCCGTCAAGCCTTCTCTACCAAGGATACTACTTGCATTATTGCCTCCAATAGCCTCAGTATTAACTACACTCTACCTACTACCATATCTACCAGAGTATGTACTGGTGCATTTTGATATCCATGGAGTACCTGATAGGTGGGATACACTAAGTGGTTTCCTAGGAGCTACTGTTCCCTACATGATTGGTGCTCAATGTATAACACTGGTATTCATACTCGTTGAGCTTAAGGTTCCAATGATATTTTATCTACCAAGGCTACCTAAGGAGAAACTTGTGAATCTAATGTATGATATTGGGGTCATGATGGCATGGATCCTATTATTAGCCTATATAGACATGCTATACTATGCAGTCCATGGAGAACACCTAGTACCAGCAATACTAGCTGTAGCATTAACCGTAGTGGTAGCAATAGTAATAGTTGTGAGAATATCTCTTCTATGGGTAAAATGGAAGAAGATAGTGAAAGAATAGCTAAATCAATAATGTCATATTATGTTTAGCTATTATATAGTCTAAGACCGTGATAATCAAGATATGTTATACCCTCAGCCCTCATTACTTCTTTCATCCTTTCATCACTCGTTAATAATGTAAACCCTGTTACCGCAGCCAATGCTATATGTATTGAGTCAAAGAATGTAAGGTCATCATATTTACTTCTAAGCTCTAGAGCCTTCACCACGATCTCAAGCCGTATAGGGATGAAATGATCAACTCTATACTCTGCCAACTTCATACTCATTAGTCCAAGTATTTTCACCACTTTATCCAGCTGGAAACCTCTAGATAATAGGACAAGTGAAGCCTCAAGTGGTGCTGCAGAGGATATCATTAACTCTATTTCTCCATCTCTATGCTTTTTCAGAATCTCCATAACAATTGGGTAAAGCCTATCCCTACTATTAAGTCCAAATAGGAAATCTGTCTCAACCAGTATTTTCTTCCTCATCCTATCTCCCTCAATAACAGTTTTTCAGCCCTTATTCGATCTTTACGGCTAAATCTAAAGTCACCAAGTAGTTCAGCTAGTTCCTCAGAAGGATCTCTTTCAATAACTCTTAACAAAACCTCATTAGTACCCCTAACTTCAACTAATATACGAGATCCAGGCTTAATACCACATTTCTCCCTAATGTCCTTGGGCAGGACAATCCTACCTTTAGAGTCAACACGGACAACTACAGACAACCTTAATCCCACCATATACATAAGATGGAATCCCACATTGATAAATATTTCCCACATAGGTTATTGATATAGAATAGCCTTTATAATAAATACAGTAAATACTAGTGCATGTATACATCTATTATGGGTGTTGTATTTGGAGCATGCTATTTATAGAGAGTATGCTAGACTCTACGACATAATATATCATAGTTATCTAGAGA
>CAZVHC010000009.1:0-25983 GCA_964627005.1 uncultured Desulfurococcaceae archaeon
TACGCCATCGGGTCCTCAGCCCGACCCCTTTGACCAGGCTCGGGCACCCCCGCTTCTGCTGTGTTTCTAGTATTTGTTTTTGTCTGGTTTTTATGGTTGTCTCCTAGTTTTTTCATTGCCTCTTCTAGTGCTTTATCTATTTTTCTCCTTAGTTTCTCTGGTATTATTCCCTGTTCTACGTGTTTTTCTAGTTCTTCCTGGTCTATTATTTCTGGTTTTTCTCCTGGCCTGTATATTATGTCTACTACTAGGTCATGGTACTTGATTGTGTCTGGGAGTATTTCTGGTGGTGTATTGATGTTTATGTATGTTCCTATGTATTCACCGTTTGATCTGTGGTAGTTGTGTATTATGTACCACTTTCCTGTCTCAACTATTGTCTCACTATAGTCTCCAGGGTTTTTCTCAACACCTAGTCCATCAAGTACTCCATGTCCCCGGAAAACCCTCTTCAACCTAATGATGTAGCCATCACCCTTCTCAACTACTGACTCGATCTTGCCGGGTGTGAGTCTTACCCGTTCCCCACCAGGTGTTATATGGACTATATTGATTATCCTGGAGCTAACCAGTTTATCAAGGATGTAGTCATTTAGAGCTTTAGCCATGAGATCCCTGCTGCACCCCCTGGCTAGGGCTGTTTCAGCATAGTCAACTATATCTGATAATGAGCCTCCATAGCATTTTAGGCTGTGGTGCATGGGTATTGTTGGTGTAACCCTATCCCTTATTTCATCAAGGATCTTCTTAGCATTACTGGATAGACTGATAAGTGCTACGAGTTCACCTTCATAAATGATCTCTGGTTGGCTTGAGCCTCTAGCCTTCTCCATGATCCCCTTGAGCCTCTCCTCTAAAACACTTATCTCCCTCACAATATCCTCTGGAGAAGCATAGGCTGAACTACTACGTAGGTGTACACCATACCCCTTACCCATAACTGCTGCTGTAGCAGCTGCCAGTAGCTCTCTCCTCTTAACACTACTCCTTACATGTTCACTAATGCTGAGTCTCTGACTACCATAGATCAATGATACGTATTCTCCTACAACACGTATACTTGTAGATAGCCTAGGCTTCTCCCATGGTTTAACAGCTGGTTTAACAATAGATACTGTCACGAGCCTACCAGTCTCCCAACTACAATCCCTAAGCTCTCCAATAACCCCATGGGGTAGCTCAATCAAACAAGTATTATCCCTAACATCAACCACACGTCCCGTGACAACAGAGTATAGGTTAAGCCTTGGTCTCCAGACAAAAACATCCTCCAATGTAGAAACTATATCCCCTAGTACAGATTCTGCCTCCCTAGGAAAACCTATTACCACAAGCTCATCGGTATCTCCATCCTTAACAGTGACATCAGCTGGTGCAGTATTCAATGGTATACCAAATCTCCTCTGAATAACCTGGCTAGCCTGTACAATAACATGTCCCTTATCCATGAGTAGCTTGGTTAATGCTGTAGCAGCTATACCACGTACTCTTACACGAGCCACTTCACACCAAACCCATTATAACATGGTCTACCTAGTCCTTGACCGTCTCAAGCAATGATATAACATTCCATATACGTACACGAGTATGAATAGGCATATTTGGATCCTGACTTATAGAGTCAAGTACACTAATTGCATTAGCAGCTCTTACACCATGGGAAAGCCTCTCATCACGTAGATGGTTTAATGCCTCAGTTGCCGCTCTACGTATATTCCTCGGTACACTAGTATCATTTATTATATGGATGAGCATGATCATTGCCTGCTTGATCTTTGCCTCATTATCTATTGGTATAGGTGGTTTAGCAGCCATAGGATATCAGCCCCATAAACACTATTTATGGTAAATACTTGTTGTTGCCGGTTTATAGAATTTCTAGAAGCTAGTAAAAACCTTTATCACTCCATTAACCCATTAGTGTCTCCTAGAAAACATGTATAGGGTGTAGATATACCTTGCCTGGTGAAAAGGAAGCTGTTAAGAAGATGGCTGAACTATTAAAGCTTGGAGCAGTAATGCTACCCCAGAAATGCCCTGTTAAAGACTGTAGTCTACCATTATTCAAACTAAGATCGGGAGAGATCATATGCCCTGTCCACGGTAGAGTCTATCTAGTCCGTAGCGATGAAGAGGCTAAAGAGGTACTATCACGTGCATCACTTACACAAGTACTTGATAAGCTTGAGAAACAAGTTATAGAGGTATTGAATAGATCTGGTGATGAACTACTAGCTACTGGTTATAGGGAGGTTATTGGATGGCTAGAGGTGCTTGAAAGGATCATTAGGATCCGGAGGGAGTTAGGAAAGGTCTCTGAAGAGAGGAAGGGATAACTTGATCACGTTGAGTACATCCCTCTTAACACTATCAAGATCCCTTGACCCATCCACAAGTACTAGATGCCCCTTCCTAACAAGTTCTAAATAGATCTCTCTAACCCTCCTAAGCAGATCTAGATTCTCATACTCTGGAAACCTCCTAGACCCTTTCTCACCAGATAATCTCTTCAAACCAATCTCTGGATCAATATCTATGTATATAGCTAGATCTGGTTTCAACGCATACTTATTCAACTCAATAACCCATTCTATAGGTGCACCCTGTGCTCCCTGATAGGCTATACTTGAGAAATAGTATCTATCCATAACGACTACTTTACCACTATCTAGTGCTGGTAACACTTTACTCCTTAGATGCACCAGTCTATCCGCTGCATACACTAGTGCATCTAGTTCAGCCGATCTATATTCACTATAGCTCTTAAGAGCCTGTACCAGTAGTGAATCTGTTGGTTCATAGGTGTATATGGCTTCATAACCTCTTCTATTGAGTAACTCCACTAACCACTTAGCAATCGTTGTCTTACCAGCTCCATCAATCCCCTCGATAACTATCAGTACACCTTTCCCCAACAACGATCCCCCTAAGTTCTCTCCTATAAACTATACATCCCCCATGGGATCTAATGTACCCCCGGAACTCATTAAAATCAATTACTTTAAGCAATGGTATATTTGCAAGTATACATCCAATAATAAGTATAGGCTCAATATCACCCGAAACAATACACTTAGGGGCTGTACCATATTCTCTAAGAGCATATACTATGTATGAACCAACAGTTGATCCACGGGTACCGGGTATAACTAGTACTTTATCCCTAAAAGAACCCTCGATCCCCCGGATAACCCCTTTAACAGGATCAACTTCTCCAAAGAACGATACCCTATGATCAACTATGAATGGCTCCCCAATACACTCTCCAGAAACAATCTCCTCTACAGGAAAGATCCTCATTTCACCATAACCCTCTCAACAATATCTCTAAAACCTAGTAGGGAGACATCTAGTCCATGGAGTCTTGATAGGTAGAATAGTGCTTTACCACTATTAGTTAAAACCTTACCCGGTTTATCCCTAAACCTAGATACTATAGGGCATGTACCATAGGCTACATGCACCCCCTTACTCCTAAGGAGATCCATATATTTGCTAGTGGTATCTATGAGGCTATAGGGTATTGTGAATAGGAATGTGACACCCCTCCTTACACACTTATACCTAGAGATCACTTCAACCATGTATCTGAATTCACTAAGTGATAAGTGGGGGCACCCGATATAGACTAGTGTATCATCATGTATTTCTGGCGTACTTGAGTACTTGTTATAGAATCTCCTAATCTCCTCTCGATCAATAGTTATGTTTTCAGGGTTATCGGCTACAGTATACGTGTTCTCTGGGGTAATGGGATCGAGTACAACTAGTGCATGACTACCTGTTGCAGCTGCACTAGCTAGGAACTCCTTAACCATATAGGTACTCCAGCCCCCAGTACCCATTATCAACGGTATATCGTCTAGGTGTTCACCTATGTATAGCCCTAGAATACTTGCATCAGCCTCATCAACAAGTTCATAGCCTATACGTACCCAGTATCTAGCAATACGGTTTTCCATCAAATGCAGACCTGCATAGTATGTCCTACCAGTAAGGGCAGCAGCAATAGTTAAGGGACCTCCCTCCCTATTGGTACGTGCACCATATACTGAGTTAGCCATTGCAACAGCATTACTCTCCCCCCAGGCTAGGTGTTCATTTGGACTAGGTCTTCTTATCTCATAAGGTATACACGTGTATGTTGGGTATGCACCTAGTTTCTCCAATGCCCTATTAATCCTTAGCTGGCCATCAATATATTCCATGCTGAAAATACTTGTCCTACCCGATAAATCAATACATGTTGGATTAACTGTTGTAAATACTCTAAAGGATGTATTTGAACTAGCTAGTTTCTCAATAAACTTGAGCCCCGGATCACCTATGTTAGAGTATGAAACCCCAGATATATGTACATGCCCTACCTCCACAAGCTTCTCAGCCCTAAGAGCCTCTCCAACCTTAACAATGATCCTCATGGCAAGCTGTACGGCTTCACCATATTCTCCATTAAGCATCCTTTCCTCATCACGTGTAAGATACAATGGCCGGCACCCATGATCCTATGGGATAGGTGCTCTATGGAAGAGCCTCTCATCTCTATCCAGTAGCCTTGTAGCATCAATACCTACCTTATCAACTATTCCATCGTCACCACTAGGGTCGAGGGTGCTACCTCTAGCCCTAGGGATTATAACTAGATCCCTTGATCCCTGGAACCTTGTTGCAATAGCCCACTCGATCTCAACCGGGTCATCTACATCTATATCATCATCTACCACAACAACATGCTTAAGACTAGGATGCCCAGTAAATGCAGCCATTATGGCATTTCTAGGCTCCCCATCACTTGTCTTCCTAATGGATATTACTGCATGTAACCAGCAGCCACCACCAGGTGTCAGCCTTACAGCCTTTACACCCGGTACTACACGTCTAACACTATCCCATACAAGTGCCTCTCTAGGAAACCCCATTAGGAATAGATGCTCTTCCAAACCAGGGACTATAGCATGTATATATGGTTTCTCATAGACTGTACTCACATAGATCCTTTCAAGCTTGAATACCGGCTGCATCCTCCTACGATCAGGTATACGTAGTATATCTACGAAAGGACCCTCCCAATCAGTCTCTCTAAGCAGTAGTCCCTCCATAACAACCATTGCTGTCGATGGAACAGGTATGTTATATAGTGGTGTATGTACTAGTTCTAACTCATTATTTAAGAGCCTATTTGCAACCCATAGTTCATAAACACCATATGGTGGGCTCATAGCACAAGCTACCTCTATAACTGGGTGTACTCCCAGGATTATTGCTACTGGTGTATCCATGTCTCTACTACTATACTCCATATAGATCTTGTGTAGGTGCCTAGGTACTATTCGGACTGTTGCCCTATAGCCATTGTACCTCATAACCCTATGGTAGGAGGCATTGCATACATCATCTATACACGCTATGAAAATTGAGCTTGTAAGATAGGGTCCTCCATCCTCCCTATAGTACTTTATAAACGGTATATCCATTAGGGTATAGCTTGCCTCTCTATAGTAGTTCCAGAAATCAGCTTCCCTAGGCTTCAATGGGTTATTGAGTGCTGTTAGGAGCTTCTCATAAGCCTCACGATCACTTCCTACACCCAAGTATCTATAGAGCTCATCCCTACATGTATAGATATTCGTGTATACAGCTACAGGTGATCCTTTAATAGAGGCTCTAAGAGGCTCTTTATACCTATATGCATATCTAGTGATCATGTATTCAGGCTCTATGGTTCCAAGATCCTTTGCAGAGAGTATATTCTTATAGAACTCTCTATAGTACAAGTAATTCCCCTCTACTCAATCAGCTGCTCCGCATAGCTTTCAGTTAATCTTATCCTAGAGAATCTTATGTACCGTGGCTTCCCATCAAATCTTGTCTTTACAGCAATACTCCTATTCACAAAATCTATCTCCTGAACAATACCAGGGTACTCCATAAAACCATCATCAGATAATGCTACATAGAAGCCTTTCTCAAAACCAGGGCTGTAGACACGGATCTTGGAGACACCATAGATCTCACGAAGTCTATCCATTTGTAAAGCACGAGGCTGTACTGGTGTGACTAGATGTAGCATATCAGGAGTCTTAGAAGCATAGTGTATCTCAGCATTAGCTATACTTGATACCTCACTGGGATCTATTTCCTGCCCAAGGAATAGTGGTAGACCAGTGAGTAAGAGATCATCTATCCTAAACCTCTTAACCGGAGCCTCCTCAAGGAATTTACGATATCGTTCACTACGGAGCCTCCTCCTCTCATCCCTAGATCTTGATCGGGAGACTAGCGGGGATCCTAGCTCATATACCCTAACCCCTACCCTTGCATACCTCCTAAAGACCCCCCATGAGTTGTTCCCCAGAACAACTACTGCATTAGGCATAATGGTTTCTATAAGCTTACCCTTATAGTCGATAGCATGGCTATCCTGGATCCATCCATCAGTATCTATTATAACCATGTTGACACCATATTCTCTAAAAGCATACTCCATAAGCTGCTTAACATTATATATGATCTTGTCAACATGGTGCTGAGGCCTTATATCACCTATGAACCTCATGATCGATGGTTCAAGCTCCCTCATCCAAATAACCTTCCGATCATATAGTGTCATGGATATGAATCCTGGTGGACCAATATCTGCCTGCCCAATATCAGAGTCTATAACTGCTACTTTCAACCCCTTATCCAATGCCTTATTAGCTAACAGTATTGTAAAGGATGATTTACCACAGTCAACACCACCCAGGATAACCACCTTCCCCATACCCTGTTCAACTATTTCATTAACAGCTGACAGCCATTCATTAAGGGGTTCTTCACCACCACATGGCTCCTGTATACTCGCCCCATTACCCATATTGATCTCTAGAACGCTGTTCTCAATAGCTAGTACTACATAACTCCTCATACTATGGACTATAGCCTTCTCTCCAGAGCGATATTGTTTCCCAAGGATCTCTATTGTCCCCTTAGAAACGTTTATAGCTGCTGGACCAAAGATCCTGATTAACCTGCCTCTACCCACCTCCACCCTTAACATTCTTATCCACCATAACGCCTTCCTTTAAAGCAATAGTTATTGCTGCATATAAGTCTCTCTTCCTAGCCATATTATTGTCTATATTACTCCTTATATTAGAGAGTATTCTCTCAATGAACGGGTTCCTATACCCATGTGGTGTACTATGTTTCTCATCAACTAGTTCAACACAAGCTCTATCCTCGGTAGCCTTACTAATCATATAGGCTACCTCAACTCCTCTCCCACAAACTCCTACTCTAACAATCTTCTCCTTAGCCGGGATATCTATTAACAGTTCATTTACGTATTCAACCAGATCATTTATATCCGATACATGCCTCCAATCAACTGGTTCTCCATCAGCCAATGCTATAACAGTATATCTTCCACCAGGATCTATACCTATCGACAACTGGTTATACACTTCCTTATCCTTAACTGCAAGTACTGCCTTCTCCAAAACATATCTTGAGCCACTAGGGTCATAGAACACCTTGTAAACCCTATCTTTCACGGTATTGAATACCTCATAGGAATCGGTATATACTATATCATCAGCTGTAAAGCTATAGTCTGGAGAATCGGGTACGCTATAGTCTATACCACGTGCTCTCAATAACTTGATAGTATTCATATACCTCCTAGGATCATATAATACTATGACAAGCCTGCGTATGGCCTAATACACCTCAAGTCAGTATACCATATGCTAACCCCTAATAATAGTGGTGGATAATGTATTGATTAAATATACTGATTGCAGGATAATAGATAATCTACTTACCACTAGGAACTCACTACTTGTCTATGGAGAGGCAGCTACTGGTAAAACAACACTCCTCCTACATGTTGTTAAGAAGTTATCGATGAAAGGGTATAGGGTACTCTATGTAAGTACTGAGGGTAGTCTGTACCAGGCTCGTATAATAGTTGATCCAGATAGCTACTCAAATGCATTATTCACAGAGATCTATGGATTTAATGAACTACTAGAATACATAGCTATGTATCTACAGAGGCTTAAGGATATAAGGTATATAGTTATTGATAGCATTAATGCACTCTATAGACTATCCTCTTGGGAGGAGGGTTCTCTAGAGAGATTCGGGCTATTGAATGCATTGTTGAAGAGATACGTCATGGATAGGGATGGAGTATTATTTGCATCTGCACAGGTTAGAGCTGTTGATGATAGCAATGAGGTTGTTGCATCTGGTATGTCTATTCTAGAGTACTGGTTTGATGTTATAGTACAGCTTAAGAGGGAGAATGGGAAAAGGGTTTTAAGGATTATGAAGCCTAGAGGCTATGAGGATATAGCCATAGAATATAGTATAGGTGATAGGGGGATCGAGTGGCTTGCTCAATGACTTTCTAGTATTCCTCATCAAATACTATGGTGCAGCCATGGTAGCTAATGCTATGCCCGTATTTATTAGGGAGGGTACACCCATCGATCGTGGACTGATCTGGGTTGATGGTAAAAGGCTACTTGGTAATGGCAAGACATGGGAGGGTTTGTGCATGGGTATTCTAGGTGGATACCTAGCAGCACTATCGATCTCCATCTTCTTTAAAGACACACTACTATTCCCTAAACTATGGATTGCATCTATAGCTGGTCTACTAGGAGATATTATTGAGTCATTTCTTAAGAGAAGACTTGGTATCAGAAGAGGTGACCCATTACCACTACTCGATCAATTGGATTTCGCCATAGCCTCCACTATAGCCTATCATTTAATGGGCGAATTCAGTATTTTCGATAAAATATCCTTCATAATACTCACATTCACAATCATCATCATACTCCACATAACCACTAATACCATAGCCTACCTTATGAAGCTAAAGGATAAACCATGGTAAGTTAAAAATGCTAAACAATTACGTCCTACTACAAGGATACCATTGTTAACCGGGGGGTTAACGATGGAACCAGATCCCATAACCCTAGCTCAACCTCCATTAGCCATGGAGACTGCTAGTGAAGGTGCTTCAGCTGAATTGTTGCTAGTTAACTGGGGGGTTAACTATGGAGCATAGGTCTTTAAGTGAATTAAAGGCAGTCTCCATGGAGGCTGGGTGTTTACCGGGTTTAGGCTATTCTTTCAAATGTCCCTGTTATGCTTAGTAGGAATATTGATGTTGTTGCTACGGCCAGTATTACTATGACAATTAGTAGTATCATAAGCATTGTCCGCTCATCCCTAACTTTCCTAAACCCCTTTGGCCTTAGTGTTGGCTCTAGATGGGGCATTAGTAGTGATACAGCTGCTGTTAGCAGTACTAGGACTGTGACTAGTATTGATAGTCCTAGGGCATTGAATCCTATTGTTGCTGGGAACATGGAGTATAGTCTTAGACTACCATACCAGTCTCCAAGGATTATTGCTGACACTATGAATGCTAGTATAACAATAACTTTACCCATTCTCTCAATAAAGTACTCATACTCAAATATGTGTCCAATAACTGTCTTAAACTTGTACTTCCTAGCCACTAGCCTGCACCTTCTAGGGCTCATCCATGTAGCCATAGCCTATGTATTCATAGGTGTGGGAAATAGCTTTTATCCCTAACGATTCTATTGGATAGAGAGTAGTATGTAAGCGGGCGTAATAGGGTGCAGGTATTGAGGCTTAAGCATGTGATTGGTATATCCATACTTGTGGTAGCCATTATATCCTATATCTACCTAGCATATATTGTACCAGGCAATGAGGTTATGGATGATAGTATTGGGTGGTTCCATAGACATGTTATAAAGATACTGGTGAAAAATGGTGGATACAGTGATCAGCATCTATGGTTTCCGGAAAAACTCGATCTATTGAGAACGCCTATTCTAGTTGATAAGCTAGTGATAATGCTAGGGCTTATGGATAACCCGGGTCTACTAACTATAGTATCCGGTATATTCCTAGCTATAGCTTCCTACATTATAGGGTACACAATATTTAGGGAACCCATTGCAGCCGGTATAGGCTCCCTCATAGCCATACTAACACCAGCTACACTATACTGGTTTAGAGTGAACATGTTTGGCTCGTACATAGCAGGCCTATTTGGTATTGCAACGTTACTAGCAATAGGCTATGCTTTGAGGAGGAATAGTAAGGTGTTAACAATTGTATCAGCTATACTCTTCACAACATCATGGCTACTATGGGGTTCTGCATGGTTTATACAGATAATCTATAGCCTATACATTATAGCACTAATCTATAGCGGTAGGATAACAAGGCACTCACTAGTGATCGGATTATTACTCATACTATTTTCAATCCCAATAAACATTATTGGTGTATCAAGGTATGTCACAGTATACCATGTATTCAGCACAGTATTCCTACTAGTATCCCTAGTACTAGCCTATGTAGAGTATAGAATTGTTAAAGGATTTAAAGAACCTATTAAGAGGAATATATGGAGATTCCTAGGGGTATTCATACCATTTGCATTGAGTATATCAATAACACTAACCATTAACCAAGTAGTAGAGCTACCGGGCATACCGGAGCATTGCCTTAAGACTTATAAGCCCATATCAGACTATATGGCCATAGCCGTGCTAGCCCCCTTCTCCATAGTATTATTCCTTAGAGCAGGTTATTTCTCAGAGATCGAGAGATCCTTTGTAGAATTCCTAGCAATAGCTGGTTTTATGACGGGGATCATAGCTGCCTTTATCGATCCATCGTTAACGGTCTATTCAACAATACTTATTGCACCAGTAATAGCCTATGGACTTGAGAGACTAGCTACGGTTACCCTGAGAAGTGTTAAGACTAGATGGAAATACCTATACTTTGCAGCAACACTATGGATAATAGCCTCAGCAGTCCTAGCTAACGCATACTCCTCATATAATATATCCTCCTCAAAACCATCAGTATACTATGGTCCTGCATCAAGAGAACTTGTTGAATCACCACCTAATTCATCAGCTCTACTTGATATACTACAGTATATTGATAATGGTTCACTAGTGATTGTTGATCCTATGAAGAGCTACTGGATTATTGGTTCTAAGGATGTATATGTATTAGCTGATCCTAATGCCCCCATTGAGAATAGGAGGTTGCTTGCACAGATCCTTGTTAGTAATGAGTATCTATCCCTCGGACTAATAAATAATCTTGCTAGGAAATATGGTGTAAAGGATGTATACATAGTATTGGGTGAAATGATAAGTGTTGAGAAACCAGTTGTCGGAGTAATTGGTTCTGCACATATTGGTAGACCACTTGTAGCAACAACTCGTGAAGGGCTTAGGCAAGCATATTTCCTACCAGTAGATGATTCATCCAGGTTTATAGAGTATCTTAACCTAGCAAACTATAGTGTCTCCAGATACATTGATAGGGAGAAGGCTATCTACAACTTCCAGCTTCCACTAGCATGGACTGAGGAGGCCAAGAAAACTGTGCTCGTAAAGCTTCTTGTGACAGCTGTTGAGAGACTAGGTTATACGGTAGTAAATGACGTCTATAGTAGGGCGGCTATCGCCCTAATGGAGGATGAGAAGCCAAAGTATATAGAATTCATTAATGCATCAACAATCTATCTATACAGTATTGAGACTGATGTTACAACATATAATGTCTATTACATGGTAGCAGTATTCAAAGTAGATCTGGAGGCATTCTCTGGAGAACAGTCCTAGGGGTCAAAGAACGGGTTTTTATCAAGTTTAAGTAGTCCACTAGAGATCTTCATTTCCAGCCTATACTTTAGATACTTATCCTCTGGAGAAAATCTTGGTGGATGGGGCACTATAACAGGTGATCCACATACTGGGCATTTATCACGTCTTAATGTATACCTACCACACCTACTACACTTCCTCATAAGCCACTTCATCTCTTCTCACGCTCAAACTTCATTTCAACACCTAGTTTCTCAGCCTCATCCTCTATATTCTCAAGTATATTTGATAATGCTTTCTCTGCAGACTTGTAGTCATTAGCCTCAATCTCAACCACATACCTTGGTGCACCAAGGGTATATACCTTAGCCTTAACCCCACTACCACTCTTAACAGCTATATCTGGTATCATTAGAAGTATCTTCCTAATATCATCTATACCATGGGGTTTAAGGCTACGTAGTATAAGCATACCACGGATCCTAACCTTCTTAACACGTACATACCTCTTAGCCTCCTCAAGCAAGGGCTCAATCCACTCATCAGGTACACCAGCCTCCCTAAGAGCATCAGCACCCCTTAGTATGGCTTCCTCAAGACCATACATTGGATCTCCATAGTAGTCCTCAAGCTTCCATACAACCTGCTCATAGGCTTCATCAATACTCTTCCCAATCCTCTCAGCAATGAGCTCAATTATCTTTGCCGCCTTAACATATCTCTTCCACCAAAGCATCTTCCTCTTACGCTCACCCTCAGTAACCTTCTTAAGACTAACATCAACTGTTTTCCTCCTCCTATTAACACGTATAACCTTTACAACAATCTTCTGGCCCTCACGGATCACATCCCTTATATTACGTACCCAACGGGTAGAGACCTCACTCCATGGTAGGTAGGCATCCATATTCTCATACTCATCAAGCTTCACATAAGCACCATAGTCAAAGATCTTGTCAACAGTTGCTACAACAAGTTCTCCAACACCCGGTAATTCCTTCCTAGCCTTAACCAACCCATACACCTCCTCTTCCACTACAAGGGAATACCTCTATGGATGAAAATAGATAGTGTCTGGTTATTAAATAATTTGACTAGGAGAAGCCAAGGCTATGGTTCTGAACTAGCCTAGTTCACCAAGGATTTCTGCATGCTCACGGATAATACGTGCCTTACCACCCGTAGGCTGGACAAGGATTACACCACAAACCTTACAGCGGGCAGGGAATGTAGCATGACTAAACACTATGTTCTCAGCACCACACGACTTACACTGTACACGTATAAACTTGCTACGAGGCTGGGGTATAAGGATCTTACGACGCTTAACCATTACCTACCAGCCTCCACAAGCTCAATCTTCTTAAGCCTAATACCTTTCCGATGAAGTATATAGCCACATCTACGGCATTTAAGTTTTAACACAACCTTCTTAGTAACCTTAGCAAAGCGTTTCTGTTCAGGCTTCCTCTTACTACCATAACCCTCCTGTTTCCTACGATACCTACGTTCACCCTGTGCTAGAGCCCTTCTCTTACCAGCCTTATAGATTGTTACAGAGTGTTCTGTATGTGTCTTACATCTTGGACAGTAGGTTACTATAACCTTTGGCACCTTCACCGATCAACACCTCAGCAGGTATGGTCTGAGATATTGTCTAGGAATCTAGGATAGTTTTGAGAGATATTAAAGCTTATGTCCCTCTATAGTGTTAAACCAGACTGTACTGGTTTAACCATGTCTAATGCATAGTAGAATGCTGCTGTGACAAGATCCATTGACCCTATATCACCTCTCCTCCACAGCCTACCCCTATAGACTAGATCCTTTTTAGCCCTAACAACAATCCCGTGATCGGGTGTTAGCAATAGTCTACCGGATAGATAGTCCCTTAGTAGACAAGCTATCCTATCAATACCCTTGAGAACCTCATAGTCTATGGAATCCCTATCAGGCTCAGCACCAAGTACAGCCTTGGAGATCCTTAGTCTAACAAGTATTTCAGCGTCACCAATAATCTTCTCAAGATATTTAAAGAAATACTCTCTAGCAAAACCCTCCCTACTCCTAATCTCAGGGATCACTGTATATAGTTCCTTATAGAATTCATTAACAAGATCCTTGTCTAGCCTAGCTATTTTCCTAGACCTTATCTCCTCATAACCCAGCCCTAGATACCTATCGATCAAGGCTTCCTAACCTCAAGATCAAGTGTATCAACTACCTCAACAAGCCCCTTGATAACCAGGTAGAAACCTATGTATGCATCAACTTTAACCCTTTCACCAGATCTAAGGCTAACCTCTTTATCCAAAACCCTTATCTTAGGAATGGAATAACGAGACCTGATCACAACCTGTCCATTGAGTACACGGAAGTCACTAAATGTATAGTTGAAATCACTATCAGGATCGAGTTCATAGACTGCAAGCCCGGACTTACCATTAATTGAGTATATGAATCTTGATAGACGTGATGTATCCATTGTCACAACTGTATCTATATTTATCCTCATTAGATCAATTATCTTGACAAGATCATTATAGTTTACCTCAATATAGTCTCCATGATCTACTGTATCAAGGTACTGTAGGGCATAATCTCTAAGCCTAGCCCTCAACCCATACTCGTGATCCTTAAAGAATAATGCCTTATCCCTCTTCCTACCAACCCTAGGCACTATACGTTCCAATACTATATTGGATAATGTGATATAGTCTACTATCTCCCTACGTGAATCCCTATCAAGTACTGTCAGGTGATCATCTTCGACCCTTACATGGAAACCCCTATTACCCGAGAACGATACAGTGATCTTTTTAGCTCCAAACTCATTCTCAAGTATATCTACCAGGATCAGTACATCTCCCCAAGCTCTCTTAAGACATTCTATGGGTAGTTGTGGTATCTTGGATATATTCTTTGATCTACAGTTAGGACATTCCTTGACATCCTCTTTATAGACGTTACCACATGATAGACAAATAGATACTATGTCACTACATCCACTATAGTGATCAGCATCTATATCAAACATAAGATCAGCTTTAATAAGCCCCTTAGACCCCATATCCCTATTAGCCGGGTTCTCATACAATGCTACAGAATAGTATAGGTGTAGAGGAGGGTTTTCCCTAAGATACTCATAGAGCCTAATCATTGATGGAAACTGTAGATGCCTAACATAGGTATCAAGGCCTATCGGCTGTAGGGCAATCTCACGTTTAGGTAGAAATGAAGGTTCCCTAAGAACTCTTAGGCTATAATACCTGGTTATGGTTTCCCTTAAAAACTTCTTACTCCGTCCTTGGAGCAACATAGAAGGTTAACCTACCCTCCTGTGGTAGTATATACTCTATCTTACATGGTATTGCTGTACCAAACTCAAATACAACCTCATTAGCTGCCTGTGCAGCACCAACAATATCGGATAAGTAGTCCACAGTATACATTGCACGAGACTCCTCCTCAGACTCAAACTCCAGTAGTGCACCAGTCTCCTCACTAAGCTCAATCTCTGCCTCAGCTAGATCACCTGAGCTCCTAGCTATGAGTACCTTCCTATCAGGATCAGCTATGAACTCTATAGCATCACCAATAGGCTCAAGATCCTTGACAAGATCCCTGAATACAGTGCTAAGCATCTTAACCCTTGTCTTAAACGGTATCTTAAGCTCAGGTAGTTGTTCTGCAAGTGTCTCTATGGATGGTACTATGAATTTACGTGTACCCTTTCCAAGGAATGCTACTACTAGTCTCCCACCCTCCATTGTTGATAGCTCCAACCGATCCTCTTTAGTTGCTCTACGCAGTATCTTAGCAAGATCCTCTAGATTAACACCTATAACTTCCTCACCCTCAACACTAAACTCATCAAAACTAGAGCTGGGCATGTTGAAGTCCACGAGAACTACACGTGATGCATCAATAGCTTTTAGCCGAAACCCCTCCTCAGTTACTCTAAATGCTGCTTCCTCAATGATCTTGCTGACAGCGTTTATTGAGTATCTCCAAACCCTTGCATCAAAGAATAGTATCTTCACAGCCACAATACACCCCATACATGGTTCTCAGAATAGTATTCTAGATGTAATGGTATATTAATTGATTGCTAGTCTCTGTGGAGAGCATATCTCTTCTGGATATAGGTGTATAGGTTTCGTGATAAAACCATGATCCTCTCGATCAATGCCTTGGACTGTATGTGTGGTGGTGTAGAGTAGTAGGCAGTCCTAGCGATCTCCTCGATCTTCTCCAGCCCCCTAAGGATAATCTCTAGCTCAACATCCCCTAAACCATTATCACTCATCAGTCATACTCCCTCCACACATAACCACACTTAGTGCATTTAAAGAACCTTGTAGCTGGTTCATCAGCAGCTCTTGTCTGTAGTGTCCAGTAGTATGCCTCGTGATTACCACATCTAGGGCATACTACATCCTTTGTAACTGGTAGTCCACTCACCTGATCCTTTTCACTAATAACTATTGTCCTCTCCTTCTCACTATGCTCTATAACTGTTGTCTGCCTATACTTCTCCATATCATGTTGGCTCAAAGGCATTGTATACTTACACCTGATACACACTAGCATTATCTCATCACCCGCTTTCCTAGGCACCATTATACCCCCACACTTAGGACAGAACTTCACTGCCTCCACACCCCCCTTTTATCAAGCCCTATTTGTTGGTAGAAGATATGGTTTATCATGGTTTATTTAATTATCTCTAAACACTCTGGAGTCATACCGTAGCTTGTGTGAAGGCATATGCTGTCTGTAAACATACATATCCTGTTAAGGCTATCCCTATGTCTAACCATTAGTTCCTGTAAGAGGTCATTTGGTAACGAGTATATCCCCATGGAGCCAAGCAGGCTCTGTAATCTATTGGAGTTTGTAGCAAAATACATGATCTCCTCAAAAGTCTTTAGATGGGAAACCACTCTCCTGAGGATAAAATAGTCTATATTGGATCCACATATGTATGAGAAATCCTCTAGTGAATATGACCTATAGACTATAAGGGCTATTGAGCACTTACACTCCACTACATAGAGTATCCGGGATTCCTCCTTAGGCTTCCTCAAAGCTTCTCCTCAACAAGTCTCCTAAACTCACTAAGCCTCCTCTTAATATCATCAACAATCTCCAGTAAAACCTTGTCGATCGGATAGCCCTCCTCAACCTCAATAATGAGCTCCATAGTATCCCTTAGTGGATGTGGTATACGGTATGAAGCAAATACTACATGTGGATTAGCCATAGCAGTCTTAGCAATCAGGTTACCAAGTGTATGTCCCTCACCAGTTATCTGTAGCACTAGCTCACGATCAGTTTTCCTCTTAACACTAACCTCCATGACCCAGCCCTCCAGTAGGTAGATGTAGATACAACTCTATAAAGCTTATCATAACCTCTACTCTACATAAGGTTCGCTCCTCAGATACATGTCAAGTGCTCTCCTCCAGTCAAGCCTTAGCCTAAACCTACCATCCTCATCACGGTATAGGTAGCCTAGCTCCATAAGCTCATGGATAACCTCCTCAACCCTCTCAACAGACCTATTAGTCAATACTGTTGCAACTGCTATGAAATACTTTGTAGCTGTACCGCCAACAATATACCTTATACTCTGTATTATATCAGCTACCTGTTCAGCAACTGACTCAACAATATCTGGTTCAGCATTTGTCTCTATACTGTCCCCCCTATACTCTACGCTATAGCCCATCCTCTTAAGGATCTCAGCTACTAGTACTGGGGGGAATGTTTTCCTTATCCTAGAGACTATATAGTCTATTGACACTCTATAGCCTCTCCCAGTTCTTACTGTTGATTGCCTATAGAGGCTTACCAAATACTTGATCTTATTCCATGCATTCCTAATATCCGATTTGTACCCGTAGAGCTCTATGTATATACCGTGTTCCCTAAATGATATACTGATCTCCGGTACACTTATGTTTTCACGTATAAACTCAGCTAACTTATAGCATTCCTCACCACTACACGATATATGGTAGACCCTATGTATCAAAGGCATATCTACAATACCCTATCTAGCTAGTATTGTATAGAAGTGTATAAACCTAATGGATCACACCTAATAGTTTACTTATATAAGTACTTTATAGAAACCTTCCTCTTCTCAACAAAACCACATACAGGACATACCATTGTATCATTACTCTGTCTCTTAAGTGTAGAACCACACCTACTACATGATGCAAGTATTACACCAAACTGTGGCCCCTTAGTAGTTAGCTGAAACGGGCTCTTATCATTAAGTACTCTAGCCCTTACAACATCACCTAGTCTAAGGGCCTCATACATTGACTTAATATACTTCTCACTAACCTGGGAGATATGGATAACACCACTAAAACTAATGGATCTAGAGGTTACACCCTCTATCTGGAAGATATCTATGAAGGCTATATCATCTGAAACACTCGTTACAACACCAACAACTATGTCTCCAGGCTTTGGATAATGTAGTCTACCCCTTACATGCCTTACTATGACAAGCCTCTGCCCAAGATCAATGCTTAAATGCCCAACTTGACTAGCCCTTATAAATCCATCACTATATGCATAGGTTCCAGGACCCGGCATAAACTCCTCTATAGTATATAGCTTATCACCTACCACCACAAGCCTTCTACTACTCATAACCCTTCCTCCTCCGAATACCATATAGGTCTACCAGGACCCTATGTATCCTCCGTCTATGGTGTCTATATGTCATTTTTATAGGGAATTCCACGGTATCTTCATAGACTATACGTGAGTTAAATGCTTTAGCTATTTCCCTCACAAGCCTACGTTCACCAGGGCTGTACTTGTGGATAGTGTATACGGTACCTGCTATTGATAGTGCTCTTGATAAAAAGATCATGTCTAACCCCCTATTCCACCTCTTAACACCAAATGGTGGGTTCATAACAACTGTATCTATACCTCTAGCTGAAAATATAGATGCATCACTACATACAAGTAGAACCCTATATCCTAGTCTCTTACCCTTAAGCCACTGATACACTTGGTCAAGTACTCCACAGTCTATATCAACACCTACGACTCTCTCAGCACCTAGGTAGAGTGCTCCAATACCTAGTCTAAGCGTACCACATCCAAGATCGAGTACTACCCTACCCCCTATGTCCCCACGGATAAATGCTTCCCATAGAAGCCTGGAGGCTATGGTTGAGGGGGTTATGTACTGTTCTAGATACTCCCTTGGACACCTATAGTCCGGTGTCTCCTCAAGCAATAGCTCAAGCTCCTTACGATCGATCCTCATAACAGCCTACCATGGATAACGGTACTTCATACTCCCACTAATAACCATAAACGCCTCTCCAGGTGTTATGACCGGTTTATGGTAGTCGCTAAGATCATCTATTGGTAGCCTCGGACAACTGGTTACTATATAGACATCCGTGTTGAAGGCCTTATCTATTGCGGCCAAACGATCCCTGTCTAGATAGGATACTATGGCTTTATAGACACTAGCCTCTCTGGAGACTAGTTCCCTATATAGTGTCTTGACAAGCCATGGCCTATATTGTCCGGGTCTTGAGCCAACTATTATTGTTGCTGTATTGAATGGATTATTTATCAGTTTTGATACTATGTAATACCTCTTAGCTAATACCTTCCTACACTCACTCTCTAGATCGATTACTTGATCCCTATGTATATCGGCTATAAGGACCTTTGCACCCGGTTTAGATAGGCATACCCCTAATCCATGGAATAAGCCACTTGATAGTACTACATACGTATTTGAGCTTGTTCCCCGGACTGTATCGTATATGCATCCAAGTACTTGTCCGGGCTCTAGTGGTTCTGGATTAATATCTGGTACAATCACTCTATACCCCTGCCTTAATAGTGTCTTGTATAGCTTATTCAACTGCCTTATATACTGTATGCTTGCAAGCAATACTATATCTTGTTCCCTATATTCTCTTAAGGAATTGAGTAATATTTCAATAAGCTTATCCCCAACCTCTCCAGTATAGTATGCCTCAATATAGAGTACTGGAGTATCCACATGATAGCCCATGTAGGGATAGGGGTTATGTCCTATATGGACTATAGCGTCAATACCTAGTGCATGGGCTTCATCAACGGGTATGTCACAAGCACCATAGGTAGGGGAACCAGATAAATAAACCTCTACATATGGACTAATTGATTCTATATAGTCAACTATTGTCTCAGCTAGAAACTTTAGTCCATCAGCAATCTGTAAGAGTATACGTGAAGGTTTATGCTCTAGAATAAATGATCTTATACGTTCAAAACCTAGATCATATGATGGATTATCCTCTCTAGGCAACTGGCTTAAGCCCTGGTTTCAACGGCTTAAACACGATCCTTGCAGGCAATGGTAGTTTTGATGCAGCCCTCCTCAATGCCTCCTTAGCATGTTGTACATGCTCCTTCTTAACACGTACCTCCATAACAACTGTCCCAGGATAGACACGGGCTGCAACACCTATTGGCTTACCAAATGCCTGCCTCATACCATCCTGTAGACGGTCTGCTCCAGCAAAGGCCATCATCTTGTTCTCACGTAGTACATGGTGTGGGTAGACACGTATTTTTAGGAAATAGTTCTGATCACCTATTTCGGTACTTAGGTACTTGTTGGCCATGACACGGGCTGCCTCTAATGCATTATGCCTAATATTACCCTGCTCCAGCATTACTAGTAGTGCCACGTAGTCATAGTCTCCATGTATATTCCCCATTTCAAACTTAACGATCTTTGGCTGTGGCACACCCGGTATATACTCCTTCCTAGTATATGGTGGTCCACTAAAGTGTGTATAGCATCGAGCTGGTCTTAGGGGCATCTCTATACACCTTCCCTCAATCCTAGGTATCCTAGAACTATATAACCCTATATAATGTTTATCTTTACCTAGAACCTATGTACTCAATGGCTTTTCTCAAGGACTATTATGTGTGGATATAGTCTTCCATGATAGACTGTCCTCTCATGCACGATCTCTAGTCCATGGCTACGGGCTATCCTATGGATTACATGGTACTCTGTAGTTATCATTGTGATCCTTCCACTTGGAGCTAGTGCTTTAGAAGCTGATTCTATGAATTTCCTGTAGAGTCTTCTGATACTCATTGGATAACCGTATCTTATACCATAGGGTGGATTAAGGATCATGTGGTCAAACTCTAGCCCAAGCCTATCGATCTCTCTTGCATCCCATCTCCTAAACATAATCCTATCACCTACACCAGCTGCATAGGCATTAACTATTGCACCACGGATATGCCTTAAACTCTGATCAGTACCCATGATCAATGCATCCTCATGCATTAGTGCTGCCTCAATAGGTATTGTACCACCACCACACATCGGATCAATTATTACCTGCTTATCCATAGTACCAGCAATATACAGCATAGCAGCAGCCAACGTAGGCTTAAGTGCTGCAGGGTGATCGTATAGTCTATAGCCTCTCCTATGCAGACTCCAAGGACCCGTTAAAACAACCCCTATGATTAGTTCATTCTCTCTTACAAAAGCATGTATTATAACGGATGGTTTCCGGAGATCAACTGGTGGGCTACGCCCATAATGTCTAGACGTAACCTCTATAACCACGTCCCCAAGCACTCTAGCTACATCCATAGACGTATACTCGTGATCACCTATTCTCTCAGCCTGTACAGCAAATGGTGTCTCTGGAGATACGTAGTCCACAACACTAGATAGCTCCCTCAATAACCTATCACGTGTTTTCAAAAGACTATTGTAATCCCTGCCAATACCCCCTCTCCATAACAGTATTAGTGCCTTATTCACTGTCCTAAGCCTAGATATTCTCTCATAGAGATACCTGCCACCATACGCTCCATACAGATATACACGTCCACTCAACAAGCTATACTCTACCCGGCCACCAAGTTCAGAGACAATCTCCTCAGCAACAATATCCTCTATACCAGGGTTGACAGTGAATACAAGATCAGTCAATTCCACGTAACACCTTCCTCAATAGATAAACTATCTGTCTAGCCTCATACTCACTAGGCATTCCACGGCTAATAACAGTCTTTAGGACATGGGCTATCCTATAAGCCTTACTCTCATGTACAAGCCTATATACAAGATCATCTATGAGAGCATTAATCTCCACAATCCTCCCACGGGAAGCACGAGAAGGTACATTCATATACCTTCTACCACGGAATAGGAATAGCTCATAAAGTACAATGGCTACTGCATGGCTTAGGTTAAGCACTGGATACCTTGGGCTAGCAGGTATAGTGACGATATAGTCTGCAACACCAAGCTCTTCCCGGGTAAGACCAGTACTCTCCCTACCAAACAATACAGCTATTGAACCAGGTATTCTCTGTCCCAGTAGGTCTATGAAATCCCTAACACTAACAGCCTGCCTCAAATAATCCCCCTTACCAGCCCCCTTACCAGTTGTAGCAACAACAAGGTCAACTCCATCAATAGCCTCCTCAAGGGAGCCCTTAACAACAGCCCCTAGTAAATAGTCTCTAGCATGTGATGCATACTCTAGAGCCTCCTCAATACTAGCCTTTGGATTGACAAGATATAGTTCATCAGCATCAAAATTCATACACAACCTAGCTATAAAGCCAAGGTTTATAGAGCCCTCTGGTTCAACAAGTACTACCCGTACCTTCAACGCTTCTTAACCGCCTCAATAGCTATTATGTCTTCAAAGAAGAAATGTCTAGTAATCCTCCTAAATACTTTAAACCCATACCTTGACAGATAATCCATTATAACCTCCTCACTCGATAATGTGGAGAAGACAATGTATAATCTACCATCCCCTCTCAAAACCCTACTAGCACCCTTGATCAACTCAACTATAACCTCATACCCCCTAGGACCCCCATAGAGATCAATATATTCCTCCCTATACCCAGGAAGGTATGGAGGATTAGCAATCACTACACCAACACTATTATCCCTAAGACAATCAAGTAGATTACATCCTAGAACAAGGTAGTTACCCACTAAACCTAGATGCCTAATATTATAATTGATGTTCTGGATAGCATCCCTACATATGTCTATGAAAACTATTTTCTCAGGATCACCTGTAATCCATGCATATAGGCCAAGTATCCCTGATCCAGAGCATACATCAACAACTACCTTACCATCTATAGTCTCCGGATCAATGAGATCCATTAATAGCCATGTATCATCACTTGGCTCATAAACACCATTAAACACATATATGTACTTATCACTAGTAATAAATACCCTCTTCAACTAAGAACCTCCATAAACAAGTCGTGCTAATTCAATAAACAAACTTGGTGGAAGCTGATAAACCCTAGTCTCTTCATCAACCCCTAGCCTCCTAACAAACTCCCTATCAAGTCCAAGCTTTCTACAGATCACCTTCAATGCCTTCTTCCTCCTCTCAGTAAATAGTACTCTAGTAATCTCCTCCAGCCTATAATGGATCATGTTATACCTCTTCCTCCTAACAAGTACTACCACTTGTGCACTAACCCTAGGCCTTGGATAAAATGATGATGGAGGATAGACCCCTCCGGGCTCTATATCAAATATCTCCTGTAGTATTATGGATAGACGGCCATAATCTCTGGTTCCGGGTTTAGCAATGATTCTCTGTACAACATCTCTCTGGAGGACAAGTATTGATCTATATACATTGTTTGAACGAGCAATCTTCAACAATAGATCGGATGATATATGGAATGGTGTATTAGATACTATTGTAGATGATGTAAACGGGATCTCTAGGGCATCAGCATTAACTACTACAACCCCTATATAGCCTCTAAACAATACTGCTAGTAGACTGGTAAGTCTATGATCGATCTCTATAGCATAGACACGATAACCTCTAGTTACTAGGTAATATGTTATAACACCTAGTCCAGCACCAATCTCATATACAGCCTCATCCACCCTAACACCAAGCCGATCCATCCAATAACCTATCTCATCAAGGAGTCTGGGGTTAACTAGAAATGATTGGCTAAGCCTATCCCTTGGATATATATCATAGTCCCTTAAAAAAGATCTTGTCCACTCAAATAATCTCCTCCTAGAATGTATAGGGGGCTCTAGAGACTTCATAACAGATATCCTACTATAGGTAATGGAGTTTCTCAAGATAACCTAGGTATACAGCACCAGATTCGAGAACATGACGTGGGGGTTTAACGAATAGATAGTACTTATCCTCCCCCCTTAGCTCAACAATTATACGATCGATAATCGTCTTAGCAGGATCACTAAGCTTAACACGTTCCTGGATCTCGTTAAATGATTCAAAGGGCCTTCTCTTCCTCTCATCAAGGATCAGCTTCATAGTCTTCTTACCAACACCCGGGAGAAGCTCTAGGGAGTGCAACCTTATGTTTATAGGCCCAGCCTTATTGAAGAACTCTACGAATATCTTCTCATTCTCCATAACAATCCTCCTAATAATATCCTCAAGGTTACTCCTAGCATTACTCGTTAAGTCATTATAGCTTATCCTACCAATAACCCTTCTAACCTTAGACTCTGGAACAAGATCTATTTTCTCACCAACCTCAAGATCTATTCCTGGATAAGGCTCAACCTCTAGTAACGTGAAGTATTTTGAGCCAATAACCTGTGCTACGGGACGGTTACGGTACTCACGGTAGCGGTCAAGCGGGTTTCCAAAGGGTAGGTAGTCAAGTACATAGACTGTCTCTTCCTTAAGCTCCTCCCGGAATCCCCTCTCCCTAAAGTGTCTCCTATGCCTACCTGATCTTCTGTACACGGTCTATCCACTCCCACATAAATATCTAGGTTATGCTCTACCTTATCTATTTATCCATCCAGATATACTGTATCTACGCTGGAACCATATAGTTAATAATAGCATCTACAAAAACACTCTCTTGAGGTAGGGTTTTTGACCTGGAGAAACAAGTTATTGGAGAAGCTTAAGCCATTAATAATGATCTATTTACTCATAACAATATATTCTGCAACAGTAGCTATAAAGATCTATGCCTTAGATAATATCCCCATAGACGTTGATGAACCAACTTATCTAAAGGCATCAACTGATCTTGGAAAATGCCTTCTAGAGGGAAATATTACGTGTCTAACATCTTATGAATACAATATTGAGCATCCATGGCTTGCAAAACTATTGTTTGGGATAGCTATAAACATCTTCAACTCCACAGATCCATTGATCGTGGGTAGATATACAAGTATCTTCCTAACAAGTATAATATCTATACTAATCGCTATAGTATCTCCAATGGCAGGTCTATTCTATATAGGAGATCCATTATCGATCAAGTATGGTTCAGAAATCTATCTAGACGGTATAGCTACACTTTTTACAGTATCAGCCTTCATTGTATTAGATAGAGGGTTTAGTTCTGAGAAGATACTATTATCAGGAGTGTTTGCTGGAGCCTCGATCGCCTCAAAGTACACTAGCCTATTTGCAGTCATAGCTATCCCCATATACCTTCTCATAAAAACATTCCTAGATATTGAGGAGAAACAGGGTAAATGGATTATTGGACTAAGATTTAGTAGGAAATACCTATCCTACCTACTCCTATGGATTACATTCCTAACACTCTCATTCTACATACTAAACCCTAGTATATGGTCTGATCCATTTAAGCCTTTACATGATACAAGACTATATAGGTCAATTACCTATCACCACGAGTACTCTATGAGGACATTAGCTAAGAACCCCTATCCTCCATACCAACAGCTTATATGGATTATTGAGAATATACCTATTAAATGGCATCCCAATGCATTCCTCATAGGTATTGGTTTATGGATTGTTGTTCTAGGGTATCTTGGGCTACCAATAACTGTTTTTAGGAAGCCATTGATAGCTCTATGGATTGTTATATACACATTATTCCTTATATTATGGCCTATTAAGTGGCCCCAGTATACAGTTCTCTTAACACCTGCTCTCTGTATTTCAGCTTCAACACTAGTAGTATCTATGGCTACATATTTATCTAGAATAATATATTATGTAGTGGTTTCACATAGTCATCTAGTTAGGGCAGTACTGATCATTGTAGTGGTTATTGTATCCTCCATACCATTATCAATAACTGAAATACATGTTGCTAGAGAATCATGTATTGGAAGGGGTGTATATGTAGTTAATGGTCTTGTTGTAGTGGATGATGGGTATAAGTATATAGTGTTTAATACTAGTGGTATGAAGCCTATTGAATGGCGTATATGTAGATCCGGGTATAACCCTGTTAGAACTGT